>JAGSGY010000024.1 GCA_023954855.1 Pseudomonadota bacterium | reverse complement strand
GTCGTCGTAGCGAGTGACCGGGGTGACCTCGGCCGAGGTGCCGCAGAGCAAGATCTCGTCGGCGTCCATCAGCTCCTGGCGGGTGGCGGCACGCGACTCGGCGCCGGTGATGGCGATCAGCGCGTCGCGGGTGATGCCCGGCAGCATGTCCGGGTGCTCGACGGCGACGAACCGGCCGTCCTTCACGAAGAAGACGTTCTCGGCGGAGGCCTCGCAGATGCGGTCGCCATCAAGGAACAGCGCCTCGTCAAAGCCAGCGCGGGTCGCCTCGAGCTTGGCGAGAATCGAGTTGACGTAGCCGCCGCACAGCTTGAGCGAGGGCATGGCTCCGGCCGGGTTGCGGATGTAGCTCGAGCTCATCAGCTTCAGGCCGCTTTCCTTGGCGCCTTCACCGAGGTGCGAGGTCCAGGGCAGGGCGGCGACCGCTTGGCGCAGCTCCATGTTCTCGACATCGAGGGACAGGCCGTTTCCGCCGAGCCAGGCAATCGGTCGGAGGTAGGCGTCGCGCAGCCCGTTGGCGTGCAGCAACGTGCCCATCGCCTCGGTCATCGCGTCGAGGTCGGCCTCGAAGCCAAAGCAGGCGGCGCCCTTCTGGAACCTGGCCATGTGCTCGGGCAGGCGGAAGATCGCGGGCCCTTGAGGCGTGTCGTAGGCGCGAATGCCCTCGAACACGCCGCTGCCGTAGTGCAGAGCCTGGTCGAGCAGGCCGACTTGGGGCGTGGCACTGCTGCGAAGCTCGCCGTCCATCCAGACGGTGAGGGCGCTCATTGCGCCACCTCGGCTAGGTCACGGAGTTTCGAGATGTGGATGCTGTCGGACATGGCGGGTCCCCCTTTTGGGGTGACGACCCTTCCTCTCCGAGAACTGCAGGCCCAAACAAAAGCGGCCCCGCTGCTCTCGAGGAGTGCGGGGCCGCTTTTCGTTGACGTTCTAGGTCAGGCCACGCACTCCCCGCCTACTACGGAGACGACGACGACTACGGATACGACCAGCGACACTGCGAGCTTGGGGGCTGCGATGGCGAGGTACGAGGTCACGTAGAGAGTGCTCCGGGCTGGTGTGCGTTGCCCAAGGAACGTACCGGCGCTTCGGCGCGAGTGTCAACTGCAACCTGTTCTCGCATCGCTGAGATATGCGCTGCAGGCCGATCAGCGAAGAGTTGGCCGACTGAGGGCCCGTTCAGCGCAGCGAGGGGCGCGCTCGGATCAGTTGAACGAGCAGTCGGTCGGCGACAGGGTCAGACCCGTGGTGTCGGTCAGCAACAGCTCCTCGGTCGCGGTACTCGCGTAGGCCGACCAGCCCGACTTCAAGTCGTAGAGTCCCGCGGTCGTCGCGGCCTCGACCGTGGCCGGCGGTGCAGACCAGAACAGGTACACGGGGTTGCCGGCGGCGCAGAGGGTGGTGGCGATTTCGTCGCCGGCGTTGAATCCCCCTGAAGCATCGGCGTCGACATAGCCGAGTGGAATTTCGATGCCGTAGGTGAAGCCCTGATCCGTCACGGTTCGGGACGGGTGCACGCCCCCGGTGATGGTGTAGGTGAACGGCGTGTTCAGGGGCTCGTCGAGGGGACGGTTCGGCACGATGGTGCCCTCGAACTCGTCGGATGTGAAGGTCGCGATGCGGTCCGGTTGGCCCTGTGGGCCGCCCTGCCAGTTTGTGGTTCCCGCGAGCGTGATGTCGGGCGCACCGTTGAGTGCTGTGAGGTCAAAGCCCTCTTCGGCGGCAAAGTACTCGGTGTCGGTGTCGGTGAAGGCCATCGCGTACCAGACGTCCTGCTGGCCCTGCGACTCCTCGATGTAGCCGAGCATGCGCGCCCCCGAGGAGGGGATGGGATCACCGGCGGTCCACGTGCCCGAGCCGTCCCGGTCGTCGTAGGTGAACAAGAACCAAAACGCGTTTCCGACGCCATCGCCGAAGTCGACCAGGTCCGAGCCGCCAGGCAAGGGCACCTCGACGGTCTGGGGTGAAGCCGAGGTCGCGACGCTGGTGTGCTCGCGGATCCACACAAAGCCATTGTCGTCGAAGTGGGTCAGCCAGGCGGCCACTCGCCAGTTCGAACCGGCGGTATCGGTGTAGCGGACCTCGATGCTCTTCGGGGGGCCATACACCTTGGGCTCGCCGGTGTCGGTGCCTCCCGTGTCGGTGGTGGACCCGGTGTCTCCGCTGTCGGCGGGGTCGTCCTCGTTGACGGACGCTCCAACGGTGCACGCGAACAGAAAGACGAGGGGCAGCCAGCGCATGGGGTCTCCGTGGTGAATCCATGGTCGCATACCGTCGGTGAGGCCGCACCTTCTTCGCTGGGGCCTAGTGCCGCGCGCGGACGGCGGTCCGAGCTGTTGGTGATTCGGCGGGTCTACTAAACCCGGATAGAAGGGCGGCGATGCCGACCCTCGACGCCGCCACCCTGACCTTTGGCCCCACCGTTCTTCGCGTGGCGGAGCGCGACGGTCTCGGCCTGGTGATTGCCGGCGAGCAGGGTGTCGACGGCATGTCGCACTATCTCGACCCGATCCTCGACAGCGCCGTCCAGCGCGAGGCCTTCTTCTCGCTCGTCGAGCGCGAGGGCATGGTCGTGTGCAAGAACCTGCTCATGGACGAGGCGCCGTACAAGCGCGTCGGCGGTAAGCGCACCCACGGGCGCATCAGCCAGGGCGAGTACTTCCACCATGACGGGTGCTCGACCCCCGAGAAGCCGCGCATGCTCGAGATCCGCTGTCCGCCGCAGCGGGTGGTGCGCTCGATGTTGACGACCACAGCGTGGTTTCCAGAGGTCGTCATCGCGATGCTCAAGGAGCTGCCCAGCGATCTGCGTCGGGCCGGCGAGCTCGAGCGCTGGTGCTCCACGGTCGAGGCGGGCGAGACGCCCGAAGAAGACTGGGACGTGATTCAGGGCGTGGTGAACCGCACCGTTCGCCTGCTTCCTCCCGAGCGCACCCGCGGCTACTTCCAGCAGGTCGACTACCACCTCGATGGTTACCTCGAGCCGTGGACGATGGGCGAGAGCCGATTCATGGCGAATGGGGCCAGCCGCTCGGTTCAGCATCGCCGGGCATGCCACCCGCCGTGGCGTCCGGGGACCCCGAATGGCCACTTGCTCAAGCGGTGGCCTGCTGAAGAGCTGCCGCCGCCGGTGACGTCCTAGAGCTCTGGGTAGATCACGTCGAGGGCGTCGCTGTTGAGGCGTTCATCGGTCTCGACGACGTGCTTGATGCCGAGCACGGTGTTTCGAGCGCTGTTGTGAAAGCTGCCGCGGAGCATGCCCGTCATCATCGCCGGCTTGAGGCGGTAGTCGATGATGTTGTAGACCCAGGTCTGGCCGTCGTCGTCGGTGCGAACGCCAAAGGCGACGTGCATGGTGTCGATCGGGAAGTTCACGGTCTCGTAGACGTCGTAGACGAACCACGCGTTGTCTTCGATGGCCGTAATGCGCTCTTTGACGTGCACATTGCGACCGTTGAAGTCGATGTCGCAGAAGCGAGCGGTGTCGGCCTCGAGCCCGTCGGGGCCGACGTAGTCTGAGTCGACGATGGACGGGAAGTACTCGTGAACCGCGCCGTAGTCGGCGAGGAGCGCCCAGACCTCGGAGGGCGGAGCGTCCACTGGCACCTCGTAGGACACGCGAGCGAGGCGACGCTTGCCCGCCTCTGTGTGGACCTTGACCGAGCGAAGGTCCTCGTCCTCCCACGGATTGTCCGAGGTGGACATCGACTCGGCCAGAGCCGGCGAGGTCAGGAGTACGGCCAGGGAGGCGGTGGAGAGCAGCGTAATCATGGGAACTCCTTGAAGGTGAAGGAGATGTATGGCCTCTTGGTTGTGTCGAAAATAGCCATTGTCCGACATTCACTATGTCGATAATCGGTGCTAGGGGATGACATGCCGCTGCCCGACAATGTGAGACTGCGCGATCTCGAGCGGTTCGCCACGGTGATCGAGGCGGGGGGATTCACCGCTGCCGGCCGAGTGCTCGGAGAGACGACCAAGCAGGTGAGCCGGCGGGTGGCCCTGCTCGAAGAAGAGCTTGGGCTGCGGCTCTTACACCGTACGACGCGTAGCGTGCAGGCGACGCCCGAGGGGGCCGACTGGTATCAGAGTGCGCGACAGGCGCTCGATGCGCTCGAAGCGGCCGTCGTCCGGCAGAGCCCGAGTGCCGGGCCCCAAGGTCGTGTGCGCATCCAGGTGCCGACGCTCTTTGTCGACGCGGCGGTCGACTGGCTCGCGAGTCTGATGAGCGACAACCCGCGGCTCGAGGTTGATCTCATCGTCGGCGATCTGGCCGAGGACATGCTGGCGATGGGCCTGGACCTGGTGCTCACCGCTGTGCCGCCACGCAATGCTGGCGTGGTGCTCAAGCGCCTGGGAAGGGCCTCTCCGGCGCTGGTCGCCCACCCCAGCTACCTCGAGAGGGCAGGGACCCCGCGCGTTCCGGCCGAGCTTGCGCGTCATGAGTGCCTGCGCTTTCACGCCGAGCGGCCCCAGACGCACTGGCCCCTCGCCCATCGCGACGGCACGTTGATCGAGGTGGCCGTAGGGGGGCGACTTGCGTGCAACGACTCGCGCACGCTGCTGCGCGCTCTTCACGCAGGCATGGGCATTGGTCCCGAGTCGTCCTCAGATGCGACGGGGCTCGTCGCGGTGCTCGATGGGTGGCGGCTCGCGGGCATCGACATGTACCTGGCCGTGGCGCCGGGGCGTCGCAAGCTGCCGCGTGTGCGGGTGCTCTCGGACGGACTCGAGGCGATCGCCCGCAACACGCTCGCGGCGGTGCGGGCGGCCCACGCTTCCTAGGCCCGCGGCAGGTTTTGCTCGCTTCGCCGTCGCACCACCTAGAGCATGTAGATCAGCACGCCCTCGCCGGCGGCAGCGGCATCGAGCACCAGGGTCCGCATCGGCGCATAGAAGTGCGCGATGGATGCCTTCTCCTCGTCTTCTGCGTTGGCATCGATCGCGTAGAGCTGGGCGCTGGCGATGGCACGGCGGTCCCAGCGGGAGACGAGCGTCTCGGCGTCCACGTCCTCGAGAACTCCGGCTGCGGCCTGGGTGTCAGCACTGCTGAGTGCGCGGACCGGCCCATAGCCCATGTCCTCGCCGACTTCGGTGCCGCCGGCGAGCAAGAACGCCGCGGGTCCTGATCCCGACCACGCCTCTCCGCACAGCAAGAAGTGGATGGCCTGCCAGGCCTTGTGCAGGTCCGCCGTGGTGCCGACCTCGATCTCGGGATCGGCATCGGGATGGGCGAGAACCTCGCCGATGTTGGGGCAGCGCTCCACGAACAGACTCATTCCCATGTCGGCCTCACGAGTTGGGGGCATGACTGTCGCTGCTTCGGTGTCTGGCTTGCAAGCGTTTGCCGCGGCCGCTGTGGCAGTCTGGCGTCGGAGGGCGTGTGGATCTCGAAGAGGTCGAGCGAGTCGCAAGTCAACGGCGAGCCCTGCGTGCAGGCAGCCTGATCTTCACCGCCGTGTCCAGTGCGGTCACCTTCGTGGGCGTCTCGGGCATGGGCGTCGGAATGATGCTCTATGGCGGGTCGACGGGGTCGGTGACTGCGATGGAGTGGGGCTCCCGCTTTGCGGGCCTGGCGGTGCCGGCGGCGATGGGCTTTGGCTTTGTTGGCCTAGTGCACTCGAGACGCATTGCTGCGGGTCGTCACAAGCTCGCTCACTTCCGCGAGGATGGCGTTCGCGGCCTGGTGCCGTACGGCATCGCCCTCTTGCCGTCGATCGTGCTCACGGTGCTGTTGCTCGTGCCTTCCGCAAGTGCCGGCGTGAATCGAACCTACGCGGGGCTCGCGGTGGCTGCCCTCGCGGTGGCCACGTTTTCGGTCGCGGTGATCGGAATGGCCCGCAGCGACCTGGTGTCGCGTCGGCGGCTGTTCGTGTCGAGCTTCGGAGCCCTGCTGAATGTAGGGGTCCTCTTCGCCATCCTGTTCGTCACGATGCGGTCCGACAATGTGTTCGTGATGATCGCCGGCGTGCTGGCGATCGGTGGCCTGCTCTTCGTCAAGGCGACCCTCTGGCCTCGGCTGGTGTTCGTATGGATGCTTCGCCCGCTGTTGGAGGCGGACTACGACAAGGCCCTCGCGCGCACAGACTGGGCCGTGTTCGGCATCGGCCTGAGGCCGTTCATCCTCGTGGATGCCGACCGACTTGACGAGACCGAAGAGCTTCTCGGCCACCTTCTTCCGGCGAACAAGGGCCGGGGACGCGCCCAGCTCCTCGGTGTGCAGGCCCTCGTTCATCGGCGTCGAGGCGACGACGAGAAGGCCGAAGCGGTGCTGCTCGAGGCCCTCGAACTCGGCCCTGAAGCCGGTGTGCTTTGGTCCCTTGCCGAGCTCGCCATTGAGCGTGGCAACGGCTTGGAAGGGGTCGAGCGTGCCGAGTCGGCGTTGGCGTGCTTCTCGGGTGGCTGGGAACAGAAGCTCCTTGGCTCCGATCTCGGCGTGAGCCTGGATGCCGTGCGGGCCTGGGGCTTTGCCGTGTCGGGCGATGAGGCTGCGGCGAGGAGGACTCTTCAGAGCGTCGATGAGCGCCTTGGGTCCTTTGGACTGCACCCGCGAGCGCTCGCACACTGGCACCTGGGCCTCACGCTCGAGGCGCTGGGGGAGCCAGAGCAGGCGGCTGAGCGGTGGCGGAAATGCGCCGACATGGATCCTCGCGGGCGCGTCGGCAAGCGGGCGGCGGAGCGGCTTCGGGCTCTGCCAGACTTCGGTGTACAGTCCGCCTCCGACCCGAAGGAAGAATGAGCAAGCGAAGCACCCTGTCCTACAGCTCTGATGCGAGCTTGCTCGCCACCGCCGATGCCCAAGAGGTCCTCGTCTATGGCGGCCGATCCGACGCGGGAGTGTGGCGAGACGATGTGGGCGAGCCGGTTCGGTTCGTGCGCTTTGCCGAGAAGCATCTGCTCGCGGTGACGACCAAGGGCTCGCTGCTGATCTTCGACCGCAAGTCGGGCAAGCGGCTTCACGAGGGCGCTCTCGGCAAGACCCCAAAGGCGTTCGTGGCCTGGGGCGAAGACCACTGGGCGATGGTGGTCAGCAAGGGCGTTCAGCTCGGAAAGGGTGTGAGCGCCGGCTCGTTTGTGTCTGTCGACAAGCCCTTGCTGCTCGCCGTGGATGGCGACGGGCGCGTGGCTGTGGCGACCAAGACCGGGCAGGTGGCGCTCATCGAGGATGGCGCGATCATCGCGTCGCACGACCTGGACGAGACGCTGAGTGGGCTCTGCGCACACCCAGAGGGTGGCTGGTTCGCGAGTGGTCAGCACGTCATTCACCGCCTCGGACCGGACCTGGCGAGCAGCCGGGCGGTGGCGAAGGCGAGCGACGGGAAGATCAGCGGTGTGGTGGCTGCCGGTCCACTGATTGCGTTTCGCCTCGACTCCGACTGGGTGGCGATCACGTCCTGGGGTGACGGCCAGCCGCGGGGTGCGTGGAAGTACGCCTCCGAGCAGGTCGGCGAGCTCATCTTTCACCCGGACGGCCGCAACCTGGCCTGCTCGGTCGGGCACGGTGACGCGAACGTCGTGGACCTCACCAGCGGCGACGTGCGTCGCACCGACCCCCATCCCGGACGCAAGACCTACCGCTGGGGACTGCAGGTCGGCGTCGACAGCGAGGACATTGTCGCGGTGCTCGAGGGCGGCTCCCCCGAGTACGAGTACGAGGACGAGGACGAGGAGCTGACCACCGGCGAGCTGATCGGCTGCCTTGTCTTCGGTCTGGTGGCGCTGGTCGGGCTGGGTGTGTGCGGCATGGCGACGATGGCCGTGCTGTTCAGCTGAGACGACGGCCTGATGCACACCTTGGGGTCTACGGGTTGTGAGGTACGCACTGGACGGATACCGGGGCAGCCCACCTGGAGAGACGCATGATCCCAGCACCCGAAGATGTCGCAGCCGCGCCCGCCGACGCCACCGTCACCGAGTCCGGCCTGGCTTTCAAGATCCTCAGCGGCGAGGCGACCGACAGCCGCCCCGGTCCGACCGACAAGGTCACCGTCCACTACACCGGCTGGACGGCCGCCACCGGCGACATGTTCGACAGCTCGATCCTGCGCGGCGAGCCTGCCACCTTTGGCCTGAACCAGGTCATCGCCGGATGGACCGAGGGCCTGCAGCACATCTGCCCCGGACAGACCGCTCGCCTGTGGATTCCCGGCGACCTCGCCTACGGAAACGTGCCCCAGGGCGGCCGTCCCTACGGCATGCTCGTCTTTGATGTCGAGCTGATCTCGATGGTTGCCGGCCCGAAGACCCCCGATGTCCCTGCCGACGTCGCGGCCGCACCCGCCGATGCCACTGTCACCGCCTCGGGCCTCGCCTTCCGCGTGCTCAGCGAGGGCACCGGCTCGGACAACCCGACCGCCAGCAGCACCGTGACCGTGCACTACACCGGCTGGATGACCAACGGCCAGATGTTCGACAGCTCCGTGATGCGCGGCGAGACGATCAGCTTCCCGCTCAACCGCGTGATTCCCGGCTGGACCGAGGGTCTGCAGTTGATGGTGACGGGACAGAAGACGCGCTTCTGGATTCCCGGTGAGCTCGCCTACGGCAACACGCCCCAGGGCGGACGTCCGTACGGAACGCTTGTGTTCGACGTCGAGCTGTTCAGCTTCTCCTAGGACTCTCGTCGATCCCCTCGTCCCTGCGACAGTGTGTGCACACGATCTGCACACCGGTCGACTAGAAAATGAAGCATGGTTCAGTTTGTGAGCCGGCCTCATTCTAGGCTCCAGGTCGAGGTGATCGTGTCCGTAGGTATCGACGACATTGCAGTCCACATCCCCCGCCTCGTGCTCGACATGGCCGAGTTCGCGGCGCTCCGTGGACTCGACGCCGGCAAGCTCCGTGGAGGCCTCGGCCTTCACGCGATGGCGATGCCCGATGTGCACGAGGACCCCGCTACGATGGGGGCGAATGCCGTCTCGAGGCTGATCGAGCGCAACGAGCTCGACCCCCGCAGCATCGGTCGCATCTACCTCGGCACCGAGAGCGCGCTCGACGGTGCCAAGCCCACCGCGACCTACATCCTCGAGATGCTGATCGAGCGCTTCGCTCCCGTGTACGGAGACGACTGCTTCGCCCACTGCGACGTCGTCGACCTCACGTTTGCCTGCATCGGCGCGGTCGATGCGCTGCACAACACCCTGGACTGGGTGCGTGGCGACAGCGAGCGGGTCGGCATCGTCGTGTACGCAGACAGCGCGCGCTACGACCGCGGCAGCACCGGTGAGTACACGCAGGGGGCCGGCGGTGGTGCGCTGCTCGTGCGCCACAACCCACGGCTGCTCGCCATCGACGACCTCTGGGGGGTGTGCACGACGCCGGTCCACGACTTCTTCAAGCCGCGGCGAAAGATGGCGGCAGACAGGCTGTTCGCGGACGTGCTTCGCCTTGCAGAATCCGTCGGCGCGGAGCTTCCCGAGGACTTGGTCTCGCGCATGGTCGCGGCCTTGCCAGACTCCGAGCTGTCCGACTCCGAGCTGTTCCACGACCAAGGTTCGTCGGTCAGCGTGCACCGCGACACGCCGGTCTTCGACGGTCCGCTCTCGAACCGCTGCTACGTGCGGGCGGTGCGCTCGGCCTTTGGGCAGTTCCGTGAACGTGCCATCACCACCGGTCGACTCGATCCGTCCGCCGACCCGGTGCTCACCGAGCAGTGGCGGCGCATCGTGGTGCACCTGCCGTACGCCTACCAGGGCAAGCGCATGTTCCCGGACTTGTTCCGGGTTGACCGATCGGCGCTCGACTCGTGGAGTGACGTCGAGGCCGAGATTGGCCCGGCGCCCACCGATCATACGGCAGCCGCGTTCGAAGCCCAAGAAGAGGCCTACCGGCGCGCACTCTCAAAGAGCCAGGCCTACCGTGCCTTCGCGAAGTCCCGTCTCGAGCGTGGGGAGCGTGCGTCGAGTCTGGTCGGCAATCAGTACACCGGGTCGATCTTCCTGGCGCTGCTGTCGACACTCGAGTCCGACCTCGAAGAGGGCACCGATCTGAGCGGTGCTCGGATTGGCTTCTGTGCATACGGAAGCGGCGCGAAGGCCAAGGTCTTCGAGGGCGAGGTTCAGCCAGGTTGGCGTGACGTCGTCGGATCCGTCGGGCTGTTCGAGCGCCTGCGCGAGCGGGTGTCGATCTCGGGGGCCATCTACGAGCAGCTTCACCGAGGTCAGCTCGCCGGGAGCATCGCCGAGCCGGAGCGCGAGTTTGCGCTCGACACCGTTGAGGAAGACGGTGAGCGCAGGTACCGCTGGGTGGGCTAACCCGGCCGATGGCGTGGTTGACACGGCGCGTCGACACCTCCAAGCTGGACTTTCGGAGGTTGCCCTATGCGCTTGTTTTCTCTCGCCCTTCTCGTGACGATTGGCTGTACCGGGTCATCCGCAGATGACGACAGCTCGACCGACAGCGGTACCGATACTGGGACTTCAGACACCGGTGACACCGGTGATACCAGCGATACCAGCGACACCGGCGATACCGGAAGCAGCGAGATTCAGGCCTCGGTGGTCTATGCCGTCGGACGAAACGTGGTCTCGGGCCTCGAGGCCGATGCGGCGGTGCTCTGGACCGCTCCCCTCACGTCGTCCGGGGCCGACCTCACGTCAGCGCGCAAGATCTACGATGGCGACATCATGGGCTTCGCCAGTGGTGAGTACCAGCGCAAGCCCTCGAGCTCTGCAGATGGAAAGTTCGTGCGGTTGTGGCCGACAGCCTCTTCGTCTTGGCATGTGGCGCCGGTCGACGGATCGAGTGCGGCGGTCTCGCCGGTCGCGTCCGGGCTGAATAGCGCCTGGGCACCGAGCGGACACTCGATCTTCCTCGCCGACGACACGGGCGGCATTCTCTACGATCCGGCGACGGCGACGACACTCGCGTCTGCGACCTGGACCGGGGACCCGTGGATGGTGAACTGGGCCGCGGACGGCTCGGCAGTGGTGTTCCGGCCGGCCTCCGGAGACAGCCTTCGTGTGATGACAGCCACCGGGGCGGTGCACACCGTCGGTGGCAGCTCTTCCTCGGCTGGGTCTCCCGCGCTGTCGCCTAATGGCGCGCGCTTGTTGTGGTTCGAGGGCCAACAGATGAAGGCGGCCGACATCGACGGAAGCAACGCGAGCGATGTGGTCCAAGCAGACGTCACGACAGCGGGTCCCGCTGACAAGGTGGTCGCCTGCACTTACGCGGATGTCTGCCATGTGGTCGGCTTCGACGGCACCTCGACGGCAATGACGGGTGCGTTTGCGAACGGCACGTGGGTCTTCTCAGCAGATGGAAGCAAGGGCTTTGTCGTGGCTTGGGACAACGACATCAACAAGGACGTTCTCTATGCGATCGACATGGCTTCCGGCGTGGGAACCCGTCTGGGAAGCTACTCGGGCCCCATGCCGTCGCCGGATGGCTCGCGGGTGGTCGCGCTCGGGGACTTTGAACCCAGCCCCTCCAAGCGTCAGATCGTGAAGACTGCGGATGGCTCGGCGGTGGACCTCGGTGTGTCGATGCCGTTCCTTCCGTGGGTGGGCTGGCGAACGGGCGCCGTCGAGTGGGTGTCGACCGACTACGATGAGAACTATGCGTTCGGAACCACTTCGATTCCGGCGCGCGGTCCGACGACCGCCATTCCCGATTGGATCGCCCAGCGGGTGGGGGACGGCTATGTTCTCGACCGTGTGGAGCGGCGGACAGTGCTCACGTTTGGCGGCGGCTCACTGAGTGGGTTTTCAACCCAGTTCTTCTTCGTGGACGCGGATCTGGCGTATGGAGACGGCGACAACTTCGTTAATAAGCCGGCTTTGGTTGTTACTCAGTGGGTGGACGATAGCGATCAAATCGGCATCGAGATTGTCGACCTTGGCTCGAGTGAGGTGATCCACAGCGAGGTCTACCGCTCGGAAGCCGAGCTGCTTGGATGGCCAGGCTGAGGGACGCTTACAGCGTAAAGGGCAGCGCCTTCACCAGCGCTCCGGGTACTTCGATGAAGTCGGTGCTGCGCGACTCGTAGGTCGACGCACTCGGCATCAGCTCGGTGGTCGCGGTGAGTGCCTCGAGGTCATCGCCAAACAGGTCGTAGAGCGTCGCGTCGAAGCGCATCACGTCGAGCGGCGCGACGAGCTTGCCGTCCTCGACCCAGAAGGTCGCGAAGCGGGTCATGCCGGTGAAGCGGGCTGCGTTCTTGTCCGAGTGGTTCAGGTACCAGAGGTTGCTGACCCACACGCCCGTGCCGAGTCGCTCGAGGGCTTCGGTCGCGTCGAGGTCGCCGCCGCTCATGGACAGTGCACGCGGGAACTCGCTTGCGTCCGAACCATTGTGCTCGAGACCGAACTCCACCGCGCTGCGGGGTGAGATCAGGCCGCTCGCAGAGGCACCCTCGGCAATCAGGGGCACCGCTCCGGGCTTGATGAAGCCGTCGGGGGTGAACTGGGGTCCGAGGCCTCGGTCGGTCTGCTCGGTGACCGAGATGGCCGCGCTCAAGCTGGCCTCTCCGGCCGCCAAGCGGTGAAGCATGCTGACCTTCAGCTGCTGCGCTTGGGCCGAGAAGCCGCCGTAGCCGACGAGCTCGAAGATCTCCGCGACCGCTGCGGGCGTCAGGTAGGCGCGGTAGCTGCCCGGCGGAATGGTGCGTGAAGGCCTGTCGAGAGCCTCGAGCTGCACCTTGGCCTGGGCGATGGACGCGGCGAGCTGTGCGTCGCTCCACTGCTTGCCGCCAATGCTCGTCTTGACCGCCTTGTCCTTGCTGTGGACCAGGCTGTAGTCGAGCAGGAAGCTGGTCGAATCGAACCAGTTGCGCTGGCCGAGGTGGTTTGCAAAGGCGCGCCACTGGCGGCCTCCAGCGTAGATGCCGACGAAGTCCGTGCCCTCGGCCGCCGCGCAGATGCTGTTCGTGATCGCGAAGGCATCGGGTGCGGGGGTGGGGTCGCTCTGGTGGGTGTTCTCGACCGTCTCCGAGAGCAGCAGGTGCGGGTCTTCGGGTACGCAGGCGACGGTCTCGAGCAGGCGGCCAATCGCGGAGGCGAGCCGCTGCTGGTCGATCTCGAGGTCTGCCGAGAGGCCGAGCTCGGTGGTGGCGTGGCGGCGTCCGTCGATGACGCGCAGGGTGAGTGCACCTTGGCTGACCGAGCCGGACTGCCGGACCTTGGCGTGGTTGAAGCGCACGAAGTCGCTCTCTTCGCCAGCGCCATAGGCGGTGAAGCCCATGCCCTCGGGAAGCAGGCTCGGAATCGCGGCGACCAGGGCTTCGAACTGGCTGGGGATCATGCTGCACCTCCGAAGACGTCGATACCGGCGAAGTGACAGACCGGGCTTGCGTGTCCCACCGAGATCACCTGGTTGGGCTCGCCCTTTCCGCAGAACGGGGTGCCGAAGATGCCCATGGTGCTGCGGTCGCCTACAGTCGCGAGGTTGCGCCAGAAGCTGGCGCTGATGCCGCGGTAGTTCGGGTTCTTCACGATGCGGCCGAGCTTGCCGTCGACGATCTCTTGGCCGAGCTCGCAGCCGAACTGGAACTTGTTGCGGCTGTCGTCGATGGACCACGAGGTGTTGGTGTGCATGAACACGCCGCGCTCGATGCCGCCGATGATCTCGTCCAGGCTGCTGTCGCCGGGCTCGACGTTGAGGTTCGCCATGCGGTCCATGGTGGGACGGTTCCACGAGCACGCGCGCGCATTGGCCACGCCGTCGACCGAGGCACGGTTCTGCGACACGGTGCCGCCGAGGGGACGCATCAGCAGGCCGTTCTCGATCAGGGTGACCCGCTCCGCCTTCAGTCCATCGTCATCCCAGCCGTACGAGGCGAGCTCGGTCGACACATCGGGGGCGAAAGTCACGTTGAGCAGGTCGGAGCCATACTTGTAGGTGCCGAACATGTCGAGGGTCACGAAGCTCGTGCCCGCGTAGTTTCGCTCATCGCCGAGGATCCGGTCGAGCTCGATCGGGTGGCCGATCGACTCGTGAATCTGCAGCATCATCTGGTCGGGGGCGAGGACGAGGTCCATGTTGCCAGTCGGGCAGTCGGGCGCCTCGAGGAGCGTGATCGCCTCGCGAGTCACTCGCTCCGGGCTGGCATCGAAGCCCAGGAAGTCGAGGACTTCAGCGCCACCCTGACGCACCGCGCCGCGGCCGCCACCAAAGCTGCGCTGCTGCGTATCGCCGTTGGCGTGGGCCACGACCGAGAGCTCCGGGCCGGTGGCCTGGTTGTGCTGGAAGACCTCTCCGCCGTCGGAGGTGATCCGCAGCGAAGTCGTGTCGGTGATCAGCAGGCTCGCTTCGCGATTGATGATCCGCTCGTCGGTTGCGGCGGCGGCACAGACCGCACGCAGGCGCTCGATGCGCTCGGCGACCGGCACGTCCTGCCAGCGACTCTCGATGGGGGAGCGCCACTCGCCGCTCGGGCTGGGCATGGGGAGCTTTGCGGTGTCGACCAGGCTGAAGCGAGCCGACTCGATCGCCCAGGCGCGGGCCCGTGCGATCGCGGCCGCGATCCCCGAGCTCGAGAGATCCGGAGTGGCTGCGTAGCCCTGACCGCCGGCCTCGTGCACGGTGACGAGAATGCCGATGTCCTCGGAGGCGCTCGGCGGCTGCACGATGTCGTTGCGCACCATCAGCGCTTGTGTGCGGATCTCAACCAAGCGTAGCGAGACGTGATCGGGTCCGGTGGGGAGCGCGTCGCGGAAGCGCTGTGCGAGGGCCTGGTGCATGCCTTCTCCTGTGGTGGCGCCTCCTAACCGATGGCTCGGACTTCGCAGCTTCGGTTGCACCACGGGGGAGGCGGCTCGGGGCAGTGGGGACATCGCGCAAGAGTCCCTTGTAGGCCCGTCATTCACGCTTCGCTTTGCTCCTTTGACACGCGCCTGTACGCTCCCGCCCGGAGTTCAGATGTCACAGACCCCCGTTGAAGTTTTGCAGAGCCTGTCACCTGCCCACCGGGCCGAGGTGCGCTCCCATGTGTCGCGTGCCCAGGTCGAACGCGGAGCGGTGTTGATCGAAGAAGGCGAGACCGATCAGTCCCTGCTCTGGGTCGAGGCCGGACGGCTTCGAATCGACCGCGAGTCGGTCCTCATCGACCACTCCGGGCCAGGAGAAGTGCTCGGCGAGATGGCGCTGTTCAGCGACGGCAAGCGGTCTGCGACCGTTCGCGTCGAAGAAGACGCCACTGTGCTCGTACTCGATGGGGCTGGTTTTCAGGCCCTGATCGACGCAGGAAATCCCTTTGCCTACTGGGTCGAGCGGCAGGCCCTCGGCATGCTCGCCGGCCGACTTCGCCGGCTGAACGCGAAGGTCGCCGACCTCTCCAAGGGGGAGCCCTCTCCCTGGTTCAAGCCACCGCCGAGTGTCTTCGCTCGCATTGGCGCCCTGTTCAGCGCCTCTGACGACACGCCGAAGCGCGTGCCTCGCCTCTACGATGTGCCGAACCTTCTCTACACGGGCTCGCTGTTCTCTGGGGCGACGTGGGCGTTCCTGGTCCAGGTGGCCGATATGCTTCAGCTTCGTCCTTACGAGGCCGGAGATTTTCTCTGTGAGCAGGGTTCCACTGGTGATGAGCTCTACGTCGTGGCGTCGGGCTCGGTCGATGTGCTCGTGGCCACGGCGGAGGGTGCCAAGGTCCATGTGCACAAGCTCGCTCAGGTCGGACCCGGTGCCGCCATTGGTCTGTCCGCTCTAGCCGATGGCTCCCCGCGCTCCGCCTCGTGTGTGGTGACCGAACCGACGGACGTGCTGGTGTTGAGCGGTGAGCGGTGGAGGACTCTGCGCGATGCTGACCACCGCCTCGGCTCTGAGGTGCGTCGCGCCGTCATCCGAGGCTTCGCAAGCGCACTCGGCGAGGCTGCGGGACACCTTGTCTCGCTGGAGCATCAGCGGTCTGGGCGCCCCGAGGTGCCCACCCTCCCGACGCCTCAGTGGACGGGTATGCCGGCGCCCGAACGCGTCGAGATCGCGACGATCGACGAAGAAATCGAAGGTCCCGCGCAGATCTTCATCGACCCCAACGTGGGTGTCGTCGCAGAACCCGCAGGCTGGGACGTGCCTGAGCTCGAGTTCGGCGTGGACCTGCTTCTCGCGTCCGCGTCCTCGGAAGTCTCGTTGAACGAGGACTAGAGCTCTTCGACGCGACCCGACTGCACCAAGGCGGTGTACGCAGTGCCAGTGGAGGACCAGTAGTCTTCGGCGCTGGGTTCGACGTCGGTCTGCCAGAGCACGAAGGCCGTGAGCTGCTCGCCGATGATCGCGCGGATGGACTCGTCCGTCCAGGTGCTGCCACCGCTGCCGCAGCCGATGGTGCACAGGGTTCCGCTCGGATTCTCGAAGTCGCAGTGGTCGGCTTCGAGCACGCGGAGCTCCTGTTGCCAGTGGCCGACCATGTTGTTGCTGCTGTTGCACTGCTGTGAGACCCCGAACAGGGCGTAGTGGGGGACCGAGACAGACAGCGAGCTCGCGAGGTCGTTGTCCACGGGATCCAGGCCGAACGCGGCGACGGCTCGGGAATCCGCCGCAGCCGCAGCGAATGAGGCCAGGCCGCCGGCGCTGTGCCCTGCGTAGAGCACTTCGGTCTCGCCGAGGTCGGTGACGAGCTCCTGTAGATCGAGCGCATTCTGGGGATGGTCGGCGTCGAGGAAGCTCGCATGACACAGAGACGGGGTGACCACGGTGACGCCCCAAGACGCGAGCGAGTCCGCCCAGCTCACCATCTCGGCTTGGCTCCGTCCGAATCCATGCGAGAGCACCACGAGCGGGCCATCGCCACTCGAAGGCGTGTAGGTCGTGTAGTTCATCGTGCAGCTGGTCAGCGAGGCCGAGCCCGTCGACGTGGTCACGGTGTTCGGACCCTGCGTGGAGAGGTCGGGCACGTCGGTGTCGGTGTCGGTGTCGGTGTCGGTGTCGGTGTCGGTGTCGGTGTCCGTGTCCGTGTCCGTGTCGGTGTCCGTCTCGACCGGGTCGTCGGTGGGGGGCATGGTGGGCTCACAGCCAATGGCGAGGGCGAGCATGATGGGAAGCAGACTGCGCATGGTTCCTCCGGGAGACGATATAACCATACGCTGGCGTATGGTGGTGTGAGAACGGAGTGAGCTTCGGTGCTCCTGAGGTTGGGCTTGCGTCGAAGGCCCTTCTCTAATATGGGTAACTGCCCAGATTAATTGGAGGCGTCATGGCAGAGATTCAGAGCAAGTGCGTTCAGGTCGGCGATCTCGAGCTGCACTACCTCGAGGCGGGCGAGGGGCCGGCGGTCCTGTTTCTGCACGGGTGGCCGACGCACAGTCAGCTCTACCGCCACGTCCTGCCAGTGGTGGGCGAGTCCAGACGGGCCATCGCCCTGGACTTGCCGGGCTTCGGGCGGTCGTCGAAGCCCCTCGACGCCTCGTACAGTTTCCGGTTCTATGACCGCCTGATCAGCGAGTTTCTCGAAGCGCTCGGCATCGAGAAAATCGGCCTGGTCGTCCACGACCTCGGTGGCCCGATCGGCCTGCACTGGGCGGTCGGCAACAAGGAGCGCCTCACCGATCTCACGCTGCTGAACACGTTGGTGTTTCCCGAGATGTCCTGGGCGGTGAAGCTGTTCGTTGGGGCCTCGATGATGCCCGTGGTCCGCGGCCTTCTCTCCAGCCCTCGAGGTCTGGCGGCGGCCATGCGCTTTGGCGTGGTGAACAAGAGCCAGATCAGTCCAGAGGTGGCGGCGATGTATCAGGAGCCCTTTGTCTCCCAGGCCTCGCGAAAGGCTTTGCTGAAGACGGCGCACGCGCTGCACATGAAGGGCTTTGCGACCATCGCCAACGGGCTCGCGGATATCGAGGTGCCGGTGCGGATGATCTACGGCTCTAGCGATCGCATCCTGCCCCACGTCGGCAAGACCATGCAGCGGGTCGGCGAGCGCATTCCCCACGCTGAGATCACCGCGATTGCAGACTGCGGGCACTTCCTGCAGGAGGACCGGCCCGAGGAAGTGACCGCGCTGCTCGCCGACTTCCTCTCGAGCTCGGTGGCCTAGCCGTGGCTCGCATCTCCCAACAACAGAAGCGCGTGGTCCGGGCGAAGTTGCTCGCGAGTGCGGCGCAGCACTTCGCCGAGCGTGGTCTCGGTGGGGCGAACATCAATCAGATCTCGCTCGATGCGGGCTACGCGAAGGGCACGGTCTACAACTACTTCGACTCGAAGGAGCAGCTGTTTGCGACGGTGCTCGCCCTCGGGACCGACGAGACCGTGCGGCGCTACCGGTCGCGGGCCGTCGAGGGGTCAGCCCGGGCCCACCTCCTCGCCATCGCCGAGGAGGATGCCCGCTTGGTGCGCGAGCACGAGGCCTTCATGCGCACGCTGCTCCGGGAGATGATGTCTCCATTGCCGAGCACCCGGGTCCTCGTCGAGGCCAGCCTTCGCCCGTTGATCGAAGAGGTGACCGCGGTGCTTCGCGCGGGTCAGGCGGCTGAAGAGATCGATGCGCACCGCCCGGCTGAGGAGCTGGCGCAGGTCTTTCTCTCGGCTCTGGCCATGGCCTACGTGCAGAACTGGAGCACTGAGGGCCAGGCACCGAGCTGGGAGGAGCTTCCCGAGTGGGTGGTCAGCCTGTTCTTGGACGGAGCGCGGGCTCGTTAGTTGCCGGTGCCGAACTGCGGCACGCCAGCATGGTGTGACCAGCAGACATCGTCCGCGGACCGCACGGTCGAGAAGATGCGCATCTCATCGATGGCGCCGTCGAGGTTGTCGCCGCTCGGGCCGTTGGCCGCGAGGATCATGCCCGAGGTGCTGCCGGTGTTGATGGCAGTGGCTGCGACGCTCGAGACCAGGGTGCCGTCCAGGTAGAGCGAGCGGGTCGAGCCATCCGAGGTGCAGGCGTAGTGCACCCAGCGACCCAGCTCGATCGTGCCGGCGCCCGAGTCGGTGACCCCGCCCATCGAGCAGTACAGGGACAGGTTCTGCCGAACGAAGATGCCCCACTGGCCGTCGTGGTCGACGACGCCCATGCGACCGCTCGGCGTGCTGTCGACTCGCACCCAGCCCTCTACGGTCAGCGTGGTGATGTCGAGGCCGGCGGGGTCGCCCACGGTGACCAGCCCGGTACCGTCATTTGTCAGCGCGCGGCCCACGACCCCAGGACCGCGGTTGATGCCGGTGGTCGGGTTTCCATCGTGCCCGTAGCTGGACTCATCGGGAATCGCGCGCGTTGTCGAGACGGCGTCGAAGCTCCAGCATGCGCGCAGGGTCGGGTCCTGATCGTCGCACCAAACGTCGGACGGCGGCGGCCCATTGCAGGGCGGGGGATCCGTGTCGGTGTCGGTGTCCGCGTCGGTATCGGCATCTGCGTCGGTGTCCGCATCCGCGTCGGTATCTGCATCTGCGTCAGTGTCTGCATCCGCGTCGGTATCGGCATCTGCGTCGGTATCGGCATCCGCGTCGGTGTCTGCATCTGCATCGGTATCGGCATCCGCGTCGGTGTCTGCATCTGCGTCGGTGTCTGCATCTGCGTCGGTGTCTGCATCTGCGTCGGTGTCTGCATCTGCGTCGGTGTCTGCATCCGCGTCGGTGTCGGCGTCGGCGTCGGTGTCTGCATCGGCGTCGGTGTCTGCATCGGCGTCGGTGTCTGCGTCGGCGTCGGTGTCTGCATCGGCGTCGGTGTCTGCATCGGCGTCGGTGTCTGCATCGGCGTCGGTGTCCGCATCGGCGTCGGTGTCCGCGTCGGTGTCGGTCTCGACTGAACCGGTGTCCACGACGGGGTTGGCGGTGTCTGCGAAGTCGCGACAGCCGAGGATGGCGAGTACGGCGATGAGGCGATGCGGTCGGATGGGCGCTCCTCCGCACATCCTAGACCATGGGCGCACCCTCTGCTTGGCTGTCGGAACGGGGTTGGGGTCCACCGAGGTTCTTCCGGGTACCTACGGTCCGCTTACGTCGTAAGGACGTGCTCTGCCGAGGCGGTGCCAGGTCTTGCTCGCGTAGCTTTCGAGCCACGCCTGTTCGGGCCAATCGAGCCGTCTTGCGGTGCGTAGCGCGGTCTCTGCGGCATGACCGATCGCAGACGTCGCGGCATCCGGATCGGCGGCGACGGCTTCCCGTACAGCCGCCAGGGCTTGCTGATCACCTGCCGCCGCGAAGGCGAGTCTTTGAATGATGCCGTAGTCTCCGGTGAGTGACGACTTCAGGCCGCGTAGCTGCTCCGCGGCCTCTTCGAGGCGGTCGTCCATCACTAGGGAGAGTCCAAGACACATTCGCGGCAAGGCAATCTCATCGTGCCTGAGGGCGAGCATGATGCGCTCTGCCACGCGAAATTGGTCGATGGCGAGGTGGGTGTCCCCGGTTTCCCAGGCGAGCTCCCCCGAGATCATTGCGTGATTGACCCGCAAGATGATGTCCGCGCCCAGAGAGACCTTGTCGAGGTGTGCTCGCGCGCCCTCCGCGTCGCCGCGACCCAGTGCGATCTCGGCGAGGGCGACGTGGGCTTCCTTCAAGCCCTCTCCGTACGACAGCGCGAAGCGGTAGGCCCGTTCCGCGTCGTTGAGGCGGGCGACTGCGATGTAGGCGGACCCGAGGACTCCGGCGACGGCCCGAATGGTTCGGGGCGTCTCGCTGGCGGCGGCGAGTTCCTGTGCCTTGGTGGCCAGGCGAATCGCGTCGTGGAGTTGGCCTGTAATCAGGGCCTCGGCCGCACGTGCATGCCAGACGCGTGCCGTCAGATTGGTCCAGCCAAGGGCCTCGGCCTGCTCTTCGAGGGCGGCGAGCTTTGCGCTGGCGCCCGGGTCGCGCCGGGTGGTCGGAACGAGCGCCGTCTCCTCGGCCATCTGCTGGCGAAAAGGCGAATCAGGGGGCAGACCCAGGCTGGCGGCGGCTTGGTCGAAGCAAGCTGTGGCGACGTCGACCGTCGGGTGATCGCGCACTCGAGCTGCGTAGGTGACCCCCTGGATCAAAGGCTCGAGCGCCTGCTGTGCGGAACCGGATTCGAGGAATGTCTGACCCGCCAGTACAGACGTCGCCGGGGCCTGCGCCAGGTCTGCAGCGAGCTCGCGCCAGAGGTTGGGGTCGCGCTGCTCTCGGGCGGCTCTGACCATGCTCTCGCGGAACAAGCCATGTGCGAAGCGAAAGCTGTCGGCGTCGACGGTGCCGAGACCGGCATCAAGGAGGTTCTCGATCAGCGTGGCGTTCGCCTCCAGGCCGCGAGCTGTCGCGATGCGACGCCACTGCGGAAGCTGTGCGGGCACGGGCAGAAGGGCCAACAAGTGCATCAGATGGGCGTGATCGGGAATCGCGCCGACACTGCGCTCCACCTCGCGGAGCCAGAGCTGATGAAGGTCGTCGGGGACCTCCGATCGGGCGGCAGGCGTCAGCTCGAATCCTGAGGGACCCGGGCGCAGCCAACCCTTTCCGACCCAGTCGGCCACAATCCTCACGGCGAACAGCGGGTTGCCGTCGGCGCGCTCGACGAGGCGTTCAACCAGCGCCTCGTCCAGAAGCAGTAGATCCTTCGCTAGGGCCTTCGCTCCGCTCTCATCGAGAGCCGGTACTTCGATGCCCTCGGCCTGTGAGAGGGACTCCGGAACCGTGCCTCGGATGGAGACGAGGCTGAGAACTGGACCTGGCAACGTCGCGAGGTGTCGAGCCAGCCGCTGACCGAGCGCCTGCGGATCGTCCAGCCACACCACCAGAGGCCTGCGCGCGCTCAGCGCATCGGCGACCGCGAGGGTGAGCTGAAGCTGTGTCGAGGGCGAGGGCGTGTCGTCGCCGGCGAGCCAGGCCCCCACCGCGTCTGAGACGGCGATGCCAAGCCGCCTGGCTCTCGCTGCCGTCGCACTCGCATTGAGGCCGCGCGCGTGGAGACGGTCGAGCAATGCCTCTCGAAGATCGTCGCGGATCCGGAGCTGGTCGACCGCGCCGACCTCCAGGCCACGCTGCACCAGCCACTCGGCGAGACGGCTCTTTCCGACCCCTGCGGCTCCGCACAGCACGACGCTTCTCGAGGCCCCCGCGCAGACCTCGTGCAGAGTCGCCCACAGCTGGTCTTGGATGGCGGCCCGACCGCTCAGTGGGGCCGGGCGAAGGGCGAACAGCCCTAGACCGAGGCCTTGCACCCACCGGGAGCCTCGGTCTTCATCCTGTCGCCAGTCTTGGGGCGGGGTGAGGGCCGTCGCTGGCGTATCGACCTCGTCGCTGTTTTGTGTGGGAACGGGAAGGGAGCCTAGCGAGAAGGTGAGGGTGGGCAGGGCCCTCGCTTTGGGCGCAGGGGCGCCCACGCCGTGAGCGGGACCGAGCTTTCCAAGCTCGAGGGCGGCGGCCGCGGCATTGGGAAAGCGGTGGCTCGGCAGCTTGGCCAGACAGCGATGCAGCCAGGCCTCGAAGCCCTCGGGGACGGCCATCGCTGGACGATAGGGCTCAGGCTCGTCGTGAAGCTGGGCTCTGAGCAGCTCGCGCAAAGACTCACGTTGATAGAGGGGCCGCCCGCACGACAGCTCCCATGCCGTGGCGCCGAGTGCGTAGAGATCGGTCCATGCGCCGTAGTCGCGCCAACGACCCGTCACTTGCTCTGGGGCCATGAAGCCGGGGGAGCCCGCCGTCCGCGCAGCCCCCTGGTCTAGAGCCCATGCGAGACCGAAGTCTGCGAGCACCACACGTCCGTCCTCGCAGACCAGGGCGTTCGACGGCTTCAGGTCGCGGTGAATGACGCCCCTTGCATGGGCGTGGGCCAGCGCGCTCAGCATCTGCATGAGCGTGTGACGCAGCACAGACCAGCGGCGTGGGGGCCGAATGTCCAGAGGAGCCTCAGCGCGCTCCATTGCAAGCCATGGTCGTCCGCTGTCGTCGACGCCCCGGTCAAACACGCGAACGATGCCGGGGTGGTCGAGGCCAGCCACCGCGCGGACTTCGTTGGCGAACTCCCCGGCGAATGCGGCGGCGTCATCCGAGATCACGCGCTTCACAGCCAGCTTCAGGCCGGTGTGGGTATGGGTGGCGGCCCAGACTTCACCCATGCCGCCCCGCCCGAGCAACCTGTCCAGCTCGAATGGACCGAGGGTCGTCACCACTGCCTCCGCAGGGCATTGTGGCACGGGCGAGTCAGTCCCCGAAGAACTCCGGAGAGGTCGAGGTCACCGCCCCCGAGGGGTCCAGCGCGACATAGCCGGGCTGTACTTCGGTTTGTCCGATCATCACGGTCTCGTAGACGAAGGCCTCATAGACCGAGCCGTCGGGACGCAACGCGATCGAGGAGCCCGCTGGATAGCGAGTGCCCGCGAAATCCCGTCCCTCGCTCAGCTCGCAGCGCTCGAGTGAACCATCCGCGTGGAAGTGCACGAAGTCCGCACACTCCGTGTCGGCCACCGTCACGCTCTCGGCTGGGGTGACCAGGCTCTCGAGCACGAGGGCACGCCGCTGGGTGCTTCCGTAGTACAACCCGATCCACGACCCTGCAGCCTGCGTGTGCTCGTCGAGCGCGTGGGCCTCGAACAGGGTGCAGCCCCAGGTGTCGTCGTAGGCGTGCACGGTCGCCTCACAGGGCACGCCGTGCACCAGACCGGGGCCGACCCGGGTGACCGCATGTCCGACTTCCTCGCCCGAGAGCTCGTTGAAGAGCGTCGTGAAGTCGCCCTCGAAATCTTGGAGGAACGCGTGTGCTGGAGTGGGCGCATGAAGACCCGGGTCAATCGGGGGCGAGTCCTCGAGGATCTCAGGTGCCTGCGAGGGGGCCTCGGCGGCGGCATCGGGTCGGGGTCGATGCGCGCAGGCGACGAGTGTGGCGAGGGCAGCGACCCAAGCGAGTGTGGAGACTCGGAGTGTAGGGGGTTTCATCATGGCTCCCACGGTCAAGAAGAGCATGAGCGCTGTTGCCCATCAGCAGCGTTCGAGCTCCAAGGTGTCAAAGGGTTCGCCATCGGTTCCGATGGCCTGAATTCGCAAGGTGCACTGGTCGATCTCGCCCCAGAGAAAGTGATGCCGCTCGGCCCCGTAGGCCTCGTTCTCGTGGCCCTCCAGCGGGTACAAGCCCCGGCCGCCGCCCCCGGAGATGATCCAGGGAATGCCGCCGTCTTCGCGGTCCACCAGCTCGCCGTCGAGGACGGGATGAAAGCGCTCATAGAAGTGATCGTGCCCGGTGAGCACGACGTCCACGCCGTTGTCCTGGGCGAGAGGCTTGAGCTTAGCGTTGACGAAGAAGTCGCCGGTGCGGCTCTCGTGTCCCGTGAACGCGGGCTTGTGCCAGAGGGCCAGGGTCCACGGTGCAGTGTTGGCGGCCAGATCGGCCTCGGCCCACTCGATCTGATTGCCCTCCGACGCGTCGAGCAACGCCCCTTCGCTGTCGAGGCCGACAACGTGGAGCGGTCCGTGATCGAGCGCCCAATACCGCTCGTGATGCTCGGGCTTCAGCGTGTCGGGCAGGAAGTGGTTGGCGAGCGCCGGCTCGGCATCGTCGGTGCTGTAGTCGTGGTTTCCCCAGGTCGGCCAGTACGCCACTTCGGGTAGGACCTCGCGATTGGGAGCAAACACATTGCGCTGCCACTCGTCGTAGGTGCCGGAGCCATAGGCGTTGTCTCCGAGTGTGAGGAAAAGGTCGGCGCGGTCCACGTAGCCGAGCATGGCGTCGCGGACATCGAGTTGCTCGGGGGTTCCCGCGCCAAAGTCACCGATGGCGATGAAGCGCACGGTGGTGTCGAAGTCCTTGGGGACCGAGGTCGCGAAGTGCAGCCCGGAAGCCACGACCGTCCCGTCAATCGCCACTTCGTAGCAGTAGCGAGTCCCCGCCTCGAGCTCGCCGACGTCGGCGTGAAAGAGCGCGATGGTGGAGCCGTCTCCAGGCACCTCTTCGCGGGCGGCGTCGAGGGTCTGCGCGCTACCGGCAGCGTTGGTGTAGGTCACGGTGGCGGCAGTGGCGGCCTGGGGTGCGCCGAATGCCACGACGAGGCTGTCCGGGCGCACGCTGTTCAGGTACGGGGCCCGAACGAGGGCCTCTTCGGATGCGAGCATTCGGTCCGGGCACGTCGGCTCGGCGGGCGACTCCCAGGCGGGCAGGCGGGTGACCTCGGCTTCGGTGGAGCCGGTGCATCCAGCGACGAACAAAGCCAGTAAGGCGTGACGCATGGGTCCTCTTGCTTGGTGTCCTACCTCTCACGTACCACGGCGGGGTCGGGCTGCCCTTTGGCGGACCTCCGTGCAAAGCTGTGTGCGGAGGCGCGATGCGCATCGACCGGGGCCATCACACCGATCTCGACTACCACCGACGCATGCTTGATGACATATGGCGCGTCGAAGCCTTCGATCGGGCGCTTCGCCGTCGCATCCGTCCTGGGGATGTGGTGCTCGATCTCGGCGCGGGAACCGGCTTGTTGTCGATGCTCGCCGCGCGACTGGGGGCCCGGGTTCACGCGGTGGAGTCCGCGAGTGTGGGAGCGGTGGCCGAGAGGTTGATTCAAGCGAATGGCCTGTCGGACCGGATCGTGCTTCACCGGGCAGACGCGGTGGAGCTCGAGCCTGTCGAAGAGGTGGATCTCGTCGTTGGCGAGTTCCTCGGACGCTTCGTGATCGATGACGAGATGCTCGATGCAGTCACGGCTGCGGGCCGTTGGCTGCGTCCAGGAGGGGGATTCTGTCCGTCGGAGATCCGCATGCAGCTCGCCCCCGCGGGCGACTTCAGCGTGCCGATGGTGGACCGATGGCGAACGCCGTTGCTCGGGCTGGATCTCGATGCCGCGTTGCCCATCGCACTGAACAGCTGCTACGCCACGAAGCTCGGTGAGAGTGCGTTGCTCGCGGGTCCGCAGACCTATGCAGTGCTGAAGCCGCCGTCGCGGCCAGAGTTCTTCGACACGACCGTCGACTTCGAGATTCAGCGTGACGGTGTGCTCCGTGGCGTGCTTGGGTTCTGGTCAGCGGACCTCGCCGAAGGCGTCGTGCTCTCGACCGCGCCAGGGATCGACACGCACTGGGGCCAGTACTTGTTCCCCTGCACCCCGATGGCGGTTCAAGCCGGGGATCGGCTGCAGTTTCGGTTGCGCCTCGACGAGTCGGGCGTCCCAGTTTGGATTTGGTCCGGTAGCGTCGAGGGCTCCCGCACCGAGGTCTGGAGTGGCCAGTCCATTTTTGATGCCGAGGCCCTCCCAAGACCGGACGCCACCGCTTGGTCGCCGGACCGGGATCGGGTGATTTCGAACTCCAACCTGGCCACGGCGGCGTTTGGGGCCGGGGACATCGATCAGGCGCTTCGCTACTGGCAGAAGTCGGTGTCCCACCTGGGACCGGACAGCGAAGACCTGGCGGGCATCGCCTACGAGAACCTCGGCATTGGGCTGCTCAACGCGGGACTTCCACTGGCTGCAGCCGAGAACTTTGCACGCGCCCTCGATGGTGGACTGGAGCGCGATCAGTCCCTTCGTTTGATGGTCACCGCCCTCGAGCACTGTGGCCGACCCCTGGATCTGCATCGGTGGTCTGCGATACTCGCGGCTCGGGAGTGACGCCATGACCACCACACGCCTCGTACTCGGACTTCTCGCTTTGGCGAGCGTGGGCTGCTCGGGTGACTGCGACAGCCCAGACGCGCTCGCCAGCTGTCTGTCGCCCACACAGACCGATGATTACTACATCGAGCAGAGCCATCGGTACTTCAACACCATGGACACTGCCGAAGACATGGACCTCGGCCCGAACTACTCGGAGCTCGTGGCTCGCTGGGAATGGCCGCCCTGGCTCAAACTTACGGCGTATACTCGTGAGACCATTCTCGCGACCGACGCGGCGCTGCGGCTCTACCCGTCGACGGTTCCCGAGCGCGAGTGCCTTGCTTTCGATACTCAGCCCTTCGGTCGCTGCCGGGTGGTCTTCTACTACGAGGCCCACGAGGGGCGGCCATGCCCGATCTACGAGGAGTTCACCTTCAACGATGCTGGAGAGGTGACCTGGATCGAGGCCTGGTCGGATCTGCCGGGCATGTTGCCGATGGACGAGGCCGATTCCTGGGCCGAGGGCGATCAGGTCACTCGGCTTTCGTCGCGCATTCCCGGACTTGGGAACGCAGAGGGGCGCATCGACCTCGAGGGTGAGGCGATGCAGCAGGCCGCCGCAGAGGACGACGATGTGGCCGACTTCGTGACCCGCGCCGAGGACTGGCGAGACACATGGCTCGAAGAGCTCGACGCGAATGGCGGAGACGGCATGTGGAACACGGGCTGCGGCTGGTAGGCCACAGCCCGTGACGTCGGACTAGCGGATGCTGCCGTCGACCGGGTCGGCGAAGAGAAGGAACGCGTCGTTGCCGCCGAGCGTGGGCGTCGTGCCGTCGAGCTCGCCGTTGCTGGCGCCGGTCACGATCAGGTCGCGGCCGCTGTAGGCGATGCCGCCTGCCGTGGTGAAGTTGCTCGCCGTGCCGTGCAGGGTGCTGTAGATCTCGGCGCCGGTGCTCTGGTTGATCGCGGTGATGTGCATCTTCGAGTCGCTGGCGCTGACGTACTGCGCGTAGCCGGCGGTGTAGACGGTGCCGTCGTGGCCGATGGCCAGGTCGGCGGCGAAGTTGTTGCCACCGGTCACGCCGTTCTGGTGGGTCCAGGCGACGGTGTCGATCGCGCTGCGCTTCTGCACGAAGTAGTCACGGCCAGCGACGTTCGCGGCTCCGAGTACGCCTTCGGTGGCGCCAGCGATGTAGAAGTCGGTGCCATCGAAGGCGACATCACCGATGTAGTCGTTCTCGGACGTGCTGATCAGCTCGAACTCTTCGAGAACTCCAGCGTCGGAGTAGACCGCGAAGTAGCCGTCGGTGCCGGCGGCGGTGTAGGTCGTGCCGTCGCTATCGGTGAGTGTGCCGTTGCCGTAGCCGAGGACCCAGATCTTGCCGGTGGGCGAGATGGCGACTTCGGTGATGCGGGTGCTGCTGCTACCCGTGACCACGCGCTTGTTCCAGACCTCGGTACCGGCGGTGTTGAACTTGTACAGGAACATGCCGGAGCTGGCAGTCTGCGAGACCTGGTAGGTCGAGCCGTCGGCGGCGATGACGGCGTCCATGCCGTAGCTCTCGGACTGACCCCCAGCGACGTAGACGATCGCGTGGTCTTCCGTGTTCGTGGTGTCCCAGGTGTACAGGCCGGTGGCCTGCGCGTTGGAGTTGGAGACTGGCTTGAGCTGGGTGGCGAAGGCGACCTGGCCGTCGCCGGTGACGCTGCACTCGCGGCCGATGTTGCCGATCGCGGCGGTCAGGGCGACGTCCCACGTGCTGGTGCCAGTGAGGTCGTACTTGATGACGGCGGCCCGGGTGCTGCCTCCGGTGCCGTAGTAGCCGCAGCCGTAGGCGTTTCCGGCATCGTCGACATCGGCGGCGTGGAAGTAGTCGGCGGCGCCGCTGCCCGAGAAGATCACGCCAGTGGCGGTGCGGTGCACATAGACGTCGACGTCGGTCGTGGCGGTACCGTCCTGGTCAGCGGCATCGGTGGCGGTCACCGTGATCGTGGCCATGCCGATCTCAGCGGAGGCGGAGGTGGCGGTGATGGTGCGGTCGGCGCCGGTGCCCGACACGACCAGGCTGCCCGCTGGGAACAGCGTGGTGTCGTCGGCGGTGGCCTCGACGGTCACGTTGTCGACGTCTTCGTCGGTGAGGGTCACGGTGATGGCGAAGGCCTGACCGGACGCGCCTTCCGTGTCGCCGCTGAGCGCGACGGCGGGCGCCTCGTCGGTCGTTGCCGTGTCGCCCGTGTCGCCGCTATCGGTCATGCCGGAGTCGGTGTCATCGGTGGAGCCGCCGTCGTCGTTGCAGGCGGCGAGGGACAGGGCGAGCAGCAGGATGCTGGAAGGACGAATGAGCGACATGAGATCTCCGAGATGAGGGATGACGTTGGACGGGACGATAGCCGCATCGCGTCGCATGAGCACCCCACGAAGACCCCACGGTCTCTCGGTGCCCCGCACGCGGTAGGTTGGCCAGGCGGAGGAAGTGTATGCAGTGGTGCGGGTCGGATCAGACTCAGATGCGCGAGGGACGGGCTTGAGCGGGCTTGCCGGGCAACGGGTGACGGTCAGGGCCTACGGCGAAGACCCGATGCAGGCGGTACGGGAGTGCATGGAGCTCGAGGTACAGCCGGCGCCCGACGTCCAGGCGTTGGACTCGCGCGACGTGCTCGTGCGAGTGCGCAGCGCGGCGGTGGGCTGGGTCGACCTGCTGATGGCGAGCGGTCAGTACCAGCACATGGGTGAGCTTCCGTACACGCCGGGGCTCGAGTACAGCGGTGAGGTGGCCTGGGTCGGGGATGACGTGACCGAGTGGAAGGTCGGAGACCGGGTGCTCGCCGACGGATTTCAGACCGGTCCGAGGTCACTGGGGGCCCACCGACGCTACGGTGGCTTTGCGACGTGGTCCGTCGCTCCGGCGCAGGCCCTCATGGCCCTACCCGAGCGCTTCACCTTCGATCACGGGAGCTGCCTCCTTGGGAACTACGAGACCGCCTACCACTGCCTGATCGCCCGTGGCCAGCTGAAAGCGGGCGAGACGGTGCTCGTGCATGGCGCCTCGGGTTCGACGGGGCTCGCGGCAGTTCACGTGGCCAAGTTGGTGGGGGCGACGGTCATTGCAACCGGGCGCAATCCCGACAAGCTTGCCGAGGTGAAGGCCCAGGGCGCGGACCATGTGATTGCCTGCAGCGGCTCGGAAGGAGCGGGTGGGGGACCGCGCTTTCGTGAGCAGGTCAAGGCGCTCACCGGCGGAAAGGGCGTCGATGTGGTCTACGACGGCGTGGGCGGGGTGCTGTCGCTCGAGAGTCTTCGCTGCGTGCGCTTTGGAGCCCGCTTTCTCGTGGTCGGATGGGCATCGACGCCGTTGGTCGCCGATGGCGGGGGCAAGCGAGGGGCGCCGCGGGCGAACCAGCTTCCGACCAACCTGATCATGATGAAGGGCCTGGACGTGCTCGGGTGCCCGACGGTGATCTCCACGGTGCGCGACCCGAGCATTCGCGAGCCGCGGCTTCGCCAGATCTTCGCGTGGATCGAACAAGGCAAGCTCACGCCACACACAGGGCCTGTCTACGGCCTTGACCAGGTCAAGGACGCGCTCGAGGCGAAGTGGAAGAGTCGCTTCGTTGGGGGCTGCCTGGTTCACCCGTAGGGGCAGCGCTCGCGATTAGCGGCTCTCGTAGACCTGGCGGCTCGGGAACTCGATGGCGCTCAAGAAGCCGCCCTTTCCACACAGAGTGTCGACGGCGTAGACCGAGCGACCGGCCCAGTAGACGTCGTTCGCGTCGTCTGGAGTGTACTGGTCTGCCGTCTGGGGCAGGGTGTTCGTGCCCGTGTGGCCGCAGACCACAGACTTGCCGTCGTACTCGAGGAAGAACTCCTGCTTGCGCTGCCAGAGCAAGATCTGCTTGTCCTCGGTCTCTTCCGGATGAAGCCAGCGACCGTCTTCGTAGGCGAGTCCGGCGTGCACGTAGATCGCGTGCTGGTCCTCGTAGAAGTAGGGGAGCGAGCGCATCCATTCGACGACGTCTTCGGGGAAGAACTCGCCCTCGAAGAGGGTGTTGTAGTGCTTGGGTCCAACTTCGGCGTCGCGGGGCATGCCGACGTAGGACCGGAACGTCTCGCGGGTGCCGTTGCCGGGGGGCATCACGAAGCCCGGCCACCCTTCGTCGATGACCTTGAGCCAGGCGTCTTCGTGGTTTCCGCGGAGGACGACGATCTTGGCCTTGAGCCGTTTCGGAAGCTCGTGGCGGATCAGCTCCACGACAGCTGCAGACTCGGGGCCGCTGTCGATGTAGTCGCCGAGGAACACGATCGTGTCCTTCGAATCAAGCTCGGGAAGGCGGGACAGCAGCGTGTTGAGCGCTTCCAGGTCCCCGTGGATGTCGCCAATGGCGAAGGTGCGGTCTGACATTCGCGCATCATGCCATGGTGGGAGGCGTTTCGGCGTGCTCCGCGGACATGTGTTCGCCGAGAAACTGCAGCAGCCGGGCCCATGCGCGAGCTTCGACCTCGGGTTCGTAGCGACCGCGTAGCGGGGTGAAGCGCGCGCTCTTGAAGCTGAGATCGGGGTGATCGTTCATGAAGGAGTGGCCCGCGTCGGGGTGCACGATCACTTCGTGGGTCACACCGAGAGCGGTGAGGTGACGGCTCAACCGAGACGACATGCCCCTGAACGCCAGGTCTTGGCCGCCGAACTGGGCCAGAGTGGGGCAGATGCCCTCGAGGCGCTCCTGTTTCGCGGGCACGGCGCCGTAGAACGGAGCTGCGACGGCATAGGCTCCGTCGGCACCCGCGAGCAAGGCGAAGCCGCCGCCCATGCAGAATCCGGTCACCGCGATCCGTGAGGCGTCGACGTTCTCCTCCTCGGCCAAGCGCGCGCGGGCAGCCTCGATCAGGGTGAGGGCGGTGCCTTGTTCTTTGGCCATCGTCGCGAAGGTCGAGACGATGCAGCGAGGGGAGTGGCCGTCGTAGAGGTCGGGGGCGATGGCGGCGTAGCCCGCATCGGCAAAGCGTCGGCAGTGACGCAGCGTGTCGTTGCGAAAGCCGGTGATGTCGTGAATCACCACCACGCCGGGGTGGGGACCGGGCCCCTCAGGCAAGATCATCGATGCAGGCCAGCTCTTGCCTTCGGCCTCGAGCGTGAGTGTCTCCACGGTGCCTCCGTGGGCGCAGTGTAGGACAGGGTGTTCGGATCAGGTGCCTCCAGTCGGTTACCTGCGGGGTCGGAGTGATGATGGCGATCCACTGGTTCCCCGGGCACATGAACAAGGCCAAGCGCGAGATCGGCAAGGTCATGCGCGAGGTGGATCTGATCATCGAGGTGCTCGATGCGCGGGTGCCTTACAGCAGCTCGAATCCGGAAGTGCGGCGCCTGCGCGGAGACAAGCCGTGCATCAAGGTCCTCAACAAGAGCGACCTCGCCGATCCTGCGGCGACCGAGGCGTGGCGCGTGCACCTTCAGGCAGAGCACGGCGTGCGTGCCGTGCCGCTGCATCGCGGTCAGGTGAAGCAAGCGAAGGGGCTGCTGAGCTTCGGGCGCCGTCTTCTTCCGCGTGACCGCAACGCAGACCGGCCCATGGCGGTGATGGTCGTCGGCATTCCCAACGTCGGAAAGTCCACGCTGATCAACATCCTCTCGGGCCGCACCATCGCCAAGACCGGTAACGTCCCCGCCGTGACCCGGCGCCAGCAGCGCATTGCCATCGACAAGAACACCATCCTTCTCGACACTCCCGGCATTCTCTGGCCCCGGCTCAATCCTCCGGAGTGCGGCTTTCGGCTTGCGCTGACCGGCGCCATCAAGGACACGCAGTTCGACTATCAAGAGCTCGCGATTTACGGTGTAAGTGTGTTGCGTGAGCGCTACCCCGAGGCGCTGATGAAGCGCTACAAGCTGCCTGAGCTTCCCGACGGGGACCTCGAGATTCTCGAGGCGATTGCGGGCCGAAGGGGTTGCCTCGGGCGCGGGGGCATTCCCGACCTGCACAAGGTGAGCGAGCTGGTCGTGCACGAGTATCGGCAGGGCTTGTTCCGCGAGGTCACGCTCGAAGACCCCCACGTCGCTGACGAAGAAGAGCCCTCTCCCACCGAGGAAAGCCATGACTGAGAAGCGCCCGAAGTTCTGGAACAAGGCGGGCGGCGATGCCGACCACAGTGGGCCCTACGACACCATCGTGATTGGGTCCGGCATCGGCGGCATGACGACCGCAGCCATGCTCGCCAAGCTCGGCCATCGCGTGCTCGTCCTCGAGCAGCACTACGTCCCCGGCGGCTTCACCCACACCTTCCGGCGCAAGAAGTGGACCTGGGACGTCGGCGTGCATGCGGTTGGTGAAGTGGCGGGCAAGAGCATGCCCGGTCGCATCCTCAAGAAGCTCACCGACGGCAAGCTCGAGTGGGCCTCGCTCGGCGATGTCTACGAGGAGTTCTACTTCCCCGATGACTTTCGCATCGACTTTGCGGGCAATCGCAAGCAGTTCCGCGAGAACCTGATCGCGGCCTTCCCCGACGAGCGCGAGGCCATCGACGAGTTTCTCGGTCTGTGTCGCCAGGTCGGTCGCTCGATGAGTGGCCATTACCTGTCGCGTCTCGCGCCCAAGCGACTGGGGCCGATTGCCGACCGGCTGTTCGCGAGTGCGTCGAGTGAGTGGCTTGGCAGGAAGACCGCCGATGTCTTGGCCGGACTCACCGACAACCCCCGCTTGCGCACCATCCTCGCCGCGCAATGGGGCTACTACGGTTCCGTCCCGAGTCGCTCCTCCTTCGCCATGCAGGCACTCGTCGTCCGCCACTTCTTCCATGGCGCGTACTACCCGGTGGGTGGCTCCGGTCGCATCGCCGAAGAGCTGCTGCGGACCGTCGCCGAGGCGGGTGGTTGGACGCGGGTCTATGCGTCCGTCGAAGAGATCCTCATCGAGAAGGGCAGGGCCGTTGGCGTTCGTCTCGAGTCCGGAGAGGAGCTTCGCGCGCGCAACATCGTCAGCGCGGCGGGCATCATGGCGACGACCAAGCGTCTGCTTCCGCGCTCCGTCACCGGGGACTGGGTCGACTCAATTCAGAGCCTGAACCCGGCTTCCGCACACGTCTGCCTGTACATGGGCTTCAAGGGCGACATTCGCGCTGCCGGTGCAGGCTCCGCGAACAAGTGGTTCTGGCGCACCTGGTCCTCCGAAGAGGACGTCTGGGAGATCGATACCGAGGGCGAGCTTCCGCCGGCGAAGGTGCTGTACTGCAGCTTCCCTTCGCTCAAGGACCCCGAGCACGACCCGGGCGAGGAGCAGATTCACACCGGAGAAGCGGTCACCTTCGTGCCCTGGAGTGTGTTCGAGCCCTACGCCAAGCTCGCTTGGAAGAAGCGCGGTCCCGAGTACGAGGCGATGAAGAAGCGCCTGCACGATGCGCTGCTCAAGCAGTTCTTCGAGGAGATGCCGGAGCTCGAGCCGCTGCTTGCCTTCTCTGAGCTGGGGACCCCTGCGACGACCCAGCACTTCGTGCGGCCCATGCGCGGCTCGATCTACGGAATCGAGCCTACACCTGAGCGCTTCCAGAACCCCTGGCTGCGACCGAGGTCGCCGATCAAGGGCCTGTACTTCTCTGGAAGCGAGGTCTCGGGCGTGGGGGTGGTCGGAGCGATGATGGGCGGCGTGCTTGGCGCGGCCGCAGTCGAGCCGATCAAGGCGATTCGCTACTTGCGCAAGCTCTAGGCGGCTCGGACTAGTTGACCGTGATGTTCACGTTCATCTGGTCCTTGAAGCCGACGCAGCCGGTCGCGGTGACCACGAGCGGAGCGGTCTCACCCGCGGCGACGGCGATCTGGCCCTGGCACACGATGCTGCTCTGGTCCGCGCTGTCACTGACCACGACGATGTGCGTGCCGGGCGTGAGGTTGAGCGTCACACCCTGTGGGCCCATGACCCAGGCCCGCTGTGCACCGTCGACTGCGAGCCACCTTCCGTTGGTCTCGGCGCCGTGCACCCGAACCAGCGAGCCGCGCAGTACGCTGTGGTCGTCCTTGAAGGTCCACGCTTGGTCGCTGCAGCCGCCGTCACGCGCCTCGAAGCTGGCGCCAGCCTGGACCTCGGTGACGCAGCGCAAGTAGGTGCCGTCGGGGTCCTGGGCAATCGCCACTTCGTGTGGGCCGTCAGCCACCTGGGCGACCGCCGGGGTCTTCTTCTTCACCTTGCCGACGGACTCGCCGTCGACGAAGGCAATGGCGGGAAGCACGCCCTTCTTGGTGATGGTGACCTCACCGGCGTGGGCGGTGGGCGTGAGGGTAGCGAGTAGAACAGAGAGAGCGAGCATAGAGTCCTCCGGGTCCGGCAGGTGCCGGGGTGGCAAGTCGTCCGTACTCCGCGTGATGGCGATGCGGATGGGCTTTCGTTGGATTTGTGACCTGAGTCACAGCACGCGCCTAGAGCCAGGACTCGTGGGCTCGGGCGAAGGCAGCCGCGCTGTCCCGGCCGATGGCCATGGCCTCGATGACGCGTGGGCGGTCGAAGTCGAATCCCGCGAGCGGAAGGGGCCGCAGCGGTGCGAGGATGCGGTGATCGACCGTGGGTCTCGCGAGGGGACCTTGGCTGCGCAGCCCGCCCCGCCGCAGCCGGCCCTCGGGGTTCGATACGACGGCAATTACGCGGTCCGCGCCGAGGTCACCGACGGCCTGTACCGGAGTTCGCACCTTCCAGGCACCGTCGAAGGTGAGCCGCCTGCCGATGGGCACCATGCGCGAGTACGGACCCGGGATGAAGCACGAGGCTCGGACCGCGCGAGCGATGGGGATGGTGTCGAAGTGCGTGAGCAGTCGACTCGTCACGCCGCGCCTGCGAAGTTGCGACAGCGTGATCACCAGGGGCATCTGCGCATCGCACATGCGGCGCGCGCCGAAGCCGTTGCTCAGCGCATCGCCGAGGATGTGGCTCATCGCGTAGGGCCAGCGCCCACGCAGGACTCGTCGCGGCCGAAACACCGGGGTGTCCGCAAGCTCGAGCCACATGGCTTCGAGGGTCTCGACACGGTCGACGGCGAGACTTGCCGCCACGATCGAACCGGAGCTCGAACCGCCGGTGGCGCCGAAGCCCACGCCCCGGTCGAGGAACCAGGTGAGCGCACCGATCTGAAAGGTCGCGCGTACCGCACAGCCCTCGAAGGCAATTCCGAGCGCCATCTACTGAGGCGGCGCGGCCTTGCGTCCGGCTTCTTGCATCTTCGTGTGGCACTGGGAGCAGAGGCCGATGAACTGGCCGTACAGCTCGGCGCGCTCGGCGGGCTCCACGGACTGTTCGTTGGTCATCGCGCCGACCACGGTGACGAGCTGCTCGAGCTGGGTGAAGCCCTCGCCCGGGGTGTCGTCCTCGAAGCGGGGCTTGAGATCGGCGTTGACCAGCTCGAAGCCGCCGCGCTTCCACGCTTCTTCTTCGCCACTGATCAGGCCGAGCCACATCCAGTCGGCTGACCACTTGTGCAGGGGCATCTTCGCGGCCTGGCTCCACTCTTGAAGCGGCACCTCTTGAAGGTTGGGGCCGCCGCCGGTCACGGCGTGGCAGCCAGCGCACGACAGCGCGAGGTCGCCGATCAGGCCGCTGGCGGTCTGCAGGTCAGGGGCCGTCGACAGGGCCGCCGCTGCGGCCTTGGTCTCGGCGAGCATCGGCCGCCACTGGTCGGGAAGCGAGTTCTTGATGCTGAAGTTTTCGAGCTCAGCTCCCGCTGCCTGGGCAGCGGTCAGGTCGCCGTGGATGACGGCATCGCGCGCCTCGGTGGCGATGGCGAACTGCGTGTGCATCTTGGTCACGACGCGCGGCTTGACCGTGCCGTCCGTGGCGGAACCCGCAAGGGCCACGGTGGCGAGGGTCCCGAGGCCAAGGCTTGCGAGAATCGCGAATCGGGTCGTGGGCTTCATGGCGTCTCCGGGCGGCAGTGACCGCTGCAGTCGCGCGATCTGTATCTCGACAAACATCGCGGGGTGCTCTTTGCTTCCAGCATAGGCGAAACGAGGCGCGTCCAGTAGCATGCCCGCATGGCTGAACCACCGAGCAGACTGCGGCGACGGGACTTTCTTCTGGCTGGTATCGCCGGCCTGGGCGGCCTGGCAGCGATGAAGGTGGGGGCGCGAGCACTCTGGGGAGCTCAGGAACCCCGTGTGCCGTTACCCGCCGAACGCCTCCAGTACATGTCCACGCGGCATGAGGCCATCGTGGTGGCGGTGGCGCTCGCGATGCTCGGAGACTCGGCCGAGGCCGCCTATCTCGAGGGCCGATGGGACCCCGCAGGCCATGTCGACGGCATGCTCGGTGATCTGGCCCCCGATCGGCGTCGGGACCTCAAGCTCGGCATTCTCTTGCTCGAGGAGTGGACCCTAGGCCTGACCGGCTTCAGTCGGATGTCCAGAGACAAGCAGGTTGCCTTTCTCACCGGTTGGAAGACGAGTTCCCTAGCGGTTCACCGCACCATCTGGGGGTCGTTGCATGCGGCGACGGTCTCGTCGTTCACCGCGGTCGAGGCCGGGAGTAAGGACCTCATGGGTCACCCCGGGCCTTGCATCTCGACCGGGCGGCCTCCTGGCCAGACTGTGGCCGTGGTGTGGGACGAGGCGGTGCCATGAGTCGCTTCAAGGCCATCGTGATTGGCTCGGGTGCGGGCGGTGCGCCGGCCGCGCATCGTCTCGCTGAGCAGTGGGGAGACGGCGTCGCCATTGTCGAGGCCGGCAAGCATCTACTCGCCCGCGACCTCAACCAGAGTGAGCGCGAGATGGTGCCCAAGATCTACGCGGTCGCCGGGGCGCAGGGGACCGAGGATGGCTCTGTCTCGATTCTGCAGGGGCGCGCGGTTGGCGGATCGACGCTCATCAATGACGCGATCTGCTTTCGCCCTCCTCCGGAGCTGGTCGACCGCTGGTCCGCCTACGGCGTGAAGCTCGACTGGGACGCACTGATGACCGAGGTGGCGGTCGTCGAAGAGGTCATGCAGGTCTCCGAGATTCCGCGGACGATGATCAACGCGGCCAACTACAAGCTCGGCCTTGGTGCCGCTCGGCTCGGGTGGCATGGCGAGCGGTTGCACCACAACAGCGTCGGCTGTGTGCAGTGCGGCTACCGGCACATTGGCTGTTCGTACAACGCCAAGCAGTCGATGAACTTGTCATTCGTACCGAAGGCACTGGCTGCCGGAGCGCAGCTGTTGGCCGAGACGCGCGCCTTGTCCCTCTCCCCCGACGGGGATGGGTGGACGGTGCACACGGACACCCAGGGCGATCTCAAGGCCGACATCGTCGTGGTCTGTGCGGGGGTGGTGCAGACACCTCGGCTTCTCTTGGCCAGCGGCATCGAGGCCGGCTCCGGCGTGCAGTTGCATCTCTCGACGGTGGCTTGGGGCGACTTCGACGAGGTGCTCGACCCGTACAACGGCATTCCGATGTCGTACGGGGTGCTCGAGTTTGCCGATGTCTATGGCCGGACCGGTCCTGGGTACGTCGTAGAGGGCATTGCAGTTCAGCCGGTTGCGTTCAGTGTGCAGCCGATGGCCGAGGGCGATGCCACGGAAGAGATCTTGGCGCGGTATCGCCATCTCGCTGGGGCGCTGTCGCTCGTTCGAAGCAAGGCACGGGGCTCGATTCGGCTCGGCCCGGGCAATCGGCCCGTCATCGACTACCCGACGATTCCTGAAGACACCGACAGGCTGCGGCACTTCTACCAGCGCATGACCGAGCTCTACCTGGCCGCTGGGGCAAAGCGGGTGCTCCTTGCACACGGCACCGAGCGCTGGGTCACCAAGCCTCCGAGCGACGACTTGCCGATGATCGCGGGCGGCTTCTACCAGTACGCCGCGCACCCCTTTGGTGGGGCCTGTCGCGGAACCACCACCGATGCAGATGGGCGGGTGGTCGGCCAGAAGAATCTCTGGGTGCTCGATGGCAGTGCTTTCCCCGAGGCCCCGGGCGTGAACCCCCAGATCACGATCGCGAGTCTCGCGCGAATCGGGGCTGGGCAGATCCTTGCGGGAAGATGAGCGGCGGGGTTCGGGTTCTGACCGGCGCATCCCGTCGTTCCGCACACAGCTTGACGAACTGCCTCAACCGAAGCCGTCTCCGTGCCGCTAAGATGACCCCGGAGGGTCTGTGACCGCACACCTAAGCAGCTGGCGCATCGCCTCGACATTCGCTCTCTTCGCATGCCTCGCGGTGGCTCCAACAGCCATCGCCGAGGACGTTCCGGCAGCGCCCGCACCCGCCGCGACCGAAGAAGCGAGCTCCAGCGTATTCGGCTCGACCGTCCGCATTCAGAGCTACAACAAAGAGGCCGAGAAGGTGCTCCAGGCGGCCCTCACCGAGGCCACTTTCTGGAGTGATGCCGACGCCAAGTCCTACTCGGGTCACGAGTATGACGAGATCCGGCTCAAGCCGACCGACACCGGCTACGTGCCGATGATCACTGGTCAGGGCGGCATGGACTTCGACCGCGATGTGGTCGCCGAGATCGTGTTCAACCATCAGGACAAGCTGCCCGAGCGCACCGACGGCACCAAGGCCGCGAAGTACCTCGGGCGTGGCTACGACAGCACCATCGGCGCCGAGTACACCGACTGCTACCTGATGCTCGACCTCACGCTGTTCTACGCGACCTTTACCCAGCGCATGTACCGCCGCACCGACGAGAACAAGACGGTGATGTGGTTCGAGAAGCTCACGCCGGACATGGTCTCCGCAGAGACCTGGGCCGAGTATGAGATGAAGCGGGTCGAGATCGAAGAGGGGCTGTCCCTGCGCTGGGCCTTCTCGTCGATCCTCCGCCTCGAGAACATCTACGGCATGTTCATCGTCAACAACGGTGACACGCACAAGACGCGGATCACCTTCATCTCGAAGCTCGAGTTTGGCGACGACGCGGGCTTCATCGCGCGCATGGGCAGCCAGATGAAGGGCGTGCTTCGTTCGGGCCTGAAGAGTGGCTTCGTCGCGAGCGTCGACATCGCCAAGTGGAAGCAGGAACAGAAGAAGTAGCTGCAACGCGGCGGTGACACTCGTCGACAGCTGTCAGCGGGCAGGCTAGGAGCGCACTCTATTTTCAAAGGGTGTATTCCTCATGCGCGCTCTCGGTTTTGTTCCTTTTCTCGTTGTTCTCATGGGCTCGGACTGCAATGGCAACTCCGAAGATCCCGTCGATACGACGCCTCCCGTCAACTCGATCGAGGTCACGCTCGCCGGTTCGCAGACGACGCTCGCCAGCGGTCAGTCGGCGCTCTCGATCGATTGGAGTCCCCGCGAGGATCTGTCCTTCCAGGGCTTTGCCGATGACCCGGGCGGACTCACGTCGGCCTGGCTCACGGTCAGCGACGTTGACTTCGTGGCGGGCAGCCCGTCGGTGACTGGCTCTGGAACGACGCTGACGGTCAGCGGCACTCCCGAGCTTCCGCTTTCGGCTCCGACCCAGTTCGTGGTCGAGATGCACAGCCGGGCCGCCGATGGCGTCGAGACGCACGGGCCGCAGGTTCTGGTCTCGGTGACCGAGTGCACGGGTACGACGGTGATCTCGATGGACTCCGGCCTCTGCTCGGACTTCGAGGGCCGCATCTCCTGCGATCTCAGCGCAGACGCCTGCTACGGCGAGACCGTGGCCGTGGTGTCGAATGAAGGAAGCACGTCGGTGACGCTGTTTGCCGAGGGTGGCCCCGGCGCGCCATCGGCGCCGCTCACCGTCCAGCCTGGGCAGGTCTCGGGCGCGTGGAACGGCGGCTCTGGTATTCGCGGCGTGGGCGTCGATAGCGCCAGCCGGGACTTCCGCGCGATCATCAACTGGATGTAGCCGCGGTGGCGTGCGCTCGCGCTTCGCGAGGCGTAGGCTGACGCATGGTCACCAGCCAAGCGCAGGCGCTAGAGCAGCTGCGCCGTGGGCAGGGAGTCGAGAGGCTCGCTGAGCGCGGCTGGTGGCGTGCGCTGGCGGCAGCTCGCGCAATGGAAGGTGGCGGGCAGGCGGTCGGCGCCTGGCAGCTGGGCCATCGTCTTGGTGCAGGTGGCGCCGGTGTGGTCCATTCCGCATCGCACGCGTCCGGAACGCGCACCGCGGCGATCAAGATCTTGCGCGACCCCCTCGACCCGACGTCTCTGCATCGCGAGGCCAGGGTGATTGCGCGTCTGGCGCACCCGGGGATTGTGCGCTTGATCGACGCGGGGACCGCCCTCTCCGGTCCGTGGTCGGTGGGAGAGGGGCTTCCGTGGCTGGCGATGGAGCGCGCGGCTGGCGGGCCGCTCACACCTTTCTGCGGCGTCCTTCCGTGGCACGAGGTGAAGCAGATCGTCGAGGCGATTCTCGGGGCGCTCGCCCATGCCCATGCACGCGGCGTGCTCCACCTCGATCTCAAGCCCGACAACGTGCTGGTGCATCGGGTCGCGACGGGCTTTCAGGTGAAACTCGCCGACTTTGGGCTCGCCACTTTTGGCTTGCCTGCCGAGCGACGCCTTCAAGGCACGCCGGCGTACATGGCTCCGGAGCAGTGGCGGGCGGATAGCGCGCTCTTTGGGCCCCCGACCGACATCTACGCGCTCGGATGTCTTGTCGCGGCGCTGGTGCGCGGCGCCGCGCCATTCTCGGGGGACAGCTCGGGGCAGCGTCTTGCGCATCTGTCGGCCCGTCCCGAGATCGCGCCGCGGATCGCGGCGCCAAAGCGCCTCGAGGCCTGGCTACTTCGGGCGTTGGCGAAGGACCCCGCGGAGCGGTTTCCGACGGCGGCACACGCCCGGGCGGCCTTGGCCGATCTTGGACCGTTGGTCGATGCCACCGCATCTGCGTTCGAGGCATCCGCAGAGGCCACCTTGTTCCTCGACGAGCTCGACGCGGCACCAGCGGCCGAAGTGGCGGACGTCATGGAGGCGCTGGCAGTTCCGCAGCTGCGGCTTCCCGCCACTGGACGGCGCCGGGAGCCGCTTCCGCCCGTGCCGCCTCCGGGCACGGCGTTCTGGGGTGCGGCGCGGGCACCGATCGCCGGACGTGAGGTCGAGCAGGATGTTCTCTGGGAGGCGCTGCTCAAGGCCGTCGAGGGCGCCACGGTCGTGCGCGTCGGCATCCGGGGACATCGGGGCGTGGGGGCGCTGGCGCTCGGTCGTTGGCTTGTCGAGCGGGTTCACGAGGAGGGCGCGTGTCGGGTTCTGCGCGTGGCCTCCGGACAGCCTCATGAAGACCCGCTGCGCATGGCGCTGATTGCCGGTGCTGGGATCGCCGGCGACGCGGACGACGCGCATGCTCGGATCTGTCGGTGGCTTGGCCTTGCGTGGGACGACCCGATTGCGGCGACCTGCATCTCGGCTGTAGAACGGACCGTCGATGCGGTGGAGGCCTGGCGGCAGCTGATTCAGAGCGAGGCGATTCGTGGGCCGGTGGTGGTCGCGATCGAGGACGCCCGTGCGGCAGAGCGCCTGGCCCCGATCTGGGAGACGCTCAAGGGACCGGTCCTCGCGATGTTCGTTCGCGCCTCGACTGCGGTCGATGTGGAAGTGAGTCTTGGACGGCTTCCGGTCGACACGGTCCGCGTACTTCTCGAGCGTGCGGCGCGGCTCGATCCCGTACTGGCCTCACAAGTCGCCCACCACACGGGCGGGTTGCCGGGGTACGCACTGGCGGTCGTCGCCAACATGATCAAGGTCTCGGCCCTCGTTCAAGGGCCCTCTGGACTCACGCGTCTCGAGTCGGTAGAACTCGGTCTGCCGCGGGACCAGGCCGAGTTGTGGGAGGAGCGGGTTCAGTCTGCGGTTCAGGCTCCCGCGGACCTCGCTGCACTTGAGCGAGGAGCCGTCCTGGGACTCGTCGTGGCCACAGAGGAGTTCTGGCGCGTCGCGCACTACACCGACCCAGAGCTGCCGCTGCGAGCCGCTACCGCGGGACTTGGCTCCATGGAAGATGACGGCCTGTGGCGGTTTGCGCCCGAGGCCCGCGAGCGCTTGCTGTCGACGGCTCGACGAGGTGGGCGACTCGAGGGACACCACGCGGCGATTGCGGCGGTCGTGCCAGCTGACGAGCCCGGTCGGCGCGCTCAGCACCTGCTGCTTGCGGGTTTGCCAGAGCGTGCCCTGGCGGATCTCCTGAGCGAGGCAAGCCACTGCCTGCTGCGCGGAGATGTCCAGCTAGCGCTCGCCGCCGCCGAGCAGTGGGAGCGTTGCGTCGAGGAGCTCGAACTGGGCGCCGACGACCCTCGCCGGGTGGACGGGGCCTTGGTCTCTGCTGAGGTCTACGAGGCGCTGGCGCGCCGGGAGGATGTTCAGCGCGTGGTGCGGGGGGTGCTCGATCGCTCGCAGGGATCGGTTCGCGTGCGTCTGCTCATTCTGCTGGCTCGCGCGCGCGGCATGCTCGATGCGTACGCCGAGTCCGAGGCGCTCAACTTGCAGGCCCTGGACTTGGCTCGAGAGCTAGGAGACGGCGAACTCGAGGCCAAGGCGCTGTGGAACCTGTCGTTTGCCCTGCGATTCTTGGGGCGTGGCACCGAAGCATTGGGTGTGTTGCGCGAGTCTTGTGCCGCCTGGGCGCGATGCGGAACGGCTCTCGGGGCCGCGATGGCAGCTCGGGGAAGGGCGAGTCTGGCCCTGCTCGATCGGGACGCTCTCGCCGGTGCAGAGGGCTACGCCAGAGCCTACGAGAGCTTCGGAAGGGCCGGACATGCGATCGACGCGCGCGTCTGCGCCTACCTCGCCTGCAACGCGTACCGGTGGGCCGGAGACCTCGAGGCGGCGTGGCCACTCGCGCTCCGTAGTGTCTCCGCAGCCCCTTCAAACCGGCGTCGCGCATATGCCCTGACCCTGGCCGGTCTCGCCTGGGCCCGCGGGCATCGTGAGCTCGCAAGGCGCGAGTACGAGCTGGCGATGATGCGCTCTCCCGGCGACGACGAGACAGCCCAGAGCACGCGCTTGTTGCTGGTGGCCTCGACGGCCGAGGAGTCGAAGGTACGTGAGCTGCTGGCCTTGGTGCTCGAGGGCGAGGCCATCGGTGGCCACCATCTGGCGGACATGGCCTGGCACTGCCGGCACGCGGCTCATTCCTGCGATCAGGTTGGACGGACGGAGCTCGCGGCCGAGCTTCATGGGCACGCAGAGCGCCTCAGAGCGGCCTGGATGTGCGGCGATGCGAGCTAGCGATCTGCGGCTTCGACGATGTGTAGGCGCTGGTCGGCGTCCACGCTCAGCGTCTGAGTGACCCCGCTGGGCCAGAAGATCTCGAGCTCACCGCTTGTCTGATCGGCCATGCCGAAGTGGGCGGCGATGTCGTGGGACGAGCCCAGGCTTGAGCCGCTGTGGACCCATCGCGTCTGGGCGCCATCGTCGGTGGTGAGGGTGAGCTTGGCGCCGATGCCGCTGCGGTTGGACTGCACCCCTTCGAGCTCGATCGCGAGCCAGTGCGCGTCGGTAGGGCGGCTCTGGAGCAGGCGGCCCTGACCGGCGTAGTTCGTAATCCAGACGTCGAGGCTGCCGTCCTGGTTTGCATCGGCAATGGCGAGGCTGCGTCCAGAGCCGTCCTCCATCTCGCCGCCGCTGCCCTCGATCGACTCTTCGAAGCGGCCGCCGGTGTTGTGCCAGATGCCGTTGTGCTGCAGGTCGTAGCGCGAATAGCCGGTGAGTCCGCCGCCCGCGGCGAACAGGTCTTGCCAGCCGTCGTTGTCGAAGTCGGCGAAGGCAATGCCCCAGGTGGTGAAGCTGTCGTCTTCGTAGCGATCGCGACCTGCGCCTAGGTCGGCGGCCTGTTCGAGGAACTCGCCAGAGCTCTGCTGCATGCGCAGGGCAAGGCGACCGATGTTCGAGACCGCCAGGTCCATGCGCCCATCGTTGTCGACATCGCCGACAGCCAAGCCCATGCCACTCTGCTCGACGTCGAGGCCGACGGCGGCGGAGCGCTCGGTGAATACGCCGTCGTCGTTCTCGTAGTAACGATTGCCTGGTAGGCCGGGAAAGGCGTCGTTTACGGTGTAAAGATCTTGGTCGCCGTCGTCGTCGACATCGATCCACGTGGCCGCGAAGCCACTCCCTGGAGGGGACTCGGTGGGCAGGGCGTCGCTTGCGGTGAAGCTTCCGTCCTGGTTGTTGACGAATAGGCGGAGCTGACGGGCCGGCTCGGCTTCGGGTGCGGGCAGCTCGACCGAGGTGTGATCGACGGTGGCGAGGTCCAGCCATCCGTCTCCATCGAAGTCACCCCACGAGCCGGACTGGGTCGCGCCGTCTCCTGCCACCCCTGCATCGACGACTTCCTCAAAGAGGCATCCGCCGAGGCCGCGGTACAGAATGCTCTGTCCGTTGCGGGCGACAAAGGCGTCCAGCACGCCGTCGTTGTCGTAGTCGGCGACTGAGACGCCCGCTCGGTCGGCGTCCTCATCGGCGATGCCCGCGGACGCCGCGATGTTGGTGAACACGCCGCCGTTGTTTTCGTAGAGTGCAGAAGGGCCTTGGCGCTGCGTCAGCCACAAGTCCTGGTCGCCGTCGTCGTCGCAGTCGAGCCAGGCTGCTCCCGTTCCGTATGGCAGGGCGCCGACCGGGGCGGCGTGCGTGAAGTTGATGCCGGCGGCCTCGGTCACGTCCTCGAAGAACAGGGTCGGCCCAGCCTCGGGCGTAGGCTCGGCGGCGGTACAGGCCAGGGCGAGCACGGCGATGGTGAGTGAGGAGCGCACCCCCCAATTGTAGCGGAGAACCTCGGCTCTGGTTTTCTACGGCAGTGCGCAGCGCACACCGCTGTCCATCTGGGCGACGCACAGGTTGCAGTGGTTACAGCGGCTCACCGGCTTCTCGCCCCGAGTAAGGCGGGCGATGAAGTCGGGGTCGGCGAGTAGTGTGCGACCCATGGCCGTGAACCGATAGCCGGCGTCAAACGCCTTGTTCAGCGTGTCGGCCGAGTCGAGTCCTCCGAGCGCAACCACGGGGATCTGCACGGCATCCACGACCGGTTGGCCCGGCGCGATGAAGAAACCGGGCGTCCACGAAAAGGGCTTGACCAAGAAGCTCCCGAACACGCGCAGAGCAAAGAACTGGAGCCAACCCTCTTCGGCTGCAGCCATCTCGGCGAGGGGCACGGTGCCGCGCATCAGGAAGAAGGCGGAGCGCTGAACCAGTCCGCCGCTGGTGATGAGGGCATGCACGCCCGCCTGTTCGAGGGCTCGCGCGATCTGCGGCGCCTCGTCGCTGCTCAGACCGCCGACAATGCCATCTTCGAGGTTCATCTTGGCGAGGACGGCGAGGCGGTCCCCCACCTGATCCACCACCGCTTGGGTGCACCGAAGTGGGAAGCGCAGTCGGTTCTCGAGCGAGCCGCCATAGGCGTCGGTGCGGGTGTTCATGGCCGGTGAGAGAAACTGGGAGAGCAGGTAGCCGTGGCCCACGTGCACTTCGACGGCATCGAATCCGGCCTCGGCGGCGATGCTAGCGGCGCGCGCGAAGGCGGCCGTCACGCGGTCCATGTGGGCCTCGGTCATGGCGCGGATGATCGGACGCCCGCTCGCGGTGCCATAGGCGTTCCATCCTCCAGACGGCCCGCGTGGATCGGCGCTGTGCTTGGTGAAACCTCCGCAGTGCGCCAGCTGGAGGCAGGCGGCACCGCCCTCGGCATGCACGGCGTCTGCGAGCTTTCGCAGGCCCTCGACTGAGGCTTCGTCGACGAGCAGCTGCTTGGTGAAGGTGCGGCCGGCGTCTTCGACGGCCCCGTAGGCCACCGTGGTGAGCGCGACCCCGTTTCGGGCCATCGCGGCGTGGTGCTCGATCAATGCGTCGGTCACTCGGCCGGTCGGCGTCATGCCCTCGAAGGTCGCCGTCTTGATGACCCGGTTTCGAAGGGTGAGGGGCCCGATCTGACCGGGCTCGAGTGCGGGAATCATGAGCGACCCAGCAGCTGCCGGCGGGTCGCCCAGGCGAGAACGGCTGGGAGTAGGGGAGGCATGAGCCATCCGGTCAGCGCGGTCATGTGGGCATCCCATCCGACGCGCATGCGTCCGCGGTTGCGGTCGATGCCTCGCAGCGCGGCGGCCGCCACGGCTTCGGGAGGGGTGCCCCAGCGCTGCATCAACGTGGCCATCTGGTCCGTGCTCTCAGAGTCGAGGGAGCCTCCGTTCGAGAGAAAGGCCGTCGCGATGGCGCCTGGCATGAGCGTGGTGACGCCGATGTCTTTGCTCGCGAGCTCGAGCCGTAGCGCGTCTCCGTAGCCAGCCACTCCGTGCTTCGCGGCGCTGTACGTCGTCTGATACGGAAAGGCGCGAAAGCCCGCCATACTGCTGACCAGAACGATGTGGCTGCCGGTTTCGAAGTGCGGGAGCGCGTGATGAACCAGGTGCAGCACGCTCCGAAGGTCGACCTCCAGCACGCCATCGATCTGGTCGAGGGTCATCTCCGAGAACGGGCCGTGGACTGTCCAACCGGCATTGCAGACCACCACGTCGAGACGGCCGTGGTGTGCGAGTGCGTCGTCGATGAGGGGGCCGATGGCGTCGCGCTCGGTGAGGTCGATGACGTGGGTGCTCACTTCGGCATCGAGGGCGTCTGCGAGCTTGGTCAGACCGTCCTCGTCGCGGTCCGCGAGCGCAAGATGGGCCCCACGAGCGGCAAAGGCTCGTGCAAGTGCGCTCCCGATGCCCCCGGCGGCTCCCGTGATCAGAACGGTCTTTGCGTTGAGGTCGATCCGGGCCATTACTGTCTCCGCGGCCTCCATTGTCGCACAGCTGCCGGCCCGCGCATGCATCGGCTGTTCGTCGGGCTAAACTCGCGTCGATGGACCTCAATCCTGGCACTGTCGTGGAGCGCTACACCGTCGAAGGCCTACTGGGCCAGGGCGGCATGGCCGTGGTGTACAAGGTGCGCCACAACCAGCTCGGCACACAGCACGCGCTGAAAGTGCTGACGATGACCTCGTCCTCGGTACGCGAGCGCCTGTTGCAGGAGGGGCGAGTGCAGGCGTCGCTTCGTCACCCCAACATTGTGTCGGTGACCGATGTGGTGACGGTGCAGGGCGCGCCCGGCCTAGTCATGGAGTACATCTCTGGGCCCTCGCTCGAGGATCTGCTTCGCGAGACGCCGCTGTCGGTCGAGCAGGCCGAGGCTGTATTTCGCGGGATTGTGGCGGGCGTGGACTACGCCCATGAGCACGGTCTGATTCATCGTGATCTCAAGCCGGCCAATGTGCTGATCGAGATTCGTCGAGGGAAGTTGATTCCCAAGGTGACGGACTTTGGCCTGGCCAAGGTGCTCGAGAGTGATGGTGGGCTGGGCCGCACGCGCTCGGGCATGACGATGGGCACGCCGGCCTACATGTCGCCCGAGCAGATCCGCGACTCGAAGAATGTGGACCAGCGGGCCGACATCTTCAGCCTCGGCGCCATTCTCTATGAGCTGCTGACGCGAGAGCAGGCCTTCGACGGGCCGGACCTTCCCAGCATCTTCAATCGGGTGCTTGGCTCGCAGTACACCCCGCTTCTCGACAAGATTCCGGAGCTTCCCGAGCGGCTAGCCTCGGCCGTGGCGCGAGCCCTCGAGACCGATCGCGATCAGCGCCTCGATAGCTGTACGTCACTGATTGCCGAGCTCGACGGCGGTGGCGAGGCCCCTGCTGCGGGTGGCCCGTGGACGGGGACGCTGCTGCATCAGGCAGCGGCCCTCGGCTCGGCAGACCCTGATGAGCCGGCCATTGCGCAGGCGCCGCAGTCACACGAGACGTGGATGGGGGGCGAGTCGATGGCGCTCTCAGGCGGGTCGCAGGCCGCCGTGGAGCCGCCTTCCCAGTTTCAGAGCGCCGTGAACGACCATGGAGCCTCGCTTGCACCCGCGGGTGGTGGGTCGCTGGTCACTCCGGCGCCAAGCCAGAGTCCTCCCCCGGGCCGAAGCTCGATGTGGATGGGCCTGGCCGCTGGCGTGGCCTTGAGCTTCGCCGTGGTTGCGGGTGTGGCTCTTGTCGGCATCGGTGCCATCGGCGGCGGCATGATGGCGGGCGGGTCGACCGAGGTCGAGCCTGCAGAGGTCCGCGAGCCAGCGCTTGACGCACCTGTAGAAGCGACGCCGGCCGACGCGCTCACCCCGGAAGAAGCGCCTGTCGAGCCAGAGCCAGAGCCCGTCGAAGCGGTCGCGGCGAAGCCCGCGGCGAAGCCCGCGGCGGAGCCTGCGGCGAAGCCCACTCCGCGTCCGACGCCTTCGCCGAGACCCACACCCAAGCCGAAGGTGGTCACCGTCACCGCGCCGGCTCCGCCCGCGCCAGTGGTGGCGCCCGCTCCAAACTTGGCGGTGATCGATCCGGCCCCCAACGCACCGCCGCCGCTGCCCGCATCGACCCGAGACATGAGCAAGGCCCTGGTCACCCTCGCTGGTGACGCAGACGGCGCCCTGTTCATCGACTCCAGTGGGGGGCGCCACAAGGCCGGAGAGCTCGCGCCGGGTACCTACACGGTGCAGGCCTTCTTCGGTGACGGCGCTGCCATGACCGCGGGCAAGGTCACCGTCTCCGCCGGTGAGACCCGCACCGTCACCTGCTACAGCTCGGGGCTCGTGTGTCGCTGAGACCGGCCTCCTTCTGGATGACCTGTCTCGTGCTCTCGGGGTGCTTGATCCGTCCGGATCTCCGCGACTCTGCACGCGCGGTCGCGAACGGCGGAAGCAATGACTGTCTGAGTGTCGAGCAGGAGTGGGTCGATCTCGGGACGTTGACGTCGGATGCCGACCGGTACGCCACGTTGGTGTTTCAGGCCAGCTGCGATGTCACTGTGACGGGAGTGGTGCTCGAGGGCCAGCTTGGCGACGGGTTTCGCATTCTCGGCGACTACCAGGACTACGAGGTCTCGCCAGGCAACCCGCTCCCGATCGATGTGAACACCAGTCTCTCTGCACCGGCGGGTCCAAACCTCACCCGCGTGGTGCTTCAGACCGCGGGCGGCTCGGCGAGCGCGTACGTGAGCTCCCGCGTCGAGGCTCCGAAGATTCGCTTGTCGCGCGGTGGACACGACTTTGGCCCGGTGGACCCGAACCAGTCCCAGACGGCGACTGTGCGCATCGAGAACGAGAGCCTCGTCGACACGGATGTCAGGGTGACGACGGGCAGCGGCGTGCTCACGACCTGGGAGGGCTCCTACTATGTGCCTGCGGGGCAGTCTTCGACCGTCACCATCCAGATCGACGTGACCGACCTCAGCCCAGTCGCCAGCTACGTCGACTTCGCGATCGACGGCAATAGCCAGACACAGATGCCGATCTACGCCAACGACTGCGGCAACGGCGAGGTCAACAAGTACGACTTCGATGATGACGGGCTTGCCGACTGCTTTGGAGACTGCGACGACGGCGACGACCAGGTCGGCCCCCACGTCAGGGAAGTGGCCGACCACGAAGACCAAGACTGCGACACGCGCGTCGATGAGGGAACGGCGGGCTCCGATGACGACGGTGACAGCTACTGCGAGGGCTTCGACTACGGCGCGGGCACTCTGCAGTGTCACGGCACGGCCACTCCCGGTGACTGCACCGATGGCCTCGACGCCAGCTTTGACGGCGATGTGGCGCACCCCAGCCACCCGGAGACCCCAGACAACGGCATCGACGACAATTGCGACGGCACCATCGACGAAGGCGGTACCTCACCCTCCGACCCCGACGGCGACGGATTCACTGAGGCTGCGGGTGACTGTCTCGACGACCCGTCGGTGTTCCCGGGAGCCAATGAGCTCGCGGATGGCAAGGACAACGACTGCGACAACAAAGTCGACGAGGGCTTCGACGGCTACGACGACGACGGCGACGGAACGAGTGAGCTCAACGGCGACTGCAACGACAACGACGTCACCATCTGCCCCGGGTGCGCCGAGAACAGCCGCGGTGTCGACGACGACTGTGATGGCACCATTGACGAGGGCTCGGACTTCGTGGACGATGATGGCGATGGCGACACCGAGCGTCACGGCGACTGCGACGATGACAACATCGACGTGCACCGCGGGGCCGATGAGGTCGTGAACGGCGACGACGACGACTGCGACGGTCGAGTGGATGAGGGCGTGCTCGACGTCGACGGGGATGGCTTTTCGGTCACCGATGGCGACTGCAACGACGGGAACTACTGGGCGTCGCCGCAGATGACGGTCGAGCTCTGCGACGGCGCAGACAACAACTGCGACGGAACCGTCGACGAAGGCTGCGACTAGAAGACGAAGTGTGCGCCTGCCGTGAGCGCACCGAGTCCCCACAGTCCGTAGGCCGAGTAGCCAAACACTTGCTGCCTCGCGAAGGCCTTGTCGACCTTCTCGACTTCGCCGACCTGGGCGCCCTTCATGACGCCGTTCTGGGCGAGGGCCCCTGCGGCGGAGGCGGTTCCCGCGAGCAGCATGGCGCTTCCCGCAATCAGAAGCGTGGGCTTCTTCTTCTTGAGCAGCACCTCATCGCCGGTGGTGCCGACAGCCGCGGGGCCTGGCGTGCTCGACGTGACAGCGTCGGTGGCGGCGGGAGCGACGGGGTAGCTCGGCGTGATCGCGGTCGGCACGAGGTAGCTCGTGGTCTGCGTCGCGCCGTCCGCGTCGATGTACTGGAAGATGGTCGGCGTCGAGCGTGGGCGCTCGAGGGTCTCGGAGCCATCGATGCGGATGACGCCGGACAGCGGGGCGGCGAGCGCGTCCACGGCACCTCCCGAGGATGGGGCAGAGGCGTAAAGATCGCGAATGGCGTGCTCTTCCGGAATCAGCTCGGTCGAGAAGTTGAAGTCGGGCTCGGCCGAGCGGGCCGCGGCGAAGCTCTGCGCGGCAGGTTCGGTGCGGCGTCGAATGAAGAGATCGATGCCGACCACACGGTGGTAGCGGGCAGCTTGCGATGGCGCGAGGGCTTCGCCGAGGCAGGGGAGATCGAGGGCGAGTTCTTGCACGGACGTCCGGAACTGGTCGAACTCGAACGCCGAGTACAGCGCCTCGGTGCTGGTCACCCGGTCATTCCACGCCGAGGACGAGATCGGCTCCGGACACTCGCCTGCGAAGGCGGTGGTCGACTGGAGTAGAGCGAGTGTGGCGATTAGGCGCAAGGGGACCTCTTCTTCGAGGCGAGCCTAACACCGCGCGGGCCACTCCGTAGACGCGATGTGGCGGCCCGCGATGCGATCGTGGGCCGCCAGGGTCAACACGCATTCGCATCACTCATCACGCAAGTCGAGCTCGTGGCACTGTCCGTCTTGCAGGGCGAGGCAGTCACGTCCCTCGAGGGTGACCGTGGCGTGGTCCTCGTCATAGGTGAACCCCTCCTCGCAGCGGTCTTCGGTACACAGCTCGAGCTCGGTTCCGTCGAAGCTCACCCGCAGATCTGACGCGGCCACGGCTGAGTCGAGCTGGGCCGTGCAGGTGGCCGTGACGGTGTAGAGGCGCTCCAGGAGCTGGTCGACGGACGAGGCCTCGTAGAAGTTGCCCGGGCCGGTGGTTGGCTCGGCCGCTGCCGCGATCGCGCTGAGCTGGGTGTTCGCTCCACTAGTGGTGGCGAAGCCGATAACGAAGAGCTCGACGGGGACCGCGCCGCCGGTCAAGGCGCGCGCCGCCTCGGTCGGGTCGCCGTTACAGCTCTCTTCGCCGTCCGAGAGCAGCACCACGATGTTGTCGCGGTTGGTGCAGGAGATGCCCGGGTCCCGTGTGATCGCGGTGAGGGTATCGGCGATGGGCGTGCGGCCCTCTGGGTAGCCATAGCGAAGGGCATCGGCGACGTCGGCGGCACCGGCTGAGCCCTCGGTGACGTCGACGACCGTTGCTCCTTCGGTGTCACAGGCGTCTTCCCCCTCGGCGGGGAAGAAAGTGAGGCCGATGTTCGCGCGGGCGCCCACCATCGGAATGTAGGGAATCAGGGACTGCAGCTCGTTCCACTTTCCACCCTGCATCGAGCCCGAGCGGTCCACCACCAACATGACGTTGGGGCCGAGCATGCTGTAGGGCAGCGACGTTTGGGGCGCGGGTGCGCAGGCCTCGCCGAGTGCATTGGTGCTTCCCGCTGCACTCTCGCCGACGAAGCAGATCTCAGTGTCGATGTACGAGGTGTCCTCGACCTCATCCACATCACTGATGGGTTCGTCGTCGAGGAGCTCTAGGGGTTGGCAGGCAGTGAGCAGGGACAGAGCAAGAATGAGTCGCATGGGGACCTCCTGGTCTGGGTACTTGCAGACGGCTTGCCAGGTGCTCGATGCTGATGTTCTGGGCCTTTCTTGGTTTTGCGGCGTCACCGATCCGCGACAGTCGTCCTCGATGGGTGACGGGCGTCGTCTCTCGATCCGCATGGAACGGCGGGTTCGGGTTGGCATGCGTGCTGCAACCTGTCGAGGACCAGGAGTCGATCATGTCCCCCACACGCCTTGCCCTTCTTGTCTCGTTGGCCACCTCTGGCTGCATTCCGCTCGAGGAACTCCCGCCGCCGGACACCGGCCTTGAGGCGGACACGGATACCGATACCGATACCGACGCCGACGCCGACGCGGATGCCGACACCGACACCGACACCGACACCGACACCGACGTCCCGCTCCAGTGGCCGGTCATCGGACACCAGCCTGACTTCGCTGACGGTTCTTATGTGTACGGGCGCGTCGTCTCTCCGTCCGGAAGCCTAGGCGTCGCGGGAGCGATCCTCGGCCTTCAGGTGAACGGCGAGTACGTGTGGACCATGTCCCTCGATGGTGGACGTTTCCGTCTCAAGCTGCCGCCGGGCACCTGGGACTTCGAGGTCGACAAGGGGCGCTACCACGGCACGGCGACCACCGAGGTTATCGACCAGGACGTGCAGCTCGGCGATGTCTACCTCGATGCGGGCGACGCGAACATCGCGGTGGTCTATGGCCGCTATGACGACGTGGGCGCGCTGATTTCGTCGCTTGGTATTCCTGCATCGACCTTTCCGACCGTCGGTGCGCTGCTCGACGACGCGACCGTGCTCGAGGCGTACGACGTCGTGTTCTTGAACTGTGGCTCCGACATCAGCACGGGATCGGGCACCGAGTACTCGGCGACCCAGTTGGCGAATGCGCGTGCGTGGGTCCAGGCCGGCGGAACCCTGTACGCCTCTGACTGGGAGTGGGCTGGGTTTGAGGGTATCCACCCCGACGGCCTGACCTTCTCGGACAATCCGAGGAGCGGCGACGCTGGCTACGTGACCGCAAGTGTGCTGGATCGAGACATCCAGACTCTTCTCGGCTCCGCCACCGCGACCCTGGCCTTCGACCTGAGCCAGTGGGCGGTGGCCTCGTCGGCGGGCACTGCCGAGGTCCTCATCGAGGGGCGTCCGCCTGGAAGTGACCACATTCGGCCGCTCGCAGTCGTCGATCATCCAGGCTCTGGTCGGGTGATCTTCACGAGCTTTCACAACGAGGCGCAGGCGACCGACGACATGCAGATGATTCTCTACGAGATGATCTTGTCTCTCTAGTGTCGAGCGGCGTAGCTCCGCTGCACTTGGGTCGATTCGCGCCCGCAGCGGAACGAGAGCGATTCCCCGAAATAGGCTGACAGACGTGATCTTTGGGTGATGCCGAAAAGTTTTTGCCGTTGCACATTTGTGCGTTGACAAAGCCAACCCGGAGGGCCACTAGGCGCGCCCCAACTCAACACCCTGGACGTCTCTGCTGTCGACGTCGCGAGGATGGTTCTATGTTTCTTCTTTCTGCGCTGCTGATGCTGTCGCCGGCTTCGGCCTCTGGCTTTGATTTCACCACTGAGTGCAATGGCGACGGTGCCTTTACGCAGTACGTCCCCGAGAACGCCAAGGCTACGGTCGGCGAGATTCCCGCTGGAATGGTGGACCTCGACGTCGCCCTTCAGACCCCCGGTGGCGAGGATGTCGACATTCAGCTGATCGCGTCGGACGGCACGGTCATCGTTGGTTGGCCGAACAGCGTGATTGGCTCGTACACCGACCTCGAGGGCGAGGTCTGCGGTGACTACCGCGGCGTGAAGTACTGCTACAGCGGCTACAACGGCGTCGACGGCGACTACGGCAACGAGTGGGTCCGCATCCACGGCCTGCTCAACGACAACGTGACCATGAAGGCCTACGGCTACGGCGCGGGCGATGCCAACGTGACGTACAGCTACGGCAACTCGACCTGCAACGAGGTCGGCACCGGCTCGTTCTCGGTCACCGTGACCAAGGGCATCACGACCAACGTCGGCACCATCGTCGCCGATGTGTACAACGTGGGCGTCAACATCGAGGCTCGCGGCGAGGACATCGACGTCACCCTCACCGATGGCGACGACCAGACCCTGATCGTCGGCTGGGAGGGACGCTTCCTCAACGGCGCTGCCGAGGAGTCCATCGTCTACAAGGACATGGCCATCACCTACAGCGGCTACAACGGCGTCGGTGGCGACTACGGTGCGGAGTGGGTTCGCGTCGATAGCCGGACCACCATTCCGCTGGTGATGGGTGCTTACGGGTACTTCTCGGCCAACGCACCCGCCGGAACTCGCGGTCTGGCCACGGTCGACTACCACTGGTCCACGGGCAAGTGGGACTTCGACGGCCCCGGAACCAGCTGTTCCACCGACACCGACTGCGAAGGCGACCTGGTCTGCAAGGCCAACCCGAACAGCGGCGGAACCTGCCACTCCGAGGCCTGGTGTCTCGACGACGACTCGGCCGCAGCAGACTGCGCGGACCTCACCAACGACCCGAGCACCGGACGCCCCGCCCGCGGCGGCACCTGGTCCTGCGCCGACTTCGAGTGCAGCCACACCGCTGACCTCGCCCAGGACGGCGAGTCCTGCGGTGCCCTCGGCCGTCTGGTTGGCGTCGTCGAGTGCGATGCCGGTCTGACCTGCGTCGGCGACCGCGGCGATGACCGCGGTGGAATCTGCGAGCCCCAGATGTGTGGCGGCATTGCCGCGCTGCAGTGTGACGGTGGCTTCTACTGCACCGGCATGGGCGACTTCCCCGACGCGAGCGGCGAGTGCGATGCGTGCCCGTCCTTCGTGAACTGCATGCCCGGACCCGGCGTGATTCCCCACGCCCTGTGCAGCACCGACTTCCGCAACGAGGTCTGCCCCGACACGCAGGTCGCCTGGTAATCCCCAGCGCTTTGCGATGAGCCCCAGCCCGTGCGAGCGGCCTGGGGCTCTTTCGTTTTAGTCGGCCACTGGCGGCAGCAGCATCACGTCGCGAATCTGCACGTCGCGACGATCCAGGCCGAAGCGCATGCCCTTGATGCGCCACACATCGCGGCCCGCATGCATGAAGACCAGGTCATCGCCGGTGTGGTCCTCGTTGCTCGCCACCACCACGAAGCTCGGGCCAGAGGCATCGAGCAGGGGTCCCACGCGCGGGTTCTCGACTTCGGCGGGCAACAGGTCGGTGGACGCGCGGCCGTTCTGGACCAGCTTCCACGGCTGGCCCTCCTCGGTGGCTGCCGGCAGATAGAGCACGCCACCGCCGTCCGCCGCGTTGTACTCGACCTTGTAGGGCCAGGGCAGGTCCTCGACGTTGGCGCGCCAGGTGATGCCGTCGACCTCGTGGTAGGCGGTGACCCAGCGCTCGACCGGACTCTGGCCGTCACACGGAATCGAGTCGATGCCGAGCAGCATGCTCACGTTCTGATCGGCGTCCACTCCGGCGGCCGTGGTGAACGGACTGAGCACGCGTCCCGGAACGTGCATCCAGCTCGGCAGCAGCTCATCGGGCGACCAGCTCACGTCGGGGATGGTTGCATCCGCCATGTTGACGGCCTTCAAGTCGTGGAGTGAGCCCAGGTCGTTCGGCGCGCAGGTGGCGTCGCTGTACCAGAGCATCAGCTCGTCAGGCGCGTTCGGCTGCATGGCGAGCGAGGTGGGGTAGCCGTAGTTGCCGTGCAGCACGTCGCGGTCTGAGCCGATCAGGTGGGTCGCGTAGCCCTCTTGAGTCCACAGTCCGGTGGCCAGCGGCTCGACGCCGCCTCCGACCCCGTCGCCGCGCCAGGCGTACCAGTCGGTCGTGCCTCCGTACGCGTCGCAGTCCCAGTCCTCCCAGTAGTCGGTACCCGAGATCGCCACGAACTGACCCGGACCAGAGGGCAGGAATCCGCGGTGTCGCGCGTAGCCTTGCACGAGACCGTCCTGATCTTGGTCGGGACTGGGGGCCTCGAACTCGGCGATGACGTGGCCGCGCAGGTCAATCATCGCGTAGCGGAGGGGCTCGCCGTAGCAGCTGGCGTAGGGATCGTTCTGGGTCCAATCCACGTAGGCGACGATGAAGTAGGCCTCGGGCAGATTCCCGGGCTGCAGGTGTCCCCACGGGTTCTGGCCGCCACCGCCAGGGTTGTCGTTGCCGGTGTCGCCGCCGGGACCCGTCTCGGTGCCCTCACTCTCGTCATCGCTCGGGCCGGCTTCGGTGAGCTCGTACTCGGGTGCGCAGGCGAACAGCGCCATCGCGGCGATCATGCCGAGACGACGCACCGTTGCGCCGGGGGTGTTGTGCCGATGTCTCATGTGGACGCTCCAGCGAACGTCCGTGCCCATCACACGCATAGCCGGCGGCTCGGCGCGACCGCTAGGGCGAAGTGCCGAACTCCCATAGACGGCTGTGAATGGCGGACTCGCGGTCCAATTGCACGACAGGCCGGCAGTGGTGGTAGCGTCGTGCCGAGGCGTGGAGGCCTGTTGCGACTACGGCATGCAGTATGGGCGGTGCTCGTGTTGACGGGCTGCCTTCCGCGGGCGGTCTTGCTCGGCGATGAGGCGCTCGAAGAGGGGCGCTACCGCGATGCGGTGCGTCACTACGAGGAAGCGCAGGATGGCTTTCTGTCGCCAACGGAGCTGAAGCACATCGGCCCCCGCCTCTACGAAGCCGCCAACCTCTCGGCGAGCGAGGATTTGGCGGTGCTGATGGTGAACCTCGCGGACCGACCGCGTGAAGAGCGCCTTGCCTCGCTCTTCAAGCTCTGGGAGGACCATCGCAGCCACGCGGGTGAGGGGACCGAGCTCGGTGCCGAGATCTCGGCGATGATCGACGCGGAAATCCACGAGGAATGGCCGGCCGTCGATGCGCTGATGAAGGAGCGCAAGCTTGCTGAGGGCGTCGAGGTCGCACACAGCTTGGCGACATTCGCGCCCCCCGGCTCGGTCTACGCCCGTCGCTATGAAGAGGTACTTCGCGCGTCCGCCGCCGTCTTCTCGGCTCGGTCAGCGGATGCACCGGCACCTGCCGATGCGTTTCATGAGTACGTCAGCGGCTTTTACTTGGGCGACCGCTCGGCCGAGGCGGTCGAGACGCTCGGGAAGGTGCGGCATGTCGGCATTGCCTACGAAGCCGAGGGGGTGGCCACGCGTTGCCCTGCGCTTCCCTCAGGGGTGGCCGAGCCCGAGGTGCAGGTCGCGCTTCGCGTGGACCGCTGTGACTTCGCCGAGTCGTCTCGCGTGATCTCGGAGGACTACACCTGGTCCCAGATCGAGGATCAGCTCGTCGCCGTCGAGCGCTGCGAGTCGGTTCAGGTTGGGGTCAAGCCGGTCGGCGGTCCGCCCGTTCAGTCGTGTAGCTGGCAGTCGGGGGCCGGGGACATCCTCGAGTTCTGGACCTGCCACGACATCGTCGAGCAACAGTACGCGCCGGTGTACGAGACCTTCTGCCAGACCGTTCAAGAGGTGCAGCCCGTCGAGGTCTTCTACGAGGGCGTACGCCAGGTCACGCTGAAGACGACCACGCTGCGCTTATCGGGCCGGATGTCTGCGCCCCTCCCCGGGGAGGTCGGGCACTCGATGCGCTTCGACTTCGAGAAGGAGCACGTGGACCGGGCGTTCGAGACCCCGCAGTCCACGCTTGCGTTCACCGAGGCGGGGCCTGCGGACACGGCTCTTCGGGCGAGAGAGCATCTTGTGGAGAAAGCCGAACGCGCCTTTGCTGACCGCTACCGCGAGGCCCGAGCGGCCGAGCGTGTGACCGCGGCTCGAGAGGGAACGGCGGAGTCTACCGAGTCCGCTTACGCGCACGCGGCCATGCTCGGTCTGGTCGATGCGGACTGGGCGGCTGGGCTCGGTCTTCATGCTGACGCGGTGCGACGGGCGCTCGCCGGCGAGGACATGAGCGTGCCCGAGCCCAAGGCAGCTGCTGAGGTGAGGCCACCCCTCGACCTGACGTGGGCGGAGCCCGAGCTCCTGCTTGGCAACGACGCGATGACCGCGCGAGGCTTTGCCTCCGGTACCGCTCATGTCGGCTTGGTGCAGCGCCAGGTGACTGGGCTCGAAGACGAAGGACAGTCCGATCGCGTCGGCCTTAGCGGGCAGCTCGCGCTCAGCTTCTCGATCATGTCCTTGGTCCAGCAGAACGCCTGGGGCTTCGGCTACGAGGACCACGTCGGCTTCTTCCTCGACTTCGGAGCCATCACTTCGGATCCGCACCTGTACGACAACGGCGAGCCCGAGGGCTGGGCCGTGGGAGGCCTCGGATTGTCCTACGAGGGGACCTATGGCTGGCGTTCGAACCACTTTGGGCTTCGCGGGGGTGCACGGCTGTTCATCGACACCTGGGGCATCGGCGATATCGGCGCCAACGATGCGGGCATCCCGCTGGTCGTGCAGATGGAGTTGCGTGCAAACGAGCGCTTTCCCGTAATCTTCGAGGTGTACGGCTTGAGTCCGCTGTGGGGCTGGGAGACCTACGGCGGCAAGGTCTCGGTGCCGGTCGGCATGAACGCCACCGTCATTGCGGGAATTCAGAAGTCGACGCCAAAGATCCGGTTTCGCGAGACCGAGTTCGACCTGGTGAAGCACGGACGCCATCCGAGCACCGTGGTGAACTTTGGTGTCGGCAGCGTGTTCTAGGGCAGGCTACCCACTGCCATGGGCGAACTCTCCTACCTCCTCGCAAATGCCTCGGTCATCCCCGTCTGGATCCTGATGATCGGCCTGCCAGGCTCGGATCTGACCCGCCGCCTGGTGAACGCCCCGTGGCTGCCGCTCCTCTATGCCGTGCTCTACAGCGCGCTGTTGTTCGGATCGTTGGCGATCGGCGGCGATGGCGACATGTTCTCGATGGCGAACCTGCGGGTGTCCTTCGAGCGTGATGTGGTGCTGCTGCTCGCGTGGGTGCACTACCTCTGCTTCGACATGTTCGTCGGCATGTGGGAAGTCCGCGATGCCCGTCGGCACGGCATCGGCCAGGTCTGGCTCGCGCCGTGCTTGCTGTTCACGTTGCTGTTTGGGCCCTTCGGCTTTGCGCTGTACTGCCTAGTCCGCTGGCGTCTCGCTGGGGTGACGCGCTTCGAGTGATCACTCGAGGCAGTCCGCTGCGTGCTGCTCCAGGAACGACTGCATTCGCTCGGTATACGCTGTAAACCCGTCCTCGGGCACACCCACATTCTCGATGCCGTGCCGTACGCCGGGAAGCACCCAGAGCTCACTGGGGCCGGGGGCGGCGTCGACCAGCCGCTGGATGTCCTCGACCGGGAACTTGTTGTCGAGGTCGCCGACCATGGCGAACACAGGGCCTTCGTAGTCTTCGATCTTGCGGATGTTGTCGAAGTGGCCTTCCGAGAAGAAGGTCTCGGGAATGGTCGCGGAAGAGTTCGAGGCGGCGAGGGCACTCATCGAGGTGAAGGGGGCTTCGAGGAGGAGGGCACAGCCGGGCTGCCGAACGGCCATCTCGACGGCGGGGATGGCGCCGAGCGAGTTGGCATACACCACGATGCGGGAGGTGTCGGGCACCACGCCGTTCACGAAGCGTCGCACCTGCTGGGCGTCGGCCATGAACTGATCCGGGCTGGGTGCTGTGTCCGGCAGGGACTTTCCGTAGCCTCGGTAGTCCCAGATGAACACGTTGTAGCCGGCCTCGTGCAGCATGCGAGCGCGGGGAGCGTAGTGCTCGATGCCCGCGTAGTTTCCGTGGTTGTAGACGATGGTGGTGTTGGCGAGCGCGGCCACCTCGCCATGAGACGGAATGAAGTACGCGTCGAGCTCGCCCTCGCCGTCGTCAGTCGGAATGCGGAAGGTCTCGACCTCGGTCGCTACGGCACGAATGCGCTCGCCGTCGTCGAGGGTCTGGGGCATCCACGGGTAGTCCCGCGTCCAGTCGTAGGGCTCTTCGCAGGTCAGGCAGACATCGTCCCAGACGTCGTTTTCTGGCGAGCAAGTGACCTCGTCGACGGTGCTGCAGTGCACCGGGTTGTGCACGACGAAATCGAGGGTGACGCAGCTGGTCAGCAGCGGAAGGAGGAGCAGGGTGCGCATCAGAACCTCACGCTGGTGCCGAGGGTGATGCCGAGGATGCCGGGCCGGCCGGGAATCCAGGTGACGGCGTCGAGCTCGTGCATGCGGTGGATGCCGTACCAGCGCAGCTCGGCCTGCAAGATGAAGCCTCCGCGCTCGCCGAAGTCTAGAGCCGTGCCGAGTGCCGGGGTGAGGGTCAGGCTCGGGCGTCCGAAGTCGAAGTACTGCGACAAAGACAGTGAATGGACGTGGTTTCCTGTGCGTGCACTGCCGATCAACTCGAGCTGGTCGGCTGCCCAGAAGCGCGAGCTGCCGAGCTCCTTTTCGCCGGTCGTCACCAGGTTGCTTGCGAGGAAGACGCGGTTGGCGCCTGCAAGTGCGAAGGGGCTCTCGGTGTCGCCGACCAAGAACCAGCCGACACCGATGTGCCCCTGCACGATGCCGAAGGGCAGGGCAGTGAGGTTCAGGCCGTACTGAAGGTCGAGGTTGCGCTCCAGGGCGACCGCGATGCCCGAGCGACCGCCGACGACCACATTGGGGAGCGGAAGCGGCCCTCCGAACTCGACCAGGCCACCGCCGATGACCGCGCCAAGTTCGTGGTCTCCTGGGGCGAGAGGACGTGCGCCAGAGAGGGTGCTGCAGCCCGTGACGAGCGTCAGCAGACCGATGAGAAGACTTCGCATGGCGAACTCCTAATTCCTTTGCGCAGAAGTGGGGTTTTCTCGCGCGTGGTTCCACCGTTCCATGACGTTTTGCACCGTCGATTGTCGAAAGCCGGGGCCCGGCCAGATCGGTTAGCGAGCGGGGCTCGCCCGATGCTAGCCTCCGACCTCGAAGGAGCTTCGATGACCCGCCTGCTGCCACTGCTCGTCGTCCTCGCCATCGGTTGCGCCGATGGGACCGTTGAAGACGACACCGACTCCGCTAGCGAGACCGATACCGATACCGATACCGATGCCGATGCGGACACCGATGCCGATGCGGACACCGATGCCGATGCGGACACCGACGCCGACGCGGACACCGACGCCGATGCGGACACCGACGCCGACGCCGACACGGACGCCGACGCCGACACGGACGCGGATGCCGACACCGACGCGGATGCCGACACCGACGCAGATGCGGACACCGATGCCGACACCGACACCGACACCGATCCCCAGTGCGGGGCCGTGACGCTCTACTACACCGGCGAGATCGCGACGATCACGGGCGACGCCTTCGGTGCGGGCCTTGCAAGGCTGGACACGGTGTCGGGGAGCTTCACCTACGACACCTGCGTTGCGGACACGAACAGCAGCAGCTCGCGCGGCACCTTCGACCATGCCAGCGGTGGTGCTGGAGGGCTCTCTGCGGTGTTCCCGGCGACGTCGTCCCGCGGCAGTGCCGTGACCATCTTGGGCAGTGCAAATCCCCTCGTGAAGACCGAGGACATCAGCGGTGAATTCGATCGCTACCGCCACAACGACGGCCCGCAGATCCTCGATAGCTCGCAGGATCGCTCCATCACTGTGGACGGTACGGTACGGCCCGATGCGACGATCAACTTCACTGTCGGAACCAGCGGGATCCAGCGCGTGACTTCAGACGCGCTGCCGTCGACGGCGGCGGACTTCCCGTACTTGGCGACCGACAGCATCACGTTCAGCTTCCGAGACAAGGACAACTTCAGCGTGCTGCTCTCCATCGACAGCATCACGACCACGCCCTAAGGGTCCTCGCGCGGGTCCTTTCCAGCGTGGGAGGACGGCATGTCTGGAAACGACACAGCGAGCTTCGAGAGCCTCGACCTGCGACCGGAGCTGCGCGTCGGGCTCAAGAAGCTCGGCTACACCGCGATGACCGACATTCAGGCCAAGGCGATTCCGGTCGCCCTGGCGGGTCGCGACGTGGTCGGCCACGCACGCACCGGCAGCGGCAAGACGGCGGCCTTCGGCCTGGCACTCCTCCAGAAGCTCGACTTGCGGATTCGCGAGCCGCAGGCCCTAGTGCTCTGCCCCACCCGAGAGCTAGCCCAGCAGCTGACTTCGGCCCTCCGCGCGCTGGCGGTGGGACTCGACGGGGCGCGCATCCTCACCGTCACCGGGGGTATGCCGTCGCGGGACCAGCGCGATGCTCTTGCAGCGGGAGCACACGTGATTGTGGCCACGCCCGGACGCGTGCTGCAGCACCTCGAACTCGAGCGCATCACCCTTGAGAAGGTGGAGGTCCTGGTTCTCGATGAGGCCGACCGGATGCTCGACATGGGCTTCGAAGAGCAGGTCAACGACATCATCGCCTTTGCCCCCACCGATCGGCAGACGCTGCTGTTCTCGGCCACCTGGCCCGACGAGATGGCGAAGCTCTCGACGCGCGTGCAGCAAGACCCGGAGATTGTCGGCGTGCAGGCGCTGGTCGATGACCGTCTGCTTCGTCAGAGCGCGGTGCTCTGCGACTACACCGTCCGCGAGCAGGTGCTCTGCGACGTGCTTGCGAAGCGCACACCCACCCCGACTCTGGTGTTCTGCGAGACTCGCATCCAGTGCAATGGCGTGGCCGGTGTGCTGCAGCAGCACGGGGCCTCGGTTCTTGTTCTCTCGGGTGAGCTCGAGCAGCGCGAGCGCGACGAGGTGTTGGTCCAGCTCCGCAATCAGAGCGCACGGGTGGTCGTGGCGACCAATGTGGCGGCCCGCGGACTCGACCTCGAGGGCCTCGGCTTGGTCGTCTGCTACGAGCCCACGCCCGAGCCAGGAGTGCACGTGCACCGGGTCGGTCGCACCGCGCGCGCATCGGCTGAGGGCGAGGCGGTGAGCCTGGTCGCAGGCGCACGGGAGCTGCGGCGCTTCGAGGCCATCGAGGCGCACATGAACACGACGATTCCGCGGACCGAGTGGTCCCCGTCGGGCTCGCGCTCGCTCGATGGCTGGAGTGCGCCGTTTCGCACGCTTCGGGTGCTCGGTGGCCGCAAGGACAAGCTTCGTCCCGGCGACATCCTCGGCGCGCTGACCCGGGACGTCGGCCTCGAGGGCAGTGACGTCGGCAAGATCGAGATCGCCGAGCGCAAGGCCTGGGTCGCCGTTCGTTCCGCCGTGGCCCGACAAGCCGCCGACGGCCTCGGTCGCACGCGAATCAAGAAGAAGCGCTTTCGCGTGCACCTGCTGTGATTCCCCCCTGTCCAGTGTGTGAGGCGACGGAGGTCCACGCCTTCACACGAGTCGGCGAACAGGCGTACTGGCGGTGCGGACGCTGTGTGGCGACCTTTCTCGATGCCGCCCATCGGCTCGGTACAGAGGCGGAGCGCGCGGTCTACGAAGAGCACGACAACACCGTGGCCGATGCCGGATACCGCCGCTTCTTATCGAAGCTCGCCGACCCCCTGCTCGCGAGGGTCAGGGCGAGCTCGACCGGCCTCGACTTCGGCTGCGGACCCGGGCCGGCACTCGCCGCCATGCTTCGCGAGGCGGGGCACACGGTCGCGGTCTTTGACCCGTTCTTCTTCCCCGACGCGACGGTCCTCGATCAGACCTACGACTTCGTCACCTGCACCGAGGTCGTCGAGCACCTGCACCAGCCTGGTGTGGTGTTCGACCAGCTTGGGACGCTGCTTCGCACGGGTGGCACCCTGGCGGTGATGACCTGCTTTCAGACCGATGATGCGCGCTTTGCAGGGTGGAACTACCGCCGGGACCCGACCCACGTCGTGTTCTACCGGGAGGAGACGATGCGCTTCATCGCGAGTCAGCGGGGCTGGAGCATCGAGATTCCACGCAAGGACGTCGCCCTGTTCACGGTCTAGCGCTGCGGCAGCTCGATGCCCTTGTCGGCCGCCCACTGCTGGTACCAGTCCCAGTCTTTGTCGAAAGCGAAGGTCTCTTCTTCGGCTTCTTCCTCGAGCTCTTCCCACTCCTCCTCGTCCAGGGCCATGCGCGGCTGGGTGAGCAGGGTGTCGGCCTCGGCGCGGGTGATGCGGCCCATGGTGTACTTGCCGTAGACGTCGAGGAACGCGCCCCAGCGAGGGTCGCGGTCGGGGCCGTCAAAGTCGAAGGTGAGGTCGGCGCCGAGGTCGCTGGACTGGTTGATGACCTCGGGCTCGCGCTCGATCGCGGTGAACCCGCCGACGTTGGCGGTCGGCTGAAAGAAGTCCCAGAGAGGAACGGCCACCGCGTCGGGGCGCCCCATCGGTGGCACATCGAGGATGCGCTCCATGGTCGCGAACACGCTCAGGAAGTTGGTGTTTGTGTGGCTGACGTAGCCGCGCTTGGCCCAGGGGCTGATCACGAACAGGGGACTGCGGCTGTCGTTGACGTGGTCGCCACAGCCTTGCGGGTCATCCTGAAGCACGATGATCACGGTGCTCGGCCAGTAGCCGCTGTGGCTGATGCCCTCGACCAGCACGCCGACGGCGCGGTCGTTGTCGGCGACCATCGACTCGGGGCTGGGAATTCCCGGGCTGGTTCCGGCCCCGTGGTCGTTCGGGAATGACACGAAGGTGAAGTCGGCCAGGCCGTCATCCTCGATCTGCTCGAGAATGTAGAGCGCCTTTTCTTCATCGGTCGCCGAGTAGTTGACCGCGGGACCGCCCGGGTAGTCGGGGTCGGTGAACTCGGCCATGCGGGTGCCGTCCGATGCGGCCGCACTCACACCGACGATCTCGCCGTAGATGTCGAAGCTCTTGTCGTGGTCGTACAGGTGCGTGAAGAAGTTTCCGACCGTCGGCATCGCCGCGTCTTGCAGTGGCCAGGCGAGGCTCGCGCTGTTTCGCGTGGTCTCGGGCCACTGCCACTCGACCCAGTGGGTGAGGTGCGCCGAGGTGAGGAACACATGTCCGGAGTCCGACTCGCGGGCATCGACGTAGAAGTTGTCGGAGGCGTTGAACTGCTGCATCAGCGCGCGCTGGTTCGGCGTCAGTGAGGCGTCCCAGCGCTGGGAATCCGGGTCCACGTCGAGGCCATCGATCTCGAGGTCGCCGAACAAGCAGTCCAGGGTCTTGTTCTCTTTCACGACGAGGATGACGTGCTCGATGGGCGAGTCTTGTCCTGGGCTTGTCGGGATCGGAAAGAAGCCGTCGCATTCGAAGCCGAACCGGTCGATAGGGCTTCTGTACAGGTCCGAGACGTCTTCTGCGGCGAGCGCGAGGTCGAGGCCGTCGAGATCGATGCGCGTCACCGCTCCGGTCTGCTCGCCGCTTCCGGTGTAAGCCGCGACGACCAGTTCTCCGGTCGACGACACCTGCAGGCCGGTAGGGTACTCGGCGGTGGGAATGGCTCCGAGCCAGTCGAGGGTGTTCGCGTCGAGCACGCTCACGGCGTTGTCGGAGCCCCGGCTTGCGTAGAGTCGGTCGCCCTCGAGCCAGAGGCTATTCACATTGGAGTTTGGCAGCGGTAGGCCGTCTTCATCGAGCAAGTCGAGCTCGGTGACCTGGGCTTCTGCGCGAATCGAGGCCGTCGCAGTGTCGATGGCGGCGACGCGGTCACCGTTCGAGACGGCGACGAACACGGTGCTTCCGTCGGCGCTCACCGCCATGCCGGCCGGCGACATCGACAGGTCGAGTGTGGCCACTTCGGTGCCGCTCGCGAGGTCGAGGACCGCCACATTGCTGCCGTTCAGGTCCGAGATGTACAGCTCGTTGCGCTGGGGCACGAAGGCGACGTCCCAGCCCTTGGTCGAGATCGAGTAGGTCTGGCTGAGGGTCAGCGTCTGCGTGTCGAGCGCGTAGGCTTCGCGATCGGTGAAGCTCGCGGTCCATAGGGTCTGCTCGTCTGGGGACAGCGCGAGGCCCGCCACCGTGGCTCCGGGCACCGCGATGACGCCGGCCTCAACGAGACTTCCGTCGCTCTGGATGTCGAAGACCTCGACGCCTTCGTCCGCGCCGCCGGCGACGTACAGGCGGGTGCCCGCCGCGTCGAGCACGATGCCATTGTGCAGGTTGTCGCGATCGAGAACCTGGGTCACGGCAAGTGTGTCGAGGTCGACGACCTGAAGCGCGGTCGTACGCCGGTCGACGGTCACCACGTAGGCGGTCGCACCGTCGGGACTCAGCACCAAGTCGATCGGCATGTGCTCGAGATCGAGGGAGGGGCCAGCGGGCATCACCAGCCGGCCTCCGATCGAGATGAAGGTACCGTCGTCCTGCCAGCCAAAGCGCCGCTCTGCCTCAGCGGGCACGTCATCGGCAAAGCAGGGGTCCTGGCCCACATCGACTTCGGTGGGGCCGTTGCACGCGACCAGGGCAAGTAGAAGCAGCGGTCTCATCGGCGTTCCCAAGAGGCGTGGATGGCGGCGCGAACGTCGATGCCGGGCGCATCGATTCCGGAGCCATGAGTGCGGTACGAGCGGTCGAGCAGGTTGCGAACAGCGACGACGGCGTCCACCCCGGGGGCCAGGGTGAAGTTCGTCTTCACGTCTAGTGTCCACCATCCAGGGGTTCCGGGACAGTCCTCGCCGAGGTCGGCATAGGTGACGGGCGCGAAGGCATCGATGGCGCAGATCCGCAGGTCGCTCTCGTCGCCACCACTGAGCTGGGTCTGCGGGGCGGCGGCGCGCACGCCCACCTCGAACCAGGCGGGGAGGGTGGCGGGGTCTGCGCGGAGGCGGAGCCCACCGCTCGCGGGGGGTACGCGGCGGGCCGGTGTCTTCGTGTCGCTGTCTACGGTTCGGCCCCGGGTGGCCGCGAAGTGGGCCGAAGCGGTGAGCCAGTCGACTTCGGTCGCTGCCTCGGCCTCGATGCCCGCATAGCGAGCGCCTGGCACATTGACGCGGTGGCTGTAGACCAAGCCATCGGGGTTCTCGACCTCGCCGAGCCAGGTGGTTGGCGCGTCGTCGAGGGCGTTCTCGATGCGGGTCAGCCAGCCGGTGGTCGCAAACGAGAGGAGTGGGGTGCGCAGTCGGGCGCCGAGCTCGGCGGTGTCGCTGCGCTCGGGCTTGAGGTCGGGATTCGGGACCGAGAAACGCGACTCCTCGGGACCGAACAAGGTCGTCTCTTCGAGGTTGGGTGCGCGAAAGCCCTGGGTGAGGCCCGTCCAGACGTGCAGCTGGTCGGTGATGAACGAGGCTCCCGCCGAGCCAATCACGCCGGTGTGCGCGTACTGCACGGTCTGCAGCGTCGTCTCGCCCGCTGCGTTTGGCTGGGGAACACCCGCGGCGTGGGCCCCGAAGTGGCTCAGTCGCGCTCCTCCGCGCAGGTGAAGCTCGCCTGCATCGAGGCGCACGACGGCGAGGTCTCCGTGAACAAAGGCTCCGGCAGTTCGATAGCGTGAGCCGGCCGAGAAGTTGCCTCGGTCGCGCTCGATCCAGTCCTCGCCGGGGGCGCGGTCGCTCCGCGTGGAGCCCACCCACTCGAGCTGTCCGTCGACCCCGGCCACGAGCTGCACGGTCTCGTGGGGACGCATCGCGACGTCTGCTGCAATGACGGCAGCGTCCACGGTGTCTCGCCGCTGCGACTCCCCGTCGATGGCCGTGCGATCGAGACAGCCAGCCCGATCGACCAGGCCGCTGTCGTCGGCCTCGCAGCCGTAACGGTCCTGCGTTTCAACCCAGTGATGCCAACCCGCCGAGGCTTGGATGCGCTCGACGAGGGTGCCCGGTCGCAGCGTCCAGCGGGCGGAGGTCAGGCTGTCGGTGTTGTCGTAGAAGCGAACCTCGCCCTCGGGCAGTGCATCGGTTCGGCCGGCGTTCTGAAGGAGCACACCCCGAGTCGACACGCTCAGTTCCTGCTCGGTGGTCGGGTTCGCTCGAAGCTCGGCCCGCCAGGTGTGGCGGCTGAAGTCCGACAGGGGCTCGATGTGGCCGTCGCCGGTGCGGAGCTTGCCGTACCGAGTCGAGCTGGCACCGATGCGGCCGCCGACAGTGTCGTTGCCGAGGTCAGCGAGGAAGCGTCCGCCGGCTGAGGCATCCGCCGAGGCTGCCGTGCCCGTGGCTCGCAGCCGTGCTCCGGTCCCGATCGGCTGCGACTGGACG
>JAGSGY010000025.1 GCA_023954855.1 Pseudomonadota bacterium | reverse complement strand
CTCCGCTCGCACGAAGACGCGTCGGCCCGACTGGCGCGGGTTCAGGCGGACGCGTTGCTCAGGTCGGACCGCGTTCCCGTGGTTTGGGCGTACATCGCGGTCGAGGAGGGGATTCACACCTCCTTCCCGGGTCACGGGCCGTACCCCGATGCCTACGACCCTCGCGCCCGTCCGTGGTACGCCGCCGCTGTCGAGCAGGACGGCCCCGAGTGGGGCTCGCCGTATGTCGACATCAATGGACTGGGGCTCATTCTTCCGTGCAACCTGGCTCTCCGTGACGAGGGCGGCGCGTTGATCGGCGTGACCGGACTCGAGCTGACGTTCGGAACGGTGATCCGTGACTTGCTTGTGCCCACCGAGGTCAGTGGAGCCGAAGAAGCCTTTCTTCTCGACGGGGACGGCAACATCGTGGTGCGCTCATCCAACAGCGGTGCCCGCGCAGCACAGCACGAAGACCTGTCACGCGCCGCCGAACTCGAGGCGTTCTCTGAGCGTCGCGTCGTGGAGGCTGTGGCCGATGCGGACTCGGGCTCGCTCACGATTGGAGCGGACCTCTACACGTGGACGCATTTGGTGACGATCGATTGGACCTACGTTGTGAAGGGATCCTCGGCCGCGATGCTCGATTAGGGACTGAAGGCCACGTCGGCGTCTCGGGTCTGCTTGCCTGCAATCGTACCGCCTTGTCCAAAGCCAGCGTCGAGCACGCCAGCTCGCGAGCGTGTCAGGCGCACATCGAGGGTGCAGGACTGCGGGTTGTCGCCGTCGATCGGCTCGAGAGACCCCGCCGGCAGCGTCCACGCGCCGTCATCCGTCGAGATGTCCTCCCGAAAGGTCGAGATGCACGAGCCTTCGATGCGGATGGACATCGCGTCCGACTCACCGCTGGGACTCCAGGTGATCTCGAGTGAGTCGCTGTCGGAGATCGAGGCGGGCAGGGTGCCGAGGTCAAACGGTTCGGGCAGCTCGAGGGTCGAGCTTGGGGCGCCTGCGTCCACCTCTCGGTCGAGCGCGAAGGTGAAGGTCTCGTTTGGTGGCGAAGTGTCGAAGGACGCCTCGTAGCGATGGAGGGCTGCCAGGTCCACGCCCACCATCTCCACACTGTCTTCTCCCAGGGTGGCAGTGAGGATGTCCGCGCCGGTCAGCTCGACGAAGGTGAGGCTTGCGGTACTTCCGGAGCGAAGCAGTACTTCGGCCTCAGAACCCCCTGAACCGTCGGCAAACACCGCGATCTCGGCGCTCATGTCTGCGGTTTCCAAGTCGGTACTCATGATCTCGTCGCAGCCTGCTCCGGCCAGCCAGAGAATCGAGACCAGAGCGAAGCGCTGTGCGGTGTTCATGGTTCCTCCTTGTCTGCGTTAAACGATCGCGCGCGCTCGGGCATTCGAGTCGCCAGGAACAACAGACACCGGTGAGCCGTGAATCCGTCACCCGAGGCCGTCTTTGCACGGCTGCAGCATGAGCCCGGTGCGGTGTGGCTCGATGGCCCAGACGGCTGGTCGATCTTGGCCTGGGCGCCAAGCGAAGTGCGTACCGAGGGGTCATGGGTCGAGCAGGGACGTTCAATGGTGCGCACGCGCAGAGCCACCACGGATGTCCCGTTCACCGGAGGCGTGATCGGCTACGTCGGCTACGGTGCTGGCGCGCAGGTCGAAGCGGTGCCTGAGGGCGAAGGGACCGCGGAACCCCGCTGGTGCTGGGCCCGCTACGATGGCGCGCTCTGCCACCACGCGCCCACGGACTCGTGGCGAATCACCGGGAATCCGGCTCGCCGCAATCGTGGACTCGAGGCCCTCAAGCGCGCCTCTGAGCTCGATGCCCCCCGCACCCCGGCGACGCCGGCTCGGGTCTCCACGGTGGACCAGCAGTCCTACGAGGCATCGGTCCGTCGCGTCCTCGGCCTCATCGCCGAGGGGGACTGCTACCAAGTCAACCTCTCGCGGGCGGTGCATGTCGAAGGCCCGCAGGACCCGTTTGAGGCGTACCGCCGCCTGAGGGCGCTGTCGCCGGCGGGCTACGGGGCCTTCTTCCGCGTTGGGGCGGATGTGGCCGTGCTGTCGAACAGCCCGGAGCTGCTGATGGCCATCGACGGAGACCAAGTGCGGTCCCGCCCGATCAAGGGCACCCGTCCTCGCGGAGGCGACCCACATGCGGACCGTGCGCTCGCGCTCGAGCTCGAAGAATCCCCGAAGGAGAAGGCCGAGCTCGCGATGATCGTGGACTTGGTGCGCAATGACCTCGGCCGCGTCGCGATGCCCGGAACCGTTCGCACAGAGGGGCGCCAACTCACCGCCCACGCAAACGTTCATCACGCGAGCTGGGATGTCACCGCGACCTTGCGAGAAGACGCGGACGCCTTCACAGCGCTCGCGGCGCTGTTTCCGCCGGGATCGGTCGTCGGCGCGCCAAAGGTTCGCGCTGCCCAACGGATCCACGAAATCGAAGATGGACCTCGCGGCATCTACTGCGGCGCCATGGCCTTCGTCTCCGACAGCGGGACCGCGCGTGCCAGCGTGGCGATCCGAACCGCCGTGTGGACGCCCGACGCGGTGCGCTACCACGTTGGCGGGGGCATCGTCGCCGACTCGGATCCCACAGCCGAGTGGCAGGAGACCCTTCACAAGGGCACGGCGCTCGGCGAGGCGCTGACCGGTCACCGCACCCCTGAGCTTGTCTTCGCGTCGGAGTAAGACCGCGACAGCCGGGTCACAGGTTTTGCGCCTTCTGCCGCGATGCCGCGCTACGATAACGGTGAACAGCGCCTGCTCTCCTTGGCACGAGGGCTGCACGGTAGATGTTCCTGGAGGCTCCATGGTCCGCACGCCGCTCACGCTCTTGCCCCTCGCCCTGACTGCTGCCTTGGTGGGCTGTGGCGAGCCCAAGTCCGAGCTCAAGCCTTTCGACTCTTGCGAGGACATGCGCCGGTACATGGCGGTGATGGCCGACCAAGAGGTCCGCAGCGGCAATAGCTTCGAGATTCGCGGTGGGATTGCCAACGACTTCGCGACGGAGTCGTCTGGCGAGATGGCCCCACAGGCAGCGCCCAGCGACGTCAGCGGCACCAACCTCCAAGAGAGCGGCGTCGACGAAGCGGACTTGGTGAAGACGGACGGCACGCACATCTTTGCGGTGAGTGGTTCGAAAGTCGTGATTTCCAAGGCCTGGCCCATCGAAGAGGCGGCCCAACTCGCCACCGTGCGCATCGATGGCCTCGGCTCTGGCCTCTACTTGGACGGCGACAGGCTGGTCGCGATTAGCGAGATTCAGTGGGGTGGGCCGAGCCCGCGCGGCGGTAATGTCAGTGGCTGGCGCGAGGGGGCCACCACCGTCGTCACGATGATCGACATCTCGGACCCTGCGTCGCCCGAGGTGGTACGCGAGGCCTACACCAGCGGTCGCCTCAAGGAGACACGGCGCATCGAGGATGACCTCTACGTCGTCACCTACGATGACCTCGAGCTTGGCTTCTGGGGGCGCGAGGCTCGCAAGCGCATTCGCTATATGGGTGTGGAAGGGTGGCAGAGTCGCCTGGCCGACTTCACCCGAAGCGGCGAGGACTGGGCGGTGGTCGACGGCCCCGCCTGTGCCTGCGAGGACACCTACGCCTCCTCACGCTACGGCGGCACGAGCGTGACCAGCGTGATGAAGCTCGATCTCTCGGACGCGAACAGCGCTTTTGACGGAACAGCCGTCGTTGGGCTGGCCGAAGCGATCTACGCCTCGGAGCGGTCGCTGTACGTCGCGTACTCAGACCGCGGCGACAACTGGGCCTTCGGTACCGGAAACCTCGAGACGGTCGTGCACCGCTTCGACATCGAAGGGGCCCGTCCCGAGTACACCTCCACCGGCAATGTGATCGGCGTCCTCGAGGACCGGTTCGGACTCGACGAAGAGAACGGTGTGCTTCGAATCGCGACGACCGACATCTCGGGCACGGTCCCGTCAAGCGGCATCTACACCCTCGAAGAGAGCGGTGGTCACCTGGTCGAGCTCGACTCGGTCGATGGTCTGGCTCCTGGCGAGGGCATCACCGGGGCGCGATTCCTCGGAAAGGTCGGGTACATCGTGACGTGGGAGATGCAGCTCGGCGATCCGCTGTTCGTCTTCGACCTCTCTGACCCAAGCCAGATCGTGGCCGGCGGAGCGCTCGAAGTCACCGGACGGTCGGACTACATCCAGCCCATCGGCCCGGACCACTTGCTGGGCGTCGGTGCCGATGCCAATGGCGCACTCGCCGTGTCGCTCTTCGACGTCTCCGACATGGACGACCCGCAGCTGGCCGACCGGATCAGCCTGCCTTCGTGGGGCAGCGAGGCGCAGAACGAGAGCCACGCCTTCAACTACTTCGGCGCCACCGAGACCCTGTCCATCCCCGCTTGGGGCAACCAGGGCTCCGTGCTCGAGGTCCTCTCGGCGAACACGGACGGCGTGTCGCGCATTGGGGCGATGCAGCCTTCGCTCCAGGCCGAAGACTACTGGTGTGGCGACATTCGCCGCTCAATCGTGATGGACGACTATGTGTGGGCGATGTCGTCCAGCGGCTTGACGGCTTCGCGCTGGGACACGCCTTCAGAGGTGCTTGCCGAGGTAGAGTTCACGTCCGTTGACCCCTGCGAGTGGGCGTACGGCTACGAGAACTTCTAGGCGAGCAGGGCAGAAGTGGCGGCCACTCGGTCCTCAGCTCCTGCGATGGCGCCGATGACGGCCCAACTGTCGGCTCCAGCGCCAATGACTTGCTCTAGTCGCCGCTCGTGGATGCCTCCGATGGCGACGAGCGGAGCGCGACCGTCGAGGAGGGCGGCGATCTGGGCGAGCTGCTCTAGGCTCCGAATCGGCTTGTCGCGGGACAGGTTCGGCGTATCGAACACCGGTCCGAACGCAACGTAGTCCGCACCGACGAGGGCCTGCTCTAGCTGGTGAAGGCCGTGGGTGGACCGGCCGAGGATGCGGTCTGGGCCCAGGAGGCTTCGCGCATCTTCGAGCGAGCCGTCGGTCTGTCCGATGTGGACGCCGTCGGCATTCACAGCCACAGCGAGGTCTGGCCGGTCGTTGAGAATGAAGGTCGCGCCCACTTCAGTACAGCGCCTGCGAAGCTCTCTTCCTGCGCGAAGGACCGACGCATCGTCCCAGCTCTTCGCACGGAGCTGCACCAGGCGACAGCCCCCGGCGAGCAGTTCCGCACCCAGGCGAACCGGGTCCTCGGCGGCACCGGCGTCGGCGATTCCGTACAAGCCGACGATGCGGCTCTTTGTGCTCTCGCGCGGGGTCATCCCTGCTCCTCGAACGGGTCGAGCCGGTCCATGCGGGTTCGAAGGGTGTTGCGAGCGAGGCCGAGAAGCTCGGCAGCAGCCTTCTGGTTTCCGCCAGTGCGGGCAAGCACCAGCCTGAACAGCGCTCGTTCGGTGGCATCGACCACCATGCGGTGCAGCGTCGGGCCGTCACCAGACTCGAAGCGCAACACCACTGGCCGGAGCCGGTCCTCGACGACTCGCTCGAACGCGCGTCCCTCCTCGGTCTGGCGCCCCTCCGGTGTGAGGCGTTCCATGACCCGGCGTGGGAGGGTGGCTGGAGAGAGCGCGGTTCCCCGAGCACTCGTCGCGGCCTGGACCACGAAGCTCTCGAGCTCGCGCAGGTTCACGGGCCAGGTGTGGGCCTCGAGAGCGACCCAGAGTCCCTTGTGGATGCGTCGTGAGGGAAGACCCAGGCGCTTTCGGTATCGCCGTAGGTACAAGCGGGTGAGGGGGCGAAGATCCTTCGGCCGCTCGCGAAGGGGACGCAGGCGAATGTGGGTCCAGGCCATGCCCTCGCGGTCGGGCTCGTGCCGGCGCCGACTCGAGCCGATGACGCGCCATCCACGCGCCAGACTGAGCTGCAGAAGGGCCACGATGTCGGTGTGGCGGTGCAGGCCCTCCAGGTAGATCGTGCCGGGATGCTCGGTGGACAGCTCGGGCTCTTCGCCGGCCCGCAGAACGACAAAGGGCGACTCCGGAGTGGAGAGCCGGTGGACGAAGCGGGCCACCTGTTCCTTGCCCGTGCCGGGTTCACCTTCGATACGCAGGGGCAGGGGATTGTGGCCGAGCTGCCGCAGAGTTGTGAGCGCCTCTGCGCCAAGGCCCAGCAGTCCGACGAGCTCGCGCTCTTCAGCGCTCAACACGGGGGTGGCGTGCCGGCGGGCAAGCCTCAGGAGCGGATCCCCGAGCTCAGCTGCGCGAAGAGGACGCACCTTCTTGTGAAGCGATCGCACTGCAGGCTCGTGCGGCACGGCCTTCGCCACCTTGGCGAAAAGTGGGGCGTCGAGATCGTTCAATCGCCCGTCTACCAGCACCAAACGCGTGTCGCGCTGGGCGAGCAGAGCTAGGGCGTCACCGGCGGTAACGCAGGTCAAGACCGAGAAACCGGCCGATGTGAGCGGAGCTGCAACGGCGCGCAGCAGGCGCTCATCTTCTGTGGCGAGGACGATGGATGACACGCCGGCGAAGTATCGCGCCCTTGCGTGATCGGCGATTTGCAGTAGAATTGCGGCGGGGGGAGTGGAGACCCAGAATGCTTACGCACTGGGGCCTCGCACTCGCGTGGCTCATCGCCGTACCGGTCGCTTCGGCCGGCAACATCACAGACGACACCACAGCTTCTGCCGAAGTGGCCGAAGAAGTGCGCGCTGCCGTGGACGGACCTTCGCCTGACGAAGAAGCCGTTGAGGGCAAGGGCGACGACGGTGTCTGGCAATGGATCGACCGCATGGGCGGCGAGGTTCCACCAGCTGCAGCTCTGCAGGCTCTCGACGAGCTCGCAGAGGAGCTTGAGGCTGAGGACTCCTTCGAGGAAGGCAGCAATGCCTCCCCGGTCCCCACCTCGCTCTACCGCGACCCGGTCGCAGCGGTGTCTTCGGACCCGTTGCATCTCGACCAGATCGACCCGAGCGACTTCGACATCCCGATCAAGAAGAACGCGGCTGTCCAGAAGTGGATTCGCTACTTCACCGGGAGCGGTCGAAAGCACTTCGCCCGCTATCTGTCGCGGTCATCGACTTACGAGCCGATGATCCTGGCGGAGCTCGAGGCGAACAATCTCCCGCTCGATCTGCGCTACGTCGCCATGATCGAGTCGGGCTACAACGCCCATGCCTACAGTCATGCGGGTGCCGCTGGACTGTGGCAGTTCATTCCGTCGACGGGCCGTCTCTACGACATGCGCGTCGACTGGTGGGTCGATGACCGCCGCGACCCCGCCAAGGCGACGGTAGCTGCAGTCGAGTACCTGACCGACCTGCACAAGATGTTCAAGGGTGACTGGGAACTCGCGTGGGCGGCCTACAATGGCGGTCCAGGGCGCGTGCGCCGGGCCATGCAGAAGACGGGGGCCACGACGTTCTGGGCTGTCGTCGAAGCCGACGTCCTGCACACCGAGACCGAGAACTACGTGCCCAAGATCATGGCGGCGGCCATCGTGGGCAAGAACCCGGAGCTGTACGGCTTCGAGCTCCCGACCAAGCCGCGTCTGGCCTACTCGGTCGCCGAGGTCGAGGGCTCTGTGTCTGTGACGGCACTCGCCGAGGCTGCAGGGACCGACGAGGAGCGGCTCCGCTACCTCAACCCGGGACTGCGGCGCTTTGCGACACCTCCAGAGGGCTACGCGCTTCGTATTCCCGTGGGATCGAAGAAGAGCTTCATGGCCAAGCTCGCGGACATCCCGCAAGACGAGCAGGTCCAGGTGGTCCGCCACACCGTCAAGCGTGGTGAGACGCTCTCGAAGATCGCTGCGAGCTACAGCGTTCCCGTCGACGTCGTGTCGAGCACGAATCGACTCAAGAACGTCGACCACATCTATGTGGGGCTCAACCTCGTCATTCCCGTCTCGGATGGGGCAGGCGGTCCTGTCGCACCGACGGGCTCAAGCTCCGAGGATTCGCGTCCGGTGGCCACCTACACGGTGAAGAGCGGCGACTCGCTCTCGAAGATCGCGGCGCGCTACGGCGTCAAGATCTCCGACATCCAGCGCTGGAACAGCATCAGCGGCTCGTCGATTCAGATCGGTCAGCAGCTGACGCTTCGCCCAACGCAGGTGCCGCGCACGACGGTCACCCACACGGTGGCCTCGGGCGAGAGCTTGTCCAAGATTGCTGAGCAGTACCGCGTGAGCGTGCGCGAGATTCAGTCCTGGAACAGCATCAGCAACCCGAGTCACATTCGCGTGGGCCAGGCCCTGACCGTGAAGACTCCGGAGCAGATCTGGAAGACGTACACCGTAAAGCCTGGCGATAGTCTCGGTGGCATCGCCGGCCGAAACAGTTGCTCGGTCCAAGATCTGCAGGCGTGGAACACGCTCTCCGGAACGGTGATCCATCCCGGCCAGGTACTTCGCCTGCGCTGAGATGGGCTCCTCGCGGTAAAGTCCACGTCCCCCGAGGACGTCGCTTTCGTCCTCACTAGGGGTACGGAGGCGACGTGCTGTCGATCGAAGAAGCCCTCGAGCGAATCCTCAGCGATGTGCCGCGCACCGGCGCGGAGCAAGTGCCTCTGGCCCAGGCCTATGGCCGCGTGCTCGCCGAGTCGATTCAGGCTCCGCGAAACGTGCCACCGTGGGACAACTCTGCGATGGATGGGTACGCGGTACGGGCCGCTGATGTCGGCGAACAGGCCACGCTTCGCTTCAACGAGGTGATCTCCGCGGGGTCGATGGCGACGATGGCCGTCGAACCCGGCACGGCCTCCGCCATCATGACGGGTGCACCGGTGCCTCCTGGGGCTGACTCCGTAGTGATGGTCGAGCACTCCGACGGCTCCCAAGAGGGCGAGGTGACACTGACCGGACCTGTCCGGCAGGGACAGCACATTCGCCGCGCCGGCGAAGACATCGCCAAGGGCAGCACGGTGCTCTCGCCCGGAGTCCGGCTCTCGCCAGGGCAGGTGGGGCTCGTCGCTTCGCTGGGTCTACCGAGCTTGCTCGTGGCACGGCGACCCGTGGTCGCGATCTTGTCCACCGGTGACGAGGTCGTCGCGCCTGGGCTGCCTCTCGGCGAGGGTCAGATCTACTCGTCGAACAATGCGGCTCTGGCTGGGCTCGTCCACCAGGCAGGGGGCACCCCCCTCGACCTCGGCTCGGCCGCCGACGACCTGGACGCGCTGCGCACCAGGCTCGGCTACGCCGTCAAGCAGGGGCATCTCGTCGTGACTACGGGTGGCGTGTCCGTCGGAACCTACGACCTCGTGAAGGAGGTCTTCGAGGAGATTGCCGGCAACGATCTGGCCTTCTGGAAGGTCGCGATGAAGCCCGGAAAGCCACTCGCCTTTGGCCGCGTGAAGGGCAAGGGACGCACCGTGCCGCTGTTTGGGCTGCCCGGAAATCCCGTCAGCTGCATGGTCAACTTCCTCCAGTTCGTGCGTCCCTGGATCAAGACCGCGCTCGGCGAGCCCGCACCCTACCTGCCTGTGGTCACGGCCACGGCGGGCGAGGACTTTCGCGTCAAGCCGGGCCGAGCAAAGCTCCAGCGGGTCACCATCGAAGCCGGAGCGTCTGGCTGGGTGGTTCGCCGCACCGGAACCCAGTCTTCCGGGGCACTCTCCTCGATGGCGCTGGCCAGTGGCTTGGTGCTGTTCGGCCCTGAAAGCTCAGGGGCGAGCGAAGGGGAGGCTGTTCGAGTTCAGCTGCTCGACAGCGGCTTTCTCGATGGCGAGACCCCGAACTTCGGGTGGTAGAGGGCTTCGTCCTCGCCGGTGGCCGCTCGAGCCGCATGGGCGTGGACAAGGCGCGCCTACCCCTGCGCGGGCGCCCGATGGCCGAGGTCGTCGCCGATGTGCTGCGCGATGCGGGCTGTGAACGCGTGTTCCTGATTCGTCGGGGGCCGCCCGATGGGTTGCCTTGGCAGTCGACGGTGATCCGTGAGGACACCACGCTGCCGCGACACGTGCTCTCCGGCTTTGTGACCGCACTCGATGCGTCCCATGGAGACACTGTCCTCGTCGCGGCCTGCGACCTATTCGAGCTCGACCGTAGCGCTTGTCGCAAAGTCATCGGCCATCCACGGGCTGTTGCTTGGGGTGAGGAGGGACCTGGAATCCTCGCGCACCTCACGCCCGAAGATCGCGCAGACCTGTTTGACGTCGTGACCGAGGGCGGTTCGTTTCGACGCTGGGCCAAGCAGCGCCCTCGTGTGGACGTGCACGGGGCACTGGCGAATGCCAATCGGTGGTCGGAGCTCGGCGTCGAACACCCGCTCGATACGCTGGTCTCCACGCTCGGCCTAGCTGGAGAGGCAGCAGAACGCGCCGCGGAAGGAGAGCGCTCTCGCCTTGCCGCGCATGGGTGCTTGCTGCCGTAGTTGCGGCGCCTCGACGATGTCGCTTGCACGCGACGCTCCCCGATCAGATCCTGCCGCACCGGGAGGGAATTCATGGGTGCTCATGAGCATCGAGAAGAAGGCAAGGCTCCGGTCACCGCACGCGTCCTCGTGGTCAGCAGCACGCGAACGGAAGCGACAGACACAAGCGGCAAGTTCCTGGCCTCCGCACTGGGTGAGGCCGGGCATGCCGTGCTCTCCGTCGAGATCGTCGACGACGACATCGGGGCCATCGAATCCGCAGTCCGCGCCTATGCCTCGGATGGGCGCACGCGAGCGCTGCTGATCACCGGGGGCACGGGCGTGTCGCGGCGCGATGTCACCGTCGAGGCCGTCGGGCCACTGCTGACCCGGGAGCTTCCTGGCTTCGGGGAGCTGTTCCGCATGCTCTCCTACGAAGAGATCGGCGCCGCCGCCATGCTCTCGCGCGCCATCGCGGGTGTGGCTGGACCGCTCGTGGTCTTCGCGCTCCCGGGCTCCGCAAACGCTTGCAAGCTCGCGATGACCAAGCTCGTGTTGCCGGAGCTCTCGCACATCTGCCACCAGCTTGCGAAAGAGGGCGCGGACCCGCTGCCGAGTCCTCCCTCCGTCGACGTCGACCTGTCTCACGACTTCGATGAGGACCACTACCCGATCCACGACGAAGAGACCTTCGGCGGTGCCGCAGATGACGACGACCGCGAGGCATTCGTCGAGCACCGCGATGAGCCACAGGCCACGCAGGGCATCGAGCTCTCCGCGGCCCAGCCGGCCCCCGAGGTTCGCGCCGTCAGCGAACAAGGTCCTTGGCAGCGGTGGATTGCGAATCAGGGCGGTTTTGTGACTCGCCACAAGCGCTACGACCTGCCCGCTCACCTCGAGAGCATCGCGCCGTTCGTGCAGGTGCTTCACCAGGCGGGGCAGCAGGCGGTGCTTCAGCTTCCGAACGGGCGCAAGTACTCGATCTGGGGCTTTCCCGACCTCGACCGACCCAACGCCAAAGTGCTCGCGGTGGGCTGGGGTCAGCCGTATGGCGAAGTCCTCGCGCTTCACCGCTACCCTAGTGTCGCCGGAACCTGCATGGACGGCAGCACGGGGCAGGTTCCCGCACGCTCGAGCAACGTCGCCTCCATCTGCGAGGCAGTGACCGGTGCCGCGCCGAGGGACTGCGAGGGCACCCTATTCGCCGTCGCCGCAGACGCGGTGTGGTTCGAGAGTGGTGGTAGCGTCAAGCGCTGGGATGGCCGAAAGCTCTCGGATGAGGGGTTCCCCAAGCAGGTGCTGGCGCGTCTCGCGTTGCACTGGTCCAACCGCTAGGAGTCTGATGAGCAAGCGTCCCGTCGTCCGCGTACTGATTGCCGGTGCGGCTCTCTCGATTGCAGGCTGCAAGAAGGGAGGGGAGCCCGCCGAACCTCCGGTGACGGCTCCCGTCGAAGAGGTCGAGGCGATTCCGACGGCGAATCCGCCGCCGCCACCGCCGCCAGACAGCAACCTGCCCGCATGGGATGAAGTGGCCTCAGGTCACCCTGAAGGCGCGACCAATCCACCGAGTCCGTTCTTGCTCGTGACTCCGGATGGGGACTGCTACAAGGGCTGGCGTGGCGCGATGATGCCGCCGCGTCCCGGCGAGGTCATCGGCGATCGGGTGCAGGTGTGCGAGGAGGGTGCGGACTGTGGCACGGCCATTCAGTGCCCCGAGCCGCGGGCGTCCGAGCTTCTCGAGGCCCATGCCAAGGGTGAAGCGCCCGTGGGCAAGCCCATCAGTCCGAAGCCCGAAGGCCTGTGAAGCGGGTCTTCGCGGAGTGGCAGAATCGGGTTCGTGCCGAGTACCGCTCTGCCGCCATCACGGCTGGCGTCCTTCACCGCTCGATCGCCGTCGGTATCCCCCGTGAGCTGCTCGACAAGGGGCAGCGCATCGTCGCCGATGAGCTCGACCATGCGGAGCTGTCGCATGCCTGCCTCGTGGCGCTGGGCGGCCCCGACGAGCCACCGATGCTCGACGTGGCGCAGCTCCAGCCTTCGACCGACGAGGACGGCGTGCTCGCGGGACTGGTCGACGCCATCGTGCAGAGCTTTTGCCTGGGCGAGACCTTCGCCGTGCCGCTCTTCGCCGCAATGCGCGAGGGCTGCTCGCACCCGGCGGTGGAGCCGATGATCACCCGGGTGCTGCGCGACGAGACGGTTCATCGTCAGTTTGGGTGGGACATGCTCGATGTGCTGCTGGCCATCGACGAGCACGGGGTTCGCGACCGCGCCGCCGCTCGACTTCCACGCTTCATTCAAGGCTACCGACGGGCCTACGGCGAGCCTCCTGCTGCACCTGAGGTGACGGCGACGGAGCGCAGCATGGGCCTGATCCCGGCAGCCGTCTACAAGGACGTCTTTCACGACACGTTAGAGTCGACGATTACGCCCTGGTTCGCGCGACGCGGCATTGTCTGGGAGGCCCTGTGAAGGAACTCGAGTCCCTCCGCGAAGAACTCGATGCGCTTGACCGCGAGCTCCTGGCGACCGCGCGCCGGCGCATGGACATCGTCAAGGCCATCGGCGAGGTCAAGAAGGGGACGGATGCACCGCTGTTTCACCGTGACCGTGAGCGTGCTGTACTCGAGCGGGCGCGCAAGAACGCCGAAGCCGTAGGACTCCCTCCCGCCCTTGGCGAGAAGCTGCTGCACGCCTTGGTCGAGGCGTCCCACGATGCCCAGCAGGTGGTGGCCGGGGCTGTGGCGCCGGAGTCGGAGCGCAGGCGCTTCCTTATTGTCGGCGGCGCCGGTGAGATGGGTGTCTTGCTAGGACGGCTCCTCGCTTCACGCGGCCACGAGGTCGACAGCTACGACCTCGATGACCCACGAACGCCCGAGCAGGCCATCGCGACGGCCGAGGTGGTCATGCTCTCGGTGTCGATGCATCGCGCTGCTGAGACGGCTCGACTCTGGGCACCGCTCATTCCCGAAGACCGCCTGCTCTGCGACGTGAACTCGCTCAAGCAGGAGATCTGTGCCGTCTTCGCTGAGCACGCGCGCTGCGAGGTTGTCGGCCTTCACCCGATGTTCGGCCCGACGGTCACCACCCTCAGACGCCAGAAGATCGTCGCGTGCGCGGTTCGGCCGGGAGCCAAGGTCGATGCCCTCCTCACCGAGCTCGGCCGCATGGGCGCAGAGTTGGTTCATGCGGCCCCTGAAGTCCACGACCGCATGATGGCCATCGTCCAGGTGCTCGTGCACTACCGAACGCTCGCGATGGGCGAGGCGCTGCGGCGCAGTGGCGTCTCGATTCGCGACACGCTCGCTTTCACCTCTCCGATCTACCGGCTCGAGCTCGCGGTGGTGGGCCGTCTGTTCGCTCAAGACGCCGACCTGTACGCCTCCATCGAGATGAGCAACCCCCAGGGACCCGAGGTCCGCCGCATCTTCCGCGAGTCCGCCGAGGCCGTCGAGCAGGCCGTGGCCGGCGGGGACCGTGGCGAGTTCAAGGCGCTCTTCGACGAGGTCACCCGCTACATGGGCAGCTTCGGAGACGAGGCGTTGAACCTCTCGGATGTGCTGATCGAGACGCTGGTCGCTCGGCCCTAGTGTTTCCATAGGTTACCTGCGGTCGTTCCTATGGAGGCCCGGTGTCCTGGCTACTCGCACTTGCATCTGCTCTCGTCTTCGCTGCCCTCGGTTTCAAGGCGTGGACTGGGCACATTGGCGTGCTCGGTATCGCGCTACTCCCTACGGCCGCGGTGCTCTACTTCATGGCCCGCCGCGGCTTTGAGAAGGTCGCGCGCAATCGGGCGGACATGGTCGCGAAGGTGGCGTTTACCTTCGTCGGCATCATGGCCTTGCTCCGGCATCCGATTGCCTTTGAGACCCCAGAGGGCGTCAAGACCGAGCTGCCGCTCTACGAGGCTATCGGGCAGTACATCACCGAGGTCGACCCACAGACCTTTGTGTTCTTCGCGCTTGTGGCCATGGCCGTGAAGTTCGTCGGCGTCATCACCTCGGCCTTTGCCTGGCACCTGCTTCTGGTGGGCCAGGGGGTTCGCTTCCCGTTCTGGTCGAAGATCTTCACGGCCTTTCTGATCGGCCGGTTCATCGGCACGTTCATGCCGTCTACCATCGGCCTCGACGGCTACACGCTGTACGAAGCGGGTCGCTACTCAGGCGAGTGGACCCGGGTCATTACGGCGAAGACCCTCGAGAAGTTCATCGGCATCACGGGGCTGTTCCTCGGCATGGTGCTGACCATGCCCTTTGGCTACTCGGTGATTGTCGAGGTCACCGCCAAGCTCGGTGCACCTGATGCGGCCCCCATGCTCGCCGCGGGCATCTTGCTCGTCGCCGGTGGCGTATCGACGGTGGTCGTCATCGGCCTGGTCTGGCCGGTCCTCCTGGTCGCCATCATGGGGGTGGTCAAGCGCATCCTGAACCTGCTGATGGTCGGCCCACTCGCGAAGATCAGCAACAAGGTGCTCGGCCTGGCCGACGACTTCACAAGGGCAGTCGGCGCCTACCACGGCAAGGTCGGCTTGCTCATGGCCACGCTCGCCGCCAAGTTCGTGACCCACTTCACGACCTTCGTCGTCTACTACTTCACTGGGCTCGCCATCGGCGTGGTGGCCCTCGAGTTCTGGCCGGTCGTCTTCGGATCGTCGATTCAGGTGTTGGCGACCGTGCTCTCGCCGACCATTGCAGGCGAGGGCGCCCGCGAGGCCTTCCAGGCGCTGCTGCTCTCAAACCAGTACGGTGGCGTGGCCCAAGCCGTTCTCGCCGGCGCCCTGGGCTTCATTGCCGCTGAGGCCGCGACCATGTGGGGCGGGCTGTTCCTGTGGACGCGCACGCCTGGCTGGCGTCCGAAGTTCGCCCACGTGGATGGCGAGCAGGTCGACTACGCCTGGATCTCGGACGACGACGGCGGTTTCGACGCCGAGGCGATTCAGCGGCGCACCCGAGAAGCGCGTCAGAACTAGCGGGCGCGCTTCGCGAAAACCCAGTCGTGTGGACTCATCTGGGCGGGCGGACCCAATTCACATACGAAAGCGTATGCCAAGTGCGAGGGCTCAGGCTACACTTCACATACGAATCCGTATGCGAGGTCTGCATGCCACTGCGATTTCTCCTTCACGGCCTGTCTTTCGGGCTGCCGCTCTACACCCTGCTCTTTGTCGCGACCGGGCCGCACATCGGCTGGACGCCGCTGATCTCCGTGGCGGTGATCTTCGTGGCCGTCGCCCTCGATCGTGTGGCGTCGCCCGAGCGCAGGCCTCCGCACGAGAATGTTCCGGACTGGGTCTTCGACGCGGCGCTGTACGGTCACGTCGCGATTCAGGTGCTCAACTTGGTGGTGTTCACGCGGATGATTGCGGCCGGGGTGACGCCTCTGGATTTCCTAGCAGCCGCCTTCCTGGTGGGTTCTTCCTCGGCGTACTCGGCCATCGTGGTGGCCCACGAGCTCATCCATCGCCGGAACAAGCGCATGCGCATGCTGGGTCGGTTCCTGCTGTCGACGGTGCTCTACGAACACTTCTACACCGAGCATATCCGCGGTCATCACGTGCGCATCGGCACCGAAGCCGACCCGGCGACTGCGCGCCACAATGAGCGTCTATGGGCCTTTATCCTGCGAACCGTACCTGCGCAGTTCAAGAGCGCCTGGCGACTCGAGGCCAAGCGGGTGGGGGACGTGAACATGGGCTTGCTCGACCGCCGCATGCTGCGTTCGCGGGTGTTTCGCGGCCTGGTCGTTGAGTGGGGCGTGCTCGGCTTGGTGACGCTCGCGCTCGGTCCATGGGTGGGGCTTGCGCTGATGCTGCAAGCGGCGTGGGCGGTACTTCTTCTCGAGTGCGTGAACTACGTCGAGCACTGGGGGCTTCAGCGCGCTGAGAAGCGGGTACGAACCTTGGATAGCTGGGACTCGGAGGGCTGGTTCACCTACTACACGCTCGTCGGGCTTTCGCGTCACGCGGACCACCACGCGCATGCCTCGCGTCCGTATCAGTCGCTCCGCCACTTCGACGAGAGCCCGAAGATGCCGTTTGGCTACTGGGGAATGGTGATGAGTGCGCTCATCTACGACAAGCCGGTCATTGCGCGAATGGATGCTGAGCTGCGGGCGCGAAAGCTCGGGCCGTATCGGCCGCAAGAGGCTCCCGCGGCAAAGTAGACTGCCCCTCGGGGGCTTTATGCGCGTCGTGTGGTTTGCTGTCGTCGGTGTCGCGTGCGGGGCGAGCAAGCCCACCGTCTCCACCCAGCCCGTAGACGACGTGCCGGCCCAGCCGGAGTTGGTCCCGTTCCCGTTCACTCCAGATCAGATTCGCGCCGCCTCACCTGAAGGGCGAGAGGTGGTCTTCCGCATTCGGGATGAGTCCACAGCGAGCTGGCAGCGCATCACGTTTGCGGCGGTGAACGAGACAGGCGCTTCGATCGAGGGACGCGCTTGGCCTGAGGGGGGTGCTGAGACCCCTGCAGAGATCGGGGAGGCGACCTGGGCCGAGCTTCAAGCCCATGCATCCTTTCCGCTCGATGCGACGGCCGTCGAGCCTGGTCATTCGGTGACTGTGCCCGCGGGGACCTTCTCGGCGACGCGCTACACGGTCGAGGGCGATGGCGAGACCAGCTACTTCTTCTTTGCCCCCTCGCTGCCGGGGCCGCCTGTGCTCATGGTCTCTGAGCTGGCGGATGGCATCTGGGTGATGGAGATGGTGAGCTCGGGCATCCCGACGAGTCCTTGAACTTTTTCGGAACCACGGAGCCTTTGGTGCGTGAGTAGAGCTGTGAGGACCAAGCCCCTGCCATCTGCTGACCCCCTGATCGACGGCGCCGTTGCCGGTGATCGCCGTGCCCGGCGTGCTCTCGTGCTTCGCGAGGGGCCCCGCGTACTCGCGCTCTGCCGGCGGCTTGCCGACGATCCGGACGATGCGTTTCAGGAGGTCTGGGCGCGGGTGTTCAAGTCGCTGGACCGCTTCGACGTCGGGGGCACGGCCTCTGTCGGGACCTGGATTCGCACCATCGCGCACCGCCACCTTGTCGACCGGCACCGCCGCGGCAAGGTGAGGGGGGTGGTGCTTCCCTATGAGGAGATTCCGGCACCACTGGCCTCTGCGGAGGACGCGTTGGCCAGGCGCCAGCGCTCACACGCTCTGGATGATGCACTCACTCGCCTTTCCGACGAACAGCGGCGGGTCGTGGTCGGCCACCACCTGGGGGAGTTGAGCCTTGGCCAGCTCGCCGAAGCCGAGGGCGTTGCCATCGGAACCATCAAGTCCCGCCTCCATCGCGGACGCGCACACCTCGCAACCTTGCTGGCCTCGAAGCTCTCGGAGCGCGCATGACTCTCGAAGAACAGCTGTCCAGGCTGCTCAGTAACGACCTTGATCCCGAACAGGCCGAGGCTCTGCGGGCGCGGATTCGGGAGGACGACACGGTCGCGGCGGCGTGGGTCGAGGCGCAAGCCGTGGCCTCTGATCTGGATGGCTTGACGTTGCCGGAGCTGCCGGCAGATCTTGTCGACGCGGTACTCGCGGACGACGCACCCGCCGCGGAACGCTCTCGCCGCGGTTGGTGGCTTGGCGCCGCCGGTACTCTCGCCGCTGCAGCGGCCCTGCTGGTGGCACTGACCCCGTCACCGGCCCGCATCGAGCTCGGTCCGGGAAGTCACCTCATCGAGGGACACGCCCTGGTGGTGGTGGGAGACTCCACCGCCACGGTGGACGGGCGCGCACGCTTTGAACTGGTGCCTGGCACCCCGGAGGAACACATGAAGCCCGCTCTGATCGGCGCCGCCGCTGGCGCCTTGCTGACCGTCTCGGTGTACGAGGGCACGGCCCGGCTCTCGGGGCCCGCCGGAAAAGCCGAAGTGGCCGCGGGTGAGACCTGGTCTGCGCCACAAGCCAAGGGCGCAGCACCCGTACCGAAGCCCGCAGGGGGCTCGGCGCTTCCTGTGGTCTCAGTGGCCACCCTGGACGAGTGCCGTTCGTCGGTCGAGGAACTCTCGGTCGGACTCGAGCAGGCACAAATGGAGGCGGCCTTCCTGCGCGGCCAACTTGCGACCCACGAAGGGGACCCCGTCCCGTGGCCCGAGGACGTTCCCGAAGGGCTTCAGCCCGACAATCTCGAGGCGGCCTTCGCGATGGCGTTCGAGGGCATTGGGACGATCGTCTCGATGGACTGCGAGGAGTACCCGTGCATCGTCGTCGTCGATGAAGGTGCGAACCCCGATCCCGATGCCTGGAAGCCGGCACTCGAGAGTATCGAAGGGCAGCTCGGTGGTGACATCAACGCGATGGTCGGCCGCTCGATGGTCGAGGATGATGACGGCATCCACGCGCTTGGAACCTACGCGATCTCCGCGGCAGATGCGGAGCCGAGTCCTCGCACGAAGTTCCGGATGGACCAGGCCATGGAGTCGTTTGGCGAGCACTGAGTCGATCTGGACGTGCGCATGCCCGCGAACGCGGTAAAGCAGAGGTCCATTTCCAGGAGCGAACCATGGCGAACCCCGTTGCCGTCTTCGATACGAACAAGGGCACCTTCAAGGCCGAGATCTTCCTCGCCGAGATGCCGATCACCGCGCAGAACTTCATCGACCTCGTCAATGATGGCTTCTACAACGGCATTCACTTCCACCGCGTGATTCCCGGCTTCATGTGCCAGTTCGGCTGTGAGTTCGCGAAGACCTACGGTCACCCGCGCGCTGGCACCGGCTCGAGCCCCCGTGGCCGCATCCAGGACGAGCTCCTCGAGAGCGCCAAGTTCTCGAACGAGCCCGGCACGCTGTCGATGGCGAACACCGGCCAGCCCAACAGCGGCGGCGCCCAGTTCTTCATCAACACGTCGCACAACGCCTTCCTCGACTGGTGGGACCGCTCCACGCCGTCCAAGCACCCTGTCTTCGCACGCATCACGGACGGCATGGACGTGATCAAGAGCATCGAGGCTGTCGGTTCACGCGGTGGCCAGACCAGCGAGCCCGTCAAGATGAACTCGATCAGCTTCGAGTAAGTCTGAAACTTCTGGTTCAGCTGTCGAAGACATGCTGCTCGAGAACGAAGGCGGTCAGCGTCCCGGTGAACACCTTGCGTTCGCCGACGTTGGCCGTCACTTCGATGATGCGTTTCTTGCCCTTGACCTCGACGACCGAGGCGGTGGCAACGACCTCCTCATCGACGCGCACCGGCGCGAGAAACCGGGTGTCTGCGGAGCCCAGCACCACGTTGGGATCGTTGACGGCGAGCATGGCTGCGTAGTCGGCGAGGCCGAAGACAAAGCCGCCGTGCACAAGGCCACGGGCGTCGGCACCCATGGCAGTCGTCGTCGCCAGCGCGACGGTCGCCCCGCCGTCGGTGAGCTCCAGAGGCGTGCCGCAGAGCTGGGGGTTGATGCCTAGATGGGTGTTCGCGTTCATGAGGCCTCCGAGGGCTTGGTGGGAACCGCGGTGTATTCGATAAAGCCGGGGCGGTCCGGTAGCCTCAATACTCGGGTGTACCAGAACCGCTGTATGGCGTTCGCAGGCTGAAGCCGCATCTCGCCCAGCACGTGGAGCTGGCCATCGTCCGTCGGACGCGTGGTGAAGCAGACGACAAAAGGACCGGGACGGCGGTACAGCCCGCGCACCCACAGGCCGATGACCGTCATCGACAGGCCGCCGTCCGCGAGCACCTCCGTTCTCATGCGGGCGCCCACCCGAAGGTCCTGAAAGACCTCGACGAGCTCGGCGTGGCCATCGACCTTTCTCACGACGAAGTCGCTGTCGAAGACCCGGACCGCGTCTTCGCACCAAAACTCGCGAACGAAGTGGATCGAGCCGTCGTCGCGCTTGAACAGGCGAAACCGCGCGGGAACATCCTCGAGGTGGCTCTCGTACATGCCTTGGCCGAGCAGGACGGTGGCGAAGCGGGCGAGAACGGGCAATCCGAGCTTGGACTCGAGATGCACACGGGCGCTCATCTCGAAGGTGTCCATGCGCTCGAATAGACGAACGACGGTGGGGTGGAGCTTCGCGGTCTCCTCGCCGAGCACTTCGCGCAGGTGCGGAATCAGTGACCAGGCTTGGCCTTGGCGCTCTGCACCTCGCGCTCGCCGTCGCACTCCAAGCCTCCAGGTCCGCCCGACCAGGCCAAGGCGTAGGGTGCTTCGCACGAGCTGGAGCACCAGTGCGCGATCCGAAGGCCGGCCGCCTTCGACGACGGGCCCGCCGAACAACAGGGCTCTGGCTGAAGCCGCTGCGTAGGTCCGAAGTAGGCGAACCGCGGTCCGTGCCTGCCGCGTCACCACGCCGTTCAGGCTGGTGGCGATGGCGGTCTCGACGGCGAGCTGCCCGGACAGTGCCTCTCGGTCGTGAACGCGGGTGCCGAGGGTGACGGCGATGTGGTCCTCAAGCAGAGCCCAGACGGGGTCGTGGGTGTGTTGCTCCCGTTCGTCTGCGAACACATCGACCCAGCCGGCGGCGCGGACCGCCTCCATGTCTTCGAGGTGCGCGACCAGCCACCACTCCTCGCGGACGTCGTCGGGATGCTGCTCGACGTGGGATGCGATGTACGCGGCCCACGAGGGGGTGCGTGGCTCGCCCGCCGCGTTTGTGGGCATCAAGCCTTCCCCGATGGCGTGGTAGGCCTCGGAGCGGCCTGCGAATCGAGCGAGGGCGATGCTTGCGGCCGCCACTTCGTGCAGCGGGCCCGTGCGTGAAGGGTAGCGCCGGTAGAAGCTCGCCAGCTGTGCGGCGCGCTCGCGTGCACGCCGCTGCCTGGCGACAAACGCGTCCCCGTCGAGGGCATCGTGTCGGTCGGCGTCGCGGAGCTCGCTGGGGTGAGGGGAGGTCACAGGCCGGAGCCTACTGCGAGTCTGCGGGTTTACGGCACCCAGACGCAAAAAGACCGCCGAGGAGCGAAGTCCGCGGCGGTCTTGATGCAGATGGTGGGCGATACTGGACTTGAACCAGTGACTTCCACCGTGTGAAGGTGGCACTCTCCCACTGAGTTAATCGCCCGTTGATCTCTCAACGCCCCGCGTCTTATGCGGCTCCGATGAGTGCGTCAAGCCCCCTTGGCGATGACGTCCACCGCGCTTAGGTTCCCCGGACATGGTTCCCAGCGACTATCGGCTTCCCAACGTTGCCAACGGCTTGATCGCCCGCCTCGAAGGTACACGGCGTAGTTACGCCGACGATCCTCAAGGTGCAGAGGCGGAGTTCAGCCGCATCGCGGAGGCTCACCTTACGGCTGCGGTGGCTGAGATGGAGGACCTCGGGGTGGTCGATGCCGTACAAGAACACGGCGAGTTTCTCCGCTCTGAGATCCATCAGACCTTTCTGCCTCGCTATCGCCGCCTCGCGATCGACATGAATCGCCGCGAAAACCAAGGCTTCGGCCTTGGACCCTTCGCCGAGCCTGCCGGACGCGCCGCGCTCGTCGTCGCCGCGCTACTCGGCTTCGTCGTCTTTCTTCGGCTGATCTACCTGCCATGGGCCTGGCCGCTGTTCCTCATCGATTTGTCGCTGCCCGTGTGGCCGGACATCCTCCGCACCCTGTACCGTCGGCGCTACGCGACTCAGCTGCAAGAGGTCCTCGACGACCTCGGCGCTGTTCAAGAGCAGGCCACTGCCTACGCCCTTCCCGCTGACGTCGACCCCCAACGATCGCGCCCTCGCCAATCGGAGGCCCAGTGAACGTAAAGCTCGCCCCACCCCTCAAGAACAATCCGCTGAGGGGGCCCCTCGGGGCAGCGCTCGCCGGTGTGGTGCTGATCGGCAGCGCCGTGCTCTGGTTCTCGTTCACCAAGTACGTCGAGCCCGATGAGTTCGCGGTTCGGCAGGTCTACCTTGGGCCCAGCAAGGGCATCCAGAAGGAGATCTCCGGTCCCGGAATGCACCTCGTGATTCCCGGCTACGAGCGCTTGCACACGTTCCCGCGCGACATGCAGGTGCTCGACCTCAACAACGGTCAGGGCTCGAGCTTGGTCGCAAGCGGCGACGGTCTCACCGCACCGCCGATTCGCATTCAGACCTCTGAGGGCTACCAAGTCACCGTCGACGTGACCGTGCTCTACCGAGTCATCGATCCCTACACACTGCTCACCAAGGTCGGTACCGGGCGCGTCTATGAGACCAAGGTCGTGCTTCGTCGATCCGACAAGATTCTCCGCCAGACGCTCGGAGAGCTCAACGCCGAGGACTTCTACAGCGACACGGTTCGCATGCAGCAGGCCGAGGACGCCCGGCAGCTCCTTCAGGAAGACCTCTCCGAGTGGGGCATTCAGGTCTGGGCTGTGCTCGTTCGCGACTACACCTACGATCAGCGCTACCAAGAGGCGATCGAGCAGCGCAAGATCCAGGACCAGACGGTCTTCAAGAACAAGGCCGAGGCGGTGGCCGCAGAGCGCGAGGCCGAGCGTCAGCGCGTCATGGCTGAGGGCCAGGCCAAGGTCGGCGTCGAGACCCAGCGCGGTAGCTCGGACGTGCGAAAGATCGCGGCTAGCGCGGACCTCTACTATCGCCAGCGCATCGCAGAAGGGGACTTGCTTGTCGCCCTCGCTGAAGCGGAAGGTACGCGTCTCGAGAACAACGCACTCCAAGTGTCGGGTGCGTCGAACATCGTCGGCATTGAGATGGCCCAGGCCCTCGATGGAACCGAGGTCATCATCGTATCCACCACGGGAGCGGCAGCGATGAATCCGCTCGACCTCGATGCTCTGATGGAGGGTTGGTAATGAGACGTCTACTCGCAGTCGTTACGCTGATCTTCATCGCAACCCTCGGTACCGGATGCACGGCTTCCACCGAGTCCACCGAAGTGGGTGTTCGCACGAACAAGTGGTCGCCGCTGGCGGCCCGAGGTGTCGTCGACGACATCTACCCGCAGGGCGGCACCTACTTCTTCTTCCGTCCGCTCTCGGACTGGCACGTCTTCGACGTTGGCCTCCAGAACCTCGAGATGCTTCGTGAGAGCGGTGAGGGAAGTCGCACCGGCGACGACTCACTCCGCTTCAAGACCGTCGACGGCAACGACATCTCGGTCAATGTCACGATTGCTTGGACCATCGAGCCGCAGCAGGCCCCGTACCTGCTCCGCTTTGTCGGCTCGAGCACGCGCGAGGTCGAAGAGAAGCTCGTCAGGCCGGTGTCTCGCACCGTCGTTCGCGATGTGCTGAACCAGCTGACGTCCGAAGAGTACTACCGCGCCGAGCGTCGCTTTGAGATGGGCGAAGCTGCCATGCTGCGACTGAACGCTGTGCTCAACAGCGAGGGCGTCCTCGTCGAGAATGTGCTCCTTGGCGAGCACCGCTTCAACACCACCTACGAGCAGACCATCCGCGACAAGAAGGTCGCCGAGCAAGAGGCTTCGAGGCTCACCTCCGAGACCCGCGCTGCGGTCGAAGAGATGGCTCGTGACCTCGAGCGCGCGAAGGGCGGTGTTGGGCAGAAGATCGAGGAGGCCCGCGGCGAGGCCTCGAAGCGTCAGCTCGACGCCGACGCTCTGTACTTCGAGCGCCAGCAGCAGGCCGAGGCGATTCTCTCCGAGAAGCAGGCTCGCGCCGAGGGTCTCACAGAGCGGGCCCGCGCGATGTCGGGCTCGGGTGGCCGCGCAATGGTGAAGCTGAAGATTGCCGAGGCGCTGAAGGGAAAGAAGATCATCTTCATTCCCGCCGGCACGGGCATGGACCTTCGGCAGACCAACGTGAACGAGCTGCTTCAGGTGTACGGCGCCAAGAGCATCGGTCAGTGAATCGGGGAGCCGCGATGGTGGCTCTCACTGCCGCCCTCGGTCTTTCCGGGGGCGTTTGGTTTGCGGCGGGCGTCTATGGGTGGACCGGGCCTCCCGAGCTCGGTGACCCGAGGCTACGCAACGGGGCGTCCGTCACGCTCACGCTCGCGACGGTGGTCTCGATTGAGCCCGAACGCGCGATTCTTGAGAAGACGCCCGAGAGGTACGTCGTCCTCGGCACCGAACCCTGGCAGGTTGGCGAGGATTGGACGGTCGGTGGCACCTGGCGAGATGGCCAGATCGCCGCGGAGTGGGCGACTCAACACCCGGGCCGCGGGGGGAAGAAGGGCCTCGGAGTGCTTGGCCTACTGCTGGTCGGCGTTCTCTTGCCGGTGGGTATTCGCGGCCGACCCGGACGATGGGTGATCCGTGGCTGACTTGGTCACGCACGTCTGCACGGGCTTGCTTGTCGCAATGGGTTTGGGTCGCGGTCGAGCTGTTCTCGTAGCGGCCGGGACGGTCCTCCCTGACGCCAGTTCACGAGTACCCGCTGCGGCACTGGACTATGTCGGCGGCGTGCCGGATCTGTTCTACGCTTTCTGTGACGTCGGCCACATGCCTGTGGGCACCGCGCTTTGGTGTGGCCTTGTGGCTCAGGCCTTCGCCGACCGACGCGCTGCGTTTGTCTGGCTCTTGGCGGGAGGCGCTCTGCACTACCTCCTCGACATCCTCCAGGACCACGATGGCGTCGGGTACCGGCTGTTCTGGCCGGTATCCCCGGGTCGCTTCGAACTTGGCTGGATCGGCTCGGAGGCGACGGTTGGGGTGGCGCTGCCCCTGCTCGCCGCAACCCTGCTTCTTTGGGCCTGGGTGGAGCGGCAGAGAACGGCGAACGACGGCTGATCTTCGCCGATGTCCGTCGGTGTATCCCGCCCGATCCCCAGTGTGCAGGCTGCGAATGCACCCGTGCAGCGGCTCCGCGAGGTGGGTGTCGTTTGGCACGGCTCTCGCAAATGGGAAGGCGAACCCAAACAAGGAGCTTCGCCATGCGAGGAATCAATCGAGTGACCATCATCGGCCGTCTGGGCCGCGACCCTGAGCTGCGCGTAGGCGCAAAGACCGGCAAGAAGGTGGCGACGATCAGTCTGGCCACCAACCGTGCGTTCAAGAAGGACGGGGAGTGGCATGAGGCCACCGACTGGCACCGGGTCAAGTGCTTCGACCGCCTCGCCGAGCAGGTGGTCGAGCGTCTTCACAAAGGCGAGGTCGCGGGCGTGATCGGCACGCTCACCTACGACAAGTGGACTGACGCGAGTGGCAACGCACGCGTGGCGGCCATCGTGAAGGCGGACCAGGTCGAGTTCATGAGCCCTCGCCGCGTCGGGGCCTTCCCTGGCGTCCAGCCGGCGACAGCCCACCCCGAGGCCGTTCAAGCCCATGCATGAGCGCACGGAGGGCTCCTCATTCTTGGGGAGCCCTTTCTGTCGCCGGTCCGTCACGGCGGGGGCTGGGGGCGCCTGACGCGATAGGCGTGGGCAGTCCTGGAGAGAGCATGCATATCCGCACCTTGGCCGCCCTTGCGTCCGCAGCCCTCATCGCCGCAGCGTGCGTGAAGGTCCCGTATACCGGCCGCAAGCAGCTGAACGTCATCCCAGACAAGCTGATGAATGGCCTCGGCAAGCAGTCCTACAGCGGCATGCTTCAAGGTGTCACGGTCAAGAAGAAGGGCTCGGAGTCGGCGGTACTCACCCGGGTGGGCCGCGAAATCTCGAGGGTGGCGAACAAGCCCGACTTCGACTGGCAGTTCGCGATGATCGAGGACCCGGCGCTGAACGCCTGGTGCCTGCCTGGAGGCTACATCGGCTTCTACACAGGTATTCTGCCTGTTCTCAAGAACGAGGCGGGTATGGCGTTCGTCATGGGTCACGAAGTAGGACACGCGACGGCGCGCCACGGCTCGGAGCGGTTGAGCCAGAACCTCGCGGTCATGGGCGGCCTCGCTGGCATCAACCTCATCCTGTCCGGCAATAAGAAGATGAACGACCAACAGCGCGGCATCGTGATGGGGGCCCTCGGGCTTGGCGCCCAGTACGGCGTCATGTTGCCGTTCTCGCGAGCGCACGAGACCGAGGCCGACGTCATTGGCACGATGTACATGGCGAATGCGGGCTACCCGCCTGCTGAGGGCATCAAGGTGTGGGAGCGCATGGCCGAGCAAGCGGGAGCCCAGCCTCCCGAGTTCATGTCGACGCACCCCGCACACGACCGTCGGCAGGCGAACATTCGCGAGTGGTTGCCGCAGGCCAGAAAGCGCTACGAGCGCAACAGGATCGACCGCGACACACTCGAGACCCTCTGGGGTAGGTAGGTTCCCTGGCCAGCCCTGGCCGAGAGCCTTGACATGGACCGCGCGGGGAGCGATCTTCGCAGGCCTATTCGGGAGTGCGAGTGCGTCGCTACATCGCGGTCGAAGGACTCATTGGAGTCGGAAAGACGACGCTCTGCCGCCTGTTGCGGGATCACTGGGGCGGGCGCCTGATTCTAGAGCCCTCGGACCACAATCCATTCCTCGAGCCCTACTACGAGGACCCCGACCGCTTCGCCTTCCCGGTGCAGATGTTCTACCTGGTCACGCGCTGGCATCAGCAGGACCAGGTGCGTCAGGAAGACCTGTTCAGCGGCACGGTGATCGCCGACTACGTGTTTCGCAAGGACAGGCTCTTCGCCGAGAAGACTCTCGATGAGCGTGAGCTCGGGCTCTATGACCGGTTTGCGGACGTGCTCGGGGGCATGGCACCCAAGCCCGATCTACTCATCTACCTCGAAGCCCCAACCGACGTACTCATGCAGCGCATCGAGAAACGGGCCATGCCCGGCGAGTATCGAATCGAGCCCGAGTACCTTGACGACCTCCGGGCGCGTTACGAGGTTCTACTGGCAGAGTGGAGCGATTGCCCGCTACTGCGCATCAACAACCAGGATCTAGACTACGCAGAAGATCCCGCCGGCAAGAAGGCGATTCTCGAGAAGATCGAGCGCGCTCTTGCAGGTGACTTGCCCCCGGGACCCACTGGATCCACTTTGGACCGACAGGGTCAGACCGAGTTGTTCGGCGCCGGAGGCTGAAAGGAAAGACAGCATGGGCCGCAAGAGCGTACTGGACCTTCGAAAGCTGAAGGCCGGCAACGACAAGATTGTGATGGTCACCGCCTACGACTACACCATGGCTCGACTCGTCGACATGGCAGGCGTCGATATGGTGCTGGTGGGCGACTCACTCGGAATGGTGGTGCAGGGACGCAGCGATACGCTCCCGGTCACCCTCGACGAGTGCATCTACCACACCAAGTGTGTGAGCCGTGGACTCGAGAAGGCGCACCTCGTCTTCGATATGCCGTTCATGACTTACCAGATCTCACCCGAGCAGGCGCTTCAGAATGCCGGCCGCGCGATGCAGGAATCGGGCGCCCAGTCGGTGAAGCTCGAGGGTGGCGAGCGCACGGCATCCGCGATCTCGCTCATCGTCGACGCGGGAATTCCGGTTGTCGGGCACGTCGGCCTCACCCCGCAGTCCGTCCATGCGATGGGGGGATTCAAGGTGCAGGGACGAAGCGACGAAGCGGCCGAGCGCGTCGTCCGTGATGCACTTGCCGTCCAGGAGGCCGGTGCCTTCTGCATCGTGCTCGAAGGCCTGCCGACCGATGTCGCGCAGGAGATCACCGACCGCCTCGACATCCCCACCATCGGTATTGGCGCGGGCGTACACTGCGATGGCCAGGTGCTCGTCTCGACTGACCTGCTCGGCATGAACACCAGCTTCAAGCCCAAGTTCGTCAAGCACTACGCAAGCCTCGAGCAGACCATTGTCGATGCGGTGAAGGCCTACGGCGACGAAGTGCGCAGCTCCGCGTTCCCCGATGCGGCCCACAGCTTCAATCGCAAGACGCCGCGAAAAGTGGCCAAGCTCTACTGATGGACCTGCTCAACTCCTCCGAGGAGATGGCGGCCTGGGCCAAGGCTGAGGGCCTGAAAGGGCATCGCATCGGCTTCGTGCCGACGATGGGCTTTCTGCACACGGGTCACGTCTCGCTGATGGAGCGGCTGCGGCCACGGGTCGACCGGCTCGTGGTCTCGATCTACGTGAACCCCCTCCAGTTTGGGCCGAACGAAGACCTCGACCGGTATCCTCGCGACCCCGAGGGCGACTCGAAGAAGTGTCGCGATGCTGGCGTCGATGCTCTGTTCATGCCGCCGGAGCTCTATCCAGATGGCTTCAGCACGGCCGTGACCGTGGACAGGCTCACCGATGGACTCTGCGGCGCCTCGCGGCCGGGGCACCTCGACGGCGTGACCACGGTCGTGGCTCGGCTCCTCAACCTCGTCCGTTGTGACGAGGCTTGCTTTGGCGAGAAGGACTTTCAGCAGCTGATGGTGATCCGGCGAATGGTCCGCGACCTCGCGATACCCGTTCAGATCGTGCCGGGGCCGCTTGTCCGTGACGCGGATGGTTTGGCCTTGTCGAGCCGGAACAAGTACCTCTCGACGGCTGACCGAGCCAAGGGCCTGACGCTTCACAGGGCCCTGTTCGCGATGCGAGAGGCCGAAGCTGCAGGCGAGAAGCGAGCGCGGGTTCTACTCGCCATTGGTCAGGCCAGTCTCGACGTCGATGTGCTCGACTATCTGGAGCTGGTCGATGCTGAGACGCTCACCGCGATAGAGCACGTCGACCGTCCCGCTCGGGCGTTGGTTGCTGCGAAGGTGGGCAACACGCGCTTGATCGACAACGTGGCCATTGGCCCGGAGCTCTCTTGGACCTGAAGGACACCGCTCTCCTCGGCGTGATCGCCGTCATGGCCATCAACCACATGGTCATGCGGGCGCATGGCCTACGGGGAAACCCACTCGTCTTCTGGACCCTTCAGCTCGCGAACCTGGGTGTAGGAACGGGCTTGATCGTGCTTGGACTTCCGGGCTTCGAAGGCCTTCCAGCCGTGACCTGGCTGCTCGCTCTGCTGTTCTTCTTCCGCGTGGTTCAGAACAACAACGCGCGCCAGGCCTGGCTGCTCGAAGAAGTGGGCCACCAGCAGGAGGTGGACCAGAAGGCGACCCGCGAGGCCTTTCTCGATGCCCTGCACAAGGGTGAGGGCAAGGACCCGGCGGGCGACTAGCTCGACGCCTTCGCGACGATGGAGAGCACTTCCTCGTCGGTGAGCAGCTCGCTCTTCGTCTTCGCGTAGTCGAAGATGGCGTTGGCGATGCGCGCATCGTCATCGGCGATGTTGCGCTTGCGGAGCCAGTACTTGATGTTCGACAGTCCGGACTGGTGCCCGATTTCGATCTCTTGGTAGCGCCCGACCCAGCTGGCGGGAACGCCGCTGTACACCGCGTCTGCGAGCCAGTCGTCGCCGTTGGCTTCGGCCTTGATGACCGCAGCTGCGTGCACGCCAGTGCCGGTGCGGAAGGCGTCGCGGCCGAACACTGGGTAGTTCACCGGGATGTCCCAGCGACAGGCCTTGGCGACTTCGTTCACGAGCTCGGTGAGGTCGGTGAGCTCGCGCTCCTCGGCGCCTAGGAGCTTCAGGTTCACGAGCAACAGGTCGATAGGGGTGTTGCCGACTCGCTCGCCGATTCCGAGAACACAACCATGCACGCGGTCGATTCCGGCCTCGATGGCGTAGAGCGCGTTCGTGAGGCCGTGTCCACGGTCGTTGTGCCCGTGCCAATCGAGCTTGACCTGGTCACGCACGCCCATGCCGATCAGCAGGTTGTGGGTGAAGTGAACGAGGTTGAACACGCCGTTGGTCGTGCTGTGGCCGACGGTGTCGCACAACACCAGTCGCGTCGCGCCTTCTTCCACAGCCGCTTCGAAGAGGCGCTTGAGGGTCTGGGGCTTGGAGCGGACGGTGTCTTCGGTGACGAAGGAGACCGGCATACCGGCTTCAACGCCCATGCGCACAGCGTCGCGGGTGAGCTTCTCGAGCCGGTCCTCGTCCCATTTCTCGGCGTACATGCGAATCGGTGAGGAGCCGAGGAAGGCCATGATCTCGATGGGCACGCCGGTCTGCTCGGCGATCTCGATGATCGGACGAATGTCGTTGGGATGGGTACGCGCGGCGCAGCCAGGACGAATTCCGAGGCCTTCATCGCGGATCATCTCGACGAGACGCTTGCTGTCCTCGACAGCACGACGTCCGGCGCCGGGTAGCCCGACATTGGTGGAGTCGACGCCGACCTTGTCGAGCAAGCGCAAGATGCGCATCTTCTCGTCGATGTTCGGATCGTAGACCGAGGGCGACTGAATGCCGTCGCGCAGGGTCTCATCGTGGACTTCCGCGCGCCGCATCGGCGGGGAGATGGCGTGGCCCTGGGTGTTCCAGTCGTAGATCACGTCGCTAGGCTGCATGGATGCTCCCGGACCGGCCAGGTAACTCACACAGCGCGATGCTTCAGCCGGGCACGAGCGTTTGCACGAGGTGTTCGATGTATCGAGCCCGTTCGGCATCGCTCGGAACGGCGGCGCTGGCCGAGGCATGCAGTGTGAACGTCCCGATGTACAGCGAGTAGCACAGCACGGCGCGTCGATGAGCGTCGTCCGGGCTCAGTCCGAGAGACTCGAACTGTTCGGCAATGAACTTCACGCGGCGCACGGTGATGCGCTCGAGGATCGGAGCGACGAGGGGGTGCTTGGCATCCGCCGCCAGATGGACGATAAGGCTTCCCGCGCCGCGAACGGCAAAGGCGGTCTCGAAGAGAGACTTCACGCGGTCTAGAGGGTCAGCGATGAGCTGGGCCTCTGCGAGGACGCGGTCGGTGCCGTGTTGCTCCCACAGCGCCAGGCCGGCCTCGACGAGCTCCTCACGGTTGGTGAAGTGCCAGTAGAAGCTGCCCTTGGTCACGCCGAGCTTGCGAGCCAGCGGCTCCACGCTCACTGCGCTCACGCCGCCTTCGGCGAGGGCGCGCAGAGCGGCACCTGCCCAGCGCTCTCGACTTGCCTTTGGAGTTCGTCCTCTGGGCACAATGCCTCCTGGATGGCGGGTAGTGCGAGAGCGGGCCTCAGGCCAGCAAGCCCTTGAGGGAGAACTCGAGAATGCCGAGGGCGAGACGGTGCGTGTCGACCTCATCGTCCGAGCCCAGGTACTGCTCGATGACGGCGCGAAAGCTTCCGAGAACGCAGACTGCGGCGAGCTCGGGGTCGCACTCGCGAATCAGGCCCATCATCTGGCCACGGCGCAGCGACAGGGCGATCACCGAGCGGATGTTGCCGTAGAACTCTTCCAGCTTGGCGTCCACCTCGGCATCGAGGCCGACGGCCACGCGCAGGACGATTCGCACGAAGGGGCGATTGGTGTCGACGGCGTCCACGATGCGCGTGACCGTCCCGATGAGCTGTTGCCGCACGGGGGCGGCGCCCTCGCTCAAGTCGACGCCGACGATGCTCGCGCTCAGTCCGGCGATGAGCTGGTCGAGAAGCTCGTGGAAGATGGCGTGCTTGCTGTCGAAGTACTGGTAGAAGGTGCCGCGAGCGACCCCAGCCGCCTTGACGACATCGCTGATTGACGCCGCGTGGTAGCCCTTCTCCGAGAAGACTTGCAGGGCCACGGCGAGGATTTGGGCACGGCGCAGTTCTCGGGCTTCGCGCGCGCGTTCGGCTCGTGCGGTGTCAGCCATACTTGGCCTCCCAGTAGGCATCGACGCGATCGGCGACGACTTTCTGTACTTGCTCGGCGAGTGCGGGCACGTCGTCAGCGGAGAGGCCGGCGGTCTCGATGGGCTTCTCGCAGTGCACGGTCACTTCGCCTCCTGGGCGCAGCACCACGCTTCCTTTCCGCTTCTTCTCGTACATGCCGGTCACGGCGACGGGCACGATGGGAAGCCCGAGCTCGTGCGCGATGTAGAAGATTCCGCGTCGGAACGAGCCCACGCGTCCATCGAGTGTGCGGGTGCCCTCGGGGAACGCCAGGATGCTGTGCCCTTTGGCCATCTCGGCGCGGAAGTTGGCGAGGATCTCGGGCGTCTGCCCGTCTCGACCCCGCCGAACAGGAATGGTGCCCCGGGACCGCATGAACCAGCCATAGACCGGAATCTTGAAGTGCTCCTCGAGCTCCACGCCTTGCTTGAAGTGTGGGGTCGCGTCGTACAGCACGACGTGATCGAACATGTTCACGTGGTTCTGCGCGAACAAGTAGGGCTTGGCCGGGTCGATGTCGGGGTGGACGACGGTCGTGTACTTCGCGCCGGTCAGGGCGATTTGTCCACGCGTGTAGACCCGCGAGAACCGGTCGATGCGATCGGCACCAAAGGCTGCCCCGAGCGTGGTCATCGCGAACATCATCGGGGTCATCCAGGCAACGCCCACTCCCCAGAGACCTGCCGAGACGACGTGATCGACGACACCGGTGGAAGGTTGCTTCATGCGATCAACTCCAACGCGCCAGGCACCACATCGAGGCGCGTCAGCGTCAGCGACAGCACCTCACCGTCGATCATGCAGGCGACGGGCTCGGTGAGGTCGAACTGCACCGAGCGGGCGCGGTGTTCTTGAATCTCCGGCATCTCCACGTGGGTGCCCTTGAAGATCAGCGGGAATGCGCCGAGAAAGCGTCGCCTGCCCATAGGCCCAATGCGCACGAGGTCCAGCCAGCCGTCCGTAGGGTCGGCTGACGGCGCCATGTGCATCGTTCCGCCGGTGAATTGGCTATTCGAGAACGACAGGAGCGTGCAGGGACGCGTGTCGGCCTCGCCGCCGTCAAGCCGAAACGGGAATGCCGGTGCCGACAGCGTCACCAGGCACTGGAGCGTGGCGAAGATGTAGCCAAGCGCGCCGAACGGCTTGTAGCGCTCGTTGGTCACCGCTCCCGCTTCGGCGGTGAAGCCGACAGAGAGCAGGTTGATGTAGTGCAGTGTGCCGCCGGCGTGCTCGACCTTCACCAGGTCAACGGGGCGGGTGCTCTGTCTGGCGAGTGCGGCGTACGCATCCTCGATGTCGGCGATGCCGAAGTCTCGGAGGAAGGAGTTGCCCGTGCCGAGCGGAAGGATGCCGAGCTTCGGGGGTGAGGACTGCTTCGCGAGTCCGTTGATGACCTCGAAGGTCGTGCCATCGCCACCCGCGGCGATGACGACGTCGGTGGTGGCCTGCTCGGCGAGCGTGGTGGCGTGCCCTGGGGCTTGAGTCTCGGCAAGCGTGATGTCGAAGCCCAGCGCGGTGAGCTTCTTAGCGGCCTGTTCCGCACGGGCACCGGCGCGTCCTCCACCTGCGGCGGGGTTCAGGATGAGCGTCGCGTTCATGCGACCTCCTTCGCGGTGAGGGCTTCGAGGGCGTCGCGACCCACGGCGGCGCGGATCTGCTCGGCGAGCACCGGGCGCTTCACCTTCATGGATGCGGTGCGCGGAAACTCTTCGCCCCAGACGAGGACGGCGTCGATGCGCTTGTGTTCGGGGAGCTTGCGGTTTGCGCGTGCGATCGAGGAGCGCCAGTCCTGGTCTTCTGAGCGGACCACAGCGACGAGCTGCTCGCCCACCATCTCGCGCACATCCCACAGGTAGTTGGCCGCGAAGATGACCATCTCGTCGCAAGGAACCAGCGCGAAGGCCGCCTCGATGTCCTCGGGGTAGACGTTCTTACCGCCTCCGGTGACAATCATGTTCTTGCGTCGACCCACCAAGTGCAGGTGTCCAGAGGCATCGAGCCAGCCGAGGTCGCCGGTGCGGAGCCACTCGCCATCGAAGGCCGCGGCCGTCTGCTCGGGATCATCGAGGTAGCCAGCCATCAAGGTGGGCCCTGTGACCTGCACTTCGCCGATGCCGTCTTCGCCTGCGTCGACGATGCGCACGGTTGTCCCTGCGACGGTTCGGCCGACGCCGTCGGCGCGGAAGGGGGCCAGGTCCTGGAGCGTGACCACGGTGCAGGCTTCGGTGAGGCCGTAGCCAATGACCACGGGGAGTCCCAGCCGGTAGAAGAACTCGGCCCGGTCGCGGTCTACGAATGCGCCGCCGCAGAACAGCATCTTCAGCCGCCCCCCGAAACCTGCGTGAATCGGAGCGAGCAAGCGCCGGGACACCTCGTTGCGAGGCTTGGTCTCAGTGAGTGCCGAGTTCACCGACGCGAGTGCGTCCACGGCCCGTCGCTTCCAGGTGGGCAGCGCGTCGAGCTTCTCGCGCAACGACCGCTCGAAGGCCTCGAGAATGAGCGGCACGATGGCCATGTGGGTGATCTGCTCACGCTTCATGCTCCACAGAAGGAACTCGGGCCGCAGGGCGCGCTGATGCACGATGCGTGCGCCGCAGGCGAGGGGACCGACGAAGCCGCTGAGGAAGTCGATGGCGTGGTTCGTGGGCAGGATCGAGAAGAAGGCCTCGTCGGGCTCCATCGGGTACTGATCGAGCAGTGCGCCGAGCTGGGCCGTGTAGGCGCCGTGGGTCAGCATGCACCCCTTGGGGGCTCCACCGGTGCCCGAGCTGTAGACGATGGTGGCGACGTCGTCCTTTGCGCGCGGGATGGGAGCTTGCGCGTAGGGTTCGTACTCCAGTGCCGATGCGTAGCGGACGGCGTGGTCTGGAAGCACAGTCTTTCTCGGGGCCTCAGAGACGAGCGCTGGCGTGTCTGCGCTGATCTTGCGCCAGAACGGGAACTCGGCCACCACCAACTTTGCCCCGCTGTGCGCGAGGAGAGCGTCGTGCTCGTAGGGCTGGAGCTTGTAGTCGAGCGGAACGAGAATGGCGCCTCGGGCAAACACGGCGATGGCCGCGAGTAGCCACCGCGGCTGGTTGCTCATGATGATGGCGACGCGGTCACCGGGCCCAATGTCTTGCTGCGCGAGCCATCCGGTGAGGCTCTGCGCGGCATGGCGGGCGTCGAGGTAGCTCCACCGCGACGCTTCCCGCTTGCGAGACAGCTCCACGAAGGCGGTGTTCGACTTGTGCATGATCAGGGCATCGTGCAACAGCTCGCCGAGTCCGTCATAGCTGCGAACGTCGATCACAGGCGCGCCTCGAGCACTTCGGCGAGACCGCCGAACGTGGTCACATCCGCGAGCTCGTAGTCGGGAACTTCGATGTCGAAGGCCTCTTCGAGGTCGGTGAGCAGGTCGAGGGCCTGCAGGCTGTCGATGCCGAGGGCCTCGAAGAAGTCGGCGTTGGCGTCGAGCGTCAGGGCCTTGTCGCCGAAGCGTTTCGCGGCGAGGGTCTGCAAGCGGGTCAGGACTTCGTTCATGGCAGGTACGGCCTCACATCCGTGCGGGAGACGAAGTCGCCGAGCGCGTCGGCGACGCGGTCTTCGACGACCATTTCGAGGAACAGCTTCTTCTCGGCGGCAATCCTGGCGCGCGGCGTCTTCTTGAGGAAACGCTTGGCGCGGCCCACGGTGTCGGCGTCGAAGCGGGCCGCTTGTTCGGCGACCCGTCTCGCTGACTTCAGCCCCCCGTCGCGGGGAACGACCTGCGCGACCAGGCCGAGCTCAGCTGCGCGTCGGGCGCCCAGGCTTCTTCCGGTCAGCAGGAGATCCCGGGTGAGGGCGTTGCCAAGCTCGCGCTCGAGGCGGGGGATGCCTCCGAATCCCGGGATGATGCCGAGTCGCAGCTCAGGAAAGCAGAAGCGCGCGCTCTTCTCGGCGATGATCAGGTCGGCGGTCAGAGCGAGCTCAAAGCCGCCACCGAACACGGGCCCATGCACGGCGGCGATGGTGACGAGCGGTGCCTCATCGAGGGCGTTGAAGGTCGAGTGCACACGATCGATGAACTGCCCGATCTCGCGCTTGACCAAGGCCTTCCCGACACGCTTCGCGCCCCGCTCGGTCAGTGCGCGCAAGGGTGAGGGGAGCCGACGACTGATGCGACCGACCTGGCTGCGGCGGCGCTCCGACCGCTCGGCGATGCCCTCGTGGAGCTCGCGAAGGTCAGCACCCGCGCAGAAGCCGCTCGCCAAGGTCGAGTGCAGGATCAAGGCCCGTGCGCCACCCGCCCCGGAGTCGACGTAGCGGACCAGTGCCTCGAGCTCGCGCAGCATGGCGGTTCCAATCTCGTTCGTCGGACCGCGGTGCAGTGAGACTTCGAGAGCGGGGCCGTGATGGCGCCAGGACAGCGCTTCGCCTGCGAGCTCCAAGGTACCTCCGTCGGGCGAACTAACCCGACTAGACTGACATGTCAGTCTAGTTCACCAGCCACGAGCTGGAATCCATGATCCGACCACTTCATCCCCGCGAACTCCGTAGATTCGCGGGTGCATAGCGGCCACAAGGCAAGAGTGGTTGGGCAGGATGCGCACCCGGTCCAAGCCGGGCAGATGCCCCTGGGCGAGGCCGTGTTCCTGCGAGAGTTGTTTGAGCTCAATCGGTAGGTCCTGACCCTCCACCGAGCGCACGCGGCCGAAACTGCCGTCCTCGTGGCCCGGGTCCTTGGACAGGGCGAGTGCCCCAGCGTCGAGGACCATGCGACCTTGGTGTTGACCGAGGACCGAGCTGATTACCGTGAGCGCGATGTCATCTAGGCCGCAGACCCCGAGGCCTTGCTGGAACAGATCGAAGAACACGTAGTTGCCAGGGCGAATCTCGGTGACGCCCTCGAGTTGGTCGATCACCGCGCAGGTGGGGGTAGATCCAATGCTGACGTGCGGAAACGCGACGCCCCTGCTCTCACAGCGGTTCGCGAAGTCGACGCAGAGGTCGCGCTCTTCTTCGGCGATGCGCTGTAGGCGCTCCGGGTCCCCGCGTGTGGAGTAGCTGTGGCCCGCGTGGGCAATGGTGCCCTGGAAGTCGAGGTTCTTGGCGTCGTAGAGCACGCGTGCCAGGTCGATGCTCGCGGGGTCGGTCGGGTCGACTCCGGCGCGGTGGTTGCCGCAGTCGAGCTTCATCCACACCCGCAAGCGCTCGCCACTCTCGGCGAGGCGGGCTGCCGTGTCCGCGTTGTCGACCAACACACCCAGATCGATGTGCGCGCCGAGATCGACGACTTCGCGTAGGCGATGCAACGGAAGGGGAAGGGCCCAGGTGATGTCGGTGAATCCAGCCTCGGCGAAGGTCCTTGCCTCGGCGAGGGTCGAGACCGTGATGCCCTTGAACGAGCCAGGCGTCTGCATGCGCCCGATGAAGGGAATCTTGTGGGTCTTCACGTGAGGACGCAGCCGTACACCGAGCTCTTCGGCTCGGGTCGACATGCGATCGATGTTCCGCTCGACCACATCGAGGTCCATGACGGCACACGGCGTGGGTAGATCTGCGAGCTTCATCGGGCCCTCCCCATCCAGCCTTCTGGCGTGTCGCCCTCGCCGCGTCGCACGACCCAGATGGGCTCCCAAACGGCCGAGATGTCCTCGGTGACGTCGTCCCGAAGCACGACGAGGTCTGCACGCATTCCCGGCGCGATGGTCCCAACCTCGTTCTCGATTCCCAGCATGCGAGCTGGGGTGTAGGTGGCGGCTGTCAGGGCGTCGGTGGGTGAGAGGCCGGAGTCGACGAGTAGCTCCAGTTCGCTGAGCGTCGTGGGTCCGTGAAACTCGCTCGGAAAGATCGGCCAGTTTCCGGAGTCGGAGCCGAGGACAATCGGCACGCCTGCCTCGAACTGCTTTCCGATGCTGCGCTGCATCTTGTTCAGGCGTCCGTGGACCATAGCGGGCTTGTCGAGCATGTTTCGGACGAGCTTTGCGACCATGCCCTCACGACCAGGGAGCATCGCGGCCACCACGCCGTCCTTGTACTTCTCCCAGATGATCGGGTCTGCTGCGGCCTCGAGCTCGACCTGGGGCACCACGGCCTGCACCAATGGACGCTCGAGGCGCTCGGGCTCGAACTCGACGAGCAGTGCGTCGAACACCGCGAGGGTGCTGATCACCCAGAGCTCTTGCTGTACGAGCTGCCGAATGAGCTTGTCAGTGGGCTTCTGGGTGGGGTGCACAAAGCCGGCCACGCCAAGGTCCAAGGCGTGCTGGTACTCCTTGCGGGACATGGCGTGGGCGTAGACGCCGATATCCCTGGCCTCGGCCTCGGCGAAGACCGCTGTTGCGACCTCTTCGGAGTAGAGCGGCCACACGGGAAGAAGCATGCCTTCCTCGACGGTGGCCTTTACTCCGAAGGGCTTGATGGCGTCGAAGGCCGCGAACTGCTCTGCGACATCCTCTGCGGTGGCCGCGGCCGGAAACTCGGGTAGCACCACGCTGACGTAGCCGTCCGGCGGGGAGACGAGCGGTCCGAGAAAGTGCAGGTCCGGGCTTGGACCCGAGCCCTCCAGGCGCCGAAAGCGGTGCGCCTCATCGATAGGGATGCCGGTGTCGAGGACGGTGGTGACACCGCAGGCCACGTAGGCGGCGAGGTGATGCTTGCCGAACGCCTCGCGGTCGTCGTCCCGAAAGGCACCCGACGGAATCAGCGACAGGTGGACGTGCAGGTCCATGAGGCCCGGGATGACCGTGGCACCCGCCATGTCTTGAATGTACTCGGCGCCGAGGTCGGCAGGCAGGTCGCCCACCGACACAATCGTCTCGCCGTCCAAGACGACGGCTTCGACCTCGCGTAGGCCCTCGGTCGCATCCCACACGCGTACATGGCTCAAGGCCGTGCGTGTCTCGCAACCCGCTTCGGTCAGTACACAGTCGGGTACCGCCACGTGGGGCTCCGCGAACGCGGCCAGAGCGAGCCAAGCGAGGCTCATGCGGCGTCCTCGTTCCGCTCACGGTGCCGTGCGACGGCATCGGCTAACGCCGGGTGGAGCGGCGGAAGGTGGTCCCAAGCATTTGTACCCGTGCCTAGACCCGCTCGGAACGGAAACTCCGGATGGTGGGCGCGCACCCGGTCGACGAGCTGCTGCCCCATCTGGCCCATGCGCTCGAGGTTGCGTACGACACTATCGAGGATGCCGTCTCGGACCGACTCTTCGTGTGCATCGACCCAGTTCAGCGCGTCGAACAGCGCCTCGTCGAGCGTCGGGTCGTCGACGCGCAGGGCGAGCTCGGGGTGGCCTCGGTCGGCCATCAGGTTTGGAATGCGCTCGTCCATGGTGATGCCGATGGACGGTGTGTTCGCGGGCATGCAGGTGACGGCGGCGTGGTAGCGGCTCGTGACCACTCGGTCGGCTCGGCGAAGCAGTCCCACGAGTGTGGTGTGCACGTGGTCGTCCGAGACCCAGACCGGTGCGCCTCCGAGGAGCTCGGCTAGCGCCTCACCGGCGATCCGATCGACCGCCTCCATACCCACGATGGCGACGAAGGCGTCGTTCTGCTGGGCATAGCGCTTGATCGCGCGCGCGAAGTTCTCGATGTAGGCGGCCTGCTTCGCGTCGACCTCGCTGCCGCCCTTGTGAAAGTAGACCGAGGCGTAGTGGGTGTCGCGGTGCGCGCCCGTGAGCCAGCGGGACACGCCCTTGGCGACATCGGGCTTTACCGGCCACCAGAATGCGTTGATCGGGCAGCAGATCACCAGCTTCTGACCGGGTGTGTAGCCGGCGTCGGCGAGTAGTTCGTCCGCGAGTGGAACGGGGCCGGGGTCGTAAGTCCAGGCCGTGTCGGTGCCGATAAACGCGTCGATGCCGAGGGCGCCGAGGACCTCACGGCTGTTTTGGTTCCGGACGAGCATGAGCGACTCGGAGGCGTAGTCGCGGACGAGCTTGGCGAGGGGCGTGTCCATGCTGCCCGCCTCGCCCCCATAGGCCACCGAGATCTTCCCCTCGGCGTTGGCGAGGCCAAGGGCTCCAGTCATCATCGTCGACAGCGCGTTGGCGAACTTCGACTTGAACATCGACCCTTCGCAAGCCAGCACGCCGTGGTGCTCGTGCACCGTCTGCACCAGGAACTTCGGGAAGATCTTCGGCAGCGTGAGCTGGCGGACGGTGCGGAAGTAGCCGCGGGAGCGTTCGGGGTCGACGGTGAGCAGGGAGAGCTCAAGCCAGTCGTCGCCGAAGAGGTGGCGAAGCTGCTTGATCATCTCCTCGACGCGGACATCTGCACCCGTGTTTCGCGTGCCGCTGTATCCGGCGAGCAGCAGCTTGAGAGGGGTTCCCGGCTTCCAAACGGCACCGCGGTCTAGCGCAGACCGGGTGGCGGCGAACTCGATGCCAGCGGCCATCGATGCGATGAGCGCGCGGTCGGCGTCGGCTGCGTCGAGGCCTTTGCGAACGCGCTTCTTTGCCCAGGTGCCAAACTCGGCCCAGCCACTCATGACTGCACCTCGAAGTCGTCGGGAAGCGGCACGTAGGGGTAGCGAAGTCGGCTCTCCTGCACCCAGTGGAAGTAGGGGGCGCAGTAGTCCTGAAACGGCGTCGGTGGGCCCGAGACGGCCACGGCGCGCGTGTTGTCGTGGGTGACGTTGCTTACGATGTAAGGCCAGAACACCTTGATCAGGACGCTTGCGCCTTGCAGGGGATTGCTGCGTGGAAGCCTCGTCCCGGCCCGACTCGCGCGAAAGAATCCCTGCTCGAGGGCAGGGGCAAAGCGCATCGGACGATGTCCCCACGCCTCGAGCGCCTGGCCGATCTCAGCGCAAGTCGGCGACGCCTCCCCGGCCGAGAGGAAGTAGATCACGTGCTTGGGCTCGGCCTCTAGATGGACCGCGGCGGTGACTTTGCCGACCCAGTCTGCGTTGACGATGTCGATCTTGGTGTCGGGCTTGAGCGGGACGAGCGGGAGCTGTGCAAGCCAGACGAAGGCCGAGGGCATGTCGAAGCTCGTGGTGCGTGGATGCCTGCTGTCACCCATGACCGTGACGGGGCGGAAGATCACCCTGGACGTCTCTGGCGGAAGCATCCGCTGGACCAGCTCTTCGCAGATTCGCTTGGTGCGGGCGTAGGGGTCGAGCGCGTTTACGTCGAAGTCGAGCGCATCGTCCTCGAAGAGGTGCTCATCGCGGCGGTCGCCGATCACCGCTGCGGTGGAGACGAAGGAGTAGCGCCGAAGACCCTTGTTTTCGTGCATGGCTCGGGCCAGCTCGAGGGTGCCCATGGTGCCGCGCACGTTGGAGTTTACGCAGACGCGTGAGGACATCCGATTGAGGGATGCTGCACCGTGCAAGATCGAGTCGCACTCATCGAGGACCTGCTTCTGGTCTTCGTCCGAGAGGCCCAGGCTGGGCGCGTGAAGGTCTCCGCGCACCAAGACGACGCGGTCGAGGACCTCGCGAAAGCGCGGCAAGTCGATGTGCAGCTGCAGGCAGTTCCACAGCTTGGTCACCTGATGGGTGCGGTCCCGTCCTCGGATCAGCAGGAATACGCGCTCATCGCTGTGCTCGAGTAGCTCGAGAAGGGTGTAGCCACCGAGGTACCCGGTGGCGCCGGTCATAAAGGTGGCCATCAGGCAGTCCTCGAGAGCTGTGCAGACTCGGTGGTCAGCACCACCAACGGCTCGTGGGGGGTGTCTTCGGGGACGGTCCCCCCGGAAATTAGCGGGAAGCACCACTTCGCCAGGCCTGGGTACTCGACGTCAATCCAGTAGTGGCGCCAGTCGAGCGTGCCGATGTCAAAGGCGAAGTTGGAGGCCTCGGTCGGCGCGAGCTGCGCGGACAGTTCGGCGACCCGGTCGGCAACGAATACCCAGTCGTGGTCGTGGGTGAACGGCTGAAACAGCTCGAGCATCGCGTCGATGCGTCGGAGCTGACGGGAGGCCTCGCCGAGCTTGGTGGACGCGCGGCTCCGCAGCGAGTCGAGGGTGGGGCTGATGGCTTCCTGTAGGCCCTCGCTCAGGCGCTCTTCGGGCCGACTAGAACGAACCCGCTTCTTCAGCCAGTCGGCGGCACTTCGCGCGCGCCCTACCGTGAAGAAGGCCCCTTCATCAACAGGACTTGCGACGGGGTCGAGGTAACGAAGCCACGGGTTGCCACTTCCGTCGCGGGTGGCCTTGCGGACAGCGAGTCCATTCAGCTCGATGCATCGGCCGAACGACATGGGGTTCAAGCCACTCGAAGAGAGCTGGTAGACGCCCGAAGCCTGGCCGTTGAGCATCGCTGCGGAGATGAGGGTCAGACCTCGCCCGATCAGGTCCACGGGCACCACATCGAAGGGATGCTCGTCGACACTGGGCAGCCGGCGGAATGAGCTGGCGATGAGCCAAGACACGGGTCCCGCGGTGTTGATGCCCTCGTTCCAGCCAGGGAAGGGGAATCGCCGCGCGCACTCGACCACCGAGGGTCGCACGATGGCGAGCTCGATGTCGGCTCTGCGCTGGAGCAAGCGCTCGGCGAGGCTCTTCGTGAAGGTGTAGGTGTTGGCGAAGCCGGCAGCTTCGGCGTGTTCGCGGCCGATATCGATCCGTGCGCGCATGCGCGACTTCGCACCGGGCTCCTCACAGGCCGCGACCAAGTCGGCGAGGGCAGCCTTGGCATCGAAGGCCTCGCCGCGGGGGTTGGTGTCGGCTTCGAGTGACTCGGTGATCACACCGTCGCGTCGGCCCACCACGAAGCACGTCGAGATGTGCACCAAGCGGCGATTGTCGAAGCTGGCGACGAGGTCCGCGATGTGGGTCGCACCGGTCACGTTGGCAGCGATGGCGGCCAGGGGATCGGGCATGAAGTCGGTGAGGCCTGCACAGTGGAGCGTGAGGTCCACCGTTCCAGACAGCGCCGCAACCTGGTCGTCGCGAAGGCCGCAACGGGGTGCGCAGAGATCGGCACTCATGACCTGAACACGCTCGGCGACGAAGCGACCCCAGTCGGGTCCATGACGCTCGCGGAGAGGCCGGAACGCCGGGTTGCAGCTGAGCTCGTGCTCGATGCGTTCGGTGGCGGTGGCCGTCTTCCGGTCGCGGATCAGCAGCGTGATGCGGCCGATCTCGGGCACATGGTACAGCAGCTGCGCGAGCCAGACCTTGGCCACAAAGCCGGTGGCCCCAGTCAGCAGAATGTGCTTTCCGCGAAGGGTCTCGCGAATGGTCATCGGGCCTCCACGATCGGCCAGTCATAGTCACGGGCGACGCGGCGGAGTGCGCGGTCGGGGTGGGCCGCGCACGGTAGGCCCACCGCCGACAGCAACAGGCTGTCCGCGGCTGACGAGCCGTATGCGGCGCTCCGCGCGAGGTCGATGCCATGGGTCGCGGCGTAACTTCGCAGGCCTTGTCCTGAGAGGTGGCTGCTCACTCGTGGCTCCCGAAGGCGGCCCGTGGCGCCGCTCGCGTTGAACTCGAGCTGGTTGCAGAGCAACTCGTCGGCTGAGATCTGGTCGGCGACTCGCTGAACGACGGGTCCAATGTTGTCCGAGACGAGCACCAGGCGGTCGTGGCGACGCCGGGCTTGGCTCACCAGCTCGAGTCCCGTCTCGCGGAGGTTCTCGAGAAGGTACTGCTCGGCGTACTCTTCACCAAGCACGGCGATCCGATCCTCGGACACACCCCGTAGCGCCGCCCAGCCGAGGCGATTCGCGGCACCCTTGTCGGCGCCGAGGGCAAAAGGAAGAGCGAGGGCGGTGGCCCCCAGACGGGCGAAGCGTTCGCGTACGCGCTGAGCATTTGCGGCCAGCCATGCGGCGGTCGCGAGGGTCGGTCGACCCAGCAGAACACCTTCAACGCGAACGAACGCGGCCGAGCCGAGCTCTGCCATAGGGCCTCCAGATTGGGGGCCACTATCTCAACTAGACTGACATGTCAGTCTAGTTTGTGTGCCCGGCGGTTCGACGGCCGTGTTGACGACGGCAGACGACGCGGTCCGGCTACTTGAAGGCGAAGTTTCGCGAGCCCGTGAAGTTGACCGCGGTTCCGGCGATGATGCCGATGAATGCGGCCACGAGGTAGTGCTGCTCCATCCACGGGCTACTCACGTAGGCGCCCGTGCTGACTGCCCAGTTGATGAAGCCGCCGACACTGCAGGTCAGGGCGAATCGCGCGTAGCGGCTCAGCATTCCGATCTCGCGCGGCCCATCGGTCGCGAAGGTGACCCGGTCGTTCAGGAAGAAGTTGAACGTCAGTGCGGCGACGAATGCGGGGATGCGGGCCCAGCCGAACCACACGCCGAGAAGCTCGACGAAGACCGACAGCACCGCGAAGTCCACAAACATGCCGAGTCCGCCGACGATGCAGAACTCGATGAACTGCGTCGCCACGGGCCAGCGCCACCGGTACAGGCGTTCGAGGTGCTGCACGTAGCGGAGCTGCTCCGACAGGGTGAGCTTGCTCTCGCCATGCAGACGATCGGTAAACGTGATCGGAACCTCTGCCGGTTCGGCCACGCCCATCTTGATCAGGATCTCGAGGGCGATCTTGTACCCAACAGGATTAAGCGTCTCGAAGGGGACCTGTGATCGACGGCAGCAGAAGAAGCCGCTCATCGGGTCGCCGACCTTGGTCAGCGGGCGAGCCATGAGGGTCGCGCCAATGGAGTTGACCCAGCGCAGAAAGCCCCAGTCCACGGTCTCGCCGCCATCGACGTAGCGTGAACCAATCGCGAAGCGCGCGCCCCCTTCGACAGTGTCGACCAGCTCCGGCACCTTCTCAGGGGGGTGGGACAGGTCGGCGTCAATGCAGACGCAGAGGTCGTACTTGGCATCTTGAAGGCCCCGGATCACCGCCGTGGCGAGCCCGCGTTCTTCGGTTCTGCAAATCGCTCGGATGCGACGAGTGGCTCCAAGCTCGTTGGCAAATGCCGCGGTGCCGTCCGGAGAGTTGTCGTCGACGACGAGCATCTCGAACGGGCGTCCAGCCGCGTCAAGTGCGGCCTCAAGCCGATCTAGGAGCACCGGGATGTTGTCGCGCTCATTGAATGTCGGCACCACGACTGTGACGCCGTCACGCTCGGCCACCTGCTCCCCCATACCGTCTCCGTGTGCCAGGTGGTCACGCATAACCGTTCTGCGTGTAAGGAAAACCGATTGCGTGCGTTCGGCCCGGGAACCACATGATTCGGGCGGCGTCACAGTACACTGCCGTTCTGGGAGGTCGATCTGTCACGCTGGCCCATCACTGCTCTTGCTGTCGGCGCGTTGCTGTTTGCCTCTGCGCTCGAGATCCATCTGCATCGTGGCCAGGGGCCGGTCTACAGCGCGGCAGGGGCGCCCATAGCGACGGTCGACCTGGGGCCCGCGGAGCGTGCAGCCCTCGACGCGCCACGCAAAGCCGGCGTCTGGGTCGACCTCGCAGAGGCCTACGCGGGAGCGGGTCGGATGGAAGATGCGACCAGGGCCTTCTCACACGCCCGCGCGATTCAGCCGAACCACCCGAAGGTGCGAAATCCTCCGGACTGGGCGTCGAGTGGCGACGTCACCGACGTCGAGCGTGCGGTTCTGCTCGACCCCAGCAATGACGAGGCATGGGGCACTGCTGCCGGTGTCTTGGCGACGATGGGTCAGAACGAGCGCGCCATCACCTACTACCTGCGCGCTCTCGAGCTCGACCCCTCGGACTCTGAGTGGCCGTCGAAGCTGATGGCGCTCGGCCCTGACCCGCGCATCGATCGCTTCATGGGCGACTGGATGGTGAGCGCGGGCGATGCGGATGATGAGGCGCTAGGCGACATGGCGGACGCAATGAAGGCCGCAGGCAGCTGGCCGCAGGCGTGTGCGCTCTACCAGAAAGCCTTCGAGGCCGATCCGAACGACTCCGAGTGGACCGGGGCCCTCGACGAGTGCGCTCGCCGCTTTCCCGGTGAGTACCGCTCAGCCGCCGAGGCCGCGGTCGAAGCCTATGAGCGCCAGATCGCGGCATCACCACGCGACGATGAGATCATCGGGGACTACGCCGATGCGCTGCGTACCCTCGGCCGCGAAGCAGAGGCGTGCACCCAGTACCAGCGCGCTGCATCCATCGACCCGAGTGACTCCGAGTGGATTCAAGGGCTGGTGGCCTGCCCCGGCCACATGATGAATGTGGGCGCGATGCGTGCCCAGATCGGTAGCGACGACGAGGCTCTTGGTGATCTCGCTGATGCACTGCGCGCCAACGGCCGCACGGCAGATGCTTGCCAGCTCTACGCGGATGCCGCGCGCTTGGACCCTGCGGACGACGAGTGGCGTGAGGCGCTGCGAAGCTGCCGATAGTCAGCGAACTCGCGCCACCATCATGCCGTCTCGTACCGTGAGGAGCACGTGCTCGACGCGGGGATCCTTGGCTGCGTGGGCATTGAAGGCGACGATGGCTCGGTCGGAGTCGGACTCTGGGGCGAGTACGCGGCCGCTCCACAGGGTGTTGTCCACGACGATCACGCCTCCCGGACGCAACATCGGAACAATGGCGTCCCAGTAGGCGATGTAGCCTGACTTGTCGGCATCCACGAAGGCCAGATCGAAGGGACCAGAGAGGGCGGCCAGCGTCTCGATGGCTGGGCCGATGCGCCGCTCGATGCGAGAGCCCCAGGGCGCCATGTCGAAATGCGCCTGAGCGATCCGGCCGCTCTCCTCATTGATGTCTAGCGTGATCAGCTGCCCATCTTCGGTCATCCCCTCGGCCATGGAGAGGGCCGAGAAGCCGGTGAATGTGCCGACCTCGATTGCGCGTTGCGCTCCGGTGAGCTGGGCCAGGAGCTTGAGGAACCGTCCCTCGAGCTTGCCCACCTGCATCTGCGGGCACTCCGTCTCCGCGTAGGTCACTTTGGCCAGCTCGTCGTACACCGGGTGCAGGTCGGTGGTGTGCGCGCGGCAGTAGTCCTCGATCTCGCTGGAGACGATGTCCATTCTGGCTCCCTGGGTGCAAGGCGCCCCTATCACTCCTCTCGGGGAGGGGCCGACCTTCTTCCTACGTGGGGCACACTCGAGGTGGGCTTTGCGTCGAGCTCACGGACCAACCGGAATCCGAGGTCTGGCAGCCGTTCGTGTGCAGGCATGCGTACCCGCGCCGCGCAGTGGGCGAACACCGGCTCTTCCATCCAACTGGAGCCCTTCGAGACGAGGTCCGGAGCGTGGGCATGCGCCGCTGTGCCTGGCGCTGGATAGCCGTCCGGGGAGAGCTCGGGCCCGCCGGCGACCCAGGCGCTGCAGGTCCACTCGCGGACTGCGCCGGCCATGCCCTCCACTCCATAGGGGCTTCTGTCACGGGAGAGATCGTGCACATCGGGGATGCGAACCCGCTTCGAAGCGGACGTGGCGCAGCGCACGCTGTCGAAGTGCGCTCCCCAGGGGAAGAACCGGCCGTCTACTCCGCGCGCCGCCTTCTCCCATTGCACCTCGGTGGGGAGCCGCCAGCGATGACCGGTCCGGACGGAGTACCAGAGTGCGTAGGCCTCTGCCCCCGCTCGGTTGATACCCACCACGGGCTGGGACGGCGTAAAGGCGACGCCATGGGCCCGGCTTGGCAGGTCGAGACTGTTGGCGAAGCCGGTCGTGTACAGCGGGACCTTCTTGCCGCGGTCATCGCGAAGGTAAGGCTGCGCGCGCTCCAGGTCCTCGAAGCGACGCTGCTGCACCAGGTCGTTCACGAAGGTCAGAAACTCGGCTTGGGTGACCGGGTGTCGCTGGATCACGAAGCTGTCGACCCAGGCGTTGCGCTGGGTAGCCGAACCGGGGGCCCGTTCATCTCCGCCGACCTTGGTCCAGCCCGCGGGGACGTAGACGTCGTTGGGGCCGAGAGAACCCGCGATGGGAAGGCGAATGGCTTCGGGTTGGGCATGACCCGGTGGCGTGGGATCCCACTCCCGCATTCGCGCCACATAGAACGGGTATACGACCGGCATGAACCCGGGCCGCTCGATGCGCGCTTCCCAGGATCCTGCGGGTAGCCGGGCGCGGTCAATCGGCGTGCGTTGTGGCAAGCCCTTGCGTGAAGGCAGCAAGCCGGCGCCGTGCGGGAGCATCTGGAAAAAGGTGACACTCGCGCCTGGGGGCTCGGTCGACAGCGAGGTCACCGCCTCGCCGCGCAGGTACTCGGCGTACTTGCCGTTGTCGTGTTTGGCCAGGGCCTCGACTGCGGCCTCCAGCGCCTCTGGGTCCAACTTGACTTCGGCGGTGCGCGCCTTGCGAAAGGCAGCGTCGGCCAGGATTGCGTGGGCCTTGGCGTGATGCGGATGGGCAGCGAGGGCGGCCTCGGCAAGCCCCGTGAGCTCTGACCAGACGGTCTCGGCCTCGTGCTGAAGCTGAATGACCATCTCGTGCTCGCCGCTGGACAGCGCGAGCTGCGCACGCCGTCGGAGATGCTTCAGCCGCGCGGCTTTGTCCACCGCAGGGGTGAGCGTCACGTCGGCAGCCTCTCCGTCTTCGTGCTGGTCGACCATGGCTTCGCGGACGGCATACTGGAACTCGATGGCGTCTTTGAACCGGTGAGACGGCTCTTTGGCCGTTGCACGATGAACGATCGCAACGAAGGGGTCGCTGAAGGCGTCCGCAGACGGTGGGGCAGCCTTCTTGAGCATCGCCCCAAGGCTGTACACATCCGAGCGCGCGTCGGAACCGAGGCCTTGCGCCGTTTCGGGAGACGCAAAGCCCCAGTCGTCGTCCTCGATGGAGTCTGGCGTGAGTCCTTCCCAGCTGGCCATGGCGATACGGCCATTTGCCTGTCGCACCACCTGGCGGGCTGCGACACCACCGAGCGAGACGCCGTGGGCGTGCAACGTGCCGAGGATGCCGGCGAGCTCGATCACCGCGTCCACACATTCGCTGGAGGGTGTACCTAGGATTTCGTCAAGAGGGGTTCCGCTGGCGGTCGGTAGTCTCACTACTCGTCCTCAGGAATCTCGCGGGTCGCGATGGCATGGGCAAGGTCAAACAGAGGGCGCCGCAGAAGGGCTACGCAGATCACGGCTGCAATCGGAGCGGCAATCGCTCCGCCAAGCTCCGTGAAGTAGCCAATGATGGGAGTGATGTAGCCGAGCAGCTCAAACCAGCGGTACATCATCGGGCCTCCGTGCGTGGGCCGATCCTACCGCAGGCAAAGGTCTCGATGGTACTGTGAGCCGTGCAAGGGATTTTGCTGCTCGCATTGTTCGGTATCGCCCACGCTGCGGACCGAGCCCAAATCGTCTCTGACCTGCTCGACGGTGGTCAGGGGGAACGTGCACGTCAACGCTGCGAGAAGTGGCAGGCCGACGAGCCTGGCGCAGAAGGCGCCTTGCGCGATCAATGCGCACGTGCGTTCTGGCCCACGGCGGAAGAGCAAGACACGCCCGAGTCGTGGCGAGACTTCAGATCGCGGTGGGGTGGCACGCGGGGTGAGGGAGAGGCCCTCGAACGGGAGGCGCGTGCAGTCTTGCTCTCGCTCGGTCGGGAAGCGAGTGAAGACGAGTTGCTGCAAGTCGCGACGGACTACTCCAGTACCGAGACCGGCGGTCGAGCTGAGGATCTCGCGGCCTACGCTGCGCTCCGCAAAATGGATGACGCCGACGACATGCGGCGGGTAGCGCGGCGCTATCGCAACAATCCTCGGGTTCGCGAGCTCTTTGAGGGTGAGCTCGAGCACTTGCTCACGGTCGATGTGTCTTCCGAAGATGTCCAAGTGAACTGGGTCGATGGCGTTGAGGACCCCTCAGGTCGGCAGCCGACAGCCGAGTGGATTGGGGTGCGCGCTGACGACAGCGGCATCTCCTGGCTTGAAGTCGGGGAAGAAGTCCTCGGTCGCGCAGGGCTGGACCCGCGGCGCTTTAGGCGCGAGGAAGGGCCACCGTATCCACTCTGCCCGGTGTGGGCCGATGCGGTCGCACCCGCGGTGGAGGTTCGCGTTGGCGACGCTGCATCGCGCATCGAGGCGCCGCTCGATCCGGTCTGCGCGGATGGCACCCCAGTCTTCCTGCTGATCGAAGATGAACTTGTGCGTTCGCTGTCGCTGGCTCCAGGCCACCAACTCGAGTTGGCCAACAAGCCAGGACGCATGGCGTGGGGAGAGTCGCGAGAGCGTGCTGGAGCCGCGCTGTGGATTCCCGGACAAGCCACGGAGCCCATGATCGTAGGCAATGGCCAGGTGGTGGGCCAGCGAGTGGGGCCGGTCTACATGGCGCACCCCGTCGCCGGGGGACTGCCTTGGCTTACGGAAGTGGCTCCGCCTGCGGACGCCCTGCCGCTTACGCCTTCACTCGGGCGAGAGGCGCTGCCCGACGGCTGGACCGTCGAGGGGCAGGGAACAGAGCGTCGCGTGCTCGGTGGCGACACGGACTGGCCGCTCGCGGAGGGAACGATTCGGGTCCTTGAACCGTTGGTTCAATGGGCCACCCAGCTGTCTTCGGGAAATCCACGCGTCGGCGTGAGCGGGGCGAAGGCGCTTCCAGCGCAGCTCCGGCGTCTGCCGCGCTCCCATCCGGCCGGCACCCTTCCGCTGGCTCTGGAGCGAATCTCGGCCAGTGCGGCGGCCGACTACCTCGTGCCGCTGGCAGAGGCGGGGCTCAACCTCGCCGTGGAAGAGGCTTGGCAGCTCGATTTGGACCGAGATCCTCGACTGGAGATTCTGGTTCGCGCGGTTGCAAATGGTCGTCCCACTACCATTGTCGTCGACCCGTATCCTTCGGGGCAGCGGCGCTATTTTGCGTTTGACCACGGGCGCCTCCCGGACACAGACCCCTTCGCCTACGATTTCGGGGGACGGGCGGTGCTGGCGATCCCTATGGAGGACCGGCTAGTCCTTGTGCACGTCGATGACAGGGGACTGGCACGGACCTCGATGCCATGGACGGGTAGCTGGTAGGCAATGCAGCCGCGCAGGAGAGACGAATGGTGCAGAAGCGCTCCAACTCGCGCGACATCCAGCGAGCAGCGACCCGAGAGAAGGTCTACCTGTCAGCGCTCGATGTCTTCCGCCGCGACGGCGTCGAAGCCGCACGCATCGAGGACATCAGCTCCGACGCGGGTGTGAGTCGCGGTACGTTCTACTTTCACTTCGCCACGAAGGACGATGTGCTCCTCGAGCTGCTTCAGCGCTCCGAGGGCCAGCTCGTCGAAGAACTCAACGCGCTCGACGAGGCTGCGGACTTTGAGCAGGTCTTGCGCAGTGTTGCGGTGCATATTGCCGGTACCTGGGCCGACGAGCCCGAGCTGCTCGCCGGAGTAGGCATGGTCTCGATGCGCTCGGCCTCCACGGGGCGCATCACCGACGCTCGCGAAGCGCATCCCGTGCGCTACGCGCTGATCCCGCACATCGAGAGAGCCATGGAGCGGGGCGAGATTATCAATCTCCTGCCCGCGGACATCACCGTGGACTTCTTCCTGATGAATATGTTCGGGATGGCTCTCGCCTGGGTGTCGAACGACGGTGCGGATCTAGCAGTCCTTCTCGACGCATTTGTGAGCTTCTTCCTGCGAGCTATCCGGACATAGACGTGTTCGGTTAGTCCATCCTTTAGGGAGTTGCGTGAAGCGAATCGGGCCATACGTCGACGAAGGTGAGATCGCGCGTGGCGGCATGGGTGTGGTCAAGGCGGGCTTCGACCCCCGACTGCGTCGTCGTGCTGCCGTGAAGCTCCTTGCCGAGGGCAAAGAGGAAGACGCAGAGCGCGTGCGGCGCTTCGTGGCTGAAGCCCAGATCACAGGGCAGCTCGAACACCCGAACATCGTCCCCGTGCATCAGCTCGGTGCGCATGACGGTCGGCCGTACCTCGCCATGCGCGAGGTGCATGGCGTTACCCTCGGCGACATCATTCGCGAGAAGCGCGACGTGCTCCTCGAGCCCGCGGTGATCGAAGACTCCCTTCGCACCATTCTTCGTGTGTGTGATGCGATGGCCTATGCGCACAGCCGGGGCGTCATTCACCTCGACGTGAAGCCGGGCAACATCATGGTGGGCCGCTTTGGCCAGGTGTACCTGATGGACTGGGGCTTGGCGCGCTTGGTCGGCGAGTCGTCGTCGCTCGATCTCTCTGTCGACCCACTCCGCGGCATTCGCAAGAACCAAATGCTTGGCACGCCAGCCTATATGGCCCCAGAGATGGCCCGCTCCAAGCACGCCCGTTGTGGGCCGCAGACCGATGTGTTCCTGATTGCTGCGACGCTCTGGCACGCCTTGGTCGGCCGGCCGCCGTACCTCGAGAAGACCTTGCGGGACACGGTCTACAAGGCCGCCACAGGCGACCGGCCTCGTTTGGATGGGGCGGTCGGCGACCAGCCGATCTCCCCGCGTCTCGTCGAGATTGTCGAGCGAGGCATGGCCCACAAGATCGAGGATCGCTATCCCTCGGTCGAGGCTTTTCAGCGCGATCTCGAGAGCTTCCTTCGCGGTGGTTGGTTCTTGCCGATTCGCGACGTGAGCGCAGGCGCGGTGATCTACAACCAGGGCGTCGAGGGCGATGCGGCCTACATCATCCAGCGGGGACGGGCCGAGGTGTTCATCGAGACCGGAGCGGGCAGCCGTACCGTCCGCGTGATGGGCGCCGGAGAGGTCTTCGGAGAGATTGCGGTGCTCACGGGGGCTCCAAGAACCGCGGGTGTGCGCGCTCTCGATGACGTGCGCCTTCTGGTCGTGAACCGAGAAGTCCTCGAGAAGGGTCTCGGCCTCAACTCGTGGATTGGCTCGTTCGTCACCACGCTTGCGGAGCGCTTTCGCGAGGCAGATGCACGCCTTCGCCGCTACGAACGTCGGGGCCTTGCGACGATCAGCCCCGACTAGCGCACCGGCGAACGAACAAGGCCAGCAACGCGAGGGCTGGCCAAGCCAGGCGCGCCGGCGCTGTGGAACAGCGCCGCACTCCCCAGAGGTCGCCTAGGAAGATCGTGTCCTCGAGCTCGGTGCTGACGGACCACTCGAACGGCTCCATCTCAGCGATGCAGCTGTCGTCCATCGGAGCTCCTGGGTTGCGGAGGAAGTCGGCCGTCAGGGTCTTCGGGCAAGAGCCCTCGTTGAAGGTCACGTGGTGAGACCAGGGCACGGCCACGAACTGCGCGTCAGGCCAGCCATCGGCCATTTGCTCCACCCGCTCCATGGGCATCGTCGGGTCGAAGCCTCCATGGAGGAGCAGCACTGGCACTTCGGGTCTCGGGCTCTCTTGGCGTCGCGGATCGGCGGGGCGACGGGCCACCCAGGTGCGATCTCGGCGAAGCTGCGGGTGACAGCGGTGGTCGCCACCGACGCGTCGATGTCAGCCTGCAGTGCCTCGAGTGACGGCGCTTCGCCCCAGAGGTCGGTGTAGGCCACGTGGCGCTGCAGGACGGGCGCGTGGGTGCTCAGCTCGGACAGGTCGCCACCGTGGTGGATGGCTTTGCGCAGTCAGAACCAAACTGTCCTAGGCTGCGGGAGGAGGACCCATGCGTCTTTTGCCCGTTGCCATGTTCGTGTCTGCGCTCTTGCCCGTGGATGCTCTCGCCTGCGGAGGCTTCTTCTGTGACGCGTCCCAGCCGGTCTTCCAAGCGGGTGAGGAGATCGTGTTTGCCATCGATGAAGACACGGTCACGGCACACGTCTCCATCGCCTACGAGGGACCCGCCGAAGAGTTCGCCTGGATCGTCCCGGTACCCAGCGAGCCGTCGCTCTTCGAGTCCGACGCACTGCTCTTCGCCGAGCTGCGTTCAGCCACAAATCCCCAGTTTCAGGTGCGACGCACCCAGCGAGGGGTGTGCGAGGTCGCGTTCCGCACAAGCCTCTCGCCATTCAGTGCGCAGCAGGACCCAGACGGCGTCACCGTCGTAGACGAGGTACGCGTGGGCCCGTACGACACGGTGACCCTCCAGGCGTTGAACAGCGATGTCCTGATCGACTGGCTGCAGACGAACGGCTACGATCTGCCGAGTGACCTATCGCCAAAGCTCGCGCCCTACGTCGCGGCGAACCAGTTCTTCGTGGCCCTCAAGTTGGCTTCCGATGCGGATGTAGGGCAGATCAGTCCGCTCGGCATGACCTACCCGGCCACCACTGCAAGCATTCCGATTCAACTCACCGCCGTCGCAGCCCTGCCCGACATGCCGGTCGACGTCTACGTGTTCGGCAACAGCCGGGCCGTGCCCGACAACTACCTCCACATCGAGGCGAACGAGGCTGCTTACGACTGGTACTCCACGCTCGACTCCGACAACGGCGCGCCTGGATCGAACTACTTCGACGTGCTCTCCGACGGAGTCGACGAGGCCGGCGGCCATGCCTTCGCGACGACGTTCTCGGACCGGTCGGGATCGGTGCCTGGCTCATCAGAGCAGCTGGACATTCTTCAGAGGCAGTTCGGCCATCTCACTCGGCTCTCGACGACCTTGGATCCCGAGGAGATGACGGTGGACCCCGTGTTCGTCCTCAACGCCGACGTGGAGCAGTTTGTCTCCAACATCCATAGCGCCACAGATGAGCGCAAGTGTGGCTTCTACGAAGGCCGGCGTGCTGAGCGAAACCTCATCCTCGACGACGGACGGAAGATCCGTCTGCCCTCGCAGCCATGGGCGTCCGCCCACGAAACTTACTTCTTCGAGCTGACCGAGGAGCTGCACACGCCCGCTGCCTTGCTTATCGAGGATCTCGGCGCGGAGGGCCAAGGCGAAGTGCTCTTCGACTACCGCGAGCAGGCGGCTCTCGACGCCAAGCGATTCTCACGTCCGGGCTGCGGGTGCTCGAGCTCATCGTCATCTGCCCACTACGCGTTTCTGCTGCTTCCGCTCAGTCTGCTTCGACGGCGGCGGCAACAGGGCTCAGAGCGAGGCGCGGACCTCTGACAGACGCATCTTCCAGAGGAAGCTGTCGAAATAGAAGTGGGCCATGCTCTGCCAGATCGTCCAGTAGAAGATCCAGCTGCGCACTGGCGTTCCAAACGCCTTCAGGCTGCCCTCGTAGAGCCGACCCGAGCCGTACTCGAGCACCGCGTAGCTGGAGCAGACGATGGCGAAGAACACGCCGTAGTACACGAACGGGTGCTTGAGCATTCGGCCGAGCAGTGGCTTGTGGGCGAGGGGAGCGCGGTACCGTCGACGCTGAAAGGCCCACACGAAGACGATGTACTCGACGGCGTGGCTGAACCCAAAGGCGACATAGGCCTCGAAGGGGTCAAAGAAGAAGAAGGTCAGCGCGAGCAGAACGGTTCCCACGCCCATGCCGAGCCGTGCGTAGTTGGCCAGCCCCGATGCTCGGTACTCGTACCAAAAGTAGGCGCCGACGCTCGCGAGGCCAAGAAGCAGGCTCACTGGCAGCCCGATGGTCGCTGCCGTCTGGAGTTGATCGAGGATGGGCTGAAGCCAGACGAGCACGCTCGGGGCGTGTCTCTTCAGGATGGGGGTCGCGGCAATCGGTAAGAAAAACAGGTAGGCCGGGAGCCAGCCGAACACGAGCAGGCGGTCGACCCAGCCGGGCACGCGCACATCTTCGCTGACACCGGACTTCGCCGCGTACATCCGCAGAATCCCGTACTTCTCCATGTAGACGTGCCAGATGTTCCATGCGCCTGCGAACGCTGCAATGCCACCGACCAGAATCGGCACCCGCATCTTCGCCGACGGGCCCAGAGGCACCGGTGCCTGGCTACTGCTCGCCACCGCGGCCGCAAGCAGCAGCGCAATCGCGATGGGTGCCGCGTAGCTCACGAAGGTGGTTCCAGAGCCGCGTGACTCACGAGCGAGCCATGCGCTCAGGCCGAACCAGCCGGCGATCATGGCGATCGAGACTGTGGAGTGTTCGGGTCCGACGGGCCAGGCGAGAAGCCCCGCTACGAGCGCGAGCGGCGCGATGGTGAGCATGCCGAGCAGGGGCTTGGACAATGGCATGCCGAGCTTGTCGGAGCGCCACCACTGCACCAGCAGAAATGCACCGGCTGCGAGGGCTAGGCCATCGGTGCGGTCGAAGAAACCGGCGGGGATGCGCCAGCTTCGGTACAGCCCGCTCGCCAAGAAGCCGGCGAAGAGGAACGAGGGCACCACCAAGAACCGTGCGGCTTGGGTCTTGAACACCTGGGCGTCGAAGTAGACGTAGGGCATGGTCAGGTGTCTGTGCGCAAAGCCGAAGCTATTGCCGACAATCCAGTACCAGAGGTAGTCCTGCGGATGCTCGGGCCCGAAGATCAGAAACGGGATCAGCAGCCAGACCCACGAGAAGCTGTACGCCAGGGTGTCGATGCCGGGTGAGACGTGCCAGTGCTCGACGCGCTGATCGGGGGGGGCCGGCCAGAACAGGGGCGCCTTTGGGGTTCCGGCAGAGGGGGCGCTCATCGTGAGTCTCGGGGGTGTCGGGACGGGGCGTGGGCGGTGCCCGTATCCAGCTCTACGCTTGCCATCACCCGGTGCGTTATCCAGCGGTCCCTGGAGGGGACATGAGCTTCACGTTCTACAAGGTTCTACACATCGCGGCCGTTCTCTGGGTCTTCGCTGCAATCGGCGGGGGCTTGCTCTCGGGTGCCGACAACGAGCGTGCCCGTAAACTCGGTGGCATGAGCCACGGCATCGCCCTGCTCATCGCGCTGGTCTCCGGCTTTGGTGCTCTTGCGAAGCTCGGTATCTCGGGTCTTCCTGGCTGGATCTGGGCCAAGCTCGTCATCTGGCTCGTGATCGGAGCGCTCGTGGTGGTGCCGAAGCGCGCGCCACAGTTCGCGGTTCCCGTCTTCTTCGCCCTGCCCGTACTCGGCCTGATCGCATCGTGGCTTGCGGTCGCAAAGCCGTTCTAGATCCGCGAATTGCCGAACGCATGTCACAATGCACGGCCTAGGAGATGCATCCCATGCGCCTGTTCTCATTTGGGGCCGCGGCCCTTCTGCTCACTCTCGCCGGCTGCAAGAACGACGAGTCTGGCGGCGACGACACCGATGGTTCGTCCGACTCGAACTCGGGCTCGGACAGCAGTGTCGATAGCAACAGCACGTCCGACGTGGAGTGTGGCGACACGCCGACCACTCCCGCCCCAGGCTCCGGCCCGGCGGCCTGCCTCACCGCCGAGCTCCAGTGTGGAGACACCGTCACGCACACCACGACGGGCGGCACGACGGTTCTCGATGCCGGCTATTCCTCCGGTTCGTGGAGCTGTATTGGCAGCGACCCGCTGACGGCGGACTACTCGGGCCCCGAGCGTCGCTACTGGGTCACCGCACCTGCAGGTGTCGAGCCCGTGCTCACGCTCACGAGCGACTGCGACCTCACCATGAAGGTGGTGCGCGTTGCCTCACCGTGTCCTTCCGAGGGACAGCAGGTCGACTGCTCGGATGCCACCGGTGACTTTGACGAGCGCATTCAGACGGCGACGCTGTTTCCGGACTTCAGCTACGAGGTCATCGTCGAGAGCGTCGATGGTGGCGAGGGCGCGTTCACCCTCGACTACCACTGCCCCTGAGACAAGAAGGGCGCCATCCCAGCCGGGAAGGCGCCCTGTCTAGCGAGCCGTCGAACTAGATGCGGCGGAGCTTGAACTGGACGTCGCCGCTCCAGTGCTTGTCGAAGGCCTTGGGGCACAGGCCCAGGTAGCGGTCGTAGTCTTCGAAGACGCGGTCGCCCCACTTCTCGCGGATGACGTCCTCGTGCTCAAGGAAGCGGCGGTACCACTCGGCGGTGGTGCGCATGTAGTCCTTGCGCATCATGTGCATCTCTTCGATTTCCCACTTGGGAGAGATGGCCTGCACGAGCTCTTCGATGCGGGGGTTCAGGCCGCCGGGGAAGATGACGTCGGCGGTGAACGCCAGGTCCTCGAGGTCCTTGCGGCCACGCGGGATGCGGTTGCGCAGGATGGCCTGGAAGCCGAAGCAGTCGCCGGGCTTGACCCAGCTGGCGAGCTTGTTGAAGTACTGACGGTAGATGTCAACGGCGAGGCCCTCACGCGCCTGGGCAGGCGAGCAGAGGTGGTCGATCATCTCGATCGAGACGAGGCCGTCGTACTTGAAGTCCGGCTCGTACAGCGCGTAGTCCTGAAGCATGAACTTCGAGTTCTCGATGCCGCGCTCGTGGCAGAACTTGAGCTGCTCGGTGGACAGCGTGATGCCGTGCACTTCCTTGATGCCCATGCGGCTGATCACGTCAGCGGCGGAGCCCCAGCCACAGCCAATGTCGAGGGCGACGCTGTGCTTGTCGAGCTCTGCGAACTCGTACAGGCGCTGAACCTTGCGCTCCTGTGCGGCCTCGAGCGTGTCGTACGGGTTCGTCCAGTCGTAGACAGCGCTGGTGTAGTGCAGGTTCTTGTCGAGCCACAGCGTGAAGAACTCGTTGGAGACGCTGTAGCTTTCGTCGATCTGGGCCTGATTGGAGGTCATCTTTGGCTCCGCGGGGGCAACGAGGAGCCGACGTTCGGCGACCCCGTTGGGAGGTGGGAACCCGCGGATAACCCGGGGATCCGCCCGTGCCGAACCCTGGATTTCCGACCTGCGGGTCGCTTTTGTGCGAGGCGAGCTCTAGCGGAGGAGCTGCTCGAACAGCGCGTAGGACTCAATCTCGTCGGCGTCGATGCGACCGTCGGCCTGCACCATCTCGAGCACGACCTTCAGGAACAGCTGGCGATGCTCGCGCGGCACCTGCGTCGGGTCGATCTCTTCGGGGTGCGGAGGCACTGAGAGCCACTCGAGCGCCTGGGTGCGCTCATCGTCGGGCAGGTTCAGGCGCTGCATGAGATCGGCCACAAAGCTGCGCTCGGTGTCGGCGATCTCGAGGTCCGCCCAAGCAAACGAGCAGACGAACCGCAGCAGGTGCATGCGGTCGGCGATCGGCAGGGCGTCCAGGCTGGGCGTATCTTCAGACATCTTCGCTCCTCCAGAGGGAGGTAGGGTGGTCGCGCAGTGTACCCGAAGCGGTGATGTCGTGGGCTGGCATGCAGCCGTCTCACACTCAGGCCCCGCCACAGTGGGCGGGACCCGCGCGCGATCTAGTGGTGGTGGCCGCCGGGACCGTGCACATGTCCGTGCTGGACCTCGACGTCGGTGGCATCGCGCATGTCGACGACTTCGACGGCGAAGTGCAGCGTCTGGCCGGCGAGGGGGTGGTTGATGTCCACGTGGACCCAGGCGCCCTCGGCCTTGACCACCCAAAGCACAACGGTGTTGCCCTGGCCGTCTTCGGCGCGGATCGGCATGCCCTCGTGCAGCTCCATGTCCTTCGGGAACTCGCTGCGACGGACGGCCTGCGGCTCTTCGCCGGTGTGCGCGCCGTAGCCCTGATCCGGGGCGACATCGACGGTCAGCTTGTCACCGGCCTTGGCCCCAGCCAGCCCAGCCTCGAGTCCGGGAACGATGTTGCCGCTTCCGTGGAGGTAGGCGAGCGGTCCGCGGCCCTCCGAGCTGTCCAGCGTCTCGCCGGCGTCGTTGGTGAGCGTGTAGTTGATTTGGACGACCTTGCCGTCCGCGATGATGTCCGACACGGAGCCTCCGCGGTTTGAATGGACACGCCGTCTATCGCAGTTGCTTGTGTCGTGCGGGGAATCTCACGGTAGGATCCCATCCCGTGGATGACCTCTCCAAGCTCCGGATCCCGCTCGCGACGTTCAAGCGCGTGTTCGACGTCGACCCTGCCCGTGAGGTGGTGTCGCTCGAGGAACTCATCGCCGCGTTGGTGCGCTTTGAGCTCAAGCCTGAGGTCCAACGCCGAGTGGACCGTGAACTCGAGAGGGCTCAGCTGGCATACGACCGCCTCGTCGCAGGACAGGCCCACAGCGGTCGGTATGCGAAGAAGCTCGGCATCGCTCGCGACCGCGCCCTCGGGGTGGGGGAAGACCCTCGCGAGGCGATGGCTACGGCCTATGCCGACCTCCAAAAGGACATCCGGAAGAGCGTGAAGCGCGACCTTCGGCTCTGGTCACCCGCCTTGTTCCGCGAAGGCGGACGTCGTCAGCAAGAGGACGTCACCCACGTCTCCTGCTTGGTGATGGACCATGATGACGGCACGCCGCTCGATGTGGTCCGCTTGGTCTGGGAGCCGTGGTTCCATGTGGTGCACACGACCTGGTCGCACACCGCGGGCCATCCTCGCTTTCGCATCATCGTGCCCTTGTCGGAAGCGATTGAGGTGGACCAGTGGGCTCGGGTCTATGATTGGGCCATCGCCCGGTCGGAAGGCGTGGTCGATCCGACCGGCAAGGGCAGGGCGTCTACGTTTGCCATGCCGGTCCTGCCCTCTACGAGCCACCCGCACGAGGCGTACTCCCACGCTGGGGCGCTTCTCGATCCGGTGGCCGAAGGCATCTTGGAGCACAACACGCCTCCCAGCGAGGCTCTGCTCGCCGCTGTGCCCCGTCCCACGCCGAGCTTTACTGGCGATCCGTCGAACACCTACATCGGAGGCGGTTCCGCCATGCCCGTCGATGAGTCCCTCGAAGATCAAGCGCTGTGGGACGCCGTGGCGCCCCCCGTGGCTTCCGCGTCGCCCGCCGAACCACAGTCGGCCTCGTCGGGTCCTCTCGCGTCGCGACTCGAGAGCTGGTTGGCCCGAGTGGCTCCGACTGCACTGGCCGTGGACGCATTGGAGCGCCTCGAGGGTCTACACCAACGGGGGGCTCTCACCGATGACGAGTTCACCGATGCAAAAGCCGCCGTGCTCGCGGACCTCGAAGTGCACATGCCGCCCTGGGCGGGCTAAGTACGGGGCATTGCGAACGCCACCTACCCGGACGCGTCCATGACTCTTGCCCCGCTCATCCTTGCTCTGCTCACCGCCCCCGCCGTCGCCGACGAGGGTGTAGACGCCCTCAGCGATCCAACGCGTGCCGTGGCGACGTACCGGCAGATGGGCTGGGAGATGCATCAGCTCGCCAAGCGCGATGCGTGGACGGGTGTTGAGCGTAGCTACGTCCGCATGGTGGAGCTTGGCCTCGACTTGAGCCACGAAGACCACGTGCTCGGCGCCACCTCTGCCTCGGGCATGGGCAACGCAGCCGAGACCCTCGCAAGGCTCAAGCGCGCCCACGCAGCGGGCGAGAGTCGGGCGGTGATCGAGTGGATGTACCGGCTCGACACCAAGTACGGCGCGGTGAAGATCATCGATGAGCGGAAGCGTCCCGCCACTCTCGAGTCGTCTGAGACCCACTTCATGCCGGACGCAAACAAGGCCGTGCAGTTCGCCATCGCCGAAGTCGAAGACGGTGTCTTCGAGGGCCTGCTGCCCGCGGGGACCTATCGCTACGGGCGTGACGAGATCGTGGTCAGTCCCGACGAACCGGCCGAGCTGATCTACGCGAAGAAGTAGGGCCTAGGCCTCGAAGCCGACCCGCCGCAGGCCCTTGCGCGTCTTCGTCCAGTCACGCTCGACCTTCACGAAGAGCTCGAGGTACACGCGGCAGTCGAGTGTCTTCTGGAGCTCGCGCCGTGCGAGGGTTCCGATGCGACGCAGCATCTCGCCACCCTTGCCAATGACGATGCCCTTTTGGCTGCCGCGCTCGACGATGATCTTGGCGTAGATGCGGGTGATGCCCTGCGTGTAGCGCTCTTCTTCGTCAAAGCGTTCGATCTCGACAAAGCAGCTGTACGGGATCTCCTGCTCGGTGAGATGGAACAACTTCTCGCGGATGATCTCAGCGACGAGAAAGCGCTCGGAGACCTGTGCCCACTCGTCTTCGGGGAACATCGGCGGGTGGACGGGCAGCTCGGTCGCGATGATGTTCAGCAGGCTGTCGACGCCGTCCGACGTGAGGGCCGAGATCGGCACAGCAGCGAGCAGATCGACGCTCTTCTGGATGGCGGCGATGACCGGAAGCACCATCGGCTTCTTCACCACGTCCATCTTGTTGGCGACGAAGATGACTTTCTTGCCCTGCAGCTGCTCGACGATGTGTTGCTCGAGGGTGTCGAGCACGTCTTCTTCGCGCTGGACCCGCTCGGCGAGGACCGTCATGTCGCCGACCCACAGGACGATGTCGACCTCATCGAGCGCGGACATGGCGGCGTTCACCATGACCTTGTTCAGCTCGGTCCAAGCATCGTGAATGCCAGGGGTGTCGACGAGGATGACCTGCATGCGCTCGTCGGTATGGATACCTGCGATGCGGTTGCGGGTCGTCTGCGGTTTGGCACTGGTAATGGCCAGCTTGGACCCGAGAATGCCGTTGAGTAGGGTGGACTTGCCGGCGTTTGGCCGGCCAATCAGGGCGACGTATCCACAGCGGAAACCTTCGGTCACAGTAGCTCCGAGTGGAGAGGCTCGAGGCGATAGGCGCCGCGCTCGAGGGTCGAGTCCACAATGATCTTTAGCTCGGCAAGCGCGTGGTCGGCACGCAGCGTGCGAATGTTGCGGTTGAGTGGGCCTCTGGCCCGCGTCTCGTCTTCGGGCGCACACCGCACTGCGACGCTCGAGCCTGGCGCGCTGCCGGCCAGAAGATCTTGGAGGCGTGAGAGGGTGCGCTCGGATTCCACAAGCTGGCGAAGCGACGAGTGCCGTGGTCCAGCCACGGCGCGTCCAATGCCGTCAGGGACGGGCTGAACGCCAACGCGAATGACTTCGACGTCCGCGGCTTCGAGCGCATCCATCATGGCCCGACAGGTTCCCACCGCCTCTTCGAGCTCGAGGGGCCGGTAGATTTGCGACATGTGCAGATCCCGAATGCGGCTTCCCTCGAGGACGAGCACCGGGTGCAGCCGCGCGAAGTCCACCAGAGGGGCCGCCACCTCGGCATCGCGTACGCAGCTCTCATGCGTGGAACCTGGCAGGCCGGGCGCCAGGACAATGCCGACCTCGAATCCCATCGACCGCAGGCCTTCGAGCATGTCGATGACCAGAGCGCCGCGGTACTGCCTTCCAGCGCGCTTGAGGCACCGATCGTCAAAGCTCAGAGCGTCGAGTTCGACTCGGAAGACTCCGAGATCCGCGAGATGCTGAGCTTGCTTGCGAGAAAGTAGGTCCGGGCGGACGCGGATCGAGCTCGGGAGCCCTGCAGCTTTGATGAGCGTGTCGGGCGGGGGCGCCCCTCCGAAGAAGGCGGCGAACAGCGGCCGATCACCCGCGCGGTCCTCCCGATAGCGAACGACGAAGGCCTCGACGACCTCTGCGCTTGGGGCCTTGGGAGGCGGCGGGCACAGGACACAGCGGGGCTCGTCCGGGCAGCAGCCCAGCTGAAAGGGCACGGGAACCGGACGACTCAATCCTCGACGTCCAGGCTGCGAAGGGCGGCGCGTGCAGCCTCGCGATGGGCATCCCGCTTGCTCGGACCGGTCGCCGTTCCGTGAAGCTGCTCGAGCACGCGGACCTCAACGGTGAACTCGAGGTCGTGGGCTGGGCCTTCTTCGGAAACCACGGTGTACTCGGGAAGAACCCCCCAGCGCTCCTGCGTCAGCTCTTGCAGGGTGTTGCGGGGGTTCTGGACGGCGTCGCGACCCGAAGCGAGCACCTTGTCTGCCAGCGCTTCGATGCGGGGAGCCATCCAGCGGCGTGCGGCCTGCTGGACCTCCGCAAAGCCGGCGTCGAGGTGAATCGCGCCGGCGATGGCTTCGACCGCATCCTCGAGAATGCGCTCCTTGTCGTGGCCACCAGAGCGTCGCTCACCCTTGCCGAGACGCAGGTGCGGGCCGAGCTCGAGTTCACGGCCGATGTCGGCGAGGCAGCGCGTGTTGACCAGCTGATTGCGCACCTTGGAGAGGTCGCCTTCGCGGGCCTCGGGGAAGCGCTCCCAGAGCAAGAACGTGGTCGCGGCGTTGAGCACGGAGTCGCCGAGGAACTCGAGGCGCTCCATGTCTTCGGTGTTGCGGTTTTCATGCGCGTAGGACCGGTGGGTGAGCGCCCGCGCGAGCAGTGCTTCGTCCTTGAAGACGTAGCCGAGGCGCCCTTGGAGCTCGTCGCTCACGAAGCCACCTTTGCGGCGGGGGGCAGGGCGCGGCGAATCCACGCACCGCCAAGCACGCGGTCTCCCGCGTAGAAGACCGCCGCCTGACCGGGTGCGACAGCCCGGGCGGACTCGAGGAAGTCGACCTGGAGGGGCTCTCCGGGCTCGGAGGCGCGCACCTGGCACGGGACCAGCTTGCCCCGATGGCGAAGGCGGACGTGCACGACGTCTTCGGGACTGGGGCGAGCGAACCAGTTGCCCGAGTCCGCGAGAAGTCCGCCATGAATGAGGTCATCGGTAAAGCCCACCACGACCCGGCAGGTCTCGGCATCGATCGCGGTCACGTAGGCCGGGCGTCCCAGCGAGACCCCGAGGCCTCGGCGCTGGCCGATCGTGAACCGGAAGTAGCCGTCGTGGGTGCCGACCACCTTGCCGTCGCGATCGACGATCTCGCCGGAGCCGTCTACGTCGGGGCGGTGCTCGCGAATGAAGCGGGTGTGGTCGTCGTCGGGGATGAAGCAGATTTCCTGCGACTCGGGCTTCTCGGCGGTGAGTAGACCGAGCTCCGACGCCTTCGCCCGCACCTGTTCTTTGGTCATGTCGCCGAGTGGGAACAGGGTCTTGGCCAGAGCCGAGGGGCGAATCGGAAACAGGAAGTACGACTGATCTTTGTCGGGATCACGCGCCTTGCAGAGGGTTCCCTCGTCGTCGATGCGCGCGTAGTGGCCGGTGGCGAGGTGGCTGGCCCCGAGGGCGAGGGCACGTCCCATCAACACGCGGAACTTCAGGACGCCGTTGCACCGAATGCACGGGCTCGGCGTGTACCCCTGCAGATAGGTGTCCGCGAGATCGTCCATGACGGCCTTGCGGAAGGCGTCCTGGAGGTCGAGTACATAGAAGGGGATGTCGAGTTCGGCGGCGACGCGGCGAGCGTCGAGGGCGTCGTCGAGGCCGCAGCAATTGCCGGGCGCAGAGTTCGGCCCCGCGTCGTGCAACTTCATGTGCACGCCGATGACTTCATGACCTTGTTCGAGCAGAAGGGCGGCAGCTACAGAGCTGTCCACACCACCACTCATGGCGATGACGACGGTTGCCACGGCCTACTCCTCGATGGGTGGCGGCCCTCATATCTCGGTTGACCCGCGATGACGCGTGCCGCGATAGGTTGGCCCGAGAGTGGCCACGCGGATATGCCCGCCGGCTCGCAACCTATACGTACGCGTACTGCGCCATCCGCTCGGATGTCTGAGTACGAGACGGCGCTCTAGCAGCGCGCTGAGGAATCTGATGACGCTTCCCGTCGTCGCCATCGTCGGTCGACCCAATGTCGGCAAGTCGACCCTGTTCAACCGCATCGTGGGCTTCCAGAAGGCCCTGGTGCACGACCGTCCTGGCGTCACCCGTGACCGCTTGTATGAGCGCGCCGAGGCTCTGGGGCGCTCGTTTCTCGCGATCGACACGGGTGGGCTCGAGCCTATGCCCGAGACAGGTCTTCTCCAATCGATGCGCGAGCAGACACTCGTCGCCGTCGAAGAAGCCGATGTCATTCTCCTTGTAGTGGACGCGCGCGGAGGCATCACGCCGGCCGACTCCGAGGTCGTCGACATGCTGCGCCGCTCCAAGAAGCCGGTCATGCTCGTCGTGAACAAGGTGGACGGGCCGAAGCACGAGGAGCTCGCGACCGAGTTCTGGTCGCTCGGCTTCCCCGAGATGTTCGCGATCTCGGCCAGCCACGGCCGCGGCATGTGGGAGCTTCACGAGCGCCTCAACGAGCTCCTCCCCGAGGGAGAAGAAGAAGAGGTCGAGGTCGTTGCGCCGATCGATCTCGAGGCGCTCGAAGACGTCGCTGCAGCGGCGGCCGAAGCCGGCGAGGATGCCGAGGACGTCGAGGAAGACAAGCGGGCCCCCGCGCCCAACGAGATCCGCATTGCGGTGCTCGGTCGACCGAACATTGGAAAGTCGACCCTCGTCAACACGCTGCTCGGCCACGACCGGCACCTCGTGCACGACATGCCCGGCACCACGATGGATCCGGTCGACTCGGCCCTCGAGGTGGACGGAGAGCGCTACCTGCTCGTCGACACCGCCGGCGTGCGTCGCAAGGCGCGCATCGATGATGTGCTCGAGCGCTACGTGTCGCTTCGCTCCATCAAAGCGATTGAGCGCTGCCACATCAGCTTGCTCGTCATCGACGGCACTATTGGGCCCACGGACCAGGACGCGAAGCTCGCCCAGCTGGTGCGTGACCGCGGACGCGGTCTCATCGTGCTGATCAACAAGTGGGACCTCGCCAAGAACAACGACGAGATGCACAGCAGCTTGATGGCCGAAGAACTCGAGCGCAAGATGCCGCACGCGGCTTGGGCGCCTCATCTGTTCATCAGCGCCAAGACGGGCAAGGGAACGCACCGCGTGCTGCCGATGGTGAAGGGCGTGTTCAATGCCTTCAACCGCCGCATTCCTACCGGTCGCATCAACAAGTGGCTCGACCGCGCACTGGTGGCGCACAGTCCGCCACAACGGCACCACCACCCAGTGAAGATCTACTACGCCGCCCAGGCGCGAGTTCGTCCGCCGACCCTCGTGTTCTTCTGCAACACGCCCGAAGGCATCCACGAGACCTACCAGCGCTACCTCGAGGGGCGTCTGCGGGACCACTTCGCACTCGAAGGGACCCCAGTTCGGCTGCACTTCCGCAAGCGGCGGAAGACCGAAGAAGGCCGCTAGGCGTGACCGTCCGGCTGCTAGATGAGGGTTTGATCAACCAGATCGCGGCTGGCGAGGTGGTGGAGCGGCCCGCATCGGTGGTCAAGGAACTGGTCGAGAACGCGCTCGATGCGGGTGCCACTGCAATCGATATCGAGCTCAAGTCCGGCGGTCGCACGCTGATCTCAGTGCTCGACGATGGCGTGGGCATGAGCCGAGACGACGCGATGATGTCGCTCGAGCGGCATGCAACGTCGAAGATCCGTACGGCCGATGACCTGGCCACGGTGGGCTCGCTCGGGTTTCGCGGTGAGGCCGTGCCGTCGATTGCCTCGATCTCACGCTTCGAGATGCTCACCCGCCCGCATGACGAGGAAGTCGGCACTCGCATCCGCATCGAGGGCGGCGAGCTCCGCGATGTGCGCGATGCCGGCTGTGCTCCGGGCACTGAGATTCGAGTCCGAAACCTGTTCTTCAACGTGCCCGTGAGGCGCCGGTTTCTGCGCACGCCAGGCACAGAGGTCTCCCATTGCTTGGACGCAGTGACACGCGAGGCGATGGCACATCCCGAGGTGGGCTTCTCTGTCCGTCACGATGGCCGGACCGTGCTCGAGACGCCGAAGGT
>JAGSGY010000019.1 GCA_023954855.1 Pseudomonadota bacterium | reverse complement strand
CCCACGGCGCCCGAGATTCCGGACTACCAGAACAACGACTGCGACCTCGAGGTCGACGAGGGAACCATCTACGCCGATGACGACGGTGATGGCTTCAACGACGATCCCAGCGGCGGCAACGACTGCGACGACAACGACGCGACCGTCTGGCCCGGCAACGGCTGCTAAGCGGTTCTCGTCACGCAATTCGCCCGGCTGCGCCAATGCGTTGCCGGGCGTTTTCGTGTGTGGGTTCGCGGGCTATCCTCCGCAGCATGACACCCAGAAACGCCTTCATCGTCGGCTGGATCGTGTTCCAGATGGCCGCGCCGGCCTCGTACTACCTCCGCACCGATCGCGCGGAGCGCTACGATGAGCGCTTCGCATGGCGCATGTTCTCGGACGTGCGCATGCTGAGGTGTCAGGCGGAGTACCGGGTTGACGATGACCCGGTGAAGCTCACCCAGCACTTCCACACCGCGTGGGGAAGTCTGCTCCAGCGTGGGCGCACCCAGGTCGTCGACGGCGTCGGGCAGCGTCTCTGTGACGACCATCCCAACTCGACCGTGAAGCTCAAGCTCACCTGTCGCGAACCCGATCGGTCCATCCATGTCATCTCCGATGGCCTCGGTGATGTCTGCGAGGTGCGGTGATGGCGAAGCGCAAGGCTAAGCCCACCTCGCCTGCACCCTTGGCCGAGCCGAGCCAGGAAGAGTCTGTGAGCCTGTGGGAGCGGTTCTGGAGCCATCCCTTCAGCGCGACCCGGATTGCCCTGTTTCGCTTCTTCTTCTTCGCCTGTGTGGCCTTCGAGTCCTTCAGGGACCTCGAGCACGCCCCAAGGTACGGGGCAGGCGGCTTCAATGTGCCGCACTTCGACTGGCTCATCGCGCTGCCGGTGCCGTCTCGCTACGCGATGGTGGTGCTGTTCCTGGCGCAGTTCGCGCTCGCTCTGCGAGTGGCCTTCGGACTCGGCGGCCGCATCACGGTCTGGGCTCTGACGGCGGTCTATGGCTACACCTACTTCATCAGTCAGCTCGACAGCTATCAGCACCACTACATGGTGTTTCTCTTCCTGGTGTTGATGTCGCTGGTGGACTGGGAGTCCGAGCGTCCACGAACCTGGCCGATTCAGCTCGTGGTCGTCGAGGTCGCGATTGTCTACTTCTGGGCAGGCGTCACCAAGGTGCAGCCGCTGTGGATCGACGGCACGCTGTTGCGCATGCAGGTCGGTGGCGGTGAGTTCCACAAGACCGTCGAGTCGACGGCCGGAAGTCTGGGAATCAGCGTCGACACGGCGTATGCGCTGATGGCTGACTACTCGATGCTGATGGAGTTCGCGGTGCCGGCGGTGCTGCTGATCACCCCGTTGATGCGGCCGTCTCGCGGCCGTGACGCCCTGCTGTGGCTCGGTTGCATCTGGGGCCTTGGCATGCACGTCGGCATCGAGTTCGCCGGTCTCAAGATCGGCTTGTTCTCGTACATGATGATGGCCTTCTACCTGCTGGTGATCCCAGAGGGCCCGATTCGGTTCGCGAGTCGCGTCGGCGATACGGCGCTCGAGGGCGTGCGGGCCGGGTTGGTGAAGCTCGATGCATCGGGGCTTCGGGACGGTGTGTTTGGGGTGGCTCTGGCGTTTACCGCATGGACGGTGTGGCAGCTTCCACTCGAGTACTCCGGGGCAGCGGCGGTGCTGATTACGGGCGTCGCCCTCGTGAGCGAGTGGCCGATTCGTGCGGGGCGCGGTCAGCGGGCGTTGGGGCACCTTCTGGTCGGTCTGACCGTGCTGTACGCGGCCGCCAGCGGCGACACCATGAGGCAGTACTGGTACTACCTCGGCGGTGATGCGCGGCGCCGGGGCGACATCGCGCTGGCAACGTACGCCTACAAGAACACCGCGGTGGTGGACCCGGGATACGCCAGCGCCTACATGCGGCACGCTCAGATGCTCGAGCGAGCCCACCGACTGGAAGAGGCGCGTGAGGTCTACGAGACCGGCCTGAAGCTCGCTGAGCCGACCTTCGAGCTCTACCAAGGCCTGGCGCTCGTGTGTGACCGCATGGGTGAGGGGCCGTGTGCATGGGATGCCGCGGACAAGGCCGTTGTGTTGAAGCCCGACCCGCGCATGCAGTCGATCCAGCGCAAGCGTCACTAGTCCTTCGGCTTCTTCGGAGTCGGAAGACGAGGGGGCCTTCGGTCGACGGGGTCGCTCTCACTCGGGCTCGTCACCACCGGTCGCCGGGGGCCATCGGACTTCTTCGGGCGCTTGATGCGCCCCTGCTGGCTTCCTCCGAACAAGCCGTCCATGCCGCTTCCGCCGGCGCTCTTGCGAGGGGGAGTGCGGTCTACGGGCGCCCGTGAGGGCTTTGGTGGGGTGCGATCGATCGCGGGCTCGACTGGAGCTGCGTCGGCTTCTGCAAAGGGCTTGCGCTTCGGGGCCGGGGTGTGGGCGAGGCGCGGTGGAGTGCGGTCGACCGGGGCGGGTGCGCCCGGCTTCGGTGGAGTGCGGTCAATGCCCTCGGTCGGCGCGGTGACCACGGGGCGCCGCGGGCCGTCGGCCTTCTTGGGGCGCTTGATGCGGCCCTGTTGGGTTCCTCCGAACAAGCCGTCCATGGCACTTCCGCCGCTTCCCCTTCGGGGGGGCGTGCGATCCACCGGGGTCGCGCTAGGCCTCGGAGGAGTGCGGTCGATCGGGGTCTCTGGCACGACGCCGTCGGCCTCTGCAAACGGCTTTCGCTTGGGCGCCGGGGTGTGGGCCAGGCGGGGAGGGGTGCGGTCGACGGGCGGCGTGTCGCCGGGCTTCGGCGGGGTGCGATCGAGGCCCTCCGTCGGGGCAGTCACGACGGGGCGTCGAGGGCCGTCGGCTCTCGGTGGCCGCTTGATGCGTCCCTGCTGCATGCCGCCGAACAGATCGTCGAGCCCGCCGCTGCTGCCTTTGCGGGGGGGCGTGCGATCAACGGGAGCAGCGCTCGGCTTGGGCGGCGTTCGATCGACAGGCGCCTCTGGCACAGCCCCGTCGGCCTCTGCAAACGGCTTTCGCTTGGGCGCCGGGGTGTGGGCCAGTCGCGGTGGGGTGCGGTCCACAGGAGGCGCGTCACCCGGCTTCGGCGGTCTGCGATCGAGGCCCTCCGTCGGGGCAGTCACGACGGGGCGGCGGGGCCCATCGGCCTTTGGGGGCCGCTTGATGCGTCCCTGCTGCATGCCGCCGAAGAGGTCGTCGAGCCCGCCGCTGCTGCCCTTGCGAGGGGGCGTCCGATCGACGGGCGCGGCGCTTGGTTTGGGCGGGGTGCGATCGACTGGGGCCTCCGGCGCGACCCCGTCAGCCTCTGCAAACGGCTTTCGCTTCGGCGGCGGCGTGTGCGCTAGCCGGGGAGGGGTGCGGTCGACGGGTGGGGCGTCGCCTGGTTTCGGCGGTGAGCGATCGAGGCCTTCGGTCGGAGCGGTCACCACGGGCCGCCGCGGCCCATCTTCGGTCTTCTTCGGTCGCTTGATGCGACCTTCCTGCATGCCTCCAAACAGGTCGTCCATGCCGCCGCCGGAGGACGGGAGGGAGCGTTCGGGCGCGGCGGGCTTGCGGGGTGGGCGCCGGTCGACTTCGGCGGCCTCGGCCACGGGCTCTGGACGGGCCGCGAGCCCCACACGTGGCGGACGGCGGTCGATGTCTCCGGGAGCCTCGGTCACGCGGGGCCGGCGGCTGGGGCCCTGCTCGGGAGCAGCGCGTCCGACCCGGGGTGGCCTGCGGTCGACGGCATCGTCACCGGGTGTTGGCGCCGTGGAGCGACTTCGGCTCATGCGCGGGCGGCTGCTCTTCGGCTTTGACGGGCCGGCGATACGAGGCGGTCGCCGATCCACACCGTCCTCATCCCGGGCGGAGGTGACTCGAATGCTGCGTCGCTCGTCGCTCTGCGCAGTCGGGATGATCCGTGGGGGACGGCGGTCGAGTGGGGCACCTTCTTCGGTTGGATTGGCGACCGGCGGAGGTGCGGCACTTACCGTTGGCCGACGCCGCTTCTTGGGCACCTGCGGCGTGGGTGCATTCTCAGTGGCGGACTTGGTGAGCATGCGCTGGGCCGCCTCTTCACCAAACTGCGCCGTCAGGCGCTTTCGCTGAATCTCCCGTCGCGCGAGCTCCTCCGCCTCTGCGAGCTGCTTGCGACGAGCATCGCTCACCTTGGGCTTCTTCGGCAGGCCGTGGTGGTGCGCGTTCTGCTTCTTTTTCTTCTTCTCGGCGTACTTGTCGATCTGCTTGAATCGACCCGCGGCCGCGGGGGCGCGATGTTCCTTGATGACCTCGCCAGTCGGCGCCTTCGGTGGGGCGAAGGGGTCATCGATGCCCATCTTCCTCCACAGCCGCGCGGAGCTACCTGCAGGGCGGATCGACTGCCGAGCGAGCAAGCGGTAGGACAGTGCGGATCCAACCGGAGCACGCTCTGGGACGGCGCCTTGTCTAAGCAGGTCCTTCGCTCTGGTGTCGTCTGCTTCCACGGGCTCCTTGCCTCGATGCGCTGTCCGGCGTAGGGAAGCGGCCAGGAGGCGCCAATGAACCCCCTCGACGTGCTTAAGGCGCGGGGCTTCGTCCAACAGTGTACCGGGGAAGAGGCCGTTCGCGATGCCCTCGCGGCCGGACCGGTCACCTACTACGTCGGATTCGACCCGACCGCAGACTCACTGCACGTGGGTCACTTGCTGCCAATCATGGCGATGGCCCACCTTCAGCGTGCGGGCCACCGGCCGATCGCGGTGGTGGGTGGCGGCACGGCGATGGTCGGCGATCCGTCGGGCAAGAGCGAGATGCGCAAGATGCTCACGCTCGACCAGATCGCGTCGAACGCCGACGCCATGAAGGCGCAGCTCGAGCGCTTCCTCGTGCTCGATGGCGAGCGTGGGCTGATGACGAACAACGCCGACTGGCTGATGGGGCTCGGCTACATCTCGTTCCTGCGCGAGATTGGACGCCACTTCAGCGTCAACCGCATGCTGTCCGCAGAGGCCTACAAGCAGCGGCTCGAGCGGGGGCTGTCCTTCATCGAGTTCAACTACCAGCTGCTTCAGGCCTACGACTTCCTCGAGCTGCATCGTCGCCATGGCTGCACGCTCCAGCTTGGCGGTGATGACCAGTGGGGCAACATTCTCGCTGGCAGCGATCTGACCCGACGCATCGTGCAGAGCGAGGTGCATGGCCTCACGATTCCGCTCATCACCACGGCCGACGGCAAGAAGATGGGCAAGACCGAGGGCGGGGCTGTCTGGCTCGACCCGGCTCGGACCAGCCCATTCGCCTACTTCCAGTACTGGCTGAACGTCGATGACCGCGATGTCGCCCGTCTGCTCAAGTTCTACACCTTCATGCCCCTCGATGAGATCGAGCGACTGGGCGCTCTGACGGGTGCCGACATCCGCGAGGCAAAGCGCGTTCTTGCGCGTGCGCAGACGACCCTGGTCCACGGTGCCGCCGCCGCCGAGCAGGCTGAGGCCGCCGGGCGGGCCATGGTCAGCGGCGCTGCTTCCGCTGAAATGCCGACGCACGAAGTTGGCGAGGACGTTGTCGCCGATGGCTACGACGTCATCCAGGCACTCGTCGATGGGGGCCTGTGCAAGTCCAAGGGCGAGGCCCGTCGGGCCATCCAGGGGGGCGGCGTGCGCATCGACGGAGAGAAGGTGGGGGCGATTGATGCGGTGCTCCCGTCCGACGGAGTTCGCGCTGACGGCGTGGTTCTCCGCTTCGGCAAGAAGCGCGCCGTGCGCATTGTTCTCGGCTGAGCGGTAGACTGCGGCCGGATCTCAGGAGGTCTAGCTGCTCGCAACCGGTCGCATCGTCGGGAACTACATCATCGAAGGCAAGCTCGGTGTGGGGTCGATGGGCCAGGTCTACCGAGTGCGCCATCGCGAGCTGGGCACTGCCTTCGCGTTGAAGGTGCTTCCCCTTGCCAGCTCGATCCAGAGGGCTCGACTTCTGCGTGAAGGCCGACTTCAGGCTCGGCTGCAGCATCGCAACGTGGTGCGACTGATCGAGCGCTTTGAGCTCGATGGCGACCCGGCAATGATCCTGGAGCTCGTCGACGGCCCGGGACTCGACACCTGGCTCGAGGGGCGGCAGCTCTCGATGCCTGAGGCCGAGACTCTGTTTCGGCAGATCGTGAGGGGTGTGGGCCATGCTCATGAGCACGGCGTTCTACATCGCGATCTCAAGCCTTCGAACATCCTTCTGGCGCGAACGAAGGAAGGCTGGAGTCCGAAGATCGCCGACTTCGGCATCAGTGCGGCGCGGGCGAACGAGATCGACGATGAGTCCGACGAAGAGTCGCTCACGGGGGAGGGGTCTGGCCTTGGAAGTCCGGCCTATATGGCGCCAGAACAAGCCATTTCGGCACGTGCTGTAGACCGACGCGCCGATCTCTTCTCGCTTGGATGTGTCCTGTACGAGCTTGTCTGCGGACGCCGAGCCTTCCCACAGCAGACGCCTTTGGCGGTGCTGAAAGCCGCATCCCAAGGGGATGTTGTGCCGTCCCGCGAGCTCGCTCCTCAGGCGCCTGAGCGGATCCATCGGGCGATCGAGCGTTGCCTCACACCCTCGCGGGAGGTGAGGATCGGTTCGTGTAAGGAGCTTCTCGCAATCATGGGCACCGACGATCAGGATCCAACATCGGCAGACCAGGAGGACACGGATGTCCGCGCTGGCCCTGACGAGACGGTGCTCTATGGCCAGCGTGCTGGCTCGCATGCGCCGACGGTGCTCTACGGCCAGAGTGCTGGCAGCGCGATCCCCCCTGAGCCCACGCGACTTCTCGGCTCGCGTCTCGTGCTCGTCGTTCTCGGCCTGGTCGTCGCTGCGCTGTTGGCGGCGATTCTGATTCTGGGCAGTCAGTCGGGCGAATCGGATGGGGACGGGAGCTACGTGCCACTCGAGGATGTCTTAGGAGAGTAGCTCCGAGCGTCGGGCACCTGACTGACACATGTCAAAGCTTCGCGAGCGCTTGCGGGTGAGGCTAGTCGTCCGGCATAACGTCGCCGTCCCGCCACCCCGTCGTGGCCCGGAGGTCTTTATGCGCTCGACCGCTGTTCTCATGCTCCTCGCCCTCGTCGCCTGTGACTCTGACGGTGACGGCCTCTCCAACGGTGAAGAGAAGAAGTTTGGCTCCTCGCCTGACGTTGCCGACACCGACGGTGACGGCCTCAACGACTTCGAGGAGTTCGAGGCGGGGACCAACCCGCTCTTGCAGGACTCGGATGGCGACACGTACCTCGACCTCTGGGAAGTGAACGAGGGCACGAGCCCCATCGATGGCAACGATCGCATCTACCAGGGCTACTGGCCCTACAACCCGAACAAGGGTGCGATCGCCTGGGGCTCGGGTTCCGCAATCCTCGGCCAGCCGGCTCCGACCTACATCTCGGGCTCGGACCAGTTCGGCGATGCGGTTGACCTCAGCGACATGATGGGTGCCGGCAAGCCCGTCATCATCGACATCTCCGCCCAGTGGTGCCCGCCTTGTCAGGACACGGCGAGCTGGCTCGCTGGTCGCGCTGATTCGCAGACCATGGCCTACTTCGATGGCAACTACCCCGGCATTCGCGACGCGATTGCAGCCGGCGACATTGTCTGGGTCACGATCCTCGCCGAGGATAACTACGGCGCCGAGCCGAGCACCGACGTGCTCCACGCTTGGGACACTGCCTACCCGAACCCCGCCATTCCGGTCCTGAACGACCCCGCAGGCGGCTACGTTTCTCGCGTGCCGACCAATGGCTTCCCGACCTACCACTACATCAAGGGCGACGGCACGGTCGGCTACCTGAACGCGACCAACTCGCAGTACCAGGACTTCGGCGCACTCGACGGTGCAATGGCCGAGGCCGGCCTCTAGGCCAAGCTGCTTCCGCAAGAGAGCCGCGAGCCACCCGCTCGCGGCTCTTCTTGTTTCTGGGCACCATGACGGCCGTAGGCGAGCTGTGGGTCTCCGGGACCACAAACAAGAAGAGCCGCAGACGAATCTGCGGCTCTTGGCTTTCGACCTCGGTGCCTAGGCGCCGATCTGGTCCAGCTTCTTCTTCAGGTTCTTGCGAAGGTCCTTGAGGTTCGCCTGACCGGCGATCTCGATGGCCTGCTGCAGATGCTGGCGAGCCGTGCTCGAGTCACCGGTCGAGACCGCGACACCGGCGAGGGCGTCGTGAATCGAGGCGACCTTGGGCAGGTCCTTGGTGGCCTGAGCCGGGCCGAGCGCGCTCTCGAGCGAGGTCTTCGCTCCGGCGTTGTCGCCCGTCTTCAGCTGCGAGAGGCCCTTGAAGTAGAAGAGCTCCTTCACGATGGGGTGGTTCGCACCCAACGCGCCGACGCGCTGCTCGGCGTGCTTGAAGTAGGTCAGCGCCTCGGTCGGCTTGTCCTTCAGGAAGGTGAAGAAGCCGACGTTGTACAGGTCGACCGGGAGCATCTGGTCGAACTTGAGCTGCTGGGTCAGCTGCAGGGTGCGCTGGGCCAGCTGGAGGGCCGCGTCGTGGTTGCGCAGCGCACCTTCGGCCTGCGCGAGCAGCTCGGTGGTGGCGCGCTCGCGAACGGGATTGCGCAGCTGCTGGGCGATGTTCAGCACCTGGCGCAGGACCGTGCGGGCATCCTCGACCTTGCGGCTTGCGAGCAAGGCTTCACCGTAGGCGAGGCCCGAGTCGAGGGCCACGGCGCCGAGGCCGGACTGTCCAGCAATCTCGTTGGCCTGGCGGAAGAGCTCGGCGGACTGCTCGAGCTGGCCGCTGCGGCGAGCGATGACACCGCGAAGGTGAGATGCCTGCGCTGCGATGCGCGGCACCACGCCCGTCTTGTCTTCGGCGACCTGGACGGTGCCGTACTCGACGGCCTTCGTGAGGTGTTCCTGGGCCGTTGCGGGGTTTCCGTCTTGCAGCTCGATGCCAGCGAGGTGGCAGTACACGTCGGCGACACGGGGACGAAGCTCGAGGGCCTCGAACAGCTTGATGGCGTCGTTGGCGCGGTCACGCGCACGGAACAGGTCCTTGCGACGCGTGTCGAGGCGAGAGCCAGCGAACAGCGCCCAGGCCGTCATCTCGCGGTCTTCCTTCTCGGTCGCCCACTCGGTGATCTCGTTGTACAGGCGCTCGGCCCCCTGGATGTTGCCGGCGGCAATCAGGCGGTCGAGTAGCTGCTGCATGATCGTGCGGCGGGCGGCGTCGGGCCACGGCACCTCATCGAAGTAGCGCATCAGGTCGTAGGACATTCCCCACTGGTCGGGGTTGTCGTTGGTCAGGGCGGCGTTGCGCAGCACGGCGGCGCGCTGGGGAGCCTTGTACTCGGCGTAGACGCGCGCGGTCTTGACCAGGAAGGCCGGTCCGCGGGGCATCAAGAAGCGCTCCATGAACTGGCCAACGCGCTGGGCAAGCGCGATGTCTTCGTCGGACTTGTGCAGGGCAATCACGCCGTCGCGGTACGAGCCGTGCTTGAACTTGTAGATCCAGGTGCCGAGGTCTTCGGCGCGCTGGACTTCCTCGAAGAGGTCGGGAGCGGCGTCGAGCAGGTCGTCAACACTGTCGCGGTCGAAGCCGCCCATGTCGGCGACGAGGCCGCTCGGGAACGCCTGTCCGAGCAGCGCGGCGAAGAACGAGACCTGACCGAGATCGTCGGCGGTCGCGTGCTTGCGCTGGCCCTCTTCGGCGGGCTCATCGGGGGTGTCGAGCTCGTCCTCGTCCACGTCGGTGGGGACGAGGCCAGCGAGCGTGACGTCCGACAGGTCGGCGCCCAGCATGTCGCGAGCCGTGAGCACGTCGATGAGGTCCGAGACGAAGCCCGGGCGACCCTCGGCAACCTCGGCGATGCGCGCGGCGTCACTCTGGACGCCCTTGGCGGCGAGGTACTTGGACACGTCATCCGAAGTCCACGGCTTGAGAGCCAGGGTCTGGATGTCGTCGCTGCGGCGGTTGTAGTAGTCGAGCAGCGGCACGGGGAACATGGCCTGCGTGGACTCGGACTCGGGCTCGTCGTAGAGCACGACCATGACCTTGGCGCCACGCTCTGCGGCTTCGGTCTGCAAGGCCTCGACGAACTGGGCCACGGCGAGGGAGTACACGACGTACGGCTGCTGCAGCTCGAAGACGACCGGGGTCTTCTCGGCGATGGCGCAGAGGATTTCGACGAGTCCGATCAGCGGGTTGTCCTGCGGCATACGCAGCTGGACGGTGCCCTTGGAAGCATCGGTCTTCGCGTCCTTCAGCGAGCTGACGAACTGCTGGAACCAGCCCTGCACGCGCTTGGGCTGCGAGGCGAGCTTGGCGTTCAGCATCATCTCGATGCGGCCGCGGCGGAGCACGTCCTGGTTCAGCGTGGCGATCAGTGCGCCGTACATGCGTAGGAGCCAGCCCACGCCGTTGTCCTGATCGAGGCACTGAACCCGACAGAGGATGGCGTCCGCATCATTTGCGGCGACGCGACGAAGGGTCTCACCGACGAGTGCGCGACGGCCTCCGCCAAATGGAGCCTGGAGACGCACGACCTGAGGGGTACCGGCGCGCGCCGCCTCCCAGTGGGTCCAGAGTGAGGCGAGGTCGTCCTCGCGGGCGACGTACAGAGCGTTGGCATCGGCCAAAGGAGGCTCCAAGAGCGGGGGCGCGGGTGGCGCCCATGGATGAGTGCAAAGACGGCGGTATATAAGTACCGGTACGTCTAGCGGCAATGGGCCACAGGAGCACGTGTGCGCGGTTTGTTCTTCCAGTTCTTCATCACAACCCTTCTCGCGGCGGCTGGCTGCGGCGAGGCGCTGGAGGGCTTCGCGTGGGATGTGACGGTTTCAGGGGGTGAACCAGGCTTCGACAGCTGCAACATCGGCAGCGAGGTTCCCTATGACGAGACCTTCACGTACGCGCTGAATTTCAGCGGCGCCGACGTCGATCTTGGTCTGCTGATCGACAATGAAATCCTCGGCTTTGCCGATGGAACCCTGTCGGGATGCGACGTGTCCTACAGCTCGGTGATTTGGCAGGACGCTCGCGACGCGGGCGAAGTGCGCTGGCAACTCGAAGGGGAGGCCTCGGTGCGGCAGGGAGGCGACAGCTGCAACATGGATGACGGCCTTGACTGGGACGGCTTCGAGGAGATCACCGTGGTCGAGTCCACCGTTCCCGACATTCCGCCGGGCTGCACCTACCGCATGGACGCCACGGGCGTTTTCGTGGGGGAGCTGTGAGCGCGCTGCCCTCGGCCGAGTCCGCCGACATCATCGGTCGCCTGCGTGGGGCGATCTGCGCCATCGTCCACGGCAAGGACGACGTGGTTGAGCTCGCGCTGACGGGAATCCTCGCGGGCGGCCACCTTCTGCTCGAGGACGTGCCCGGCGTGGGCAAGACGACCCTCGCCGCGAGCCTGGCGAGTGCGCTCGGCGGAAGCTTTGCGCGCATTCAGTTCACGGCAGACCTGCTACCTGGCGACATCACGGGCATGGCGATCTACCAGGAGGGCGCCTTCGCGTTCCGCGCGGGCCCGTTGTTTGCGAACGTGGTTCTCGCGGACGAGATCAACCGCACCTCACCGAAGACCCAGTCGGCGCTGTTCGAGGCCATGGAGGAGGGACGGGTGACGGTCGATGGCGAGACGCGGCCTCTGCCATCCCCGTTTCTGGTCGTGGCGACGCAGAATCCGTACGACGTGCACGGCACCTTTCCGCTTCCGGACTCCCAGCTCGACCGCTTCCTGATGCGCATTGCGATGGGCTACCCCGATCGCGACGCCGAGAGGCGCGTGTTGCGGCAGGGGGGCCTCAAGCGGGGTGTGGCCGAGACCGTCGCGTCGCCGGATGAGGTCCTGAGTCTGGTGCAGGCAGCAGCACAGGTCCGCGTTCCAGAGGCGATGGAGAACTATCTGCTCGACCTTGTCACGCTCACCCGTGAGGACGCACGCCTTCTTCGAGGCGTGTCGACGCGCGGCGCTCAGGCGCTGTATCGGGCCATGCGGGCTCGGGCGCTCGTGAAGGGCCGGACCTTTGTGATTCCCGAGGACCTGCGGGTGCTCGCGGTGCCCGTACTCGGCCATCGCGTGCTTGCTCGCATGGATGGTGGGCCGTCGGGATCGGGTGGCCCCAGGGCGGTGGCCGAAATCCTCGACCTGCTCACGCCGCCGTCCTGACGTGGGCGAGCTCGAGCTCCGACTGACCGAAGACGGCCGCATGCTCACTCTAGCGTGCGGGGTGCTCGCGGTGGTCGTTGCGACCACAGGCAATAACCAGCTTGCACTCCTCCTTGCCGTTGGGGTCGCCCTGCTGGTCCTGGGCGCGCCGTTGACGTCGTGGAACCTTCGTGGGCTGACCGCGAGACGGCGTCTTCCCGCCGAGATCTTTGCGGGCCGGGCTGGCCATGGGCGCTGGGTCTTGGTCAACAGCCGGCGCTTTATGGCTGCGCGTGGGGTGCGGGTTCGCGAACTCCGGCAGCACAGCGAGAGTCGCTTTCCGGATGTGGCACCGGGCACGCATGGCTCTGCGGCGGCTGCGTGGTCCTTCGACACTCGGGGGCACGTGCACCTTGACCGCTTCGTGCTGATCAGCGCCTTTCCGTTTGGCCTGTGGTCGGCGGAGCTCTCCATCTCTGGGCCCGTCGATCTACTGGTGTTTCCGAAGCCCCTGGGATCACGCGGACGGATGGCTGCGGCGTGGGAAGGTGACGTGGAGGGCGAGCGAGCCACCCGAGGGGCGACCGGCGATCTGATCGGCCTGCGCGAGTACCACGCCGGTGACCGGCCGAGTGCGATTCACTGGCGCTCGACCGCTCGCTTGCGCACGCCGATGGTGGTGGACCGCGCCGGTGATGTGGGCCGAGCCGTCGAGATCGAGGTGGCGGAGTCCGAGGACCCGTCTCAGTGGGAGCGTGAGCTGTCGCGCGCCTGTGGAGCCGTACTTGCCGGCTTTCGGGAAGGGTATGCCGTCGGCCTGCGCCTTGGAGATGCGCGTCTGGCGCCTGAGCGCGGCGGTGCGTGGCGTCGGCGTCTGCTTGGCGCCCTCGGGACCGCGGAGACTCGATGATGGCCCAAGGACTCACCGTGCGCCTTGCGGCTCTCGCTGGGCTGTGGGGGCTATCCCTCGCGCCGCAGTCTGCAGAGGTCGCGCTGGCGGGGATGGTGGGCATGTTGGTGGGGCCGGCTGTGCTCAAGCGCATTCCTACGCCGGTGACGGCTCCTGGCTCGGCAGCGCTTCTGATTGGGGTCGCTGCCGCGGGGTCGCTCGGGGTGGTCAGTTCCTCCGGTGCCTTGGCTGCGGCGCTCGCCTACTTGCTGGTGTTCTTCGCAGCGTCCCCAGGTCGACGGGCACAGCGGCTCACGTTGCTCGTCTCCGTGCTGCTGTTGGCTCGCGGCGGAAGCGCGTCCCAGGACATCGGCTTTCTCGGTGCCTTTGCGCTGTGGGCGGCTGTGATTCCCGGCGCCCTCGCGGCGACCTCGCCCGGTGCGGCTTCCGTCCGTTGGTCGATTCGGGTGACACCGGCGGTTCTCGCGGTGGCTTGGGCGCTGTTCTGGATGCTCCCGCGGCCGGCGGGGTCCCCGTCGTTGGCGCTGGATGGACCGGTCTCGGTGACTGGCTTCTCGGACTCAGTGGAGCTGGGTCAGATGGGACCCATGCTGTCAGACCCCACCACCGTTCTTCGCATGCGCGTCGACACCCTGGCCGACGTCACCTTTCCGGAGACGGTCTACGTGCGCGGCACGGTTCTCGACCACTTCGACGGCGTTCGCTGGCGGGCAACGGCGCCCCTCGAGGCCGAGGTCACGACCGCGCCAGTCGCGAAGGGTGTGCGGGTGGAGATGATCCAGTCGGGCGCCGAGGCAGGGGTGCTGTACACCCTCGGCGCGGTGCGGCGGGTCGAGGGCGTGGAGGCGCAGACGGACGCGGCCGGGAACTGGCGGGTGCCCCCGCAATCCGGTGCGCTTGCATGGACGGTCTGGTCGTCGGCGCCCTTTGATCTGGGAGCGCGCCCGCACTTTCTCGAAGAGGTCGAACGTCGGCGGGCGCTTCAGCTTCCCGAGCTCGACCCCCGCATACAGCAGGCGGCCGCGGACCTGGGCGAGGGGGATGCCGTGGTCCTCGCGCGGGCCGCAAGACGCTGGTTACAGGAACAGGTTCAGTACACACGCTCTTCCGAGGCCATTGCGGGCGGGGACCCGCTGTCGACGGTTTTGTTCGAACGGCGCGAGGGCCACTGCGAGTACTTCGCCAGCGCGGCTGCCGTCCTCCTCCGGGCTCGCGGCGTTCCCACCCGCGTCGTCAACGGCTTTGTGAGCTCCGAGCAGAACCAGGTCGGCGGCTACCGGGTGGTTCGCGCGGCCCATGCGCACAGCTGGGTCGAGGTCTATGACGGCTTGGCATGGGTGGAAGTCGATCCCACGCCGGGCCCCGGCCAGGTGCCCGAGCGCGCGGCTGGATCGGAGGTCTACGACGCGCTGAAGGTCTTGTGGATGGAGCGAGTTGTCGGCTTCGACGGCGGGCAGCAGCGGCGAGCCGTGGCCACCATCGGCCAGTCGGTGGGTGACCTGACCGGGGCTCGTGGAAGTGTCTCCACATCGATTGGCTGGGCCTTGCTCGTCGGGCTTGGCACTGCCGGCCTGGTCGTGGTGCGGCCCTGGGTGTCTCGCTGGCTTGGACGCCTCGCCGGGGAGTCAGGTGCACGGCCTGCTGGTCGGGTTGCGGGGGCATGGCACTCGGCGGCACGCGCGGCGGAGAGTCGGACCGGAACGCCGCCTCCCGCCCTTCCTCCTCTCTCGGCAGCACAGTGGTGGGAGGAGCGCGGGGATCCGGCCGGCTCGGCCATGGTCGAACTCGCGTGGCTCCACTACCGGGTGTCGTTTGGTGGCGAAGACGACGCGACCCTCGCCGAAGCGGCCGATGCGCTCGCGACCCGTGCCAAGGCCGCGGTCCCTGGATAGGCGGCCCCCATGAACCGACTTCTCCCCGCTCTTGCACTGCTCGCCGCCTGCTGGGGCCAGTCCGCCTACATCCTCGAAGGGACCGTCGTTGCCGTGGACGGCAGCACCGTCACCGTGGACCACGACGAGATCGATGGCTTCATGGCGCCGATGACGATGCCCTTCGAGATTCGTGACGACGTCCAGGTCAGCCCGGGTGACCGCATCGTGGCTCGCCTGATGGTCGAAGAACAGGGGAGCTACCTGGCCAAGGTGAGGATCACCGGTCACACCGCCCCCCCGGCGCAAGTCGAGGGAGTGGCGCCGATCAAGTCCGGTGAGCCACTCCCGGCGACCACCGTCGAGCTCGCCCAGGGCGGCTCGCTCACCCTGGGGGAGGGCCAGCAGGGTTCGGTGGCCCTGACGTTTGCGTACACGACCTGTCCCATGCCGGAGTTTTGTCCGGCGGTGGTCTCGCGCCTGCAGGGCCTACAGCCCAGACTCCCCGAAGATGCGCGTATCGTGGTCGTCACCCTCGACCCTGAGGGCGACACCCCCGCAGTGCTGCAGGCGTTTGCGACCGATGTCGGGGCGACTGCACGGTGGAACTGGGCCCGCATGGAGCCGGCAGCGCTTCAGGACCTGGCCATGCGCTCGGGTCTCTCGGTCCGCGAAGAAGACGGCCAGATCTTGCACTCACTGCGCATGCTGGTGCTCGACGACCAAGGAACGTTGGTCGAGCGGTACGACGACACCCACTGGCCCCTCGACCGCGTCGTCGAGCAGCTCGCAACGGGTCGACCCGCCGCTCCCGAGGGCACATCGGGGACGCTGACGCCGAAGTAGCGGTCCCAGTAGATGAGAGGGGCGACGCAGGGCCAATTCCCTACGCCACCCCCAGTGTCTGGCAAGAGACGAAAGGGGCACGGACGTTCCCTCGCCGGACGCAGGGGATACTGCAGACCGCGTGCCAAGGTCGTTGAACCCCATGAACACCGGGTTTGGCGCCTAGGCCGTCTTTCGCCGAACCCATGTCGCGGGCAAATCCGGACATCGCTGTCGTAGCGAAGCGAATGCGGCGGTCTAGGGGGTGACGACGACTTCGACGGCGTCGGCGAGGGCCCCGTATTGTGCGGTGAGCTTTACCCGGCCGCGGCCTACGCCGGTGACCAAGCCGCCCTGTCCGGCGAGCAGTACCCGTGCGTCGCTCGAGATCCACTCAGCGGCGTGGGTGAGATCGACCCAACGCGAGCCGACTAGGCCCTCGACGTGTAGGGTCAGTCCGTCTCCGGCGGCAACCGAGCGATTGCCCTGTTTCACGCGAAGCTTTTTTACGTCGCCACCGATCACTTCAACGCGAAGAGGCGAGGGCTCGAGATGTTCCCAAGACGTAGAGATGATGGCCGTGCCCGCTCGTAGCGCTGTGAGGCGTCCCGCTCCGTCCACCTGGAGTACGTCTGGGGCCGTGGACTCCCACCGCACCCGCTTGGACACGTCGAGAGAGTGGCCCGTCTGAAACACCGCGTGGGCGGCGAGATTGACCCGACCGCCGACGACCAAGACCTCAACCGGCGGATCGACGGTGAGTCCAACGGCCTTCGGGACATTGACGCGCACGCTCGCCGATGGAGCTCGAGTGCCGCGCCAGCTGGCGGTCACCGAGGTCTCGCCTTCGACCATTCCGGTGACTCTGCCCGCCTCGACCTGGGCCACGTCACTGTAGCGAGCGGTCCAATCGGCAAGGCGGGTGGCGTCGGCCTTTCGGCCGTCTTCGAAGGTTGCAATCAGCTCCAAACTTGCCGACACGCCCGGCATGATCTCTACAGAGACGGGCTCGATGTGGAGCCGCTTGGGGCCAGAGTCGATGACCTCGACTGTGAGGGGCGCGGACTTCAGCCCGCCCCACACGGCCTCGACCTGGACGGAGCCGACTTCAAGTCCAGCGGCGACGCCGTCTCGGCTGATCTCGAGGACATCCGAACTCGAGGAGGACCAGTCCAGCCCTGAGTACAGGCGCTTGGTCGTGCCATCATCGAAGATGGCCGTCGCATGCAGCTGCTCACGCCCGTCCACCAGCACCACGTCGTGGGACAAGTCCAAGGTGAGGCCCAAGGGCTCGGCGGCGAGGGCGGCGATGGAGAAAAGCAGAAGCAAGATACTCTCTTGGGTCTTCGGACAACGCCCCAGGGGGGCTAGTCCTTCCGAACCACAAACCACTGACGTGCGGTAGAGCCACTGCCGGGCGACCAAGTCCCCTGCGCTGTGGCCTGGCTCACGGTACCGGAAAGAGTGAGTGCTCCGCCGACTTCGCTGAGTGAGAGCGCGCCGTTCGCAGGGTCGAAGGTGCCCTCGAGGTCGATGTCGCGTGTCGCACCAGAGACCACGAGCCGCGCCGAGCCGGTGATGGCGTTGCGCTTTGGCTCATCCAACCGCAGCGTGAGGGCGCCGCTGCCTGCGGTTCCAGCCCAGTTGCCCATTGCGGTCGGTGCCGAAGGTACAGGTTCAGGGACAGGCTTTGGCGCCACGGGAGTGGGCGTCGGTGCCACCGGTGTCGGCGCGACCGGATTGGGCTGCGGCGCGACGGGTGTCGGTGTGGGTGCGACCGGAGTGGGCGTCGGTGCCACGGGTGTGGGCGCCACCGGTGTAGGTGCCACCGGGCTCGGTGTGGGTACGACTGGCGATGGGGTTGGCGCAGCGGGTGTAGGCGCGACGGCGGCGGGTGCTGGCGGAACGGGCGCAGGGCCCTCCGCTGGCACGGGCTCGACGGGCTGTTCTGGCTGGACCTCGGCGGGCTCGCTCGGCGTCGGAGGAACCACTTGGGCTTCTGGGACCGGGTTTGAGCGTTGCACAAGGACCTGGGCGGCCGCGGGTGCATCTCTCTGGTCGAACCAAGACAGGACGTTCACCGCGAGGAAGGCAATCGCGACCGCGAGCAAGACCGTGACGCCGAGGAGGTACGGGTCATAACGGCGCTTCTTCTTCGTGGTGACGAAGCGTGTCGACGCGGTGTTCTCCCGCGGAAACTCATCGGGGGGATGAGAGGGGTCGACGATGCTCGCGGTGAGCGGTGTGGGCGTCGGCGTGGGTTCTGGCGGCAGCTCATCGGCGAAGAACGTGATGTTGTCGCGAGCATTCCCGGGTGGACGGGGTGGCGCCCCGGGTGGCGGGGACGGCGCCGGCATGAGGGTGGGATTGGCCCGCAGTCCGGTCGAGGTGCCTGTGTCGAAGGATGCGTGGGTGTCCTGGTCTTCGAGTACGTCCTCGAAGAGGTTTCCGACCGGGCCGCCGCTGGGCTTGGGACGATCCTGGACCGAAGGCATGAACCCGAGCGGGGAGGGGTTCCAGTCGTTCTCGACCGCCTCGGTACCCGGATCGCTCAGGGAGGGCGGGTCGAGTGGTGGCCTCTCATCGCGAACAGGCGCCCCCTTCGCGGATTCTCCTGGCGGATCCAGGAGCACATCCATCGGAAGCATGGACCGACGGGCGACCGTGGTCGGCTCCATGTCGGCCTCGTAAGGATCCGAGGGGAACATGGGCTCAAGGGGCGGACCGAGATCACCGAGACTTGGAGGGTCACCCTCTTCATCTTCCGCGAAGAGGTTGGGCGCGGGGTTCAGCAAGTCCAGTCCGCCGATCTCAGGTGGCTCGAAGGCGACGGGGGGCGGCCCCTTCGCGGCGGGGATCAGGGTCTCGGTGCCGTCGGGCGGACTGAATTCCGGTGGCGGCTCGTTTCCATCGGGCGGTGTCAACAGAAGCGGCGCGGCCACCGGTGGAGGGGGGGCGTCGACATCTTCGACGGCGTCCGCATGGTCAGGCTCGGGTTCATACACCCTGGGGCGCTTTGCCCCGGTGAGCTGCCGGTGGAGCCAGGGCTGCTCACCCTCTCGCATGATCGCGCGGATCTCACTCTCGTGGGACACCAAGAAGCGCGCAGCGCGGCTGTAGCGGGGGTCAGCCAGCCGAGACTGGGCCCAGTCCAGGCGTTCGTCCAACCCCGCCTGGGGGTCGTCCGTTTCTTGAGTCAGGTAGGTCTCGAGGCTTCGAGCGCCCACCCGGTCCAAGAATTCGAGAAGATCGTCCTTCGTCATTCCGGCATATTTCCACGCAGCGTGGGCGACGTTATCACTTGGACATCCACATCGGCCAGCGTCCACGCCCACACAGTCATGGTCGCGACGTTGTGCTGGAGCAACACGGGGTCGATCTTGTCGATCGTGTCTGCCTCGGTGTGATGAATGCGGAAGTAAGGCTCCGTGTCGTGGTCGATGCCAAACGTGGGCACGCCGGGGGCGGACAGCGGGCCGATGTCGGCGCCGGCATAGCCTTCGCGCAAGCCGTTCGCGTTGAGCGCAGCGAGGGTGCCGGAGTATGGCTTCAGGGCTGCGATGACGGCGGCGGTATCGTCGCTCTCGTGGGTGTGAACCCTTAGGCCGGCGGGGGCGCCAGCTCCGCTGTCGGATTCAATGGCTGCCACGTGAGTCTCTTCGGCGTGCTCGGCTGCGTAGGTTCGCGCCCCTGCCAAGCCGTTCTCTTCGTTGGTGTAGAAGACCACTCGAACCGTGCGGCGCGGTTGGTAGCCCGACTGGCCGATGAGTTTCGCAGCGTGAAGTGCGCTCATGCACCCGGCGCCGTCGTCCTGCGCGCCCTGCCCGACGTCCCAAGAGTCGAGGTGGCAGGCAAGCACGACGATTTCTTCGGGGGACTCGCGACCGGGGATCTCTCCGATAACATTGGCCGAAGCGACCTCGCCCTCACTCTTCGAGCCTAAGACCAGGCGCACTCGCGGTGTCTTGCCGCGGTCTTGGAGCCGTTGAAGCAACTCGGCGTTCTCGAGGCTCACCGCCGCGGCGGGAATGGGCGTGACCTCCTTTGCGAAGCGAGTCGATCCGGTGTGAGGCGTGTCGAGGCTATCCGGTCCGATCGAGCGCACCAAAGCGGCCACAGCGCCGAGCTCGGCTGCCTTGTTGGGCCCCTGGGTGCGGTATCCGACCGTCTGCCCGTAGCCGACGAAGGGTGCGTTGAAGAGCACGATGCGCCCCTTGACTTCGGCCGCGCGTTCCTGGAGCTCTTCGAACGTGCGAACCACGAGCACATCGGCCTCGATCCCACCTTCGGGGGTGCTCACCGATCCCCCGAGGGCGAGGATGTGGAGGTCGCGCGTGCTGTCTCCGAGGAGCTCTGCTCGCTCTTCGCCGCGGATCCACTTCGGCACCATCACCGGTTCTGCGCGCACGTTGGTCAGGCCGTGCGCCGCCATCTTGGACTGGGACCAGGCAATGGCACGGTCGAGCTCCGGAGAGCCCGATAGGCGAGCCCCGATGTCATCGCAGAGCTCTACGAGGTCGGTGTAGGCGCCATCGTCAGCGAGGGCGCGACCCATCAGGTCAGCGGCCACCTCGGCGGTTGGGGGCGGCGGGCTCTTGCGCTTTGGCTTCGCGGTCGCTGCGAGGGGTAGGGTCAGGGCCAGCCCCAATAGAATGCGCATCGAACCTCCAGACCGCCCGCGTAGCCGCTCCACGCCACGCACGCACGGAACCAGGGCGGCGGTGAGAGGTCTCTTCGGGTTATCGGCGGCGGCATGTATGAGTGGACAACAGTTCAGCGGTGGCGGTTCGGGGCAATCCGGGCCGCGGGCCTTGGTGCGGTGGCCGGAGGGGCCGAATCGCTCGGCCAGTCGCTGACCCTACGCCTGCCTCTGTCCTCGGCTGAGTTCATGCTTCTCGGTGCCGTGGACGTGCTGGTCATGGCGATCTACGGGGTGGCGTGTGGTCTGCTCGGTGGCGTCGTTCACCTCATGGGCCGCAGCCGATCTGCACCGGCGGCTGTGTCGATTCAGCTCGGCATTGCCGGCATGCTGCTCTGCGCGACCTATCTGATTCCCGCGACGCAGACGTTGCTGTCCGAAGAGCGCTGGCTCGGTGCAGCGGCGATGGCTTCGATGCCGATCGCCTTGTTCTTTGTCGTCTATTTCAATGCGCACTACTTCCTCCGCCGCTTCGATCTGGGTTTCGAGTACCGGGTCTCGTTCCTGCCGGTCGCTCTTGCGGTCGCCGGCCTTCTCGGTCTCGGTGGAACGGCGCGATTTGCGACTCGCTATACCGGAGGCGCTGGTGCCCTCGAGGGCGACCCGAATGTGGTCCTCATCAGCATTCCCGGGTTGCGTCGTGACCACGTGCGCACCACCTGGGGCGGGTCTCCGGCCGCAACTCCTTCCTGGGACGGCATCGCGGACGGTGGGGGCGTGACCTTCGCGAACGCCGTGACGCCGACTGCGCGGACGACTTCGGCCCACGCGACGTTGGTGACCGGCCTCCATCCACTTCGCCATCGCGTGATCGCGGATGACGTGCGCCTCTACCGGGGCTTCCGGACGCTGCCGGAGCTTCTCGACAAAGAGGGGTACGCGACGGCGGCCTTCACAGCAACGCCCCACGCAGCCGCCGCCACGGGCCTCTCGCAGGGCTTTCGCACCTACGACGACGACAGCCTCGGCGGTTTTCGGCATCTTCTCGTCCCGGCCTTCTGGCTCGGCGCCGGGCCCTATCGCCCCGCAGCGGACCTCGAGGAACGCTTCGGCCAGTGGCTTGGTGCCCACTCGGAGCTGCCTCTGTTCGCATGGCTCGAGCTGGGAGAGGTGCTCGAGTGGGAGTCCTCCAATGGTGTCGGGGCGGCTGCCTATGCGGATGCGGTGGGCGAGGCCGATGCTGCAGTCGGGCGTATTCTCGAGCAGATCGATGCCCGCGGTCTCTCGGACCGGACGTTGGTAATCGTGCATGGTTCCCACGGCCAGATGCTCGGCGAGCACGACCAGCTCGCGACCCGGCAGGGGCTGTGGGAGGAGCTTGTACGCATTCCGATGGTCATGCGAGCGCCAGGCCGCGAGCTGTCGACGGATCGCGTCGAGGCACAGGTGCGGCTGACCGACATTCCGTCGACCGCGCTCGCCTATCTGGGCATCACGGGGTTTGAGCAGACCGAGGGCGTCAACCTGCTCGACTACGCGCAAGGTCGCCGGAAGAAGTCGATGTGGTGCGCCCTCCTCGGCGACGAGGATGGGGCCGTACTCGGCATGCGCGCCAACGGCGTCAAGTACAGCCGGCGGCTGCGGGATGGGCAGCGACGTCTGTTCTCGATTGAGTCGGACCCGGCCGAGACCGAGGACCTGGTCGAGACCAATGCGTCCACGGTGGCCGACGCGGAACGACTGCTCGCCGCCGAATTCGTGGCACTCCAGCGCCTTGGAGCCGAGTAATGCAGCCCTACTCCGTGAGCGGCTTGTGCGGGGAGCTGCAGCGCATCGTTGAGTCGCGCTACCCGGTCGTGCTGGTCGAGGGCGAGATCGTGCAGGCTCAGACGCCTGCGAGCGGGCACTGCTACCTCACCCTCGGCGATCGCGATGCGCGTCTTTCAGCCATCATCTTTGCCGGGACGTTGCGTCGTCTGCGGCTGCGGCCCGAGGCCGGCATGCGGGTGGTCGCCCGTGGACGACTGTCTTTCTACCCACGACGGGGCCAGGCCCAGCTGATCGTCAACGAGCTCGCCCCAGCGGGCGAAGGGGCCATGGCCAAGGAGCTCGCGCGTCGCCGCGAGCGCCTGATGCGTGATGGTCTGCTCGACCCACGGCGGAAGCGGGAACTACCGGCCTCTCCCAGGGTCGTCGGTGTGGTGACGTCGCTCACCGGCGCCGCGCTTCAGGACTTTCTCAAGGTGAGTGGGCTGCGTTTTCCCGCCGCGCAGATTCGTGTGGCGCCGACGCTCGTTCAGGGGCCAGAAGCGCCGCCATCCATCGTGCAGGCTCTGGACCTGCTCCAGGAGGATGGGCGCTCCGACGTGATCGTGCTCACTCGTGGTGGTGGGTCGAAGAGTGACCTGATGGCGTTTCAGGACGAGTACGTGGCCCGCGCGGTGGCAGGTTGCTCGGTGCCCACGATCAGCGCTGTCGGCCACGAGATCGATACGACCCTCTGCGATGAAGTGGCGGATGCGGTGGCGCCGACGCCTTCGGCCGCCGCCGTCTTGGCGCTGCCTGATGGGGTTGCGCTCACCCGTCGTACTGATGAGACGCTGCTGGGCCTCCAGTCCGCGATGAAGAGGCGGCTTGTGCGTCATCGTGACCGCGTGCAACAGCTCTCTGCGCGACTTCGCTCGCCCGCCGACCGGGTCGCTTCGAGTCGGAAGAAGCACACCGACCTTAGTGAGCGCCTGAGTGTGGCGATGGACCGTGTGCTGTTGCAGCGGCGGCTGGCCCTCGGCGGCGGTGAGGAGCGGCTCGCACGCACCCTTCAGGGCCCGCTCCGGATTCAGCGCGAGCGTCTCGAGGCGGTGCGTGGCCGTCTTCAGCCCGCGATGGGCCGGACGTTGGAGCGACGGCGGGTAGCGCTGGAACGAGCCGAGGGTCAGCTGAGTGCGCTCTCTCCCACGGCCGTCCTGCAGCGTGGCTACGCGATTGTGCGAGGACCCGACGGCAAGCTCGTGTCGTCGCGCGAGGACGTGGGCTTTGGCGACCGCTTGTCCGTGCGGGTCAGCGACGGCTCGCTGGATGTGATCGTTAGCTGACGGCTTCGGTGGTGCCGAACAGGGTGCGCAGCGACGCTTCCCAGAACACGTCGTAGAAGCCCATGCTGGTCAGCCAGATCTGCTGAATGATGACCAGGGTGAGCAGCACCACACCTGCCAGGGCGAAGCTTCGCAAGCGCCGCACCCGCGGGCGCTCCGTCTCGGGGAGATAGCCCGACTCGACGCGGTCGAGCTCGACGTCTGCGTAGTGAAAGGCCAGCAAGACCAGGATGCCGCCGGGGACCGAGCTGCACGCTAGGCCGAGAATCGAGAGCAGGAGTCCGACGACGAGCAGCGTGGAGATGAACGCGACGTTCGGCTTGACCGCGTCCTCGCCCTCGAACAGGTCGTCGATCTGGCTCATTCGCGGACCAAAGGCTTGAGCAACTCGAGTGTGTGCGCGAGCTGGTCTTGGACGATGTGGAGCATGCCGTCCTCGTCGACCCGCAAGCCGCCGGCCTCCTTGTAGGAGGACACGGCGTTCTTGAGCGTGTCGAGGGACAGAGCCTCTGGGCGACTGACGGCGCCGGCGTCGAGCAAGGCGTCGCGCTCGTCGATGACGGCTCGGGTGAGGCCCTTCGCGTCGAGCTTGTCGGTGAGTAGAGCGCCTGCACGCCTCGCGACGGCGGCGTATCCCTCAAGCAGTGCGCGGAACAGGCTGTACATCTCGAAGAGGTGAGACGTCTCGGCTACCCTGAAGGTTCCCTCGTGCTCGGTGAGGGCTCCATGAAGCACGAGGTCACGGAGGGCTTCGTCGAGCAGAGTGGCGGCGGAACGGTCGGGGTCGAGCACGAACTCGCGGCGGAGCAGCCAAACGACGGCGATGAAGCTCGGTCGGACATCTTCTGCGGTGAAGCTGTCCTGGTCCCCGAGTCCGCGGATGGCGGCGGCCGCGTAGCCCATCGGGGCGAAGTAGTGCACCAGCATGTTGGCGTAGAAGGCCAGGGTGATGCGTTCGTCCACGTTGATGCCCCAGACGCGGGTGCCTTCCATGGAGTGGCCGGTGATCAACCCCTGCTCCGAGAACTTCACCTGTGCCTGCACCAGGGCCTGGGAGAAGTGGGCCATCGATGAGGCTTCGGGTGCGTCGAGATGCGTGAGCATCTTGTGGAAGCGGTGCACCCGGGCGCGCAGCTCCTCTTGCTTGATGCCACGGCGGTGGTGGGCCATCAGGGCGAGCGCGAGGAGCGACGTCGGCAGGACAACGGTGCTCTGCCCGATGCGATGCATGACCCGTTCGCCGATACGGTGGAGCTTCTCGCGTTGCTCTTCCTGCGGTCGGTCGGTCCATGCGGGAGAGTCATCGGTGGGGTCCACGATGGTCGATGTCCGGATCGGCTCTCCGACGCGGCAGTACACTTTTCCGAAGCGGCGGCGGAGCACGCTGCGAGCCTTGACGACCTGCTGCAGGGACTCCGGACGCTTGTCCTCGCCGCCGAGCTCGCGGGCGTAGGCCTTCTCTTCGGCGACCTGCTCGTAGGCGAGGGCCATGGGAAGCAGGGTCACTTCCTTACCGGCGCGGCGGAGCATGCTCGCCTCCATCACCATGCCGAGCACGCCGGTCTTTGCGGGCAACAACTTGCCCGTGCGGGTGCGTCCGCCCTCGATGAAGAACTCGACCGGGTAGCCCTGGTGGATGAGCTCGCGGAGGTAGCGGTTGAACACCGCGGGGTGAATACGCTCGCCCGAGAACTTGCGCTTGATGAAGAACCCTCCGCCGCCGCGCAGGAAGATCGACACCGGCCAGATCGCCAGATTTTCGCCTGCGACGACATGCGGGGTGATCAGCTTGTGCTCATAGAACAGCCAGGAGAGCAGCAAGTAGTCGAAGTGGGACTTGTGGGAGGGAATGATGACCGCGGTGCCGGTGCGCATCGCGTTGCGGATGCGCTCGAGGTCTTCGTCTCCGATGTCGACACCTGCGAAGACCTTGGTCCACAGCGGGTAGAGCGCCACGTAGAGCAGGCGAATCACCCACCAGCGGAAGTGTGCTGCGACGTGCTGGTACTCCTTGACCATAGTGCGCTGCACCTGGGCCTCGGTTCGACCGCTTGCGGCGGCCTCTTCCTTTGCGAGGCGTCGCATCGGCGGCGTGTCGAGGACCAGACGTCGCATCTCGTCGTAGGGCAGAAGCCGCGGGCCACGGATGATCTTGGTCTCGCGCCGCAGGTATCGGCGCAACAGTGTGCGGAGTGCGCCGTCTCTGCGACGCTCCGGCACGCGCTCGACGAAGGTCTTGAGATCGACAGCCTCGCCGACCTGGATGTGTGCATCGTGACGCGAGAACAGCAGATGCCATGCCCGTGAGAGGGGGCCCGGTTCTTCGCGAGCCGCTTGGATGAAGCTGCGAACGGTCCCGCCCTTCACGTCTGGCGAGCGGTCCCAGCTGACCACAACGGGTAGGAGCTGGATCTCCTGATCCGAGTCCTTCTGTGCGGCGAGGATGGCGTGCAGCGGGTCCGGAGGAGACTTGCGGGTGAGCCACTGACCGAGCGTCCGTCGGCCCCAGATGAAGACGCTGACCGGGTGCCCGCCCTCGACGGTGCGCTGGACCCAGCCGGACTCGATGGGGTCCGGGGGGCCCATACTGAATAGCGTGGCGATCCGGCGGCCGACGTCTGCCCAGGCTTCGGCCACGGGCTGCCAGGTGAAGCTGGTCACGCCATTTGCCCAGAGCGAGAGGGGTAGTCGGCGGCGATTCAGAGCGGTGTTGAGCGCGAGGTGGTCGAGGGTGGATGCCCTGAGCAGCACGTAGACGATCGGGCCGCGACTCGCAGCCTCTCGGATTCGGGCGGCCGATGGCTCATCCATCGGTACGCGGGACAGCAGACGTCCAAGTCCACTGACGTAGTAGAACCAGCCGAACTTGCGCAGCATCGCGGAGCCGTAGCGCACGGCCTCGCTCGGGGGCGCTAGCGGCTCGGTGCGTCGGGGCGGTTGTTCCGGAGTCGCGGTTGGCTCAGTGGGTGTCAACGGGAGGACGACCCCGGAGGAAGGCGCCAACCGCTTGGCTGTGCTCGGCGACGGGCTCCGACGTACGGCATCGCGGTGTCGACGTTGTCGACCCAGCCCTCGGGGGCCTCACAGCCGATGTAGACGTCGGTCGGCTCGCCGATGCCGTCGCCATCTTCGTCTGGATAGTAGGCGAGTCGGTCGTCGCAGTTTCGTTCGTCCGGCAGCTCGATGTTGCAGGCGGCGAGCACCAGGAAGGGCAGGATGAGGATGCGCATGCGCTCGCCTAACCGGACAAGGGAGGGTTGGCCCATTCGGCCAGGTCGGTCTCAGCGAAGCTCGCCGAGATCGACGTCGACCTTGGCTCGTTCGCCGTCGCGCAGAACGGTGACGGTCGTGGCCTCGCCGATCTTGTGTGCCTCGAGCGCGGCGAAGAGCGAGTCTGCGTCGGTCACCTGATGCTCACCCACGGCGACGATGACGTCGCCCAGTTCCGTGCCGCCGTTCGAGGCGCGGGTCAAGCCGCGCAGGCCGGCAGCGTGGGCGGGTCCGCTCTCGTCGGTCGACCGGATGATGACGCCGTTGATGCCGGCCCGACGAGAGACGTGGTCGCCGAGAATGGCGATGCCAAGCGCCGGACGTCGCACTCGCCCGTCCGAGATCAGCTGGGGAACGATGCGGGAGACGGTGTCTGCGGGGATGGCGAAGCCGATGCCCGCACTCGCGCCGGAGAGGCTGTAGATCGCGGTGTTCACACCGATGAGTTCGCCCTGCGAGTTCAGCAGCGGGCCGCCGGAGTTTCCGGGGTTGATGGCGGCGTCGGTCTGCACCACGCCGGTGATCGAGCGACCGTTGACGGCTTCGATCTCCCGTCCGAGCGCGGAGATCACGCCGGAGGTGAGGGTATGGTCTAGGCCGAACGGGTTGCCGATGGCGATGACCTTCTGCCCCACGCGAAGATCGGAAGAGAGACCTCTGCTGAGCGGTGTGAGGGCCGCCTTGGGCGCTTCGATCTTCAGCACCGCGAGGTCCTTGCTCGCATCACCGCCGACGACGGTGGCGGGCCAGCTGGTGCCGTCCTGCAACTTGACGGACAAGGCCGAAGCCCCTTGCACGACGTGGAAGTTGGTGACGATGTGCCCCTTCGGGTCCCAGATAAAGCCACTGCCACTCCCCTGTGGGACCTCGAAGGCCTTGGCCGTCCATGGATTCCTGCGAGTGGCCGTGCTCTCGACGAAGACCACGGAAGGGGAGGCCGCCGCGAAGACCGAGATGGTGTTCTGCTCGTCGGTCTGTAGGGGGCTGACGGCGGCGGTTGCGGTCTGGGTGGCCCCGTCTCCGAGACTGAGGCCGACCGAAAACGCCAGCCCGAGGGCTGCTGCGGTGACAAGAGAGCGGTGCATTGGACTCCTTCACTCTGGCTCGACTATCGAGCACCGAAGCGCTCGCACGGCACTGTGACGTGCGGTGACGAACGTAGACCTGCTGGGTGTGCAGTGGCCTCGGAGCCTTCATTCCTAGACCAAGCCGAGACGCTTGAGCTTGTAGGTGAGGGTGCTGCGTGGCATGCCAAGAATGCGGGCCGCCCGCGCCTTGTTTCCGCTTGCATCGCGCATGGCCTGAAGCACGGTCTGCCGCTCGGCGGCCTGGTAGTCCTCGGTGAGCCCCTGGGAGGCCGACGGGGCACCGAAGGCGGTCGGCTCGAACTGGAGCATGCCCTTGCTCACCATCGGGCCGCCAAGCACGGCGGCGCGGGTCAGCACGTTGCGGAGCTCGCGCACGTTGCCGGGCCAGTCGTATTGCTCGAGGGCGGCGGCCGCGTCGTCGAGAAGCCGCGCCTTTGGGTCGATGCGATGCAGCAACACCTGGGCGATTGGCAGAATGTCGGTGCGCCGGCCGCGCAGGGGTGGGAGCCGAACCGGTAGCTGGCTGAGACGGAAGTAGAGGTCGCTTCGGAATGTGCCTTCCGCAACCATCGCGGGTAGGTCGCGGTTGGTTGCCGCGACGATGCGAACATCCGGGTACTCGACTTTCCCTCCACCGACTCGGCGCACCTCTCCGCTCTCGAGGGTTCGCAGGAGCTTGGCCTGCATCGGCAAGGCGAGCTCACCGATCTCGTCGAGGAAGAGAGTGCCACCGTCTGCGCGCTGAAAGGCACCGGCCTGCCGAGAGGTGGCGCCGGTGAACGCGCCCTTCTCGTGGCCGAACATCTCGGACTCGAAGAGACTCTCGGAGAGCGCTGCCACATTGAGTGCGACGTAGGGCCCATCGGCTCTCGGACCGACGTCGTGAAGCGCCCGTGCAGCGAGCTCCTTGCCGGTTCCGCTCTCGCCGACGAGGAGAACGGCATGGTCGTGGGCAGCCGCCTTCTCGAGGGCTCCGAACAGGCGCTTCATCGCAGGATGGGCACCGACCATCTCACCGAAGCGCTCGCGCTCGCGTCCCCGCCGCTCGAAGACGTGCTCGACGACGAGGGTGTGGTCGCCGATGCGCAGCGACTCGCCGGGGTAGATCGGGACCGTCTCCCGCACCCGCTGCCCGGCCACGAAGGCTGCGGCCTCTCCCGCCTCGACCATTGGGCGACCGCGCACGACGTGAACTCTGCAGCCCCGCACGGCAAGGTGGGGGTCGATCTCGATGTCGGCGCCGGGGCCACCGAGCCAGCTGCGCTGTCGCTTCAGTACCCAGCTTCGGCCGGTGCTGGTGTCGGTGAGTGCGACCCGGCACGAGGTGAGACCGTCACCGTCGATGCCTACGGGCTCTTCGTGTACGGCGGCACACACGCGACTCTCGGTAGGGCGAAGGCGATCGGTGTCTGGCCCCACAAGGAATCGCACATCGAGGTCGCCGATTCCGACCAGGTCACCGGGCTTCAGCTGGGCTCGTCGCTGCACCGGCAGTCCATTGAGAAGGGTGCCGTTCGAGCTTCGGTCGATCAGCCACCATCCCTCGCCGCGCTGCTCGACGAAGCAATGCACGCGGCTGATCTTCTCGGACGGAAGGGCGACGTCGCAGGAATCGGCCCGTCCTAGGACAGTGCGTCCGCCTCCAAGGGAGTAGGCGAACTGCGGGGAGCCGTCGATTTCGAAACACAGGTGAGGGAGCCGCGAAGTCGCAGCGGGTCCTTGGGTTGCCAACATGAGTCCTCCAACAAGATGAGGTTCTGCAAGGTCAAGGCCAACAGCCTAGGCCGCGGCCAAGCGGATCTTCCAGCTCACGTGTCGGATTTTGACGAATCAATCGGCGAAAATCGGCGAACTTCGGCGAAAACTAGCCGTCGAACCACGCCGAGACCGCGTCGAGGGGCTTGCGCTCGAGATCCGGCACCACGCAGTCATCGGCGGCGTAGCCCACCGGAAACAAGATGAAGGGCTTCTCGTTCGATGGCCGGCCGAGGATCTCGGTGAGGAATCCCATTGGGCTTGGCGTGTGCGTGAGTGTGGACAGCCCCATCCGGTGGAGTGACGCGACGAACAGGCCTCCTGCCAAGCCGACGCTCTCTTTCACGTAGTAGTGCTTCTTCTTCTGCCCGTCGGCCGTGAAGCCGTACGACTGCGCGAACAGCACGACGATCCACGGCACGGTCTCGAGAAAGGGCTTTCGCCAGTCGGTGCCGAGCGGTTCGAGGGCCTCGCGCCAGTCTTCCGGCATGCGTCCTCCCTCGTAGGAGGCGTACTCCTCGGCTTCGGCGGCCTCGCGGATCTTGGCCTTGATCACCAGGTCCGAGATGGCGACGAAGGTCCACGGTTGCATATGCGCGCCAGAGGGTGCGGTGCTGGCGGTGCGGATCGCGATCTCGATCATTTCGCGTGGAACGGGCGCATCTGAAAAGAAGCGGACGCTCCGTCGTGCGTCGAGCTCGTCGAAGAGCCGTTGGCCCCTTGAAAGGCCGTCAACTGGCGAGACGGGTGCGGGCTTGTGCGGGACGAAGGGATGGTTCGGGCGTGTGATCTGCGCCTCCTTGGCGCCGAAGACTAGCCGGGGAATTCGCCCATCGTGTTGCGCGTATTTTATACGCATACTATACGGGACTCCATGTGGAGAACTCTACTTCCAGACCTGATCCTGTCGGGGGCCTTTCGGACCCAGAGCGAGCTCGTGCGCGCGCTCGACCAGCAGGGCCATCCGGTCACCCAGGCGACCGTGTCTCGTGAGCTCAAGGCTCTCGGCGTCACGAAGGTCGACGGGGTCTACGCGCTGGCGTCTTCCGACGACATTGGCGCGCCGATTCGTTCGATGAACCTGGCGCCGCACGCGAGTCTCTGCATTCTCAAGACCGACCCCGCACACGCTTCGGTGCTGGCACAGTTCGTCGACGGCATGGACCTCGACGGCGTGTTTGGAACCATCGCGGGCGATGACACCGTCTTCGTGGCGCTCCGCGATGCGGGCGCTGGCGAGCGCCTGACGCGAGCTCTGCGACGTCGCTGATTTCGGGTTTCTTCCCTCTTCTCACGCTTGGCGGACGTCTTCCGCCGTGGAGGTCTCGATGAGGCTTCGTCTCGACAAGATCGCTTCTTCTTCTGCAAATGCCCGGCTCCGGCGCGACGTCGTGCTCGGCACCAGCATCCCGGCCGTACCGGGGTCGATCGTCGCCGTGCGCGTCCTCGACGAGAAGCGCGTCTACAACAAGCTCGAAGACGTGCATGGCCGGATGATGACCGTGCACAAGGGCGACATCATCGCTGGCGTTCTTGGTCGTCGGCACGCTCTACACGGCTATTCCGGCGATGTTCCCGAGAGCGTGAAGCCGGGCGACATCCTGCACCTGCTCAACCTTGGTGGGGTCATCGGCCTGGCGACCTCGGCGAACCCCGAGGTGGGGCCGCCAGCGAGGGTTGAGGTGCTTGGATCGGTGCTGAACTTCCCAGAGCTCGGCCGTCGCGTCGGTGTGCCGGCGTCGATCTTTCCCGGGCCCGTTGCTGTGTCCGACACCCTCGACGCGCTTCCGCCATCGATCTGGATTGTCGGAACCAGCATGAACTCTGGCAAGACCCGTGCAGCGGGCTCGATTGTGAAGGCCGCGGCTCAGGCTGGCTTTACGGTGGGTGTGGCGAAGCTGACGGGCGTTGCCCTCAAGTCCGACGTGCTGAAGATGGTGGATCACGGTGCCAAGCACGGCGTGACCTTCGCCGATGCCGGACTGCCCTCGACCTGTGGCGTGGACAGCGTCGCCGTAGCGCGCGGCTGCCTCAACCACCTGGCGACCGAGGGGGCCGACCTACTCGTCGTCGAGCTTGGTGACGGGCTTCTCGGTGAGTACGGCGTGCGCGAGCTGCTGAGCGCACCCGACCTGAAGCGCTCGATCAGCGCGATTGCGTTCTGTGCGACCGATCCGGTCGGCGCGTTCGGGGGCAAGGTGCTCCTCGAGGGCATGGGTCTCTCGGCTGACGTGCTGACGGGCCCCGCCACGGACAACGCGGCCGGCACGAGCAGCGTCGGTGGCCTTGGCATGTTGGCGATCAATGCTGTGCAGGAGGCCGATCGCTTCGGTCACGCGTTGCTCGCGGCGGCGGGTGTCGCACCGACGCCGACCCTCTCGCTGGCGCGGAGCACCGGGTGAGCGCACGCATCGCCATCGTCGGAGCCACCGGCTTCGTCGGAGCCGAGGTCGTTCGTCGTCTCATTGGCCATGCCGATGCGACGCCGTCCGCGGTGATCTCGACCTCCAAGGCCGGCACGCGGCTCGCTGAAGTGCACCCAGGCCTCGAGGGGCTCACCGATCTCGTGCTCGAACCCTTCGACGCCGATCGCCTCTCGACCTTTGATGCCGTTGTGCTGGCCACGCCCCATGGAGCGGCCGCACCACTCGCCGCCCAGCTCGAGCGGGCGCCGGTGATCATCGACTGCTCCCGTGACCATCGCCACGCGACGGGCTGGACCTACGGCATGGCGGAGTACGCGGCGGAGGCGATTGCGTCGTCGACCCGCGTGGCCGTTCCGGGGTGTTTTGCGACGGCCATCGCGCTCGCTGGCGCCCCACTCGTGGCTGCGGGTGTGGTCGATGGGCCGATTCGCGTCGTCGCGGCGACTGGCTCGACCGGCTCGGGGGCGACCCCGAAGGCAGGCACCCATCATCCGTACCGGTTCGTGAACCTCAAGGCCTACAAGGTGCTGAGCCACCAGCATGTTCCCGAGGTCGTGTCCTTTTGGGACAGCATTGGCTCGGCGCCCAAGCTCGACTTCGTGCCGCTCTCTGCACCCGTTGATCGCGGCATCTTCGCGACCCTGCTCGCAACCGTGAAGCCGGGCACAGACGCCTCGGCCATCGTCGCGGACTTCGCCAAACAGCATCCCCACATTCGTCTGCGGGCCGGATCGCCGGAGCTTCGCCACGTACGCGGCACAGCCTTCTGCGACCTCGCAGTCTCTCAGGACGAGGACACCGTCGCGGTGCTCTCGGCCATCGACAATCTCGGCAAAGGCGCGGCAGGACAGGCTCTTCAATGCCTCGACCTCGCCCTTGGACTTCCCACGTCCACGCTCACTGCCCCGTCGCTTCCGTAGGACAACCATCATGTCTGCTGCTCCCGCTCTGCCCCTTCCGCCCCCGCTGCTTGACAACCTCGGTGCTGCGCAGCTTCCCGTCACGCTCGTTGAGGGCTCGGGCGCCCGTGTCTACGACGACACCGGCCGCGGCTACTGGGACTTCTACGGTGGCCACGCCGTCACCATTCTCGGCCAGGGGCATCCACGGTGGATCGCCGCCATTGCCGATCAGGCCGCCAAGTTGTCGTTCTGTACGACGATGACGCCGACTCCGATTCGCACCAAGGCGGCGCAGTCGCTGTGTGACTTCACGGGCATGGACGTGGCCTTCTTCGTGAACTCGGGTGCCGAAGCCAACGAGGCCGCACTCAAGCTCGCCCGCAAGCTCACCGGACGTCCCGTGATCATCGCGATGGAGAAGGGTTTTCACGGCAGGACCATGGGCGCCCTCGGAGCCACGTGGAAGTACCGGGAGCAGCACGCACCCGCGCATGGGGACGTGCGCTTCGTGCCGTTTGGGGATCTCGAGGCCCTACAGGCCGCACTCGGTCCGGATGTGGCGGCGGTGATCACCGAGCCCGTTCAAGGCATCGCTGGCATCGTCGAGGCGCCTCCCGGCTACCTCGCGGCGGTCGAGTCGGCGGTACGCACCGCCGGCGCCATGCTGATCTGCGATGAAGTGCAGTCCGGTATCGGTCGCGCAGGCTGGCCACTGCTCTGCATGCGCGAGGGCGTGCGCCCCGACATCGTCACCGTCGGAAAGGGCCTCGGTGGAGGCTTTCCCGTGGCGGCCACGCTGATGACCGAGGCGGTGGCGGCATCGGCGAGCCCCGGTGAACACGGCACAACCTTCGGCGGAGCGCCGCTTGGGTGTGCGGCAGTTGAAGCGACGCTGCGCATTCTCCGCGACGAGAACCTGGTCAGTCGCGCGGGTCGTCTCGGCTCGCTGCTGAAGATCGCCCTCGGTGGTCTCGACGGTGTCGAGGTCGTGCGCGGCTCCGGCGTCTGGCTGGGCCTCGTGCTCGATCGTCCTGCCAAGCCCGTTCAGATGGCCTTGCTCGAGCGGGGCTTCATGGTCGGCACGTCGGGTGATCCGAAGGTGCTACGCCTCTGTCCGCCTGCGGTGCTTCCCGAATCGGCCGTGGGCGCGCTCTCCGCCGCGTTGGGTGCTGTTCTGGAGGCGGAGTGAGCTTCGTCGACGGAACGGAGCTCGGCCAAGACGGAATCCTGGCGCTGGCTCAGCGAGCGCTCGAGCTGAGAGCCGGCTCCAAGGCCCATCGTAGCGACGGTGCCCGCGTGGCCGGTGTCTTCCTGAACCCGTCCTTGCGCACGAAGACGTCCCTTGAGGCGGCGTGCGGGGCTGTTGGCGCTCAGCCGCTGATGATCATGCCCGGAAAGGACGCCTGGGCGCTCGAGCTCGAAGACAAGGTCATGGATGGCGACAAGGCCGAGCACATCCGCGAGGCGGCTGCCGTGCTCTCGGAGTTTGCCGACCTTCTCGCGGTGCGCGCATTCGCGAAGCTCGAGAGCGCCGAGGAGGACCGGGCGGACCCAGTGGTTTCCGCCTTCGACCGTTACTCGAGCGTCCCAGTCATCAACCTTGAGAGCGCGCTCTGGCACCCGCTTCAAGGGCTCGCCGATACCGCGACATGGGTGAACCACCTCGGTCCGGACCTGCGTGGAAAGCGGATCACGCTGACCTGGGCGCCCCATCCCAAGGCACTCCCGGCAGCAGTGCCCAACCAGGTGCTGCTCTCCGCCGCTCTTCAGGGCATGGACGTCACGCTCGCGCATCCCGAGGGCTTCGATCTCGATCCGCAGATCGTCGAACGCGCAGCTGCGATGGCGTCTTCGGGAGGGGGCTCGGTGCGGACCTCCCAGAACCAACGCGAGGCGATGGCGGGTGCCGAGGTGGTGGTCGCGAAGTCCTGGAGCGGCTTTGCGGGCTACGGCCGCCGCGATGAAGAGGCGGTGCAGCGTGCCGAACATCGCGACTGGACGGTCACCTCCGACAAGCTCCCGAAGGGCGGTGGCTTTATGCACTGCCTTCCTGTTCGTAGGGGCGTGGTGGTCGCTCCCGAGGTGCTCGATGGGCCCCAGTCCTGGGTCGTCGAGGAAGCCGGAAATCGACTTTGGACCGCAATCGCGCTGCTTGAGCGCATGTTGGAGACCTCATGAGCACCGAGCTCGGACTGCTCGAAGCCATTCCCTACCTGCGCGCCTACTCGGGTCAGACCTTCGTCGTGAAGGTTGGCGGTGAGCTGCTCGACGTGCCTCGTTCACTCGAGTCGATCGCCACCGAGGTGGCCGCCCTTCACCGCCTCGGCATTCGCGTCGTGCTGGTGCATGGCGGTGGACCTCAGCTCGACGCCGCTGCGGCAGAGCTCGGCGTTGAGACCGAGCGAGTGGCCGGTCGTCGGGTCACTAGCCCCGAGCTCATCGATGCTGCAGTCATGGTCTGGCGCGGCCGCCTCAACACCTTGTTGGTGACCGCTCTGCTCAAGCAGGGCGAGTCCGCGGTCGGCTTGAGCGGCGCGGATGGACGCTTGGTTGCCGCAGTCCGACGCCCTCCTGCGGTGATCACCGACGACGACGGAAAGCGTGTCCAGGTCGACTACGGCCAGGTCGGCGATGTCAGCGCGGTGAACCCGGGCAGCCTCGAGGCCTTGCTCGGCGCGGGCGCGATTCCAGTGGTCAGCCCACTCGCCGTCGGAAGCGACGCGTCCTTGCTCAATGTCAACGCCGACACGGTGGCGACCGAGCTTGCGGTCGCGCTGGGTGCTGCCAAGCTGATCTTGGTGACTCGCGCACCAGGCATTCTCTCCGACCCCGAAGACCTCTCGTCAGTGGTCGCGTTTACGGACCTCGGCGGTCTCGACGCGCTCGAAGCGAAGGGTGTACTCACCGGCGGCATGCGTCCAAAGGTCGCGGCGATCCGGAGAGCCCTCTCAGGGGGTGTCCCTCGGGTCCACGTGCTCGACGGGCGCGTTCCGCAGGCGATCTTGCGCGAGGTCTTCACGACCGACGGTGCGGGAACGCTCATTGTTCGGGACGGCGATGCGGCGGACGCCGAGGCTGTGCTGGGCTAGCGGAGGGGCTCGCAATGGAGTCGCCGACATGCTGACCGTCTATGGAATCTCGAGCTGTGGAACCGTCAAGAAGGCCCGGAAGTGGCTGGATGCGCGGGGCGCGGATCACACCTGGGTAGACTTTCGAAAGACCGAGGTCTCTCGTGATCAGGTCGCCGCCTGGGTGAGCGCGTTTGGGGCAAAGGCCATGCGCAACACGTCTGGTGGGGCCTACCGTGCGCTTCCTGCCGAGAAGGCGGATTGGGACGACGCTCGCTGGCTCGACGCGTTTGCCGCCGATCCCATGCTGATCAAGCGCCCGATCATCGAGCGCGACGGCGTGCCCACCCAAGTTGGCTTCCGTGGCTCGGACGAGGACTTCGAGGCGAAACTCCTCGCCTAGGCCCTCGGTCTTGCGCGTTTTTCGCCACTCGGACCCAGGCGCGCTAGGGTTCGAGAGCATTCCGCCGCGTATGATGCGGCGAACCCCCCGAGTGCGCACATTTCTAGAGGGCTGCATCTATGGCTGAGACTGTCACCGAAGTCACCAATCAGGGCTTCTTTTCGCGACTGATGGAGAGCATCAAGGGCGTCGCCTTTGGCCTGCTTCTGTTCATCATTGCCTTCCCCTGTCTGTTCTGGAACGAGATTCGCGCCGTCAATGCATGGGAGACCTTGCAGTCCGGCCGCGGTGCGGTCGTAAGCGTCGAAGCGGGCACGGTCGATCCGGGTAACGAGGGCGCTCTGGTGCACCTCTCCGGCAAGGCCGACACCGAAGAGACGCTCTCCGATGTGCAGTTCGGCATCAGCGAGACGGCCATCAAGCTGTCGCGCGACGTCGAGATGTACCAGTGGCAGCAGAACGAGAAGAAAGAGAAGCGCAAGAAGGTCGGCGGCGGCGAAGAGACCGTGACCACCTACTCCTACGAGAAGGTCTGGAAGGGCACTGCCATCGACAGCTCCTCGTTCAAAGAGAAGAAGGGCCACGGCAACCCCGGAGCCATGCCCTACGAGGATGAGGACTTCGCTGCGAAGCGGGTCACCGTCGAAGCCTTCGACCTCTCGCCTGGCCTGATCAGCAAGATCACCTCGTGGGAAGACCTCGACGTCAGTGCCGAGCAGCTTGCGGCGGCACCCGAGACGCTTCGCCCGCAGCTTCAGGTCCACAACGGCGGCTACTACATGGGTGCAAACCCGGCGAGCCCTGTGATCGGCGACGTGCGCATCAACTTCGATGTGGTCCGCCCGACGGTTGTGACCGTGGTCTCCGGCCAGAAGAACTCCACGCTCGACTCGTGGGAGTCTCCGCGCGGCACGGGCTCGCTCTCGATGCTCTCGGTGGGCAACCTCACCTCGGACGAGATGTTCGAGGCGGCTGAGAGCTCGGCGGTCATGATGACCTGGATTCTGCGGATTGGCGGCTTCTTCGCGATGTTCTTCGGCATCACGATGATCGTGCGCCCGTTCGTGGTCATCGCCGACATCATCCCGTTCCTGGGAAGCTTCCTGCGCCTCGGCTCGGGCATCATCGGCTTCTTCGTCTCCGCGATTCTCTCGCTGGGCACGATTGGCCTCGGCTGGCTCTTCGCCCGCCCGATCCTCGGAATGCTGCTCTGCACCGTGTCGGTGCTGATGTTCGCCGCCCTAGCGGTTCTCGCCATCACCATTGGCAAGAAGAAGCTCGGCGCGAGTGATGAGCCGGCAGCGGCGTAGCTGAGAAGGCGTCTCCGCGGTCTCGGCCGCGGGGCGCCTACTCTCCTCTCGCGTCTTCCATAAAGGTCCGCTCGAGGCTTCGGCCCCGGCGGATTTCGCGTATCGGGACGCTGGATTCTGCGAGCATGCGGGCCACGATCAGCGACGATGCGTCCAGGTCTCCATCGGGTCCCGCCGACTCGTGCAGGATGTGCCCAGCCTGTTCAAAGTGGTGGCGGGGCACGGCGAGCCGAAGTGCCTCGAGGGGGAGCTCTCCTGGTCCCAGTGACCACTCCGCGCGGCTGTTCCGACCGGTGACCTCCGCGATAGTGCCTTCGCGGACGCACCGCCCTGCGTCGACCATCACCACCCAGTCGCAGAGCCGCTCGAGCTCGTCGAGGTTGTGGCTCGAGATGACGAGCGTGCGGGTGCCGCGTGCCTCGGCGAGCGCTTCGCGTAGGGCCTGCGCCTGAACTGGGTCTAGGCCCGCGGTGGGTTCGTCCAGCAGGACCAGATCCGGCTTTCCGGCCAGGGCGCTGGCGACGGCGACCCGTCTGCGCATGCCGTGCGAGAGGGTCCCGATGCGCTTGTCACGCTTGTCGGTGAGCCGCACGATGTCGAGGGCCTCGGTGGCTGCCCGCCGAGAGTCCGCGCCGCTGAGACCGCCGAGCTGGGCAAGGTGGGTGACAAGCTCCCGCGGTGTGTGGCGGTCGCCGAGCTCGGCATCTTGGGGCAACACCTGAAGGCGGCCCTTCAGCGCGAAGGGCTCGAAGCCCTCATGACCGAGGATCTGCAGGCGTCCACTGTCGGGTCGGAGGTAGCCGCTGACCACGGAAAACGCGGTGGTCTTGCCGGCGCCGTTTGGTCCGACAAAGCCGCAGATCGAGCCTTCGGGGACGCGGAAGCTCAGGCCGTCCAGGGCCTTGACTCCGCGCCGGCCGTACTGCTTGCGCACGTCGGTGAAGACCAGGGGGTCGCTCACAGGTCCCTCCGGCTGAAGCGAATGAATCCGAGACCCACGGCGAGAAGCGACAAGGCGATGTAGACCCCGCCCGAGATGATCCAGTCGGTGGGATGCCACAGGCCGTTGAGCCAGCCCTGGGGCAGGACCTGCAAGACGAGGTCGGAGAGCCAACCCCAGGAGCTGTCGCGGAACTCGGTCGCCAAGCCGAACAGGATCCAGCTTCCCGCGGTGAAGCTGACGGACAGCACCCGCGCCCAGTTGGGTGAGGCGGTCCACTGGCTCCAGGCCACTCCCAGGCCGATGAAGGGCAAGCCGAAGAGCCAGGCCCGAAGTCCCATCGCAGCGAGCCCGTAGGCCAGAACGATGGGGTCGTTGCCGACCATCTGGGTCATTCCGACGACCCAAGCTCCGACAAGACCGAAGCTCGCAGCGATGCCGGTGAGCGCGACCTGACCGAAGAAGCGGCCGAGGACGAGCTCTGCACGGCCCGTGCGCAGCGCCTCGAAGCGAAGGGCCCGCGTGCTCATGTCGATCGAGATGCACTCGGCGGCCGCCGAGGTCGCAAGGAACGGCAGCAAGAGGATGCCAATCCAGAGGCCCCAGATCGACAGCAGCGGCCAGGTGAGCAGGTACTCGACGGCCTCCGGGCTTCCGCTCATCTCCTGGAGCATCCGGGTCAGGTCTCCGTTGTCCATGAGCTCGTTCATCATCGCGCCTGGCTTGTCGTTGGCCGGCACGCCGAGTGTCTCGGCAAGGCCCGCCTCGATGAACCACAGGATGCGTACGTAGATGTAGGTCGCGCCCGAGAGGGCGATCACGTAGAGCGTCGCCAATGCGACTGCGCGCCAGGTCCGCATCGCCCGCATCAGCTCGAAGCGCGCGACCAGGAAGGTGTCGAGGACTGAGCGCATCACTCTTCCGGAGGCGGGGGAGGCAGCTCGATGTTCTCGAAGACGTCGAGAATCGACGGGTCGACGTAAGAGAAGGGGTCGACGGCGGCGTCGTCCACGTCCCAGAGCTGCTCCTCGGTCAGCGCACCCCGAACCGCCGTGTCGGCGGCGAGCACAATGTCCAAGCCTTCGGCGGCGAACTCCATGGTGCCTCTTCGATCGGGCTCGCCGTACTCCACAACGTCGTCGACCATGCGCTGGGCGAGGTCTCTGAGCTGGTCGTTCATCTGACCCATCGCCCCATCGATGGCAGCGAGCTGCTCCTCATCGGCGTTGGCGGCCTGCTTCAGTGCCTCCCGGGCCTGTGTGCGTCGAAGCTCCATGGCTTCACGCATCACTTCGATGCCCTCGCCGTCCTCGGCGCCCAGGCCGTCCGCTTCTTCGAACATCTCGCGGCGATGCTCGCGGCGCTCACGGCGTCGGCGTTCCCATCGGCTCTCGTCGACATCGGGGATCTCATCGTCGAGGTCACGGGCGACGTCCTTGAGCAGCTCGTCATCGTCCGCGTTCTTCGCGATGTCTGCGCCCTGCTGGAAGAAGCGGGCCAGATCTTGGGCGCGACTGCTTCGGGTCTGGCGCTGAAGTTCCTCGATCTCGGCCTCGAGCCCACGGATCTTGGAGGAGGGGACGACGCTGCCAATCAGCAGCCCGATGACGAGCGCGGCCGCTGCGATGAGTACGTTCTTCACCGGTTCTCCGTGTCGGACGCTGCGTCCTGAGTCCAGTCACCGTGATCGAGGTACGAGCGCAGGATGACGATGGCTGCGGCTTGATCGATGACCTGCTTGCGGCGCGAGCGCGACAGATCGGCCTCGAGTAGCCAGCGCTCCGCCTCGACGGAGCTGTAGCGCTCGTCGATGTAGGTCAGGGAGAGGCCGGTGGCTTCACGCATGGCTTCTCCGATCTGCCGGGCCAGGCGGGCAGAGCGACTCTCCTCGCCGTCGAGTTCGAGCGGAAGGCCGACGACCAGGTGGTCCACCTCGAGCTGGGTGACCAGCGGGCTCAGTCGCGCGATGTCCTTCTTCACGCCTTCGCGCGAGAGGGTGCTGTGTGGCTGGGGGAACATGCGCAGCGGATCGCTGATCGCGATTCCGATGGTCTTTGTTCCGACGTCCAGTGCCATGACCCGTCCCATGATGCTTCTCCCTGCGGCGCTCGTATCCCGATGCGTGTTCAGGGTGACACCTCAGGGCTCATCGGGTGTTACGGCGCGGCACGGCATTCCATTGCACCCGCAAAACGCTATCCAAAACAGGGCGTTAAAGCAATGATTTCAGATTGCGGACAGAAAATGGTCCTCACAATCTGGACAGTACGGTGGTCAAGCGGTACAACTGCACAAGTGTTCAGGTGAAGTCCTTCATGCCCTCCGCATTCATTCTCTCTCAAGGCGACGAAGTCGTGACCGGCCAGACGGTCGACACGAACGCCGCTTGGCTCGGTGACCGGCTTACGCAGCTCGGCATCGATGTGCTGGGTCACGTCTCTGTACGTGACGTCGAGCAAGAGATCTCCGATGCGATGGTCGAGGCCACCCAGCGGGCCGACTTCGTCATCTGCACGGGCGGGCTTGGTCCGACCGACGACGACATGACGGCACACGCTGCAGCCCAGGCCTTCGAGTGCCCGCTCGCCCTCGATGAGGTCGCTCTCGAGCACATTCGCAACCTCTATGCACGGCATGGCCGGGTCATGCCCGAGGTCAATCAGAAGCAGGCTTGGCTTCCGATGGGTGCGCGTCGCATCGACAACGACTGGGGCACGGCCCCTGGGTTCGCACTCGACGTGAACGACTGCCTGCTCGTCTGCGTGGCGGGCGTGCCTCGCGAGATGAAGGTGCTGTGGACCGAGCGCGTGCTCGCACTGCTCGACGAGCGCTTTCACCTACGGCCTGGCCGCCTTGTGACCCTACGCACGACGGGCATCGGCGAGTCGAACCTGCAAGAGCGGATCGGCCGCTTCGACCATCCCGAGGCCGTGATTTCGTACCGGACCATGAGCCCCGAGAACCAGATCAAGCTGCGCTTCGTGCCATCGGCCTCGGACGAGCTGGTTCGCGAGCTGAGCCTCGAGCTTGCCGAGACCATCGGCTCGCCGGTGTTCTCGATCGAGGGACTCGACGGCGAGCTGGGAGGCAGCCTCATCGAGGTGATCGGCCGCACCCTCGCAGACAAGGGTCAGACCCTCGCGACGGCCGAGTCCTGCACCGGTGGCCGGGTGGCTGCCGAGTGCACGTCGGTGGCGGGGTCCAGCGCCTGGTTCCTCGAGGGGGCCGTGACCTACTCCAATGCCGCCAAGTCCCGGCAGTTGGGCGTCGACCCCACACTGATCGCCTCCAACGGTGCCGTCTCGACCGAAGTCGCCTACGCCATGGCTCGCGGCATCCGCGAGGCCTCGGGTGCCACCTACGGCATCGCGACCACTGGCATTGCGGGCCCTGGCGGCGGCAGCGCCGACAAGCCGGTCGGCACCGTCCACATTGCGCTTGCGACACCGTCCGACGACGTGCATCGCCAGCTTCGTCTTGGTGGCGATCGCCGCCGCATTCAGAACCTCGCCTCTGCAGCCGCACTCGACTTGCTGCGGCGCCACCTCACCCTTTGATTTCCCCCCAGGAGCAACCATGACCATCGACAAGAACCGCAGCAAGGCCATTGACGCAGCCGTCGCCAGCATCGAGCGCATGTTCGGCAAGGGCAGCATCATGAAGTACGGCGATGCTGAGATTCCGCAGATCGAGACCATCTCGACGGGATCGATGGGCATCGACCTCGCGCTCGGCGTGGGCGGTGTGCCCCGTGGTCGGGTCGTCGAGATCTACGGCGCAGAGTCCTCGGGTAAGACGACGATTGCCCTGCAGGTCATCGCACAGGCCCAGAAGGTCGGCGGTGTCGCGGCCTTCATCGATGCCGAGCACGCACTCGACGTCGGCTATGCCCGCAACCTCGGCGTCGACGTCGAAGAGATGCTGATCTCCCAGCCCGACACCGGTGAGCAGGCTCTCGAGATTGCCGAGACGCTGGTGCGTTCCGGCGCGCTCTCGGTCGTCGTTGTCGACTCTGTTGCGGCCCTGGTGCCCCGTGCCGAGCTCGAAGGCGACATGGGCGACAGCCTCCCCGGCGCCCAGGCTCGTCTGATGAGCCAGGCGCTTCGCAAGCTCACTGGTGCCATCCACAAGTCCGACTGCATGGTGGTCTTCATCAACCAGACCCGCGAGAAGATCGGCGTCATGTTCGGCAGCCCGGTCACCACCTCTGGCGGTAAGGCACTCAAGTTCTACGCCTCGGTCCGCCTCGAGATCGCCCGCATCGGCTCGATCAAGAAGGGTGACGAGATCCTCGGCAACCGCACCCGCGTCAAGGTCGTGAAGAACAAGGTCGCGCCTCCGTTCCGGCGTACCGAGTTCGACATCTACTACGGCCAGGGCGTCTGCATGGCCTCTGAGCTGCTCGACCTCGGCATGGAGCAGGGCCACGTGAAGAAGAGTGGCTCCTGGTACTCGGTCTACGACGAGCGCGCTGGGCAGGGCAAAGAGAATGCCCGCCAGTACCTGCTCCAGAACACCGAGATCATGGACCGCCTTCGCAACGACGTGCGCGTCGCCCACGGTCTCGACGAGGCCGAGCCCGCGCTCAAGGTCGTCGAGTAGGTCGCCCAAGGTCGTCGCCGGGCTTGGGGGTCCGGTGAGCCGCTAGGGTTCGGCTTGGCAGCTCCAACACGAGCCGAAGGTGGGGGCGTTGTTCTCACCGCACTTGCGGCAGACCCACTCGGGATGCACGAGGCTCGGACCGTTGAAGAGGGACAGCAGTCGCTCGGCTTCGGTCCGTTGTGCTTCCGGGACCCAGATCGTCGGAAAGGACTTGGGCACAGGGATGCCTCCACCCAGGCCGATGAGCTGCGTGCCGCGCAGCTCTGCGCGGATGCCGTTGCGTTTCAGCCAGTCCCGCACGAGGAAGGGACCCACTGGATCGTGGCCCCGGTAGATCCGGGTCATGCGTTGCGATCGCGCGACGTCGTCGATGCGCCCTCCATGAGGCGTTAAGGGGGTCGGCTACGCCGATCTATCCCGTTCTTATACGGGTAGGAGTGAACGTGAAGGCCAGTGAGATTCGTCAGCGCTTCGTTGAGTACTTCGAGAAGAACGGACACAGCGCCGTTCGTTCCGCGTCGCTCATTCCCCACAATGACCCCACGCTGTACTTCGTCAACGCTGGCATGGTGCCGTTCAAGGACGTGTTCACCGGCAACGAGGCCCGCGATTACACTCGAGCCACCACGGTGCAGAAGTGTCTGCGCGTGTCTGGCAAGCACAACGACCTCGAGAACGTCGGCCGCACGCCGCGCCACCACACCTTCTTCGAGATGCTCGGGAACTTCAGCTTCGGCGACTACTTCAAAGAGGATGCAATTCCCTTTGCGTGGGACCTACTGACGAACGAGCTCGGCATCGATGCCGAGCGACTCTGGGTCACCGTCTTCGAGGAAGACGACGAGGCCTACACGATCTGGCGCGACAAGGTCGGCGTTCCCGAGGCGCGCATCCAGCGGCTCGGCGCCAAGGACAACTTCTGGTCGATGGGACCGACGGGTCCTTGCGGACCCTGCTCCGAGATCTTCTACGACCACGGCGAGGCGATTGACCCCGGCAACCTCGGCGGCCCCGCCACTGAGTCCGATCGCTACGTCGAGATCTGGAACCTCGTGTTCATGCAGTTCGAGCAGCATGCAGACGGCACACGCACGGACCTTCCCAAGCCGTCCATCGACACCGGGTCAGGTCTCGAGCGCGTCGCCGCCGTCATGCAGGGCGTGACCTCGAACTACGACACCGACCTGCTTCAGCCTCTGATCCAGACCATCGCCAAGGCCTCGGGCATCGCCTACGGACAGGCCGGTGAGTCCGACACGGCCATGCGCGTCATCGCCGACCATGCCCGTGCCGCCGCCTTCTTGATCGGCGACGGAGTGATGCCGTCGAACGAGGGCCGGGGCTACGTGCTTCGCCGCGTCATGCGTCGCGCCATCCGCTTCGGTCTGAAGCTCGGCTTCGAGCAGGAGTCGTTCTTCCACCTCGCAAGCCAGGCGGTCGTCGACACCTTCGGCGAGGCCTACCCCGAGCTCGCGACGCGCTCTGCCTTCATCGACGAGGTGGTGCGCTCCGAAGAGACTCGCTTCCGCTCGACGCTGGCGCGCGGCATGAAGCTCATCGAGGCCGAGGTGGCCAAGGCCGGCGAGGGTGGAACCATCGACGGCGACACGGCCTTCGATCTCTACCAGACCTTCGGCTTTCCCAAGGACCTCACGGTGCTGATCGCCGAGGAGCATGGCGTCTCGGTCGACGAAGAGGGCTACACCGCCGCACTCGAGGCCGAGAAGGCCCGCGGGCGCGCCGGTTGGAAGGGCTCGGGAGAAGAGGCCATCAGCGGACTCTGGTTCCAGATTGCCGAGCAGTCCGGCGCCACCAACTTCCTCGGCTATGACCGCGACGTCGATGTGGCGACGGTGATCGGCGCCGTGCGGGTCACGACCGATGACGACGGCGACCACCACGAGCTGGTGGAGCGTCTCGCAGAAGGGGAGCGCGGCGTGCTCGTGCTCGACCGCACCCCGTTCTACGCCGAGTCTGGCGGTCAGGTGGGCGATACCGGCGTGATCTCGGCGGGCGAGAACACCGCCGCTGTCTCGGACACCACCAAGGCGAGCGGTCTGTTCCTGCATCACGTCGCAGTGAGTGGCGGCTCTTTCGCGGCTGGCGACGGTGTGCAGGCCTCGGTCGATGGCGCGCGTCGTGATCAGACGCGTCGCAACCACACCGCGACCCACCTGCTCCACGCAGTGCTGCGCAGCGTGCTCGGCGAGCACGTCACCCAGAAGGGCTCGCTCGTCGGACCCGAGCGCTTGCGCTTCGACTTCTCGCACCTCAAGCCGATGACCGCTGAAGAGGTGGCGCAGGTCGAGGACGAGGTCAACGCCCAGGTCCTCTCCAATGCAGGACTGAACACCAAGGTCATGGACCTCGACGCCGCCAAGGAAGCCGGCGCGATGGCTCTGTTTGGCGAGAAGTACGACGACGATGTCCGCGTGGTCAGCGTGCCCGGCTACTCGGTCGAGCTCTGCGGTGGCACCCATGTGACCGCCACCGGCGACATCGGCCTGTTCCGCATTACCACCGAGACCGGAATCGCAGCCGGCGTGCGTCGCATCGAGGCCCAGACCGGACTCGGTAGCCTCCGCGTCGCCCGTGAGCAGGCTCAGCTTCTCGACAGTGCGGCGGCTGCACTCAAGACGGGCGCCGACAACCTGACTGGGGCCATCACGAAGCTCCAAGATGAGCGCCGTCAGCTTGCGAAGGAACTCGAGGCTCTCAAGCGAGAGATCGCTGCTGCTGCTGCTGGGGACCTTGTCTCTGGGGCGCATGACATCGGCGGCATCAAGGTCCTCGCAGCCGAGTACGACGGCGACCTCAAGGAGCAGGCCGACCGTCTGCGTGAGCAGCTCGGTAGCGCTCTCGTCGTGCTTCTGGGCCGCGGAGGCAACGGCGTCAAACTCGTCGCCGCAGCCACCAAGGACGTCGCGGGCTCGCGCGTGCATGCCGGCAAGATCATCCAGGCCATCGCCCCGATGGTGGGGGGGCGAGGCGGTGGTCGCCCGGACCTCGCGCAGGGTGGCGGTTCCGACCCGTCGGGCATTGCAGCGGCGCTCGAGCGCGCCATTGAAGTGGCGACCGAGCAGCTCAGCTAGGGCATCTGCGCGGTCTGCTGCATGTGGCCGCCGAGGATCGAGTAGAGCTCGGCGATCGCTTCGTCGATCTCGGCCTGCACGGCGGCGTCCCGCTCTGCCAGCTGGCGGAGTTCAGACTCGACGGCGGCACTGCGTCGGGCGAGCGAGGTCGTCCCGTCGCCTCCGGCGGCCGCCTCCAGGTCGGCACGTAGGCCCTGCAACTGACTCTCGGCCCTCTGCCGCCGGGCCTCGTGCTCTTGCTGAGCGGCTCTCGCGTCGTCGATCGCATCGCGCTGCTTCGCTGCCGCCCGCATGAGGACTGCCTCGGCCACGCCGGACTCGCCGAGCTCCAGGTAGGTGTCTGCCGCCAGGGACTCGGCGGCGTGGTGCTGCACGCTACGCTCGGACCACGCCACGGCCGAGGTCGAGTCGCCGGCGCTCGCGTCGAAGATGGCGTAGGTCCAGCCCCGGTGAGGGTCGATCTCGGTCCGAACGTCCTTGTTGACCTCGGCACGTGGGCCAAGCTCCATCGCGAACCACACCGAGCGCTCGCGCCCGCTGCGGTTGTGGACAACGAACTCGCTGTGATGGGTCTGCTCTCCCTCGAGTCGGACCTGTCCGCCGCGAAAGCTGAACTGGCTGTAGGCGAAGGGATCTTGGGTGCTGCTACGGTCGACCTCGAGGTCGAGCTCGTTGCCGATCAACAGCATCTGGGTCTCGTCAGGCTTGAGGCGCTGGAGTCGGGCCTCACCCGCGAGTCCACCGGCCTCGAGGACGGACACGACACCAGCCGGGAGGGTTCGGTCGGTCCCATTCTCGAGCCACAAGCCAGACCGGGGCTCTCTTGCGTGAGGCGTGAAGGTCACGGCACGCTCGGTCGGGACGGCTTGATGGACCAGAGGCACGAGGGCCGAGTGGTGAGGCTGCAGGTCGAGGGGGCGGGCCACCCGGTACACGAACTGCGTCGGTGTCTGCACGGGCTCGGCTTCCTTCAGCGCCGCAGCGATGCTCGCACTCCCGACTGACCCCATGCTCAGGCTTGACCCGCCGCCGCCGTATCCGTGGCCCACGGCGCCGAAGCCGCCGGACCCGTAGCTCTCGCTCCCCGTCCACATGTCGTCTGGAGTCTCTGCGGCCAGCTGGGGCACGGTCGACATGTAGCGGTCGGGCGTCTCAAGCGGCCGCTCGGCGTACCGAGGGGCCGCGAGCGGGTAGAGAAACGAGTCCGGCTCCCCGTTTGCGAGCTCCACGTGGATGTTCTCCCAGCCTTCGTCGGTGTCGTTGTGGATCAGGGCCCAGGCCTGCAGCGTGGCTTCGCTTGGTCCTTGCAGCACGCGGTAGGACACGCGCCACACGGCGGCTTCGGTCAGGTACCCGAGGGCGAGGTCCCCGCCTTCGGCGAGCTGAAGGCCTAGAGCGCTTCCGGCTTGGGCACGGGTGCGGCTCAGCGTTCGTGCGGCAGTGTCCAGGCGCGAGGTCACCGCGCTCTCGTCACTCTTCACGGCGTCAATGTCTTGGGTGTCGATGCGACGGAGCGTCCCGGCCTCATCGAGGACGGTGAGGGCGAACTCGGGCCGCAACACGGTCTGGGGCCCATCCTTTGGAGGTGGTGGGTTCGGGAGCTTCTCGACGTCGAGCAAGGCACCGCGTACGGTCCCCTTGTTGCCGGTGATCACCACGTCCACGCCGAGCAGGGCGCGTAGCGCTTCGTCGAAGCTGACTCGGTCGTTACCGTCGAGGCCGGCCGACACCCGCGCCGCATCTTCACCGGGGGAGCTTGGAAAGGTGATCGCCCCCACATCGACGTCCCCGCCGAGCACGACCAGGGACTTCAGGGCATCGTCGAGGTGGGAGGTCGGGACCGGGAGCCGGGTGGTGTCTTGCACGTTGCCGGCACGCTCGAACCAGGCGACGCCCGTCTCGTAGAAGCGAATGCGCTCGACGGGGAGCACCTCTTGGGCGTGGGCGACGGGGCTGAAGAGCAGGGCGAGAGTGAGCAAGGGACCTCCTGGTCCTCATGCCGACCGGGGCTTCACGGTTGCGTTCCCCGCTTTGCATGGCCTTGTCAGTGCTTTGCAGCTTGTCGACGAACGCGACTCACCGCTCGGCGGTCGATGTCACGGTCTTCCATGCATCGATCACCTCGGAGGTGACGGGATCTTCGCCACGCAGGGCCGCGTCGAGGTGCGGAAGGCTGTCGAGGCCCCAGAACAGTTCACCGTCCGCGTCGATGGTCGGCACCCCCCACATCCCAGCCTTCACGGCCGCGTCGGTGTGCGCGCGAAGGCGAGCCTTGTTCTCTGGCAGAACCGCGGCATGGAGAATGTCGTTCGGCTCCAGTCCTGCCCGAACGATGGCGGAAGCGATCGCCTCGGGGGTGTCGAGGCCGCCGCCTCCGCCCCAGACCGCGTGCCAGAGGGCATCGACGAGCCGGCGCTTGTCATCCGCGGGCAGAGGAACGCAAGCCACGCGAAGCGGTAGCACTGGGTGAAAGGGATGAGAGGCGGGTGGGGCGATCGGAACGTCGAGTCGGGCAGCGACGCGGACGACGTCCTTGAACACGTAGATCTTCTTCGGTGGGATCTCCGCCGGTCCTCGGTGTCCCCAATGGTTCAACAGCGCCGCAAACAGCACAGGGACCGGCTCGACGGTGCGTCCGTGGCGCTCGGCGAGAGCGTGAATCTGACCCCAGCAGAGGTAGGCATAGGGCGAGATGAAGTCGAAGTGGAACCGCAGCGGTGCCGGCATGCGCACTCCTGGGGACGGGAGGGATTCGGCAGGTTACCTCGGTCGGCCACTCTCTCCTTCAGGAGCCTTCATGGACCTCAACTCCGCCAAGATCCTCGTCACCGGCGGCGCCTCCGGTATGGGTCGCGCCTTCGTCCTCAACCTCGCCAAGGATGGCGCGGACGTCGCCTTCTGCGATCTCTCCGAAGAGGGCATTCGCGCTGTCGAGGCCGAGGCCGCCGATCTTCCCGGCAAGGTCGTGGGCTTCACCGCGAACGTCGCGGACGAAGATGACGTCATCAAGCTGATCTCGGACGCGCACGAGGCCTTGGGTGGTCTGAACGGCCTGGTGAACAACGCGGGCATCTTCCGCGACGGCCTGCTGGTCAAGAAGGACCGCGAGACGGGCGCCATCAAGAAGATGAGCCTGAAGAACTGGAACATGGTCATCAACGTCGACCTGACCGGCCCGTTCCTGTGCACGCGCGAGTTCGCGGCGAAGATGCTCGAGACGGGCACCAAGGGCTCCGTGGTCGTGAACATCAGCTCGGTCGCCCGCCACGGCAACCCGGGTCAGACCAACTACTCGGCGGCCAAGGCCGGTCTCGTCGCAGACACCAAGCTCTGGGCCCAAGAGCTCGGTCGCTACGGTATCCGCACGGGCGCCATCGCCCCTGGCTTCGTGAACACGCCCATCCTTCAGGGCATGCGCCCCGAGGTGCTCGAGGGCATGCTCAAGGCGGTTCCGCTGCGTCGCGCTGCTGAGCCCCACGAGGTCTACCAGGCCGTGAAGTTCATCGTCGAGTGCGACTACTTCACCGGACGCTGCATCGATGTCGACGGTGGTCTCACCATCTGAGTCCTCGTCGACTCGACGCAAGGGCTTCGCAGATGCGGGGCCCTTCGTGTTTCAGGGAAGGAGCGGGTAGTCCTCGATCTTCGAGAAAGTCACGGGGTCGGAGTGGTATTTGAGGATGTCCGCCAGCGTGCTGAACTTGTTGACGCCGCTTGAGAACTCGATGTCGTCCCCGCCGAGCTGTGCAGGATGGGCGTAGCCGGCGGCGTTGGCGAGGGCGTTGAGCTCCTTTCGCAGGGTGCGCACATATCGGCAGAAGCGAGCGGCCTTCAAGTCGACATCGAGTCCAGCCTGAAGCCACTTGTCATGGGTCGCGACCCCAGCCGGGCACTTTCCGGTCTGGCACTTCTGCGCTTGAATGCAGCCGATCGAGAGCATCGCCTCGCGCGCGACGTGGATCACATCGCAGCCCATGGCCAGCGCGACGGCAGCGCGGTCCGGAAAACCCAGCTTGCCAGAGCCGATCCACACGATGTCGCTTGAGATGCCGGCGTGCTGAAAGATCGGATACACCCGCGAGAAGCCGACCTTGAAGGGCAACGACACGTGGTCGCTGAAGGTGAGGGGAGCTGCACCCGTTCCGCCTTCTCCGCCGTCGATCGTGATGAAATCGGGGCCTTCTCCACGCTCGCGCATGCGCTCTGCAAGCTTGGTCCAGAAGTCGAGCTCGCCCACCGCCGACTTGATGCCTACCGGTAGGCCACTGCGATCGGCGATGCGCTCGACGAAGTCGATGAGCGAGTCGACATCGTGGAACTCCGCGTGGCGAGCAGGGGAGTGCACGGTCTCTCCAACGGGGACCTTTCGGATCGCGGCGATCTCCGGCGTGACTTTCTTGCCGGGCAGGATGCCACCCTTGCCGGGCTTGGCCCCCTGCGAGAGCTTGATCTCGATCGACCGAATCTGCGGAGTACGCTCGCACTCCTCGGCCAAGGCATCCAGACAAAAGCTCCCGTTCTCGTCACGTGCGCCGAAGTAGCCGGTGCCGAGCTGCCACATCAGATCTCCGCCCTGTCGATGGTGTGACGACACACCGCCCTCGCCAGTGTTGTGGTAGCAGCCGCCGCGCTGGGCGCCCTGGTTGAGAGCCTGAATGGCGCGCTCGCCGAGGCTGCCGAAGCTCATGGCCGAGATGTTCACCAGGCTCGGCGGACGAAAGGGGCGGCGCCGGTTGTGGGAAGCGCCCATGACCTTCAGGCACGGCGCGTAGGAAGCATCGAAGCCAGTGTCGTACTTGTTGGGCGGCTCATACGGAAACATCGCGTGCTTCAGGATCGGGTAGCCGATCGTGTAGATCTGCTCGGAAGTACCAAAGCCGAAGTCGTTCTTCAGGCCTTTCGCGGACTGGTACACCCACGCGCGTTCGTTTCGATTGAAGGGCAGTTCCTCTTTGTCGGTAGCCACCCAATATTGGCGGAGCTCGGGGCCGATCTTCTCGAGGATGTACCGAAGGTGCCCGACTACTGGGAAGTTGTGCATGATGGCGTGGCTGCGCTGGGTGACGTCATAGACAAACACCAGCGCGAGCAGCCCGACGAGCACGGCAAGGGCCGTGAGCAGCGGGTGGGCAGCCATCCAATCCATCGAATCCTCCGAAGGACCCGATGGTACAGCAGCTGGAAGCTACTTTGTCGCGGCCACGTACTTGAGGCGCAGATCGGAGAGCAGCGTCTCGAGGAGCTGGCGCTCTTCGCCGTCGAGGTTCCCGGCCGTCTTCTCTTGAAGGATGCCGAGCAGGTCGATGGTGTTCTTGGCCATGGCGAGATCGACGACCTTGTCACCCGTGGACGGGTCGGCGATTTCACCGAGGTGCAGCATCGTCGAGCTCGCGAGCGTAATGACGAAGGAACCAAAGGTCATGGGAAGGTCGGCGTTGTCTGCCACGGTGTGCTCCACGGTGTAGCGGTCGCGGGGATGTAGGTACGAAGTCGGCGAGCGACAACCCCCCTTGTGAAGGGTTCTCTGCCCGGCTACACGCAAGGGCCGCGGAGATGTCCTTTGCATCGTGTCCTCATCGCTATGGCCCTCGCCTTTTCTCTCGTCAGCCAGCCGGCCCTCGCAGGTCCGAAGGATGACGACATGTCTGCCAACCAGCGCTTCGAGCGTGGCAAGCGCTTTGCGAAGCGCGGCTACTACACGAAGGCGCTCGAGGATCTGAACCGGGTGCGGAACTACCACCGCGACGACCCGGTCAGCGTGTTGGCCGAGCTCGAGATCGCCGATCTCTACTACCGCAAGGGCGATCACGAGCAGGCGAAGCTCGCGTACCAGGACTTCATCCGGCTTCACCCTCGGCATGATCGCGTGCACTACGTGACCTTCCGCCTAGGGATGTCGACCTACAAGCGCGCCTCGAAGTACGCCGGTCGCGACCAGAGCTCGACGCGGGCCGCCCTGTCGACCTGGGCCAGTTTTGGCGTTCGCTTCCCGGACTCTGAGCATCGCGAGGAGGTCGAGGAGCTGATCCAGACTTCGCGCGACCGCCTGGCCGCGAAGGAGCTGTTCGTCGCACGCTTTTACGCCCGCGAGTCCGCGTGGCCCGCCGTGCAGGGCCGGACGTCCGGCCTGGTGTCGCGCTACCCGGATTCCAAGCATGTGCCCACGGCGCTGTCGCTGCTCGGCGAGGCCTATCACGCGTGGGGCATGGTCTCGGAGGCCGAAGGCGTTCGCGATCGATTGGCCGAAGACTTTGCTGGAAGCCAGGCTCTCGGCCGTCTCGAGCGTGCCCTAGAAGGAGAGCCCGGAGCGCCAGAGGCCGAGGCCGTCTTTGTGCGGCCGTACCGCATTCCTGGCGGTGGCGCGCCCAGCGCTCCGCAGCAGTAGGTCGCTCGACTTTGGTCGGCAGCGCAAATGTCTACGTTGACGCCGGATAAATGCGCGTTCCACGTTGACAAGTGGTGCTTTTTGCAGGTACCTAACGCTGTCTTATTTTTCCGCGTGGAGGAGAACCCATGAACCGCATCATCGCACTCTCGGGCTTTATTGCCCTGACTTCCGTAATCGCCTGTGGCGAGCCCGAGCCCGAGGCCGATCCGCCGTGTGACTTCAACTCGGTCGAGGACGTGTTCCCGGCTGACGGCGTCAACAACGCCTACTACCGCACCTCCGTTGAGGTTCGCCTTGACGACGCCGATGCAGACGCCACCATCGAGATCGATGGCGTGTCCGGCACCGTCGAAGTCGTCGACGACCGCGTCATCTTCACTCCCGACGACGTCCTCGACTCGTCCACCGAGTACACGATGACCACGACGTACACCGGGGAGGATGGCTCCGCCTGTCCCGTCGAGACCACGTTCACCACCTCCGAGGTTGGCGCGGCCATCGGCACCGTCAGCGATCTCGTGGGCAACTCCTACGACCTCGACCTCGAGTCGGGCCGCTTCGTGCAGCCCGAGGGCATCGGTAGCCTTCTCGGCAAGTACCTGGGCGACGTGACCATCTACCTCGCGGTCGAGTCGGCTTCCGACACCAAGATCAAGATGGTTGGTGCCCTCGCCGACGAGACGACCGTCACGCAGCAGGACCACTGCAGCCCGACGATCGACTTCCCCGAGGCCGACTTCGCCAACCCGTACTTCGAGGTTGACGCGACTGGCCAGACCACGAGCTTCACCGTCAGCGGCATCACGGTCGACATCGATGACCTCGTCGTCTCCGGCGCCTTCTCGCCCGACGGCACCTACATCGCTGGTGGCGTCCTCGCCGGCTCCATCGACACTCGTCCCCTCGTCGACCTCGTCGAAGAGGGCGGAGAGCCCGATGCCATCTGTGAGCTCGCTGGCTCCATCGGCGTCGACTGCGAAGAGTGCCCCGATGGCGAGATGCTCTGCCTCTCGCTGTACGTGGACAACCTGGCGGCTCCGCAGGCCACCAGCACGACCATCACCCCGCAGACCGAGACCGAGATGTGTGCCACCTACGGCGCCAACGTCGGTGACGAGTGCTACGACGACTGCAACGCCGCCTAGTCTTAGGCTGTGAGTCGCAAGGCCGGCCGGGGGGCAACCCCCGGTCGGCCTTTGTCGTTTGGGCATTGACACGGGTTTTTTGCGAAGCTGGCCTTTTGGATCGGGTACGGTGCCGCGTCTCGGAGGACTCTATGCGTACGACTTCTATCTTTTTGCTCGCTCTGCTGACAGCCTGCGGCGGCGGCTCGATCGCGACCACCACCGACAGCGGCGACAGCGGAACCGGCGGCACTGACTCGGGAACGGATAGCGGCACGGACACCGGTACGGACACGGGTACCGACACCGGTACGGTCGCTTGTGCCATCTACAGCGTGACGCCGCTCAACGGCGACACCTCGGTCTCGGTGACGACATCGGTCCATGCGACCTTCACCACCGCCGTTGCATCCGACGACTTCTCCTTCGCCCTCACCCCCACGGTTGCGGGTACCTCCACGCTTGCCAGTGATGGCATGTCCGCCACCTTCACGCCCGACGCCGATCTGGCCACCGAGACCCAGTACTCGGCCGTGGTCTCGGCCTGTGGCGACAGTGAGACGGTTGGGTTCACCACCGCGACCGCTCCGATTACTCCCGGTACCATCGAGGGCCGTACCTACGTGCTCCCCTTCGACACGGTGACCTTCGTGGAGCCTGCTGGCGCCTCGCAATTCATCGGCCAGGCTGGCATCGAGTACCTGTTGCTCGAGTCCGAGAACGTCGACACGACCAACGAAGAGGTCGACATGACCCTCGCCACCGGTGTCTCCGACGGAAACAACGGAGCGGAGCAGGACGTCTGCGCGCAGGTCTACCCTTACCCGGACGCCGACTTCAGCGGAAACCCCGTCGTCGAGATCGGACCCCAGGAGTTCGATGTCCAGGGCTTCATCATCAACGACATGTACATCGCCGGTAAGTTCAACGCCGATGCCTCGAAGATGGAAGACATCCGGATTCGTGGGCACATCCGCTTGAGCGCGCAGATCTGTGGCTTCGCTGCAGGCCTGTGTGTGGCTTGCCCCGACGGTGCGGTCGAGTGCGTGAACGTCGTGGCTACAGCGCCCGAAGCCGCCTGGCAGACGGGCCTCGTGGTCGACCCGGCCGCCTACAACCCGAACGACCCGGGCTGCTAAGACACGAGGTCGGCGGGCAGGGCCTCCTCCGGGAGGTTCGCCGCCACCAGTGCATCCTTGAAGTCCTGCGGCAGGGGAGCGGTACACACCAGGCGCTCTCCTGTGGTCGGATGGGTCAGGCCGAGCTTCCACGCGTGAAGCAGAGGCCGACGTGGGTTTGCATCCATCCAGCGCAGTAGAGGTCCGCCGACTCGGCGACGATTGCCGTACATGTCGTCGTTGACCAGTGGATGGTGCATCTCGGCAAGGTGCACGCGGATCTGGTGCGTGCGGCCCGTCTCGAGCCGGCACTCCACCATGGTCAGCTGCGGTGCATGGGCGAGGCGTCGCCAGTGCGTGACCGCGCGCTTGCCGCCCGACTCGCTCGAGGCAAAGCGCTTTCGGTCGACCGGGTGGCGGGCGAGGGTGGACTCGATGCGCCCGCCGTCTTCCTTCGTGACGCCGTAGCAGAGTGCGACGTAGCGTCGGCCTGCCGTCTTCTCGGCGAACTGGGCCGCGAGGGCCTGGTGTGCCGCGTCGTGCTTGGCGACGACGAGGAGTCCGCTCGTGCCGCGGTCGATGCGGTGAACGATGCCTGGGCGCTCGACGCCGCCGATGCCGGAGAGGTCCTTGATGTGGAACAGCAGCGCGTTCACGAGCGTTCCGTCGGCGTGACCCGCGGACGGGTGCACCACCATGCCAGGTGCTTTGTTCACGACGATCAGGTCGGCGTCTTCGTGGACGATGTCGAGCGGCAGGTCTTGGGGTTCGGCTTGAGCAGACGCGAGTGGCGGCATCTCGACCAGGATCTGGGCCCCAGAGATGCACTTGGTGCTCGGGCGCCGAACCACTTCGCCATCCACCCGCACGCGACCGTCCTTGATGAGCGCGGCGGCGCGTGAGCGAGACAGTTCCGGGAACAAGTCGGCGAGCAGGGCATCGACACGGCCCTTCGCGGGCGCGTTGCCTTCGAGTTGGCTCATCCGAAGCGCTGCATGTACCCCGCGACCACCGCGTGGTCGTCGAGATCGAGCATGCGGGCCATCTCACGGACGTAGCCGCGCACGAAGGTCGCAGACGGAAGCACGTCGCGGGCCTCGGCCTCGACACCCTCGAGATAGCGCACGCTGATGCGGGTGGTGTCCGCCATGTCCTGCAGCGTCATGCCCCGCAGCTCACGGACTGCGCGCAGCAGGCCACCGGAGTGACCATGCGTGCCGATGAGGCGCGCGATGTCTTCGGCGCCGATCGCGGCGGGTGCCGCCTGCATGACCAGCACGTCGGGGGCGGCCGGGCGTCCGGCGACGACGCGAAGGTCAGGGCCGTCGAGCGGCGTGGTCGGCTCGGCACCACCAAAGGTCGGCGGAGCACCCGTTGGTGCAAAGCGCGGAGTGGCCGTGATCGGCGGCGGCGGGGCCGACGGCATGGCACTGATTGGCGGCGGTGCCGGCTGAATGCGAGGTACCGTAGTCGCGGTCACGGTCCGCTCGTCTTCGCGGGAACGGGCCGGTGCGGTCGGGACTTGGGCGCCGGGTGCCGGGGGAAGCTGACCAAGGTGTAGGTCCGTCGTCGAGCTGAGAAGCTCCACAGCCGAGGCGGCCGCCGGATGAATGAGGGCGCCCGATACGCGGTCCCAGAGCTGTGCGGGGTCCGTCGTCCAGCCGTCCTCGGTGAGGGCGCGCATGGCGTCGTAGCGACGGCGTCGGGCGGGGTCGGAGAGTACGCCCCAGGCTTCGGTCGCCTGCGCCTTCGACAGCTCGACGGACGACGGGTCGCCACCCTGCTCGACAATGGCCTTGTGTCGGCGGTCGAGTCCGGCGACCACGCGCGTGTACGCGGCGCGAATCTGGCCGGTGGTCGCGCCTGCATCGGCGCCGAGAAGCTCGTAGAAACCCTGTGTCATTGCCACGTTTCTACCCGACCCGGATCGCCGACGCCACCCGCTCGGCCAGGTCGGCGACCTGCTCGTCGGTGACGGTGCGTAGGTCGAGCACCAACTGCTCGCGTGCAATGCGGGGAACGACTGCGGGGGTGCCGGTGCGAAGGCGCTTGGCTACCGCATCGAGCGAGGGTGGGTCGAGGGTGACCGTCCAGGTCGGCAAGGTCTTTCCGGGCAGTGCGCCGCCGCCGGTGAAGCCGACATCCTCTTCGACTTTGCTCGCGACTCCGGCGTCGGAGAGGCGCGTCTGCAGACGTTGTGCGCGCGCATGAAGGTGATGGAGGTCGGCATCGAGCATCGAGGCCACCGGCGTGGTGTCCCCTCGTGCGTGCGCCGCCAGGGTAGCCTCGACGGCTGCCAGAGTGACCTTGCCGACCCGAAGTGCCCGGTAGAGCGGGTGTCGTCGCAGCTTCTGGATGGCGTCGCGTCGACCGACGATCAGTCCGGCCTGCGGCCCTCCGAGGAGCTTGTCGCCCGAGAAGGTGACGACGTGCACGCCCGCCGAGATCACGTCGCGGACGGCCGGTTCGCCGGGACGTCCCTCGAGACTTCCGCTGCCGAGGTCCTCGACCGCGAGCAGGCCCTTGTCCTCTGCGAGCTGCACGAGCTCCTCGCGGGTGGGTGCTTTGGTGAAGCCGACGACCTTGAAGTTCGACGGATGAACCTTGAGCAGAACGGCGGTCTCCGGGCCGATGGCGTAGGCGTAGTCCCGCAGATGAGTGCGGTTGGTGCTTCCTACGGCGACAAGCTTTGCGCCTCCTTCGCTGATCACGTCCGGTACGCGAAATGAGCCGCCGATCTCCACCAACTCACCGCGCGAGACCACGACCTCCTTCTCCCGGGCGAGTGCGGTGAGGGTGAGCAGCACCGCGGCTGCACAGTTGTTGACCACCAGGCCATCCTCACAGCCGGTCAGCAGGCGTAGCAACCGCTTGACCCCGTCGCCACGTGTGCCCCGCTGCCCGCTGGCCAGGTCCATCTCGACGTTGGTGTAGCCGCTCGCTCGCACGGCGGCCGCGACGGCCGGAGCGGGCCAGGGGGCGCGGCCGAGGTTCGTGTGAATCACGACGCCAGTCGCATTGATGACCGACCGCATGCTCTCGGAGAGCAGCTCACCCACGCGCTCGGCGACGGATGCGGCCACGTCGGGCACCTCGTCGATCTCGCCTCTGCCGATGGCGGAGCGCAGCCCATCGAGTTCCTCGCGCGCCGCATCGACACACAGGGTTCGGGGCAGGGCTGCGAGCCGAGGGTCAGCCAGCAAGACGTCGACTTTGGGGAGGGCGCGGTACAGGTCAGTCATGGCCGCAGAGTATCGCGATGTACCGGCGCTTTGCGTTTCGAGCCGCTGTTCTCGGTCTCGGCCTCGGCACCGGGGGGCCTCTGGGGTAGGTTGCATGCGCTATGACGCTGCTCCTCTACCTCAGCGCTGCTGTGATCTCAGCGGGTCTCGCGACCCGTGCGTGGCTTGAAGACCGTGGTGACGGGGGGCGGCGCGCATTCCTCGGACTTGGCTGGTCGATCTGCATCGCCTACGTCGCGTTTGCCGCCTCGCTGATCCCGGGCCTTGGCTTCTTCCGGGTCCTCTACATGTTCGCCGGGGTGTTCATTCCCGGTTTTGCGCTGTGGTGTCTCGACCGGGTGCTTCGCCCGGATTCGCCGTCTTCGCCCATCGTCCCGCGCATCATGCTGGCCACTGCGGTGGTCGCACCGGCCACCACCCTCGCCCATGTGGCCTTTTTCTACGACACCCCCCGTTCTTCGATTCCGGAGGCCATGGCCGGTGGCTTCGGCTTTGCCGTCTTCGCCCTCGTGCTGCAGCGCCTGTACACCGTGCGCAGCGAGATGGAGCTCAAGGTCGATCGGGCGCGTATGAACTATCTGCTGGGCTCGATTGGCCTGGCCATCGGGCTGACCCTGCTCGAGCATTTGGCGCGAAACCTTGGGGCGCCTGTCGACCCCTCGAGTGTGCCCCTCGCCAGTCGCGGCGTTGTGCTTCAGGGCGCGCTGCCACCGCTCAGCGTGCTGTTCACTGCGCTGTCGATGTACTTCATCGACCAGACGATGGTGATGCTGCGGCTGCTCGACCTGCAAGAGCTGTTCTCGCGGCTTGCCGCGCTGGTCGTCTCAGCCGCTGTGCTGGTCGTGGTCGATGGCGTCACCGTGATCTGGACGAACTCAGGCGACTATCCCTTCCACAGCACCTTCCAGATCTTCCTCGCGTCGCTGTTCTTCCTCGCGGCCTATGACCCGCTCCGAGGCCAGATCGGCTGGTGGTCAAACCGGTTGCTCAATCAGCGTGGTCAGCAGCTCGCCGATGCGCTGGGACAGCTGCGTCGGGACCTTCCGACGGCGATCTCGACCCGTGGCCTCACCGAGACCTTGCTCTCTCGCCTGCATGCGTCGGGCCGGGTGCCTTCTTGCGGCGTCTACCTCTGGGATCGAGGCCTCGATGCCTTTGCGCTCGCGGGTCGACGGGGCTCGCCGGATGAGCGTCCACTGACCGCGGTCGCGTCCCAGTCGCTTCCCGAGCTGTTTCGGCAGGGCGCCACGCACGTGTCCAGGCATACGCTGGCCCGACGAGCGCGCTACGACGAGACCTCTGCTGAGCTCGTTGGCCTGCTCGATGCCATGGGCGCCGAGCTCGTGGTGCCGTTTGTGGCACAGGGCCTGGTGCTCGGTTGGGTGACGCTCAAGGACGAGGACTGGTCCGATGGATTCTCGGGCGACGAGGTCAGCCGGTTGCGTGACACCGCCGAGCTCGCAACGGTGGCACTCACCAACATCCAGGGCTTCCAACAGCTCGAAGAAGCCCATCGGCTCGCGGCACTCGGCGCAATGGCGGCGGGTATGGCCCACGAGATCCGCAATCCTCTCGCTGGCATCAAGGGCGCGGCGGAGTACCTGCAGACCGAAGACCTCGACGGCGAGTCTCAAGAGATGCTGCAGGTGGTCGTCGATGAGGTGGATCGGCTCAACATCGTGGTGAGCCAGTTCCTTGACTATGCGCGGCCTCTCGAGCTTCATCTCGAGCAGGACCATGTCAACGCGTTGGTGGCCCACATCCACGCACTCCTACGGGCTCAAGGCATTCCCGACGGGATCACGGTTGTCGAGGAGCTTGCCGGCGACATTCCCGCGCTTCCCATTGACCGTGCACGGCTCTCGCAGGTGCTGCTGAACCTGGTGCGCAACGCCCTTCAGGCCATGCCAACCGGCGGTGTGCTCGAGCTTCGCACTGGACGACGCCTCGACCGTGCCGGCATTCCTTGCGTCGAGATTGCGGTCAATGACACGGGTGACGGCATCGACTCCGACGACCTGCCGAAGCTGTTCATCCCGTTCTTCACGACCAAGTCCGACGGCACGGGGCTTGGGCTACCGATCTGCCAACGCATTGTCCAGGCCCACGGCGGCGAGCTGGACGTGCTCTCGGTGAAGGGACGCGGCAGCTCCTTCGTGACCCGCATTCCGCTCCCCGTGAAGGAGCCGACCGTTGAGGTTGCTTCTTCTGAGGCTGTTGAGGCGTAGCTACGGGGGCGGCGGTGGAAGCTCGGGGTCGACGGGTGCGGGAAGCTCACCCTCGGGGATCGGTTCGCGCTCGAAAGCTGGAACGGCCACCCCATCACGCTCGAGCTCCTCGGACCACATGCGCACAGGCGGCTGGTTCGCGGCGACCACAAGGGCCTCGAAGCCCGCCCAACCGGTACCCGGACAGAAGTGATCGCGGAGCACGATGGTGCCGCCGTCTCGCTTCGACTCACAGACGCTGACCATGCCGCCCTCGCAGCCTTGAGAGGCGAGGATCTCGCAGCTTCGAACGGACACGCTCGGGCCCTTTCGGTGTGTGGCTTCCCAGATCTGACCGACCTTCGGGTCCGGGGGCAACACTACTTGGACGGGGTCCCAACGCTGAAGCGTTCCGTCGGGCTGGACCGTGCCGACGAAGCCGTAGCCATCCTCGCCGTAGAAGACTCGAACCACTTCGAGTACGCGGCCTGTCGACGCATTCTCAGCGATGACGTCGTACTGCACATCACCGCTATCGGAGAGGACAGGGCCCTCCCACCGCTCGCGCATTGGAACGTCGGGAAGGTCGAAGGGACCGGCCACATTCACGCGGGTGTAGGTGAGCACGCCAGGAGGGGGCGCGACGGCCCGGGTAGCCGCGATGACATCCATTGGCGTTGAAGCCTTTGGAGGACATCCGGTGAGTAGCGCTGCGACGAGGATGGGCCCAAGCGCGGCTCGCGTCACCCCATCTCCGGGGCGATGGTCTGGATAGCGTCCTCTTCCTCGAGTTCGACCCACTGCATGCCGGGGGCGGTGGCCATGGGGTCGAAGGGGCGGCTCTCGACGAGCTTGGCCCGTGGGGTCGAGAGGAACTTGAGGAGCTCGAGTCCACCGGGAATACCGTTGGATGCGCGGCCGAGGCCCACGCTCGGCAGCCGCATCGAGGAGCCGATGGTGCCTCGATTCACGTTGACGGCACCGGTCTTGAGGCGATGCACGATCTCGCTCAGGGCGGGGTCGTTGGCGTCGGCGAAGACAGCCGCGCTGGTCCGGTAGACGAGCTGGTTGTGCAGTGCGACGGCTTCTTCCCAGTTTTCGACGCGGTAGACGAGCAGGTTCGGACCCGGGGGCTCTTCGTTGAGGAAGGCGTGGCCGTTCTGCCAGTTCACCCAGTAGATCGCTGGGTTGGCGTAGAAGCCGCGGTGGCCCGAGACTTCGGGGGTGCCGAGATCGAGCAGCTGCGTATGACCCCGTTGCATGAGCGCCCGGCCGTAGCGCCGGTAGCGGGTACGCAGATTTTCGGAGATCAGCGGGCCCATGAACGCGTCGGGATTGGCGGGATAGTCGAGGCGGATCTTCGCCGCCCGCTTGCAGAGTTCCTCGACGAAGCGGTCGAAGATCTCGGTCGTCACGATGACGCGACCGGTGCTGTTGAAGCGCTGGCCGGAGCTCTTGAAGGCGCCGACCAAGGTCTCGTAGACGGCGCGCTCGACCTCGGCGCTGTCGGTGACGATGGCGCAGCCCTTGCCGCCGCATTGGTACAGCGAGGGGAGCTCGGGGCGCTCGAAGGTCGCGCGACGGATCGCCATCGCGGTTGGGAAGGAGCCGGTGAACAGAAGCGCGTCGACGCCGGGATGGGTCGCGAGGCGCTGGCCGATGGTTCCGCCGCTGCCTTGTACCAGGTTGAAGACGCCGCGAGGAAGTTTGCAGCGGTCGATCAGCTCGGCCACGCCCTGTCCGACAGCGGGAGCGAACTTCGAGGGCTTGAAGACGACCGTGTTTCCGGCCACGAGCGACGCAATCACGTGAAGCGTGGGCACGTACAGCGGGCTGTTGTAGGGAGTCAGAATACCGACGACGCCGCGCGGAATGTAGTCGCTGCGCGCTTCATTCTCGTCGAGAACCCGCGATTCGAGGAGGGCGAGGCCGTCTTCGAGGATGAGATCCACCGCCCGAAGGGACTGGAGCACTTCTTGGCGAGCTTCCCACAAAGGCTTGCCGATCTCTCGGCTGATCAAGCGCGCAAAGTGTGCCTGATACTTGGAGAGGCCCTCGCGATAGCGGCGCACGGCCTGCACGCGCTGCGAGAGGCTGCACTGACGCCAGAGCACAAATCCGCGCATGGCGGAGCTCACGGCATCGTCGACCGAGCCCTCAGAAAAGGGGAATCGACCGAGCACATCCATGCGGTCGCCTGGGTTGACGCCAACGACGTACCCATCGACCCGCTCGGGCTTGATGAACGAGCCCCAGATGTAGTCTCCGCGGCGGAGCAGCCTGTCGCGATCGGCCAAGTCGGTGCCTCCCGGTTTCCAGTCAGCGTACCACGTCGAAGGCGCCCGGCGGCGGTCTCTGCAGAGGTTCCTGGTTCCGGGTGCATCGTGGGGTGTTGCGCCTGCCGACTGCGCGTTACGTGCGCGCCCTTCAGGGTCTCCCGCTGGAGTCCCATTCCTTTCTCCGGAGCGCGGTTTCGATGCAGAACGTCCACGACAACATTCTCAGCGTGGTCGGCAACACGCCGCTCGTGAAGCTCAACTCGGTCACCGCCGGCATCAAGGCCACGGTCTACGCCAAGGTGGAGTTCGTGAACCCGGGATCGTCGGTGAAGGATCGCATCGCGATGCAGATCATCGAGGATGCCGAGAAGAGCGGTGAGCTCAAGCCGGGCGGAACCATTGTCGAGGCGACGAGCGGCAACACGGGTGCCGGTCTCGCGATGGCGGCTGCGATCAAGGGCTACAAGTGCATCTTCGTGCTTCCCGACAAGCAGTCCGAAGAGAAGCGCGCCGCCCTGCGTGCTTACGGCGCCAAGGTGGTGGTGACCCCGACGAACGTCGAGGCCGATGATCCGCGTAGCTACTACAGCGTGTCGCGCCGCATCGCCGACGAGACCCCCAACTCGTTCTACGCGAACCAGTACCACAACCCGAGCAACCCCGAAGCGCACTACCGCAGCACCGGTCCCGAGCTCTACAAGCAGCTCGACGGCAAGATCGATGCCTTCATTGGCGGCCTGGGCACCGGCGGCACGATCACCGGCACCGGCAAGTACCTCAAGGAGCAGAACGCCGACATCCGCATCGTCGGCGTCGATCCCGTGGGCTCGCTCTACTACGACTACTTCCAGACCGGAACGCTCACCGAGCCCTTCAGCTACCTGACCGAAGGCATCGGAGAGGACTTCCTGCCCACCACGATGGACTTCCAGTACGTCGATGACGTCGTGCGCGTCGGTGACCGCGAGTGCTTCGAGATGACGCGCCGCCTCGCCCGCGAAGAGGGCTTGTTCGTCGGTGGTTCCTGTGGTGCCGCCGTCGCTGGCGCCCTCAAGTACGTGAAGAAGAACGACGGCGAAGGCAAGATCTTCGTGGTGCTCCTTCCCGACCACGGCTCGCGCTACCTCTCCAAGGTCTACAACGACAAGTGGCTCGAAGAGAACGGCATGCTCGAGCCCGCCGTCGCTCTCGGCACCGTTCGCGACGTGCTCTCGACCCTTGGCGACCGCGAGACCATCACCGTGCCCGCCGCGATGAAGGCCACCGAGGCCATCGGCCTGCTCAAGATGCACGGCATCAGCCAGATGCCGGTCGTCAACGCAGACGGCTCTGTCGTCGGCCTGATTCACGAGCGCAAGCTGCTCGAGGCTGCCCTCAAGCGCGGCGTGGTCGAGGCGCGCTGCGAGGACCTCGCCGACAGTGGCTACTGCACGGTCAGCCCGTACTCCGAGGTCAGTGTCGTGACCGACCTGCTTCGCAAGGTTCGCCTCGCCATCGTCATGAATGAGGCCAAGGAAATCCTCGGCGTCATCACCCGCATCGACATCATCGATCACGTGGCCCGCGTCACGTCCGCCGACGGCATCTGATCGAGCGCCGAGTCGATTTTCTCCGCAGCTGTAAGATGCCCGTGGCTCCCCCGTTCGGTGGGGGTCATGGGAGGTTGAATGGCGGATCCGGAGAACCCGGACGCCCCGCAGGCGCCGGTTTCCGACGCTGCGGCGAAGGCTGAAGAAGAGGCTGAAGAAGTCCTCTTTCGCGAAGAAGTGCGCGCCGTGCGCCGCAAGATCATGCTTGGTCTTGGCGGTGGCGGAGTCGCCTCCATGCTGCTGTGCTGGGGCGTGTGTATCGGCTACCCGTGTTTCTCCACGGGCCTCAGCTACGGCATGTGGCTCGATCAGTGTCCGACGTCCGATCTGCGTCTCGATCTTCAGGCCTCCGTCCACGGCGCACTTCGCGGTGGAGAGGGCACGCTCCAGGTGTACCCCTCAGCCCGGCTGATGCGCGGGAACGGCCCGCGAGCGCAGCTTGAGCAGCACAGCATGTACCGGGGCTACGACCTCAGCTTCGCGTTGGTTGACGGCGATGGCGAGGCTGTGACCGGCACCGAGATCAACGAGCTGAAGCACGCTGGTGCCGGCGAGATGTTCGACTTCACGCTTCCCGGCGACATCCCGGATGGCGACTACGTCCTTGAGGTCACGGCCAACGCGCCGTTCGAGACGCTCACGGCCGAAGTTCGCCTGCCGATGTATGCGCCCGCCATCGCCCATGTCGCGACAGACCGCCCGCTCTACAAGCCGGGCCAAGAGGTGAAGCTCCGCTCGGTGTTGCTCAAGCGCACAGACCGAACGCCTCTCGACGAGCGTCCCGGACGCTGGGAGATCACGTCGCCCTCGGGCGACCAGATGCTCAAAGAGAAGGACCGCGCCGGTGCGTTCGGAGTCGCGGACACGAGCTTTCCGCTGGACTCCCGGGCAGAGGTCGGGACGTGGACGGCGACCTACACGTCTGGGGACGCGAGCGATCGCGTGACCTTCGATGTGCGTCCGTTCCAGCTTCCTCGCTTTGCCGTCGAACTCAAGCCCGATGCGCGCTGGTACGGCGTCTCCGATGCGATCACCCTCGAGGGCACGGCGACCTACACCTCTGGTGCACCCGTGGCGGATGCTCCTGTGCAGCTCGATCTACGTGCCGCCGAGGGACGCTGGCCGATGCCTCTCGACTGGGAGGAGTCGTTCACTGCCAAGACCGATGTGTACGGCAACTTCTCGATCGAAGTGGGCGAGGTGCCCGCGGACCTTCTCGAGCGCAGTGTGCTGACGGCCCGGGCGAGCGTGACCGAAGAAGCTGGCGGCCGCATTACGGGCGTCACAAAGGTGATTCTTTCCGAGGATGACCTCGTGGCGGAGGCGGTGACAGAGCTCGGAGACGGCTTGGTGGGTGGGTTCAACAACCGGGCCTACCTTCGCGTCAAGACGCCCGACGGCAAGCCGATTCCCGGCGCCAACGTGAAGCTGCGGCCTGCCTACGACGAGACTGCGGATGTGAAGGAGGCCGTTGCGGATGAGGACGGTGTTGCGGCCTTCCAGATCGACCCGGGCGACCCCGTCACCGTGGTCATCCCTGCGGCTCCGGTTCGTGAGCGACCGTTCGAGCCTCAGCAGCCCTCACTTCAGAACGGTTCGCAGGTCATGAGTGGTGCGGCGCTGACCATGGCGGAGCGACGCGCCCTCGATGGGGCCATTCCAGCGCTTCGCAAGTGCGGCGACTTCACGATTGGAGGCCGATCTGCCACCATGGGCGCGCGTGTGTCGAAGGCTGGGTCGGTGACCACGGTGATGACCTCCGATGACCGTGCATCTGCCTGTGCCGCCGCCGCTGTTCGGACGGTTCGCTTTCCGAGTGGAGACGAGCGGACTTACCAGCTGACCTGGAGTCTGGCCGACAGCCTGCGGCCCTGGCTCACCGTTTCGACGCGCATCGCACACGGTGTGAATGCGGGTGTCGACGGAGCGCTCACGCTCGCGGCAGAGGACGCACGGCGCTGCATGCCCTTCGGCTCCGGCTCGTCGGGTGCCACCGTCGCCATCGTGCACTGGAGCCAGAAGGAAGGCTCACGCTTTATAGACTCGCGGATAGAAACGCGGGCACCCGGCTCGGGCTTGAGTACGTCTCAGGTGAGCTGCATCGGCAGTGCGATTGCGCGTGCGCAGCTCGACAAGCCCTCGACGCAGGACTCGATGGGCGCTTCGACGTTCACCCTCCACACACCGCGTCGACCGGGCAGCCGCCAGAACCGTCCGACGACGCAGACGGCCTATGAGCTGGCCATCGCCGCGAATGTGGATGGTAGCGAGATCGGCGACACGACGCTGATTCTCCAGCCCGGCTCGATTCCGAACATGCGCCTGCGCGCGACGCCCTCGCTTGCGAGCCCGGGTTCCGAGGTGGTGGTCGATCTGCTGCGCGGACCCTCCTGGCGTGGGGACCTGCCGAAGGAGCTCCAGCTGATGGACGGCTCCTCCCGTGTGGCCAAGGCCAAGGTCGATCAGGACGCGAAGCGGGTCACTTTCGCCATCCCGTCCGATGCCGAGGGCTTTCTGCACGTCGAGTATGCCGGTGCGCGAGCGGTTATCTTCGTGCGGCCTGCAAAGCCGCTCTCGGTTGCGCTCTCCACTGACCGGGATGCCTACCGACCCGGCGAGACGGCGAAGCTGACGGTGACGACGCTGGCCGGTGAGAATCCGACGGCAGCGGGCGTGGGGCTCATGGGCGTCGACTCGACCCTGGCCCAGCTGGCGCCGCTGCTCGGCCCCGATGAATGGGGGCGGGTGACGGTTCGAGCGACCTCTGACCGTCCTGCTTTCGACTCCTTTGACCCCAAGGCTCTGACGTTGGGCCAGGTGAGGGGTGAGAACGCAGCGAAGGCGGCCGTGCTCCGCATCTCGCAGCTGCCCATGGACTACGCGGGTGACGAGCGACTCTCGGCCTCGGGTGCGGCGGTACACAACGATCTCGAAGTGCTGACGCGCAACTTCTACCGCGCGCTGACGGCGCTGCACGATGCGACGGGGGCCTGGGAAGATGCCGCCAAGGCCGATGCTGTGATGCGCAATGCCGACATGGCCGAGCTGTGGTCGAAGGTGCTCGAAGACTTGGATGCGCAGGGCAAACCGGCGGTTGATGCCTTTGGGCGGCCGCTGGAGCTTCGGCTGCTTCCGTGGGACCTGCTCACGCAGTGTGACCCGCGCCAGGTCGTGAGTGACGCGACACATCTACCGGAAGACATCGAAGACTGGACCGCCTGGGTGGCCGACCATGGGAGGAAGCGATGATGCTGTGGACCTGGATCGCACTATTGATGGGATGCGGCGGAAGCTCTGCACCCACCGCCATGCAAGAAGAGTCCCAGGTGAAGGGGGACATCGGCGGCGGCGAGGGCTACGGCCGGGGCGCAGGTGGCTTTGCCGATGGGCTGATGGCGGCTGATGAAGAAGTGATGATGGAGGCGGAGGCACCCCAGGCCGCGCTGCGAGCGCGCCCCGCGTCAAAGGCCATGGCTCCGATGGAGCCCTCGGACGATGCTGACGCGAAGGAAGAACGCTCGGCGTCCGGAAAGAAGGGCAAGGACAAGAACGCTGCTGGAGGTGACGGCGGCCCGGCGGTTCGCGAGTGGTTCCCCGAGAGCTTCCTCTGGCAGCCGATTGTCGAGACCTCTGCGGATGGAACGGCGGAGCTGGATGTGCTCGTGCCCGACCAGCTGACCTCCTGGCGTGTGCTTGCCCTCGCCCATTCAAGGGATGGGCAGCAGGCCGGAACCGTGCACAGCTTCGACTCGCGGCTTCCGCTCTACGTGGACCCCGTCGTGCCGGGCTGGCTGTACTCGGGTGACCGCATCGATCTGCCGGTGCAGGTGGTCAACACCACGAAGGACGGCGTCACGAGCTCCCTGTCTGTAGAGGCCTTTGGCGCGCTGTCCGGAAGTGGTGGCGGGGCCATGAAGCTCGCTGCGGGCGGGTCGACGGTCGAGCGCGTGTCGATGGCGGCCACGGGCGCGGGTGCTTCGAAGATCACCGCGCTTCTCGAAGATGCGGATGCGGTGGAGCGCGTGGTTCGCGTGCTTCCAGAGGGAAGGCCGGTGAGTCGGTCTCGCGGTGGCACGTTGTCCGGACCACGGAGCTTCGTACTCGCTGGGCCCGGTGAGGCCGATGGCTCCACCCAAGAACTCAAGGTGCTGGTCTTTCCCGGGCCGCTCGCAGTGCTCCAGTCCGAGATCGAGCGGGCTGGAACGGGAGGGGCACACGCCTACGACCCCGCCTACTCGTTTGCGCTGGCCTCACGACTGAGCTCGTTGTCCGCGAAGACTGGCAACGAGGTGGACGAAGGCGTGCTGCGCGACCTCAAGTTGCTCGGCTGGCAGCGTGTCGTGCGCGAGGCTCGGTCGCCTTCGGCTGGACGGGCTGCCGACCTTGCCGCGTCGATGGGCGATGTCGATGGACACGAGCTCGCAGAAGAGCTTCGCGACCGGCTGGTGAAGACGGTCATTGCCGGGCAGCGGGCCGACGGAACCTGGGCTCGCCAGGATCGGGGAACCTTGCAGCTCGTGTTGGCGCAGACCGCCTTCGCGGCACGGACCCTGCCCGAAGATGCGACGGGTTCACGCCTTCGCGCCGCCGGAGTGCTCGAGCGCAACCTCAAGGATGTGGACGATGCCTACACGGCGGCCCTTTGGCTGGCCTCCGGGGTGGCTGGCGGCACCGAAGCCGACGCCCTGCGCAAGATCGTGCTCGACGCCATTTCCGAGGACGACACCGGCGCTCACACGGTGTCGGTGCCGAGCGTATCGAACCCGTGGGCAACGCGCCCGTCCAAGGCTGAGATGCTGGCGTGGACCTCGCTCGCGCTCGCCGATCAGGACGATTTGGACTGGAAGGGTGACCTCGTCGCAGAGCTGATGTCGGGGTACGACGCGGGCTGGGGCTTTGGCGCTGGGGCGGCGGATGTCATCGCACTCGAGGCGGTGGCGAAAGCGCTTCCGGGGCTCGAGAACCCTACCAAGGTCACGCTCAAGCTCGACGGAGCGGTGGTCGCCGAGGCCACGCTCGACCCGGCGCAGCCCAAGGTCCCGGCGCTGCTCACAGCGCGGCCGGGCGCGAAGGACCCCACCATCGAGCTCTCGATAGACCAAGCCACCGGCCTCGCGTTTGTCGCTACGCTCGACTCGTGGGTACCGTGGACGGGTGACGAGGCGTTGCCGGGCGTCGAGGTCGAGGTCGAGGCGGGCCCACTTCGGGTCGGAGAGACCGGCGTGGTCACGCTCCGCCTGTCGGCGCCTTCGGGTGCCTACATCACCCTCGAGCAAGGACTCCCCGCGGGCGTGGCACTGGACGAGGCCGCCACTCGTGCACGTTCGTCGGGCCTGACCGAGCTGACTGCTTCGCAAGATCGCGTGCGCCTGGTGACCCGTCCCTTTGGCGCCGGCGAGGTGATCGAGCTTCAGCTGGTCGTGACCCCCGCCTTCGCAGGCTCCTTTGCCACGCGGCCACTCAAGCTCGCGGCCGGCCGCAATGAGGTGTTCATTCCGCCTCTGCGGTGGGCGGTGTCGCGGACATGACGAGAAGGCGAGGCGAGGGGCGAGACGTTAACTGCCGGCGACGGAGGCTGCGCTGTGGCTGAAGAGAAGAAGAAGGGCCGTGGATGCCTGTACGCGTTTGGCTGTCTGACCTTTCTGTTTCTGGGAGGCGTCGGACTGCTGTTTCTCGGTGGCGTCGGCGCTGGCGGAGCCCTTTGGTACTCGAGCAACCAGCTCGACCAGAAGATGCAGGCCGTGGCCGACGAGCTTGCGGCTGTCGAGGCTGTAGAGGCTGTTGCGATCGACGACTTGCTCGAGGGCACCGTCGATGAGGCCGAGATCGAAGCCGCCATCGAGGAGGCGGTCGAGGAAGCGGTGGCTGCGAAGCCCACGCCACGGCCTGCGCCCGCTCCCAAGCCGAGTCCCTCGCCGGCTCCGAGTCCTGCCCCGGCGCCGACCCCGGTTGCCGCACCCTCGCCCGCTCCGGCGCCCGCCCCCAGGCCGTCGTCGTCCGGAACGACCATGAGCCGTGGCGGCTCGACGCCGAATGTCACCGCGACGGGAGCCTCGGTCACGCTGATCCGCAGCGGAAAGCGCTACAAGCTTCCCGCGAGCGTGCCGGCGGGTACCTACGACATCGAAGCGACTTTCTCGGACGGAACGCCAGTCACTACCGGCAAGATCCGCATCGAGGACGGAGGCACCCACAGCGTGACCTGTCGCGAGTCGATGGGCATCTGCCGAGGCATGTGAGCGGGCCTCTTGACAGCCACGTTCCGCACGGGCACTTTTGCCTCATGACGACGCACCGCACATCCCTTCGTTGGTGGTGGCCCTCCTTGGGGAGAGCCGCGTAGCTGCGTCTTTGTTCTCCCCACGCGACACGCCGGGGAGAGGGTCATAAGGGGCCGCTTCCCGCAAGGAACGACCTCTCATGCAACCACAGTTCACGATCGCCGCTGACCTCGACACGCCCGTCTCGGCGTGGCTGAAGATGACGCCGTTCTCGCCCCGCTTCCTCCTCGAGAGTGTCGTGGGTGGCGAGCAGGTGGCTCGGTACAGCTTTCTTGGGTTTGGCGAGGTGCGCTCGGTGCGCCTCGAGGGCGAGAACCTCATCGTCGACGGCAAGGCCATCCCCGTGGGGCTCGGCCAAGACGCGCTGCTCGGGGCGTTGCGCACAGCACTCTCTGATGCACCTCGCCCGGGCCCGGCAGCCGGTCTTCCCTTCGCGGGCGGGCTTGTCGGCGTGGCGTCTTACGACATTGTTCGCCGCTTTGAGAAGCTGCCGAACAACGCGGCACCGCTTCCGGGGCATCCCGAGGGCGCGTGGATGGCGCCTCGATCGATGCTGGTGTTCGACCATGCGACCCGGCGCGTGGCTGTCCTTCACGACGGACCTGAGACCGATCGCATCAAGCTCGAGGCCGCCGTGCGCGATGCACTCCGCTACCGCGTCCCCCGCGTCTCGGAAGGCGGAAAACACGGCGCTGCCGTCCCCTCGATGTCGAAGTCCGACTTCCTCGCTGGGGTCGACAAGGTCAAGGAGTACATCGCCGCCGGCGACGTCTACCAGCTGGTGCTCTCGATTGGCTTCGAGGGCGAGACCGACCTCGATCCCTTCCAGGTCTATCGGGCGCTCCGCTTGCTCAACCCGTCGCCGTACATGGTGTTCATCGACCTCGGTGACCTCCAGGTGATCGGCTCTTCGCCCGAGGCGCTCGTTCGGCTGCAAGACGAGGTCGCGACCCTGCGTCCCATCGCGGGCACGCGTCCTCGCGGAGAGACCCCGGCTTCCGACCTCGAGATGGAGCGCGAGCTCCTCGCCGATCCCAAAGAGGCCAGCGAGCACGTCATGCTCGTGGACCTCGCACGCAATGACCTCGGTCGCGTCGCGCAAGGCGGCTCGGTCCACGTGGACCCGTATCGGAGCATCGAGCGCTACAGCCACGTGATGCACATCGTCAGCGGCGTCGAGGGCAAGCTTCGGCCTGGCATCGACCAGTTCGACCTGTTTGCCGCGACCTTCCCCGCAGGCACTGTGGTTGGCGCGCCGAAGGTGCGGGCGATGGAGATCATCGACGAGCTCGAGCCTGTGCGCCGAGGCCTCTACTCGGGCACCGTGGGCTACTTTGGCCACAACCAAGCCATGGACCAGGCGATCACGATTCGCACGTTGGTCATGCGCGATGGAACCTACCGGGCCCAGGCGGGTGCCGGAATCGTTGCCGACAGCGTGCCCGAGAGTGAGCACGCCGAGGTGCTCGCGAAGAGCGCTGCGCTGCGACGCGCGCTCGCACTTGCCGAGGAGGGGCTGTAATGCAGGGCTTCACAAAGACGGACGGCGTTCGCCTGCTGCTCATCGACAACTACGACTCGTTCACCTACAACTTGGTGCAGTCCTTCCTGGTCCTCGGGGCCGACGTCGTCGTGCATCGCAACGACCAGATCACCGTCGCCGAGGCGGCCGCCCTCGAGCCGACGCACCTGTGTATTAGCCCCGGCCCCGGTCGTCCCGAAGATGCCGGAGTGTCTGGCGCGATGATCGAGCGCTTTCTCGGAGAGTTGCCGTTGCTCGGCGTGTGTCTCGGCCACCAGGCGCTCACGACGGTGCTCGGTGGGGTCGTCGACCGCGCTCCCCGGCTCATGCATGGCAAGTCGTCGCCGGTCCAGCACGACGGAAAGGGGCTGTACAAGGGGCTCTCGAACCCCTTCCAAGCCGCTCGTTATCACAGCCTGATGGCCGATCCAGATCGCATTCCCGACTCGCTTGAGCTGACCAGCTGGACCGAAGAGGGCGAGGTGATGGGCCTGCGTCACAAGCACACGGTCGCCTGTGGCGTGCAGTTCCACCCGGAGAGCGTGCTGACCCCCGAGGGCGATGCGCTGCTCGGCAACTTCCTCGCGATGGAGATGCCATGAAGGCGCTTCTCGACTCGGTTCTTTCTGGAAAGTCGCTCTCTGAAGAGCAGGCGCGTCAGGCGCTGGCGTACATCACCGATCCCGAGGTGCCAGACGGCTGGAAGGGCGCGCTGCTCGGCGGGCTTCGGGTCAAGGGCGAGACCGCCGAGGAGGTGCGTGGCTTTGCGCTCGGCATGCGCGACGCGGCCCGTCCCGTGCAGGCGGGCGGTGACCTCGTGCTCGTCGATACCTGCGGAACCGGCGGTGACGGATCGCATAGCTTCAACGTGTCGACGGCGACCTCGATTGCCTGCGCGGCTGCAGGTCTTGGGGTCGTGAAGCACGGCAATCGCTCGATCTCGTCCAAGTCGGGCTCGGCAGATGTGCTTGAGGCCCTGGGCATTCGCTTTCCGGCCTCAGCTGAGGCGGCGGAGTCGCTGCTCGATGCCACTGGCTGGACCTTCTTGTTCGCACCCCACTTTCACCCGGCCATGAAGTCGGTGATGCCGGTGCGCCGCGGCATGGGAGTGCGCTCGATCTTCAACATGCTCGGACCGCTGACGAACCCAGCTCGCCCACCGTTCCAGCTGATCGGTGCCTGGAGCGAGGAGGCCGCCAAGTTGATGGCCGAGGCGCTGTCGAAGTTCCCGGGGCTCGAGCGCGCCTACGTGGTGCATGGAACCCCCGCTTGGGACGAGGCCACGCCAATGGGGCCCTTCGTGCGCTTCCGCGTTCAGGATGGCTTTGTGGAGCGCGAGGTCGTGGACCCGCTCGACTACGGCATTGCCCGCTGTGACGAGGCCGAGCTCGCTGGCGGCGACGCCGAGGACAATGCTGCCGCCATGCGCCGGCTCTTCGGTGGACAGCTCGGCGCGATTCGTGACGCTGTGGTGCTGAACACCGCCCTCGTGCTCGAGCTCGCCGAGAACCTCGACGGTCGTGAGGCCGCAGAACGGGCTGGGGACGTGGTCTCCGACGGCTCCGCGCTGTTCATGGTCGACGCCATCGCCGCCAAGAGCCAGGCGCTGTAATGGGCCTTCTCGACGACATGGCGGTCTCGAGCCGTGCGCGTTGTGAGGCTGCGCGGGAAGGGGAGTCGCTCGAGGCGCTTCGGACCCGGGCCCTCGCCACCGCACCGGCTCCGCGCTTGCAGCTCGACCGCTTCGACCTCATCGCCGAGTGCAAGCTCCGCGCGCCGTCTTCGGGTCAGCTTGCCAAGCCGAAGGACCCCGCTGCCGAGGCTGCTCGTCGGGCCAAGCTCTACGCCGATGCAGGGGCTGCAGCGGTGTCTGTGCTCACTGAGCCGGACCGCTTCGATGGCGATCTGTCGCACCTGGCCGCCGCTGCTGCGGTCTGCCCGATTCCGGTCATGCGCAAGGACTTCCTCGTCGATCCCTACCAGGTCTTCGAGGCGCGTGCTGCGGGTGCGGGTGGGGTGCTGTTGATCGCGAAGATGCTCGACGATCAGGTGCTGTTCGACTGCATGAGCGCGGCGGCGGAGTGTGGTCTGTTCGTGCTGCTCGAGGCCTTTGACGAGGCCGATCTCGCGCGCTGTCCGGCGGCGGTGAGTGCGTGGACTGGCGCGGACCCGCTTCTCGTCGGCATCAACAGCCGGAATCTGGTGACGCTCGCCGTGGAGCCTGCACGACTGCTGCGGCTTGCGAGCTTGCTGCCCGAGGGCGTTCCCGCGGTTGCCGAGAGTGGGGTCGAGGCCCCTGAAGAGGCGGGTCCACTCGCCCGAGCGGGATACACCGTCGCTCTCGTGGGGTCCGCGCTAATGCGGGCCGACGACCCTGGCGCCTTCGCGTCAGCACTGCTCGAGGAGGGTCGATGCTCGTGAAGATCTGTGGCCTGACCACCGTCGAGGACATCGAGGCGGCCTGCGATGCCGGTGCGGACGCCATTGGCCTGGTCTTCGCCGAGGGCTCGGTGCGGCAGGTGAGCCCCGAGCAAGCCAAGACGCTGCTTGCCGCAGTGCGACCGGGCGTCATCAAGGTCGCCGTCTACAAGCACTACGCGGCCATGGACGCCATTCTTCTCGACGGACTCGGCTTCGACGCGGTGCAGGCGTTTACCTACGAGGCGCTGTTGCCCGAGGGAGCCTTCGCGCTGCCCTGTACCCGTGATGATGGCGTGGTTCGCGCGCCTCCGGGTGCCCACACGCATGAGGGCTTTCGCGGAACGCTGCTCGTCGAGGGCGCCCAGAGTGGTGCCGGCGTCACGGCTGACTGGGACGAGGTTCGCGAGATCGGCGAGCACCTGCCCATCATCCTCGCCGGTGGCTTGACCCCCGAGAACGTCACCGAAGCGATTGAGACCGTTCGACCCAAGGGTGTCGACGTATCCAGCGGCGTCGAGGCGTCGCGAGGCATCAAGGATCCCGCCCGAATCCGGGCCTTTATCGGCGCTGTGCGCGCCACGGAGAACGCATGACCGCACTGGCGGCACTCATTGCAGGAAAGCTTCCCGACGGACGCGGCCGGTTTGGCACGTTTGGCGGACGCTTCATCCCCGAAACCCTCGTGCCGGCGATCAACCGCCTGGAGGCAGGAGCGAAGGAAGCTCTGGCCGACAAGGAATGGCGGGCATCGCTCGACGCTGAGCTCGCGTCGTGGGTTGGCCGGCCGACGCCGCTGACCCACGCTCCTCGCCTGTCCGAGGCCTGGGGCGCCGATGTGTGGCTCAAGCGCGAAGACCTCGCGCACACCGGCGCACACAAGATCAACAACGCCCTAGGTCAGGCCCTGCTCGCGAAGCGCATGGGTGCCACGCGCATCATCGCCGAGACCGGAGCGGGCCAGCACGGCGTTGCCTCTGCCGCGGCCTGTGCTCGGGTGGGACTGCCCTGCATCGTCTACATGGGCTCCATCGACATCGCGCGACAGGCGCCGAACGTGCACCGGATGAAGTTGCTCGGTGCCGAGGTGCGACCGGTCGAGAGCGGCGACAAGACACTCCGCGCTGCGATCGACGAGGCGCTGCGCGACTGGGTCAGCGACCCGGAAGGCACCTTCTACCTGCTCGGATCTGCGGTCGGTCCGCACCCGTATCCGTGGCTGGTTCGCGAACTCCAGGCTGTTCTTGGCCGCGAGGCACGCTCGCAGATGCTTGCGTCTGCAGGTCGTCTTCCCGACGTGGCCGTGGCTTGCGTGGGGGGTGGCAGCAATGCCATCGGACTCTTCCATCCCTTCGTCGGTGACACCGACGTGGCGCTTCTCGGCATCGAGGCAGGTGGGCACGGGACCGGTCTGGGTGAGCACAGCGCCACCATCGCCTACGGCAGCCCCGGCGTGCTGCATGGCTGCCGCAGCCTGCTCATCCAAGACGACGACGGGCAGATTATCGAGACCCACTCGATCTCGGCCGGCCTCGACTACCCGGGCGTGGGTCCCGAGCACGCCCTGCTCGCCGACACCGCCCGCGCCACCTACGAGGCGGTCACCGACGCTGAGGCGCTCGACGCGCTGCAGCAGTGCTGCCGTCTCGAAGGCATCTTGCCGGCTCTCGAGTCGTCTCACGCCTTCGCGGGTGCCCGTCGGTACGCCGAGAAGAACCCGGGTTCGGTGATTCTCATTGGCTGCTCGGGCCGAGGCGACAAGGACCTTCCCATCTTGCTGGAAGCCATCGATATGGGGGGCAAATGACCGCCGCTGACAAGCTGACCGCCGCTCTTCGTTCGCCGAAGAAGGCCGGACGCCCCGCCATCATGCCGTACCTCACGTCCGGCTACCCGACCCTCGACGGCTTTGCCGAGCTCGTCGAGTCCGTGTCTGAAGTCGCCGATGCGATGGAGATCGGGGTTCCGTTCACCGACCCGATGGCCGATGGCGTGACCATCCAGCACAGCAGCCACATCGCGCTCAAGAATGGCGTGTCGCTGAAGTGGATTCTCGAGACCCTGCGCGGCGTGGACAACAAGGCGCCCATGGTGCTGATGTCCTACCTCAACCCGCTGATGCGCTACGGCTTCGAAGCGGTCGTTCGCGACGCGGCAGAGGCCGGAGTCTCGGGCTTCATCGTCCCCGACCTGCCCTTCGAGGAGTGCAGTATCCTTCGCGAGTCGGCCGATGAGGCGGGCTTGGCGGTGATTCAGCTCGTGACCCCGGTGACCCCACCGGAGCGCCTGAAGATGCTCACGAAAGAGAGTCGTGGCTTCGTCTACGCGGTCACCAAGACCGGTGTGACGGGCGGCAAGGTGGGCGGAGGCTCGGTCACCGAGATGCTCGACCGCGTGCGAGCCGTGAGCCCGCTGCCGGTGTGCGCCGGCTTTGGCATCCGCAGCGCTGCTCAGATCGACGAGCTCACGGGCCACGCCGATGGCGCCATCGTCGGAAGCGCATTCATCGAGGCCCTCGGTCGCGGTGAGGACGGAGCGACCTGGCTGCGCGGCCTACACGGCTAGAAGGGCGAGAACGACTCTCCGCACGAGCAAGTCTTGGCCGCATCCGGGTTTCGAAACACGAAGCCCGTGTGCATCAGCGTGGCCTCGAAGTCGAGCGTCGTCTGGGTCAGGAACAGGTACGACTTGATGTCGACGCAGACCTTCACATCGTCGAAGTCGAAGCGACGGTCCTTGTCCTGGGGCTCTTCGACGAAGTCCATGGCGTACATAAAGCCCGAGCAGCCGCCGCCTCGAATGCCGAGGCGCAGCCACTTGTTGGGAGTTTCGCGCTTCTCGCGGACGCGATTGAGCGCCGCGTCGGTGAGAGTCAGTGCCATGAGGCCTCCGAGACGATGAGGGTATCCCGACTGTGAGGCGGCGGCGACGGCAACGCGTCCGGGTGAGCGCTACACTGTGTCTATGAAGCTCCTTCCTCTTGGCGTCGGCGATGCCTTCGCGTCGCGTTGGTACTCGACCTCTCTCGCCATTGAGCACGACGGTGCGTGGCTGCTGATCGATTGCCCGCACCCGATTCGCAAGATGCTTCGCGAGGCCGGCGAGTCTTCGGGGGTCTCGCTCGAGGTGGGCGACTTCGAGGCCCTGGTGCTCACGCACTGCCATGCCGACCACTGCTCAGGGGTCGAGGGCTACCTGTTCTTCGAGCACTTCGTCCGGCAGCGCAAGGGACCGCTCGCGGCACACCCCGAGGTCCACGAGGCGCTCTGGCCCCAGCACCTTCAGGCGGGCATGAGCCAGCTGCTGCACGCCGATGGCTGTGTGTCTCGGCACGAGGCGGGGGACTTCATCAGTCCCATTGCCCTCACCGAGCATGAGGCCGTGCAGATCGGACCCTTCTCGGTCGAGATCCGCCGGACCATCCACCACATCCCGACGTTTGCGCTGCGCATCTCCGCGGGTGGATGCAGCATTGGCATCAGCGCCGACACTTCCTATGACGAGGGGCTTCTCGACTGGCTCTTCGAGGCCGACCGCGTGGTCCACGAGACGAACTACGGCATCCACACGCCGTACCAGGCGCTCGCCGATCTGCCCGATGAACGGCGCGACCGGATGTGGCTCGTACACTACCCGGATGACTTCGATCTGGATGCCAGTGTGATCGAGCCGCTGATTCAGGGCCGGCTGTACGACGTGTAGACCTCGAGTGACCTGGAGGAGTGCATGCACGCCGAAGGGGGCCGTCAATCCTAGTGGAGTCGCTCAGCGTTATGCTGGCCGCGTGCTCATGGCATTTTGAATGACCTCTCGGCCGGTGACCGCTTTGAACGACTCTACTGACCACGCGTCTGACGGACGCTCGACGAACTGGACGCAGCACAAGCGGCTGTACCAACCAGAGCAACTCACCCAGCTACTTGTGGAGGGCGTGCCGGCCGCGAAGCGTGCGGACATTCGATACACGTCAGTTGACGAAGGGGCCTGCGAGTCGCTCCTTCCACTGACGCTGGCGTCGAGCAACCAGTTCGGTACCCATCAGGCGACCGTGGTCGCGCTAGCCGGTGACTACACCGGAGGGGCGGCGTTGGGGACAGTGCTCTTTGGCGCCCCACTGTTGGGCTTTCATCTGGTTCATGGCACGGACAGTGCTTGCCTCTGGCTGGCTAAGTTCGAGATTGAGTACCACCGCCCATCCTCGGACGATCTGTTCGTTCGAGCTTCCGTACCTGAGGCGGCGCACGAAGGCATTCGCGAGCGTTTCTGGAAGGGTGCGCCTTCTCTCATCCCAATTGGAGTGCGGTTCTACTGCCCGCAAGGCGAACTCGTCGCCGAGGGGCAGTTTGTCTACTATCTCCGACATTCCGGCCATATGGCACCGAGCAGCCCTGAGAAGAAGGGCGGGGTCATGTGGCACCACATGCTCAAGGCCTCGGCCCGTTTGATCGCCAACGTGCGGGGGCGTGAGTCAGGGCGTGAGTTGCCACTCTACGAGGACAGCTACTCGCGCGAGGCAGCCGGAAAGCACGGGGAGATCCTCGGTCAGCGCTTTCTGGCTGTGCTTCCGCAGCTGCAGGACATGGTGGCGGCAAGAACGCGAGCCCTCGACGACCAGATGCTCGCCGCGATGGATGCAGGCGTTCGCCAGGTGGTGGTGGTGGGAGCAGGGCTGGACTTCCGGCCGTTCCGCATGGCGCAGACCCATCCAGGTGTGCGCTACTTCGAGCTGGATCTTCCCATCATGCTCGCCGAGAGGGAACGCGTCATGGCAAGGATGACGTTGCCGGAGGTTGATCGGGTTGGCATCCCCATCAATTTGCTCTTCGAGTCGCCACTCACGCTTCTCCGCGGACGCTCCGACTTCGACACGGGTGCGCCGGTGTTCGTCTCCTTCGAGGGCTGCTCGATGTACTTCGAGGACGGGGACGCTGAACGCATTCTCGCGGGTCTTGCGGCGCTCTTGGGTGGGCACTCGGACAGTCGACTCTGGCTTGATCTGGTCTCGGAGCGGGTGGCCAGGGGAGAGGCCGAGAACGCCGCCGAGCGAGCCTTCTTGGATGGCATGGCCAAGCTTGGTGAGCCCTTTGTGTACGGCACAGACGACGCGAGCGCGCTGTTTGCCGGGTTCGGACTCCGCGTGCTCGATGAGACGCGCTCGGATTGTTTCCGTCCACAGCCGGAAGATGGAGTCTTTGCACAGTACCGCTTCGCACTCGTGGGGCCGGAGCGCGAGCGGTGACCGAGCGGCGTTAGTCGACGTAGAGAGGGTTCAACGCGCGCAGTCGCTCCACACTCTCGGCCACCTTGGCGATGGTGTAGTCGATCTCCTCGGCGGTGTTGAATCGACCAATGCCGAAGCGAATCGCCGCGTGGCTCAGCTCTTCCGGCTCCTTGATCGCCTTGAGCACATGGCTGGCCTCGAGGTTGGCCGAGGAACAGGCGCTTCCCGACGACACCGCAATCTCGCGCATGGCCATCATCAGGGCTTGCGACTCGACGCCCTTGAAGCCGACGTGCAGGTTCTGCGGACTTCGATGCTCCCAGCTGCCATTGACCCAACAGTCGTCTACCGATGCGCTGAGGCCGTCCCAGAGCCGGTCTCTGAGGGTGCGAATGCTCTCGAGCCCGTCGCCGGCGAGCTCCTCTTGGCAGAGCTCAGCGGCCTTGCCGAGTGCCACGATGTTGGGCACCGCGAGGGTTCCGCTGCGCATGCCACGCTCGTGACCGCCGCCGTGAATCTGCGGACGAACGCTGAGGCGAGGGCGCCCGCGTCGAACGTAGAGAGCACCGACTCCCTTGGGTCCGTAGATCTTGTGAGACGCGATGGTGAGCAGGTCGATGTTCATGGCGACGACGTCGACCGGGATCTTGCCGACGGCCTGGGAGGCGTCGGTGTGAAAGGCGATGCCCTTCTCGCGGCACAGTGCGCCAATCGCGGCCACGGGCTGGATGGTGCCGATCTCGTTGTTGACGGCCATCACACTGACCAGACGCGTGTCGCTCTGTAGGGCGTCGCGCACCTGGTCGACGGTCACCAGGCCTTCTGGGCTGACGGGCAGATAGGTGACCTTCCAGCCCCGGCGCTGCAGCACCTTGCAGGGGTCGAGCACGGCCTTGTGCTCGAAGTTGGTCGTGACGACGTGGCCCGGCTCGGTGAAGGCGTCGGTGACTCCGAGAATGGCCAGGTTGTCGGCCTCGGTGCCGCCCGAGGTCCAGACGATTTCCTTGGCCGTGGCGCCAATCAGCGCCGCCACCTGTCCGCGTGCCTTCTCGACACCGGCGCGAGCCTGCATGCCGAAGACGTGGCTTCGCGAGGCCGCGTTGCCGAAGCGCTGCGTCAGATAGGGGACCATCACCTCTACGACCGCGGGGTCCACGGGCGTAGTGGCGTGGTTGTCGAGATAGATGGGCAGGTCCATGAACCCGCCCTATCCCGTCAGCCGGAGATGGCCTCGCCGCCGTCGACCTTGATGACATTGCCAGTCATCCAGGCCGTTCCGGGACCCGAGAGCGCGAGCAAGCACTGCGCGACGTCTTCGGGCTGGGTCAGGCGACCACTCGGGTTGCGGCCGAGGGCGACCTTCACGATCTCGTCGGACCCGGGGATCTTCGAGAGTGCGGCGGTCTGGGTCACGCCAGCCATGATGGCGTTGGCGGTGATGCCCTGCGGTGCGAGCTCGACGGCGATCTGGCGGATGTGGCTCTCGAGTGCGCACTTCGCGGCCGAGACGGCGCCGTAGGAAGGCCAGCAAGCCAGGCTTCCGGACGAGGTCATCGCATAGACGCGACCGCCACGGCCGAGCAGCTCGGCCTT
>JAGSGY010000067.1 GCA_023954855.1 Pseudomonadota bacterium | reverse complement strand
GGCGCGGTCGCACCGGGTCGGATGATCGACTTCCATGCCCCGGTCCGTGTTCGCTGACCGCTTCGGGTAGCATCGCCGCTGGAGGTCGAGTGTCGGAACGGTTGAGGGTGCATCCGCCGGGTCCCTACCCACCGCACGGTGAAGAGGTGGCAGGCGAGGTCGATCTCGGCATTCGGCTGCGCGACCTGCTCTACACTCGGCACACCATCACGGGATGGGCACGCCGCGCTCTCGGTGAGCGGCTCGGAATCATCGCTCGCGACCCGATGCGACTCGCCATGGCGCGCGGTTGGATCGACGACTTGCCCCAGACCTGGCCTCTGGGCCACCTGATCGACGACGCGCGTGAGCGCTGGGCCGGCGGCCCGGATGGGCAAGCGTTGGCGGTCCTCCTCAAGGCCTCGAATGTGCTGTCGCCAGTACTCGGATGGCCGACCTCGCTCGACCGGCGCTGGCCCATGCCCGATCCTGAGTGGGTTGTGGGTCAGGTCGGAAAGGGGCGCGATGTCGTCGTGGTCCCCCGCGCCCAGGGCGACGGCGCCACAGGGCTCAGCATCGTGCTCGAGGCTCAGGTCGAGGCTGCATCGCTGCACGATCCGCGCATTCTGAGGGCGGGAATCGACGAGATCGAGGACGCCCCTGAGCACTTCATCGCCGCTCTCGGAGATGGTGCACAAGCGGTACAGATCACGACGCCGGGCCCGTCGACGACGTCGCAGCGCGAGGCGTGGGAGCGCGTCCGCTCGGCAGGTGCCAAGCAGCACCTCTACGAGCGCGGCGGGAGCGCGGGTCTTCTCGTCGATGAGCTTCCCCGGTTCGCCGACTTGCTCGGAGACGCCCCCGCGGGCAAGCCGGGTAAGAACCCGCGCACCATCTGTGATCTGCTCTTCCTGCCGTCGCTGTCCGATGAGGGCGAGGTCGGTGTGGTCGGTGTGCTCGCCTGGGATGCGCCCTACCACCCGATTCGCGTCGTTCCGGGAGCCGCCGAGATCTTGCGGCGTCTCGATGGCGAGGCCACGCTGGCCGAAGTTGCGGCGGACCTCGAGGTCGAGGAGTCGACCGTGCAGAGCGTGGTGGACCAGCTGATCGGCATTGGTGCGGCCTCAGCCGAGTAGCGTCACCAGCTGAGCTCGTCCTCGAGCAAGCTCCACCGCACCATGTCGTGGAAGCTCTGGGCGTGAAAGTACTCGTCCCGCAGCACGCCCTCGGTCGTGAAGCCGAGCTTGGTGGCGATGTGGGCCATGCGTTCGTTGGTCTTGTAGTGGACGAGCCACGTCTTGTGCAGGCCGAGCTCTTCGAAGGCGAGGGCGACCAACAGCTTCATCGCTTGGGTTCCGAGACCGCGGCCGCGTGCATCCGCCGCGCCCAGCACGAGTCCAAGACGTCCATTTCGGGCTGGCCAGTAGATCTTGTGAATGCCGGCGTTGCCGAGGTAGCGGCCCTCGAGATCCTCGACGGCGTACAAGCGGTCGTTGTCGCTGGCCATCACCCACTCGAGCCAGGCGATTTCTTGCTCTCGAGTGATGCGCTCGCTCATGTTGGCGAAGTTCTTGGTGACCTCGGGGTCGTTGATCCACGCCATGATGTGGTCGATGTCGTCGGCGCGAATCGGGCGAAGGCGCACCTTGAATCCCGGGCGGGTAAACGTCTTCACTCGGGCTCCCCATAGAGTGAGCCGAGCTCGGTCGCGTCGCGCGGCTGGCCGTCCAGTAGCTGCGATGCGACTCGGTCGAGGGGCCACTCGTTGTCGTCATAGCGCTCGATGAGCTGGCCGTCGCCATCGAGGACCAGCATGCGCAGCTTGTGGCTGATGCGACCGCCGCGGACCGTGACCGAGAGGCCGGCGTGCAGCGCGAGCTGGTTGAGTTCGATGGGTTCCAGGCGACCAAAGGACCAGGTCTCGGGCTTGGCCCCGACGAGCCCGCCGTACATGCCGAGGACGGGGAGGTGGTCGTAGTCGGGGTCGATGGTGACGAGCAGAATTCGGGCCTTGTCGCCGATGCGCTCTTGCAGTCCGCCCATGCGACTGACAATGGCCGGGCAGAAGTTCGGGTCTGGGCAGCGCGTGTAGATGAAGGTCACCGCGGTGGGCTTGGGCTGGCCCGCACCGACCACCCAGTTTCCGCCTTGGCTGACGGGGACTTCGAGGGCGGGGAGGACCTCGCCGAGGGCGAGCGACTTCACGTCGGTACGCAGCTCCACGGTGGCCTCGCCGGTCTTCTCGACCTCGACGAGGCGGTAGCCGTGGCTCGAGACAATCAGCTTCGCGCGGACGGTGTCTCCGGCGCTGAAGCCGGGTGCGACGTCTGGACCCGCGTCGAAGGGCATGACCATGGCGTCCATCAGGCCGTCGATGGGGGCGTGGTCGAGGGTGAGCTTGCCCCCGTCGACGCGAACGACGGTACCCGTCACGTCGTAGCCGCCGAGCTTGAACTTGCCGGGCAATGAGGCGGTTCCGGTGACCTCGCTGCGGTCGACCGTGCGTGGACGGGACTCACCGCTGAGCCAGAGGTCGACCTGCTGACCGGGCTCGAGTTCGAGGTCCGAGTTCGTCGCGTAGCGGGCGACACCGACGGTGATGCGCCCGAGCGGGTCGTCGTGCTGTACGACCAGCACCTTGTCTCGCGCGTAGAGCACGGTTCCGTTCGCGTCGGCCGGGTCGACGGGGGCGGCCGGTCCACAGGCAAGCAGCAGCAGGGGAACGATGGTCAGCATGCGCATGATCTACCTCGCCGGTACCAGGTGCGCGCCTTCGACGGCCACGCCTCGCTTGGCTGCGAGCTCACGCACCAGGGACGCTCCTTCGGTCCGGATCGCCGTCAGATCCCACAAGCGAGCGCTCGAGTCCCAGCTTCCTGTCAGCAGCAACGACCCGTCGGGTGAGAACTCGACGTCGGAGACCCGATGGGTGTGGCCCTCGAACACCGCCAACAACTCGAGTTCGGGCAGTCCGTAGAGGAGGGCTTCGCCGCTCCACCCCGCAACGGCGAGGAGCGTGCCATCTGCCGAGAACTCGAGATTGTCGATGACAAAGGCGTCTGTGGCGGCGGTCGCGACGGGCTCCTCTGAGCCGGTGCGCACCAGCTCGATGCCCTGGGAGTCGACGGTCCACGCCATCCACTCGCCCTTTGGCCCGATGGCGATGGACCTAGGGGCTACATGGCGCAGGTCCCAGACGGTGTCGAAGTCGGGAAGGGACGCGACGACGACGTGGTCGTCGGCGTTGGTCCACACGGCGTGGCTGCGGTCTGGCGACATCTCGAGCTCCCAGAGGCGCACGTCCTCGGGATCGGTCCACACGCTGATGGGTGAACCTCCAACTGGGTATCTGTGCAGCTCTGGCGCGTGGTTGACCGCGAGCAGGCCGGTCGCGCTCGACCACTCGAGGCTGCGGGCCCAGGCCCTCGGGTCGTCGTTGAGCAGCTCCAAGCGCTCGCCCGAGATGGCGTACTGCGCGAGTCCGCCGATGACGTTGCCGACGAACAGCGTGTCTTCGGGGCCCCAGCTCAGTGAGTTTGCGACGCCTTCGCCGCTCGAGAAGCGCGACAGCTCTACCCCGGTGGCCGTGTCGTACACCCTGACGATGCCGCTGCCGTCTGCTGCGGCAAACCGGCTCGCGTCGTGGTTGAACGCGACGTCGGAGAGTCCCTCTGGACCCGGGTAGGCGGCGGGACGGAGGTGGCTCAAATCCCACTGTTCGAGCGCCTTGTCCGGTGCGGACGTGAGCAGCGTGTCACCGACCCAGCCGATGATCGGAGTGGTGTGGCCTGGATTGCGCAAGGCGTAGAGCGGGGCGAGCGTCTCGGCGTCGAGGATCTTGACGCTCTGGTCCTCGAGTCCGGCCGCGAGGAAGCGACCGTCAGGGGACAGCTCGAGCTCGAGAATCGGACTTCCGAGCTCGACTTTGGCGACGATCTCGAGCTGCAGGTTCAGCACGTGAAGCTCGCCGCTGCCGGTACCCAGGGCGATGCGGTCCCCAAGCATCGTTCCGGTGTACACCCCTTGGGTGGCTTGGTGCCGCACGTAGAGGATCTCGGAACCGTCGTGGAGGCGGTGGCGACGAATGCCCCGCGACGTCGACACGGCGATGACCTCGTCCTGCCACTCGAACAGTGCCGACATCGAGCCATTTCCGGGCGCGGACCACACGATGCTGCCATCGGCCTCTCGCAGGCTGATCTGGCTCTTCTCGGCCGTGAGCAGGCGTCCATCCGCGAGGACTACGGGCGCGGTTGGAGCTGGAGATTCTTCGATGGGGAAGCTGTGCGCTTCGGTACCGTCTTGGAAGAGGTGTGTGGCCTCAGTGGTGACGGCGATGAGTTGGCCGCCACGTGCATCCAAGCGCCGCGCCGTGATGTCGGCGAGCTTCTCGCGGGTGGGGGCGAGCTGCCAGAGTGCACCTTCGGTGGCGCAGTACAGGGCGGTATCAGCGGTGGCGAGGGCGCGACAGGACTCGCCCCACTGTCTTGTGAGTGTTGGGGGATTCTTTGCGCGCATGGCCGCCACGGTTCCGCGGATGCGCGGGCGCTCGTCTTTGGAGAGCGCAACGACCGCAAAGGCCTCGGCTTCGAGGTCTCGGCCTTCACCGGCGGCTACGCGTGCTGCCGCTTCGAGAGCCTCGGCGAGGTGACGCTGCCCCTCAGCTTCGGCGTCGCGCGCACGGTCGCGCTCGGTGAGTACCCGCTGGAAGCTTCCGACCGCGATGGCGGCGACGGTCGCGAGTGCCACGGTCGACACCAGCAACAGCAGTCGATAGCGCTGGGCGGCCCGGACAAAGCGCTCCACGGGCGTGTAGCTGTAGGCGCGCACAATCTCGCCTGACTGGAAGGCCTCGAGGTCGCGGGCCAGGAGGGCGGCGTCGGGGTACCGAGCCTCTGGATCGCGGGCCAACGCACGTCGGCAGATGGCGATCAGCTCGGCAGGGGCCCGGGGAGCGGCGTGTCCGGGATCGGGCAGGGCGCCGGTTCGAACGCGCTCGACAGCCTCATTCGGGTCCGCGTCCCTCACCAGACGGTGGCCAGCGAGGATCTCGAAGAGCACCGCGCCAAGGCTCCAGACATCGGCTCGCTCGTCCGCATCGACGGTCTCCCCACGCGCTTGCTCGGGGCTCATGTACGCGGGCGTTCCGAGCACGGAGCCGTGCGACGTCTGCGTGGAGTCGCCGAACGAGGACGAAGCTGCGGCTTGCGCCGTGAGGTCGTTGGGGTCGTCGCTGAGCTCCTTGGCGAGCCCCCAGTCGACGACGACCGTCTCACCGAACTCGCCGAGCACGATGTTCGCCGGCTTGATGTCGCGATGCACGACCTCGCGGGCGTGGGCATAGGCAATGGCCTGGCAGGCGTCGAGCAGGCGCGGAAGCAAGGCGAGGCGCTGCCCGAGGTCTCCCGCCTGCACGAGGGCTTGCTCGAGTGTGTCGCCGTGCACGTAGCGCATGGTGTAGTAGAGCCCGCCTTCGGGCGTGTGGCCGATGTCGTGGACGGCGACGATGGCCGGGTGGTCGAGGCGAGCGGTGATGCGGGCTTCGCGGATGAAGCGCGCCTTGATCTGCTCGGTGACCGGCTCCCCGCCTCGCATGCGCTCGCGCAGCTCTTTGTACGCGATGCGCCGGCCTAGGTGGGTGTCGCGGACCGAGAGCACCCGTCCCATGCTGCCCTTGCCGATGAGCTCGGCGCCTAGGTAGCGCACGCCCTGTTCATCGAAGGTCGCGGGGGCAACCGGTTGGTCCGCCGCACCTCCCTCGAACCAGGTGTCGTCTGGGCTTTCGTCCTTCTCGGGCATGGGCGCATGCTACGTCATCGCGCGGCCGCCGGTCGCATCGGATAGCGTGAGCGCGGAGGTTCTATGCTTCGACCGCAGTTGGGCACGTTGGTGCTGTTTGGCATGTGTAGTGGATGTGCGCCGTTCTACGTGCCGAAAGCAGGCACGCTGTCGTTGCTCGAAGACCAGGGTGACGGGTCGATCTCGGCCCAGATTGGTACCCATGGCTCCAGCGCAGATGTGTCCTACGCCGCGACCGACTCGGTGGCGGTGCGCGGAGGCCTTCAGTTTGCGCCGACTCCGACCTATGCCTCGGCCTGGGGTGGCGTGGGCACGTATGCGGCGTTTGGACCCGGCCGAGCCGCCGGATTTATCGAAGTGGGCGGCGGTGCGGCCGACTCGCAGTCTGAGGCGAGTGTCAACGGAACTGTGAGTCAGTACCGCAGCCAGGGAACCTTCGTGAACAGCGCCCTCGCGTTCGAGATTGGCTTCGAGACCGACTTCTTCGCGCTCGGCCTCACGACGCGCGGTCTCTACCACCTGGCCTTTCACGGTAGCCAATCCGACCGCGCCGGCACGACCGGACAGATCTTCACGGTCGAGCCCATGATCGGTGCCCGGGTGGGAGTGCAGACGATCAAGTTCGAAGCGCAGACCGGAATCGCCTTTCCAATCTGGGTGGATGGTGACGTCGGGGCCTACTTCCCGTGGCGCATTGGCATGGGACTGGTGTTCGAGTGGCCTCACAAGAACCGGGGAGCGGACTGGGCTGAGAAGGAACCGGTCCACGAAATTCAGCCGGATCAGCCGGCCCCCGCTCCCGAGGAAGACGCGGTTGTCCCGATCACCGCCCCTGAGCTGGTGCCCGCCGAGCCCGAGCCGGGGCCTCCGCCCGTCACGAAGCCTCCCGCCGAGGCTCCGGAAGAGGGCGCGTCTGACGATGAGGCACCAGCGCCCGAGTAGCTACTCGGCCTCACGGAGCAGCTGCACAAAGCGCGCCCAGAGCCACACCAGTCCGACTAGCGTCAGCGGTACGAAGGACACGAAGTGGGCGACGAGCGCGAAGGCGGCTGCCTGCACGTCGTCAGCACCGACCAGGCGGGCCGTCAGCGCTGCGAAGTAGTGCCATGGGCCAGCGAAGGCGGGTCCGGATGGAATCATGCCGCCGAAGGCGACGAGTACGAGGAAGGCTCCTGACGCCCAGAGCGGGCTCGGTAGGTCGAAGGCGGCGAGCCAGAGCAGCACGGCCATGGCCTGCGCGCTCCAGAATCCGAGGCTGAGCAGCACTGTCGGGATGAGCCGCTTCGCGCTTCCGAGTGCGCGAATGCCGATGAATAGGCCAAGAACGCGTCGTCCAAGCGCGTCGGGAAGGTGTTCGGTCAGCTCCTCGGCTCTCGGCGCGACGATGGCTGCCGAGACGACCCCAGCCGCGAGAACCACCGCGACGCCGGTGACTGCGACGGGCGTGGCCCCTCGCTCGGTGAGGGTGGGCAGCATCACGGCAGCGAGGGTGAGCAGCACGCTCACGTCCACAAGTCGCTCGGCCCCGACGGCCCCCAGCGCGGTCTCGGGTGCAATGTCGCCCTCTCGGCTCAGGTGCGCGACCCGCATCATCAGGCCCAGGCGAAACGGCAGCACAGTGTTGCCGACAAAGGCGATGACCAAGCTCTCGAGCTGGGTCTTCCAGCTGATCGGCTTGATGGCCGAGAACACGATGGTGCTGCGCGCCGTGGCCAAGCCAAAGGTGAGGATGCGCGTGGCGATCGAGGCCAAGAGTAGGGGTACGCTGGCCTTGGCGGCGGCTTCCCAGACCTTGTCGAGGTCAATGCCCGACAGCAGAAGCCAGCCGAAGAAGGCGGTGATTGCCAGGCCGATGACGATGCCCAGAGCGCGGCGACGGAGGATCTTCACTGGGAGTCGAGGAACTCATCGACGCGTGCGGCTTGGTCGTCCACACTGCCTGCGAAGTTGTTGACGGCCATCGAGTCCGGAACGTCGAGTCCGATGACGCGAGCCTCGACCCAGAAGGCCTCGACCCGCCGCAGCCCGTCGCCCTCGGGGTACATCACGAACAGCTGGAACTGCTGGTCGATCTCGACGAGCGTGCCGCTGAAGTCGACGCCATCGGGCGAGAGCACTCGGCTGATCACGAACTCGTCGCCGTCGGGGGTGGTGACCCGGCGGTAGACCTGGTCGACTTGTTGCGTGGACGAGCCGAGAATCGGGACCTTCACGGTCTGGGTCACGGCCATGGTGTAGTCGGCACAGTCCCCGGCCAGAAAGCAGTCGAGGTCGGTGTCTTCGGTGACCTCGTACGACTCGTAGTTGTCGTAGTGGTCGGCCTTGTTGGGCAGCGTCACGCCGTAGAGCACGTCGTCGAGGCCATGCACGTAGTCGGCTTGTCCGGCGGCTCCGAGCACGTTCTCGACGTCTGGGGCCTCGACACCGACCGCCTCGAGGTGCTCCGGATCGAGGGAGTCGATGCGATAGCCCTCGGCGAGGGCGTCGCCCTGTGCGTCGACCAGGGGCACGAGTTCTTCGAACATCACCGAGAGCTGTTCGTCCCCGTCATCGAAGTGCTCGAAGCCGAACACGAGGATCTCTTCGAGGTTCTCGGGGGCGTCGACGACCTTGCAGGCGCCGAGCACGGGGATCAGTAGCAGGGGAAGGGCTCGCATGGGCCCAGTGTACGCCGTCTCGAGCGATTTGGCGCGTGGTCTGGCTGCCTAGACCGCGCTTTTCAAGCCCCAGCCCCGCAGGATGGCGTCTACGAGGGATTGTCGCAGTTCGTCGGCCGCAATGCCGGAGCGGCGCTCGCGCTTGCGGAAGTGCTCGGCCCCATGCATGGCCGCCCACAATGCGTGGGTGCGCATCACCGCGTCTCCAGGCTCGAGCTCTCCGCTCTGGGTGGCCTCTTCAATGGCGCGGTGCACTCGCTCGAGAGCGGGGCGTAGCGCCTCGGCGACCTCTGCGTCTTGGGCGTCGTCCAAGAGCACCCGCGGGTCCGAGAGAGATTGGTCGGCGAGGCCAAACTGGGCCGGCTGATGGCTGCGAAAGCTTGCCCAAGTGCCGGATGCGGCCCGTACCGCCTCCATGCCTGAGTGCTCCCCGACCTCGGTGAGCAGATGCTCGACAAAGGCACTGACCGCACGGACCTGGAGCGCCGCGATCACGGCGTCCTTGCCCGTGAAGTAGCGGTACAGGGAGCCCACAGCGGTGTCCGCGCGATCGGCGAGACCCGGCATCGTCAAGGCGTCGAGGCCGCCTTCGATCACGATGTTTAGGGCCTGTTCGAGGTAAATCGCGAGTTTTCGCTCACGATTGCGTTGCCGTCTGCCGACGGGTTGAGTAGAAGAGTGAACCATATTCACTATATGAATCGTATTCGCACTTTAGTCAAGGAGACAGCATGTTCGACGTCGTAATTCGGGGTGGCACCATCGTAGACGGCAGCGGCGAGCCCGCGTTCAAGGGCGATGTGGCCCTCAACGGCGGCATCATCGCGGCGGTCGGGCCCGACCTTGGACCCGGCGAGCGCGAGATTGACGCGACAGGTCAGCTCGTCACGCCCGGCTTTGTCGACATGCACACCCACTACGACGGCCAGATCACCTGGGACGCGCACCTGACGCCCTCTGGCTGGCACGGCGTGACCACGGTCATCATGGGCAACTGCGGCGTCGGCTTTGCGCCTTGTCGCGCCGAGGACCGCGACTGGCTCATCAACGTGATGGAAGGCGTCGAGGACATTCCGGGCTCTGCGCTCTCCGAGGGCATCCAGTGGGACTGGGAGACCTTCCCCGAGTACATGGACGCGATCGACAAGCACCCGCACGCCCTCGACTTTGCCGTGCAGGTGCCGCACTCCGCGCTTCGCGGGTACGTGATGGGCATTCACGCGAGCGAGAACGACCAGGCCACCGAGGCGCAGGTCGCCGAGATGAAGCAGCACGTCGCCGAGTCTCTCGAGGCCGGCGCGCTCGGCTTTTCGACCTCGCGCACGCCGCTCCACCGCACCGCCGAAGGCGTGTTCGTCGCGGGAACCTTCGCCAAGGTGAGCGAGCTCAAGGGCATCTGCGAGGCGCTCGGCGAGACCGGAAAGGGCATCTTCGAAGTGGCGGACGAGCACATGGATGTGCCGAAAGACCTCGGCTGGCTCGAAGAGATTGCGACCGACATCAACCGCCCCGTCGTCTTCAACCTCTCGCAGACCGACTTCGCCTCGGACTTGTGGAAGAAGGGCATCGAGGGTGTCGAGGCCGCTGCCGAGCGCGGTGTTCCACTGTACGCGCAGGCTGCCGGTCGGGCCATCGGCATTCTGATGACCTGGCGTGCCACTGCACATCCCTTCGCGCTGACCCCCACCTGGAAGCGCTTGATGGAGCTGCCCTGGGAAGAGGCGCTCGCGTCGCTCAAGACCAATGCGACTCGCGAGGCCATCCTCTCCGAGAAGGCCGAGGACCCGACCCTCTTCGAGGCCTACATCACGCAGTCTTGGAACAAGATGTTCCCCCTCGGTGAGTGCAACTACGAGCCCGAGCCGGAGCTCTCCCTTGCGTCGCAGGCCAAGGCGAGTGGGCGTGACCCCAAGCAGATCGCGTATGACCTGATGATGGAAGATGAGGGCACCGGGTTCCTCTACTTCCCGCTGTTCAACTACAGCGATGGCAACCTCGACATCCTCCACCAGATGCACAGCCACCCGCAGATCAAGATGGGTCTGTCGGACGGCGGTGCGCACTGCGGTGCGATTTGTGACGGCGGCATGCCCACGTTCATGATGACCTACTGGGCACGCGACCGTGAGCGCGGAACCCTGCCTCTCGAGCACATCGTGAAGCGGCAGACCTCCGAGACGGCGTCGTTCTATGGCTTGAACGACCGCGGCCTGCTCAAGCCCGGGTACCGCGCCGATGTGAACATCATCGACTACGACAAGCTCAAGCTCGGCAAGCCCGTGATGGCCTTTGACCTGCCGGCAGGCGGACGTCGCCTGATTCAGCGGGCCACGGGCTACGTCGCGACCTTCGTGGCGGGCCAGCAGACCATGGACAATGGCGTGCCTACCGGCGCGATGCCGGGTCGTCTGGTTCGCGGCGCGCAGGCCATGCCTGGGCAGGCGGTGGCGGCCAAGTAGCTTGTGATGAAGGTCACAACTGCGCTCGCAAGTGAGCCGTCGCGCTGCGCTGCGCTATGCGCTGCACGGAGGCGGCATGCTCTATCTGGCAGTGGGTCTTGTGGTGGCGGTGGTGCTGGTTTCGTGGCTGACGCAGTCTTCGGATGCGGAAGAGCGCGCGGAGGTACCTGACCCGGTCTCGCCGGGTGCGGCCGAGGTCGAAGCGTCGTCTCCGGCGCTTCCGGCTGACTTGGTCCTGCTTCGTCGCGACAGTGCTCGCCTCGCGGAGTGGACGGGCTACCAAATGGTCGAGGACGCTGCGGCTGCGCCTTGGAGTGACTTCAGCTACCTGACCGCTGCCGATCTGGCGCGTCCCGATGTCGTCGCGAACGTGGCCGCCATGCGCGAGGTCATGACCCACATCACCTTCGTCGCCACGCACGAAGACGGGCGCTACCTCGGGTACTGGCACGGCTTGGCGGGTCGCGAGCTCCACGACAGCCCGGTGGTTCTGCTCGACAGCGAAGGCCAGTTCAGCCTTGTGGGTCAGAGCCTCTGCGGCGCGCTGCTCACCGAGTTCTACGACGACGAGGAGCGCTTCGAGGCGCTGGACGCTTGGTTTGCCGAGGCGGGCCTGGATGCTTCGATGGAGCCGGCGCGGGACGAAGACCCGCCGGGTGCGGTCCACGACCGCCTGGCAGCGGTCGAGCCGCCTGCAAAGCGGCCTCTCGTCGTCACCCAGACGCGAGGCTCCATCGGCGACCCCGAGGCGCCGTATCTCACGGCTGACCTCGAGCACTACGAAGACCTCGGCCACTTCGAGGTGTTGCGGATGATCGGGCTCGGGGACGTCGAACTCGACCGCTCCTACGCGGCCAAGCCCGGGCGCTGGTACGCCTACGTCTTGCGTTCCGATGCGCTTGCCGCGCTTCGCGAGTCCGACGCGGTTGAACCTGACGCACACGCACAAGTGGTTCTCGTCCACGAGAGCCTCCCCGAGCCGACCGCTGGCGTTCGGAGCTGGAGTGTCGGCCCCGGAAAGTTCGCCCCGATCACGCCTCGTCTGAGTCTCGGGCCGAGGGCGTTCTGGGATGCGGTGGCGAACGACACAGGCACACTCGAAGCGCAGGACGGGCGGGTCGACGGGGGACTTCACTTCGTCCTCGAGGGCTCCGCGCGCATCTGGCACGACCAGGACGAGGACCACTGCGTCTCAATCATGGTGATTGAGCTGCGGTAGCCGTCTGGTTAGCGTCCGGGCATTCCGCCGCCAGGCATTCCACCACCGGGTGCGCCGCCAGGCATGCCCCCAACTGCGGGTGCGGAGCTCGCTGCCTCAGCGAGTTCCTTCGCGAGGGCCTCGAAGCGGGCCGCGTCCCAAGACTCGTCGCCGACGGGAACAGGTGCGCCTGCCGCGAGAGGGGCGGCCTTCTTGAGAAGCATGCGCAGCGACGAGTCGATCAGCGCGAGACGCCCGACGGTCGAAGCGTGTGTACGGTTGGCCTCGAACCACGGCGGCGTGTCAGCGGGCAGTGCGTCGCGGGCGGCGAGGGCCTTGGTGACGTCCTCGGTGGCGGCGGCGCGAACGGCGATCAAGGCGTGTAGTTCGGCCCCTGCGTCTTCGACGCCGGCGGCTGGGACCACCTTGAGGCTTCCCCCCACAGCGGCGAGCTCAAAGCCCGAGGCGATGGTGTGGACGCCGAAGCCGTCGAGAGCACGGAGTCCCAGTTCAGGTGCGGACAGCTCGAGTGCGGTGGGAGCGCCCTCTGCGAGCTCGACTTGGCCGAGCGCGCCTACGAAGGCGACCACCTCGTCGGCCTGGAGGCAGCGGACGTTGAGGTCGTCGGGAAGCTCGGCACGGGTGCGGTTGGGCTTTGCGTTGTAGCTTGCGACTGCGGCGCGTAGCGCAGTCTCATCCGCAGGGTCCACGGTCTCGCCATCGAGGGTGAGGCTGAGGACGTCGAGTGCGGTAGGCATCGCGACTCCAGGGTTTGTCGAGGCACAGGCGAGCCAGAACGGCCACAGAAGCATCATGCCTGCGGCCTCAGCGCCTGTCGAAGTGCGTAGAGGCTGCTCGCCTTCTCGAACAAACGCTGCGCAGCCCGCACATCGGCGGTGTCCGCGATGGCGTCGCCCAAAGCGTCGGTCCATGCGGCGAGGGCAGCGAGGTCCTTGGACTGCACCGCGAGGTCGCTCTTCAGGCGAGTCTGCTCGATGCCGCCGTAGTTGCCGAGCTCGGCGACGCGGTGCAGCACGATGGCCGACAGGTGCAGGGCGTCGATGGGCACGCCGCCGTCGTGGCACTGGGTGGCGAGCGCAAGTGCGCCCGTCGAGAACAGCTCGTCGCGCAGGCCCGTCTCGTCGCTCGCGGTCTCGGAGACGAGGCCTTGGGCGAGCAGGTCGGCGGGCTTGAGGGCGCGGAGCTCGGCTCCGGTCAGGTCCTCGGACATCAGGGGGTCACCACGGAAGGCGACTCAATACCCGTGACGGAGTTCGAGCCGGCGATGTTCAGGTTGCCGTTGAGGATGTCCTGATCGGTGCGCCACATGGTGTCGCCGGACCACGGGTCGTGGATGCGGAAGCGGCGGGTGCCATCGTCCTTGAGCTCCGTCTCGGTCACGAGCACGTAGTGCGTGTACTGACCGGGGCCGTTTCCGATGACAATCGGCGTCTCCATGCCGCTGTCGAGGGCGCTCGTGAGTGTCGCCACGACCGTGGCCGCTGGCGGGTCGGTGGTGGTGGCGTAGGTGAGTCCCGTGACGTCCGAGAGGCTGTTGAGATGGTCGTCGACCCAGCGTCCACCGCCCGCGGCGATGTTGTCGCGGTCCGCCCCGACGCCGGCGTGTGCGCCGAAGGTCGTGCCTCCGTAGGCCGTCTCGGTCATGGTCTGCTGCTCTTGCGCCAGCGAGGGGTTCGTGGCGTTGGCATCAGAAGAGTCGACGGCGTTGATGTCGGGGTTCGCGTTTCGCGTGCGCAGCGCGTAGACGGGGTCGTAGTCGCCGCGAATGGCCTGGACCGTCGTCACGCCGCAGGTGTGGCTGAATTGCTGGGTCACGCCGCCACCGGTGGCACGCGGGTCGGACAGGGTGAGGTTGTCTTGCAGCCAGTCGAGGTTCTGTCCGGCAATCTGCGTGGACAGCCAGATCACATCCGCGGCCGAGTTGCCCGCAGCGACGGCCTTGAGCAGGAAGCCCGCGACTCCAGCGTTGTCACCCGCCACCAGTGCGGAGATCATCTGGTACTCGTTCTCGCCGAGGGCGAGCATGGCGGCGTCGACGCGGCTGGCCTGGTGGGTCCCCATCGACTCGACGGGCACGCGGGAGAGCTGTACGGCCACAAATGCGGTGCGCTCCTCGGGAAGGGATGCCGGGAGTTCAGCGCCGGACTGGCCGAGCTCATCGAGGCGCGAGCTCTGGTGCGCCGTCCAGGTCGCCCGCAGGTTGAACATGTCGTTCTCGCGAATCGCCGGCTCACCGCTCGGGCCCGCCGTGAGCTGGGCCTGAGTCGCGGCGTTCGGGAAGACATGGAAGCTGCCCCAGTCCTCGACTTCGAGGGTGGGGACGACCGCGACGCAGACGCCGAATTGGCTGTCCATCGGGGGGGCGGGCTGCTCGCTCGGCACCGCGATGCTCGGCAGCACGAGCACATCGCCGACCAAGATCAGGTTGCCGCCATCCGCGCACTTCGCGACATTCGCGAGGTAGATGTCGTTCCAGAATCGGCCGCTACCGTAGGTGGCCTCGGCAATACCCCACAGGGTGTCGCCGGCGCGGATGGTGTAGGCGGAGCCACCACGGTTCTCGGTCACCACACCGGGAACGGTCGATGCCGCTGCGGCGTTGCCTTCACCGGGGGCTGAGACCGACTGCGCGGGCGCCGTCACTGGCGCGGATTGGGCGGGAGCCTGCTGACGTTGCTGATTCAAGGGGTCCTCCGAGGAGTGGAGTCATACTTGGGTGCATAGGCCGCCAAACTGGGTGCCGCCAGCGCAGTTTGACGGACCCGCATGGGGCCCTAGTCTAGCGTGCTGGGTCTCCGAGAGTCGGCGGACCAGGCGGATCATGCGGCTCGGCGCTCAGGCCGAGTCATGCCGCCACGCGCAGGTGTAGGCGCGGCTAGCGTCCGCCGAAGTGAAGGTTCTGGCCGCGCTCGACCAGGCGCTCCCGGCCCATCAGATCCGCGTCGAGGACCCGCGCCGCTTCGCGCCCCTCAGAGAGGGCCCACACCACCAGGCTGGCACCGCGACGAGCGTCGCCTGCGGCATACACACCCGGAATGCTGGTTCGAAAAGACTCGGTCTGCACGGCTGCCCGGGCGTTCAGTGCGACGCCGAGCTGCTTGACGAGCGACTCGGTCCGAGGACCCGTGAAGCCGAGCGCAAGCACGACCAAGTCGGCGTCGAGCGTCTTGGCTTCGCCATGGGGCACCGGAAGCCCCCGCTCAATGCGCACATCGCGCGCCTCGATGCCCGTCACCGAGTCTTCGCCGAGGAACGCGGTGGTCATCAGCGCGAAGGCGCGCTTGCCACCTTCCTCGTGCGAGGTCGAGGTGCGCAGCACCAGGGGCCACTGGGGCCACGGATTGCCGGTCTTGCGTGCCTCGGGAGGCATCGGAAAGAGGTCGATCTGGGTGACGCTCGCGGCACCCTGGCGATGGGCGGTGCCGACGCAGTCGCTGCCGGTGTCGCCGCCACCGATGACGATCACGCGCTTGCCCTTGGCGTCGATCGGCTCGACGAGCTTGCCGGCGACGCGCCGGTTCTGGGCCGTGAGGTAGGGCATGGCCAAGGTGACACCCGGCAGGTCGCGGCCGGGCAGCTGAATGTCGCGGGCGGCCATCGCGCCGGTGGCGATGAGAACCGCGTCGTAGCGCTGCTTGAGCTCGTTCCACGTCGGCGATTCGCCGACATCGGCGCCAAAGACGAAGCGCACGCCCTCGGCGCGCATCTGCTCGAGGCGGCGGTCGAGCACGGCCTTGTCGAGCTTGAAGTCCGGAATGCCGTAGCGAAGCAGGCCGCCAGCGGCGTCATCGCGCTCGTAGACCACGACCTCGTGGCCGGCGCGGGCCAGCTGTTGGGCGGCGGCGAGACCGGTGGGTCCAGACCCGACGATGGCGATGGTCTTGCCCGTCTTCTTCGTGGGCAAACGCGGGCGCTCCCAGCCTTCCTCCCAGGCGCGCTCGCTGATCTCCTTCTCGATCTGCTCGATGGTGACGGCATCGTCGTTGATCGCCAGCACACAGGCCGACTCGCAGGGCGCCGGACAGATGCGTCCGGTCACTTCGGGAAAGCCGTTCGTGTCGGAGAGCAGTCGCCAGGCGCGCTTCCAGTCGCCGCGGGCCACAGCTTCGTTGAAGTCGGGGATGGGGTTGCCGAGCGGACATCCCTGGTGGCAGAAGGGCACACCACAGTCCATGCAGCGCTTGGCTTGCTCGAGGCGGGCTGCGGGGTCGCGAGCCGTGACGACCTCGGCGTAGTCGCCGACGCGCTCGTCGACGGGCCGCTTGGGTGCATTCTGACGGCTAAACTTGAGGAATCCATCAGGCACTGGCCACCTCCAGACGCTGGCGGCGTTTGGCTCTTCGGTCCTGAAGCACCCGTTTGTATTCGGTGGGCATCACCTTCACGAAGCGGGGAACCAGGACCTCCCAGTTGTCGAGGATGCGGCGTGCCAGTGGCGAGTTGGTGGCGCGCACGTGGTCCTCGATCATGCCGAGGACCAGCCACAGGTCGGACTCCTCGACGAGGGCCTCGAGCTCGACCAGCTCGGGATTGACGCGGTCCCGGAAGCTGCCGTCACGGTCAAAGACGACGGCGATGCCGCCAGACATGCCCGCCGCGAAGTTGCGACCGACGGGTCCGAGCACGAGCACCACTCCGCCCGTCATGTACTCGCAGCCGTGGTCGCCGACGCCTTCGACGACCGCTCGTGCGCCGCTGTTGCGCACCGCAAAGCGCTCGCCGGCGACGCCATTGGCGTACAGTTCGCCGCCTGTCGCACCGTAGAGGGCGGTGTTGCCGAGCAAGATGTTCGCCTCGGGCTCGTAGCGGCGGTCCGGAGGGGGGCGAAGCGTGAGGCGTCCGCCGGACAGTCCCTTTCCGACGTAGTCGTTGGCATCACCGACCAGGTCGTAGGTCACGCCGCGAGCGAGGAAAGCGCCGAAGCTCTGGCCGGCTGTGCCGGTAAAGCGCACCCGCACCGTGTCTTCGGGAAGGCCGACGGTGCCGTGACGCGAGGCCACCTCGTAGGAGAGCAGGGTGCCGACGCTGCGGTCGGTGTTGGCGATGGGGAACTCGAGATTGGCGCGGGGGCCGCCTTCGATGGCGTCCTTCGCTTCGGCAAACACCTTGGCATCGAGCAGGTCGCCCTCGGTGGGGTGCTCCTGGCCCTCGGTGCGAATCAGCGGGGTCTCGGCGGGCAGCTCGTTGGCCGGGTGGGGGACCGACAGCAGTGGGCTGAGGTCGAGGCTATCGGCCTTGGCGTGTCCAATCGGCTCGTGACGCAGCCACTCGGGATGGCCGACCAGCTCGTCGAGACTGCGCACACCAAACGCCGCCAGTTGCTCGCGCAGGTCGGTGGCGAGGAAGGTGAACAGGCGCACGATGTGGTCCGGGTCGCCATCGAAGCGCTTGGTCAGGCGCGTGTCCTGGGTCGCGATGCCGACACTGCACGTGTTCAGATGGCACTTGCGAAGCATGATGCAGCCGAGGGCGATGAGGGCCATCGTGGCCAGGCCGAACTCCTCGGCGCCGAGCAGGGCTCCGATGGCGACGTCACGCGCGGTGCGCATGCCCCCGTCGACTTGAAGGCGCACCCGTCCCCGCAGCCCGTTGCGGACCAAGACCTGGTGGGCTTCGGCGAGTCCGAGCTCCCAGGGCAGACCGGCATGGCGGAGCGATGAGAGCGGCGAGGCACCCGTGCCTCCCGAGGCTCCCGCGATGACGATGCAGTCCGCGCCGGCCTTGGCGACGCCCGCGGCAATGGTGCCGACGCCGACCTCGCTGACGAGCTTCACGCTGACGCGGGCCTTGGGATTCGCCAGCTTCAGGTCGTAGATCAGCTGGGCCAGGTCCTCGATCGAGTAGATGTCGTGGTGTGGGGGCGGCGAGATCAGGGTGACGCCCGGCGTCGAGCAGCGCACCTTGGCGATGCGCTCGCTGACCTTGTGCCCGGGCAGCTGGCCGCCTTCACCGGGCTTGGCGCCCTGGGCCATCTTGATCTGAATCTCATCGGCGTTGGCGAGGTAGGCGGCGTGCACACCAAAGCGGCCGCTGGCGACTTGCTTGATGGCGCTTCGCTTGAGGTCACCGCTGGGCAGACGAACCCAGCGGGACGGCTCTTCGCCACCCTCGCCGCTGTTCGACTTTCCGCCGATGCGGTTCATGGCGATGGCCAAGGTCTCGTGGGCCTCAGCGGAGATACTGCCGAACGACATCGCGCCGGTCGCAAAGCGGGTGAGCAGGCTGTGGACCGGCTCGACCTCGTCGATGTCGATGGGCTCGCGCTGGGGGGCGAACTTGAGCAGGCCACGAAGCGTGACCGGGCCGTCCTCTTCGTCGGCGGCGAGGCGCGCGAAGGTGCGCCAGGCCTCAGCATCGTTCTCGCGAACGGCCTTCTGTAGGCTGGCGATCGTGGCCGGGTTCCACTTGTGGCGCTCACCGCGGCGACGCCAGCGGTAGAAGCCGCCGATGGGGCGGGAAGGCTGGAGCGCGTGGTTTGGGCCGTAACCGCGTGCGTGGCGGGTGCGGGCCTCGGCGTCGAGCTCGCGGAGGCCGATGCCTCCAATGCGCGACGGCGTGCCGCGGAAGTGCTTGTCGACGACGCTGGCGTGCAGTCCAACGATCTCGAAGAGCTGCGAGCCCGCGTAGGACCGCACCGTCGAGATGCCCATCTTCGACATGACCTTCATGAGGCCCTTGCCGAGTGCCTTCAGCGCGTTGGCGACCGCCGTGTCAGGGTCTGCGCCCTCCTCGGCGGCGCGCTGGCGCACGGTGTCGAGCAGCAGCCAAGGATTGACAGCACCCGCCCCAAAGCCGAGCAGGCACGCGAGGTGGTGGACTTCGCGGAGCTCGCCGGTCTCGACGACCAAGCCGGTGAGCAGGCGTGTGCCCTCGCGAACCAGGTGGTGGTGCACTGCCGAGAGTGCGAGCAGCGCCGGAATCGGCACGAAGCGCGCGTCGACCCGGCGGTCCGAGAGGATTAGCACGTTGTAGCCGTCGTCCACCGCCTCCTGGGCCGCGGCACAGAGCGCGTCGACCGCGACCTCGAGGGCATCTTCGCCATCGCGGGGGTCATAGACGGCGTCGAGGCGGAGCGTGTCGAAGACCCCTTCCTCGAAGTTGGTGAGTGCCGCGAGCTGATCGTTGGTCAGCACCGGGCTCTCGATGGTGATGCGGTGGCAGGCCTCGGGCGTCTCTTCGAGGGGGTTTCCGCCGCCACCCACAAAGGTGCGCAGGCTCATCACCGCTTCTTCGCGGATCGGGTCAATCGGGGGATTGGTCACCTGGGCGAAGAGCTGCTTGACGTAGTCGAACAGGGTGGGGGCTTGGTCCGAGAGCACCGCGAGGGGTGTGTCGTTGCCCATCGACCCAATCGGCTCTTTGGATTGGCGCCACAGCGGCGCGATGAGCGTCTGAAGGTCCTCTTCCGTCCAGCCAAATGCAGCGATCTGGCGCTCGAGGTCGTCGCCCTTCAGCGCTGGCGGACTCGGCGCGGGAGGAAGGTCCTCGAAGCGGAACTCGTTCTTCGCGAGCCAGCGCGCGTAGGGGAAGCGGCCGACGATCTCGTTCTTCACGGCGTCGTCGTCGAGAATGCGGCCGTCTTCGGTGTCGACGATCAGCATGCGGCCGGGACGCAGGCGGCCCTTCATGCGAATGGCGGACTCGTCGAGGTCGATGGCCCCGACTTCGGAAGCGAGGATGACGCGGTCATCGCCGGTGACGACGTAGCGAGCGGGGCGCAGTCCGTTGCGATCCAGCGTGGCGCCGATGAGGTGGCCGTCGGTGAACGCAATCGCGGCGGGACCGTCCCAGGGCTCCATGAGCGTGGCGTTGTAGTCGTAGAAGGCGCGGCGATCCGCACTCATCTGGTCGTCTTTCTCGAAGGCCTCGGGGATCATCATCATCGCGGCGTGTGGCAGCGAGCGACCTCCTAGGTGCAGGAGCTCGAGCATGTTGTCGAACTGGGCAGAGTCGCTAGTCCCCGGCACGATGATCGGGAGCAGGCGCTCCAGTCCACCGTCGAACTTGGCGCTCCGAAGCACGGCACCGCGGGCCGCCATCCAGTTTCGGTTGCCGCGAAGGGTGTTGATCTCGCCGTTGTGGGCGACGAAGCGGAACGGCTGGGCGAGGTCCCAGGTAGGGAGGGTGTTCGTCGAGAAACGTGAGTGCACCAGCGCAATGGCGCTGACGAAGTCGGGCTCAGCCAGGTCCTTGTAGAAGGCGGGGACCTGCTCGGGCGTGAGCATACCCTTGTAGACGATCGTCTCGGACGACAGGCTGCAGATGTGGAACAGGGCCTCGGGATCGAGCTTCTGATCCTTGACCTCGTTCTCGACCCGCTTGCGGATCACGTACAGCTTTCGGGCGAAGGCTGAGGGCGCGACGCGGCGGCGTCCGACGTAGATCTGCCGAATCACCGGCATGCGAGACACGGCGATGTTGCCGGGAGCGCCTTCGTCGATCGGTACGTCGCGCCAGCCCAGCACACGTTGGCCCTCGTCACGGATGATCTTCTCAACCAGCGCCTCGCAGGCGGCTCTTGCCGTGGGATCCCGCGGGAGGAACAGCATGCCGATGGCGTATCGGCGGCGTCGCGGCATCTCGATGCCCAGCTCCAGGCCCTTGCGCTTGAAGAAGCGGTGCGCGAGCTGCACGAGGATTCCGGCGCCGTCGCCGGTGAATGGATCGCAGCCCGTCGCTCCGCGGTGAGACATGCGGATCAGCAGGTTCAGGGCGTCGGTGACGATGTCACGCGACTTCGCACCACCGAGTTTGGCGATGAAACCGACGCCACAGGCATCGTGTTCGGTATCGGGGACGTAGAGACCAAGGTCGTTCAAGCAGACTCCAGGTATGCGAACCCTATTGTGAATGACCACTCATTCATGCGCAAGTGAAGGTCTCTTGACTGTAAATTACGCGCTTACAATGACGCTCATCATGTATCGCTACTCATCGAAGAACGGCCGGCTATCGTAGGGTGGGCACACGGAGAGACATCATGCGCATCGCACTTCTGACCTTGGCTCTGGTGGGCTGTGCCGACGATGGCGGGTCGGTCACCGACTCTCAGCCAGCGACGGATACGGGCACGTCCACTGACACAGGATCGTCAGACAGCGGCAGCGAGACCTTCCCGTCGGCTGTGGGTGGGGACAGCTCGACGGCTCAGTTCGCGTTGGTCTACGACACGATCGCCGATGCGGATGCGGACGGCCGGTGGGAGCCTGGTGAGCTTGCGACGCTCACGGTGACCATGCGCAACGATGGCGCCGACGACTTCAACTACCCGCAGTGCACGCTCAGCTCCGACGATCTGGCGTCGGGCCAGGGCGAGTTCCCATTCTTTGGGCTTGGCGCCGACGACGAGAACCTCTGCTCCTGGCAGCTCGAGCCTCTCGCGACGGCGGTTGCCGGAGATGTCGTCGAGGTCGACGTGATCGCGTCTCGACTGAACTGCACGGACGACTGCCCCGAAGAGAACACGCTGACCCTGCGCTTTCAGCTCGAGGCTGACCCCAGCTAGAGCTTGAGCTCCATGACGATGCGACCGCTGGCTTCGGTCACGCCTTCGGCCTTCGCCATCGTGGCCATCGCGGCGGTCCAGTGCGCGGGTTCGACCGGCGCGAAGCCATGGGTGGCGTAGAAGGGCCCGTTCCAGGGCAGGTCTCGATAGGTCGTCAGGATCAGGGTGTTCGCCGCTCTGTCCGTCGACCAGGCCATCGCGGCACGGACCATGCGCGAGCCCAGTCCCCGACGCTGGTGTTCGGGGTGCACATCCATCTCGGCCAGGTGGGCGATGCCGTCATGAACCGCCAGGACCGCAAAGCCTACCGGGGTGTCGCTCGCGTCGGCGATGACGATCAGCCCGCCACTCTGGCAGGCCCGAACGAGCTCGGGCTCGGGCATCACGGTCGGGTCTCCACCGATACCCGCCTCCACGAATAGGCTTGCCGCGGCCCTCTCGATGTCGGGAAGGGCAGGAACATCCTCGGCCGTGCCCACGCGAAGCGTGTAGGTCATGGCTCAGTCCCGGTGCCGACTCGACGTCGCCCACTGCAGCAGGTCGAAGAACGACAGGCCGATGAAGCGTCCCGGCGACATGAGCACCGCGATGAGCAGCTTGGTCCGGTTGATATCGTCGGAGTAGCGCAAGGGATTGTCGATGAGGCCGCCGGCCCAACCGAGGTTGTCGAGCGAAGGCCTGGGACGGAGAAAGGTCGAGACGACCACATAGAGGAACAGCGCGATGGCGGCGTAGCTCACCATGTCGAGGTCCGAGGTCTCCGGCACCCACCACACCGCCGCGAGGGCGCCGACGACCAGGGCGCTTGCGACGGCGACACGCACCAGGACCGACAGCGTCGAACCATGGCGAGGCACGTCCGGCAGCTCCGAGCCGCGCGTGGGCCCGGGACTGAACTGCTCACCGATGAACTCGAAGAGGCCCATGGCGGGTGTCTCCTGCGATTGCGAGGGTGTCGGGGAGCATACCGCGGTCAGGTGACCGTGATGTCGCTTTCGTCGGGTGCCCGCTCATCCAAGTTGACGGTCAGGGAGAAGGTCTGCTCGGTGCGGGTCACTTCCACCTTCGTGCGGGTCGGTCCCTTGCCGTAGCGCTTCCACCAGCTGCCGGCGCGCTCTTCGTTCCAGCCGCGGGCGTCGTCGCACATGTCGAGGCGAAGGGCCAGTTCGGCGGCGCTGGTCGGTCGGTCCGAGGGCTGCAGGCTGAGGGCAGCCATCAGCACCCGCTCGAGGTCCGCGGGAACGCCGGGGACGACTTCGCTCGGCACCAGGTGCTCACCGTGGATGTGGGCGGCGCAGACCTCGGCGACGGAGCCGCCCTCGAAGGCGTGGCGGCCGGTGAGCAGGTAGACCCCGATGGCTCCGACCGCGTAGAGGTCGCTGCGTCCGTCGATGCGGTCGGGACTCTGGAGCGCCTCGGGCGACATGTACTTGGGCGTGCCGATGATGCCGCGGGGATTGCTCGTGTCGCCGCTGTCCTGCTGTAGATCGGTCACCAAGCCGAAGTCGAGGACCTTGACCACGTCGTGCTTGCCTCCCCGCTCGCAGACCATGATGTTTGCGGGCTTGACGTCGCGGTGCACCAGGCCGACTTCGTGGGCTTCCTGGAGGCTTCCGCAGACCTGCTTGAGCAGGAAGATGACGCGCTCTGGCGGAAGCGGTCCGTCGCGCTGCACCAAGCCGACCATGTCGAGTCCGCCGACGTACTCCATGGCGTAGTAAAAGACGTTCTCGGGTGTGCGCCCGTAGTCGTAGATGGCGATGGTGTTTGGATGCGTGAGCTGAGCGGTGAGCTGAACCTCCTGCTCGAAGCGCTCGAGCTCATGCTCGTGGTCGGCTCCTTGCCCGCGGAGCAGCTTGATGGCCGTCGGCCGGCGCAGCATGGCGTGGCTGGCGCGGTAGACCTCGCCCATGCCGCCGGAGCCGAGCTTGTCCTCGAGGGTGTACTGGCCGAGCTGGCGCACCTTCTCGACCTCAGCGGCAAGGCGGCGCTGGAAGGCGCGGTCGAGCACGAAGGCCATGACGATGGCCAAGAACAGGGCCGCGAGGGTGATGCCGAAGGTCAGGTTTCGAACGCGGTTTGCCCGCGCTGCGAAGTCCGCTTCGGGCACCAGTGCCCCGATGGTGACGATGCGGTCGCCGAGGGGGAAGGGGTGGAAGTTGGCCCACCAGCCGTTCGAAGCGCGGAAGCGGGCCGTTCCAAGCCCCTCGTCATGCCACTGGGCGAGGGCTTGGTCGAGCTCGGGAAGGGCGAGGGTGGCGGCCGGCTCGAGCACAAAGCCCTTGAAGGAGTCGCGGTCTGCGAAGCGGTCGTCGCGAGGTAGGCCCATCACCACCTCGGCATTGTCGAGCACGAAGACTTTGCCGGTCTGGCCGACGTCGATGCCCGACGTGAACACCGAGATGTCGACCAGCATCACGTCCAGTGCGGCCACCCAGGTCGCGCCGTCTTCCACATCGCCGTGCCACTTGCGTGAGGCGGTGATGCCCGGGTCCTTGGTGGTGAAGAAGATGTACGGGTCGGTCCAGTGTGCAGAGGCGCCGTCATCTTCGAGGGCTCCGGTGAACCACGGGCGACCGCGTCCGTCGTAGTCGAGGGCCACCTCGTCGTCTTCGAGCAGCTCGCCGGTGCGTGACCACCGCAGCCAGCGGACCACACCGGGCTTGGTTTCGGCGCGCGTGATGCGGTTGCGCCACGTCTCGCCGTCGCGGAGCAGCAGGTACTCCTCGCCTCGGGTGTTGCCGATGAGCATCGAGGTCGCGTGCGGAATCGACTCGAGCAAGGGGATGAGCCGTGCGTTGAGGGCCTCGGTTTGGTCGAGGTCCAGCAGCTCGGCTTCACCCCACCGTGTCACGACCCCGAGGTTTGCCTCGACCGGGCCGAAGAAGCGCTCCAGCTCGGCATCTGTGCGTGCCCGGCTGTGTTCGATCGCCAGGTGGGCGAGGTCCTGCTGTTCCTGCCGAGCGCTAAACGCCGTCACCGCGAGAATGGCTCCTGCCATGAACAGCACGAGCAATACGAGGTTTCGGAGGACGGGGGAGCGGAGCATCGAGCGGAGTGTACGATCGAGCGGGAGACGCGTGGCCTAGTTGCTCGGGGACGCGCTCCGCCACCACCACACGCCGATCAGCGCGATGACCAGCGCCGGAACGGCCCAGCTCGCGCGGCTCGCGATGTACAGCGCACCATCCAGCACTGGCTGACCAAACCAGAAGCCCAGTGCGAGCAGCAATGGCGTGGTCACAAGCAGTGCAAGGCCATCCCAGAGCACGAAGTCGCGAGTACGCACGCCCATGGCGCCCGAGACAAAGAAGGTCGACACCCGCACGCCAATCGAGATGCGTCCAATGAGCACCGCCACCGGGCCGCGTCCCCGCACGCCTTCTCGGGCGCGCTCAATGCGGGCTTCGCCGATCAGCCGCTGGGCGAGGGGACTGACCAAGGCACGCTCGCCCAGGCGCTGTCCCAGCCCGAAGAACAGCAGGTCGCGCACGAACACTCCGAGAATCGCCGCGGCGATGGCGGGCAGCCACTCGAGCTTGCCTCTGGCGATCTGCATGCCGGCGAAGAGCTGGGGCACGTCTTCGGGGAGTGGAATCGCGAGTCCACACAGAAAGCAGAGGATGAACAGCGACGGGTAGCTGGTCAGGGATTCGAGGGCTTCAGGCATGCAGTCTCGGGTGGGAACCCCAGCATAAGGCGGGGGCGTCGGCCAGGCGGTGACCGACGGTGGCATGGGACAGGCTGCAGATTCCCGAAGCACTCTGATCTTCGCCGATTCGCTGGCTAGGCTCGTCCGCGCGGCTCATCGTCGAGGGGGCGAAATACCGGCTTGCGACCCCTGGATTCGGCGGATATCCGCGCCGCCTTGCACCCACTCGTCTGCCACTTTGGCGGCCTGGAGCTTCTATGATTCGCACTCTTCCCGCTGTTCTTCTTCTCGCCGCATGTGGCGGAACCTCCACCGTCGCCGAGCTGCACGAAGACGCGGCGATGCGCGGCCGCACGCTCGAGCTGTACTCCACGACCCCTGACCAGCGTCGCTGCGTCAGCCCGCTCTGTGGCGGTGACTGGGTGACCGAGATCAACGCCGAGTCCACGCGCTGCAAGGACGGCGGCCCCTCGGATGTCTGCTACGTCGCCGACATGGACCTAGCTGGCACCGCCAGCCCCTCGGCAGATGGCGCCGGCCTGATCGTCGCGGGACGCCTGGGGGCGCGCCGCTTCGGCAGCTTTGGCAAGCTCGGCACCTTCAAGGCCAGCGGCGATGTCTGGGTGGCGGTCGACGACGGCTTCTACCAGGGCACCGTGCACGGCGCGAGCGACAACGGCATCCGCTGCATCACCACGCCGTGCTTCTCGACGGACCTGATCACGGTCGGACACGGGAACACGCAGGCGGTCGCCGGTCTCGACCTCTCGGCGCTCGACCTCGACACCGTCGAGAACGAGGCGGTCTGGCAGGCCTACTCCGAGGGCACCTTGTTCGTGGCCGGCGTCATTCGCCTCGACCCGAACGGCAGCGTGCTCGTCGCCGACGAGGCTTGGGTCCCCGCAAAGTAGAGCGACCTAGGGCTCGATGCCGCTGAGGTCTTCGACCACGGCCTTGAGTCCGGTCACGACGCGACTCAAGCGCTGGATGTCGAGCTCGACGGGAAGGTCCGTCGGCTCGTGGTAGTGCGGATTCCGGTTCGGGGCGGTGTCGGTCACCATCACGGCCTGGTAGCCGTTCTCCCAAAAGGAGCGATGGTCGGACCAGCCGATGCCCTGGATGCTCGCCGGCAGGGCCGCTCCTTGTGAGGGGAAGTCCACGTGCTCGCGGAACGTGCGCACACAGCGGCGGACGAGCGGCCGACTCTTCGGGTTGGCGATGAAGCCGATGAAGTTGCCCGTGTCGGGGTAGAGCAAGCTGAACGGGCTTGGGTAGTGCTGGGTGCCCGGCTCGTCGCGGTAGTAGCCCAGGGTCTCGAGGGACAGCATGGCGACGACGTTGTCGCCCCGCTCCCGAGCAGCTGTGGCGTACTGGCGGCTTCCCATCTCGGGCCCGTGGAACCATGGAGGCTCTTCGTTCGTGAACGCCACGAAGCGGAGCGTGGCGGTGGGCTTGGCGTCGCGAAGCTCGGTGGCGAGCGCGAGCATGGCCGCGACTCCAGTGGCGTTGTCGTCGGCTCCAGGCGTGCCCGGCGCGCTGTCGTAGTGGGCTCCGATGACGACAATCTCGTCGCTGCCGGGCAGCTCGGCCACGAGGTTCGCGACTTCGACGGCCTCGACGGTGTAGGGCTCGCGACGCACCTCGTACCCGAGCTCGCCGAAGGACTGAGCGATGAACTGCTCGGCTTCTTCGAGGGCGTGGGGGGCGTTGGCGAGATTGCGCTCGCCGATGGTGACGGCGAGGGTCTCGATGTCGTGGGCCAGCCGCTCGACGCGCTCGGTCTCGACGGCGGTGAGCGGGGGAAGCTCACCCTTGTGGGTGCGTCCCGGCATGCCGATGGCGACCTGCACCGAGGTGAAGGCGAGCCCGGCGAGGACTCCAATAGCGACGAGAAGACCGATGAATCCACGTTTCATGCAGGCTGCGTAACGCGAGGCTCGGTCAACGTGCGTCGGTGGTCGTCTGTCGCATTCGCCGGTCGCGCATGCCGAGCATGGCCTGGGCACCGCCCGTCGCGGCACCGAAGACGAGGAAGGGGACCTCGGGAGCGACCGTCATGACGCCGGCTGCGGCGAAGTAGATGAGGGAGGCCGCCACGCTCGGCGCCGAGGCCTTGCGAAGCCCGCCATCGCCGCCGAGGAAGTTGGTGACGACGAGGATGTGGCTGCCCTGCAGCAGCATGTGCAGCCCCAGGGTGATCGGCACGGTGGAGCCAAGCGCGCCTGCGAGAGCGTAGAAGGGCACGGCGCCAAACACGCGGATCTTCAGGGCGCGGCGCATGATGGTGTTGCCGCGGGACAGCGTCTCGGCCGGGATGAGGCGCGCGCCGACCAAGCCGAACAGCACGGTGACCGAGGCGAAGGCGAGGATGAGCGTGAGGTGGTTCGAGAGCCACCAGCCCTGCTGCACGCCGTAGTCGACCAAGGTGAACCAGATCAGGCTCGAGATCGCGACACCGGCGAAGTACAGCTGGCGCTTGCGGCCGGGTGAGCTCACGTCGTGCAGGTCACGGAGGACCGCAAACTCAGCGCTTCGCTCGGCCCGCTCGCGTCTGGCGAGATGAATGCGTTTCGAGAGAGCGGGGTCCGGCTCGGGAAGACTGTCGAGGCAGCGAGCAGCGGCGTCGAGGTCGTCCACGTCGAGGGCGGCTGTGGCGGTGGTGACGAGAAACCGCTGCAGCTCGGCCTGTATTGCGGTGCTCGAGGGCGCGAGGCGAAGGGCCTGAGCGTAGGCAAAGCGCACTTCGTCCAGGCTGGATGAGAGGGCGGGCGAGTAGCTGCGCGCTGCGATGGCTTGCAACATCTCGTCGGCCAGGCGGTGGGCGTCCATAGCGATGTCGCGGGCGCCGCTCTCTTCGCGGTAGGCGCGCAGTGCGGCGAGGACTTCGGCGGCAGAGGCGTATCGGTCCTCGGGGTCTTGGGCGCAGCACGTGTTTGCGATCTCGGCCAGCTTGGGCGGGACCTCCTCCTCGTAGGTATGCGGCACTGAGACCACGGCCGCTGCGAGCTTTCCGAGCACGTCCTCGCCTGGATGACGCATGGACCCGGTGAGTACCTGATGCAAGGTTGCGCCGACCTGGTAGACGTCGGTGTGCCGCCCGATCTGGTCGCCCTGACCGAGCGCCATCTCGGGTGCGAGGTAGCCGGGGGTTCCGGCGACTTGTCGAATGCGATGCGCCGGCCGAAGCCACGTGTCGGCGGGGCTCGCAATGGCCACCGCCATGCCCCAGTCCATCAGCCAGACCTGTCCGTGGCGTCCGACCATCACGTTGTCGGGCTTGAGATCGCGGTGCAGGATGCCGCGTTCGTGGGCGTAGTGAAGCGCCTCACAGACACGACGCAAGATGCGCAGGTGCTCCTCGAGGTGGTCCTCCGAGCGTCCCAGAGAGCGCAGTAGGTCTGGGTCGCGGATCAGCTCGCTCCAGCGCAGCCCGTCGACCTTTTCCATCACGAGCTGCGGGCGCCCGGTCGCGTCGGGCGTGAGGAAGTGCACGGGTACGACCCCGGGGTGGTCCAGACGAGCGAGCACCTTGGCTTCCCGAATCAGCGCGGCCCTTGCGGCGGGGTTGTCGCGCTCATTGCGCAGCGACTTGACGGCGACTTCTCGGCCGAGGGCGTGCTGCGTGGCGGCAATCACGTTCGCGGTGCCGCCCTGACCGAGGGTGTACGTCGGCTCGAGGTCCGCTCCAAGCAACTCCGCAGACCACGCCTCGCCGCTCGGGACCGAACCGTCGTCCGCATGCAGCCGTCCATCGGCGTCAACGTCGAGGTCCTCTTCGGCCCACGTGTGGGTCAGGTCTGGCGGAAAAGGGGGCATCGGCTGGAGCTTACCCTGACACTCGGCGCTTTCATGGCGTCAGGCTTCGAGGCCGCCCTTCTCCGGTGCCTTCTTCGGCGAGAGAGGCCGTTCGATCGTTTCTATTCCCCGGTTGGGGAGGATTCGTCCTCGAGGGAGTGGGTGGTGACAGCGGGGGAAAAATCCCGCAAGGTTGAGAGCGGGCGCGTTGCGATCGGCTCATTCGTGAGACATCAAGCATCCCTGGAGGCCCCCGTATGATTACGCTTCTCTCTGTCGCTCTGTTCTCTGCCGCCCACGCGCTCCCCGAAGCGGTGGATGCCAATGGTGTCTACGAGGATGACGGACTCGAGCTCACCTATGGTGAGGATGTCGCTGCAGAGGGCATCATCAACGGACAGGCCGCCACCATCGACACCTGGCCCGAGAGCGGCGCGATGGTCATGGGCGTGAATGCGTTTGGGACGACCATCTACTCGGCGGGCTGTAGCTCCACGCTGATTGCCCCCGACACGGTCCTGCTTGCTGCGCACTGCATCGATCCCACGGTGTACCAGCAGCAGGGCATCGATATCGACGCCACCGAGCTCTACTTCAGCCGCCAGGCGGACCTGTCTGGCTACACGCTCCCTGCCGATGCGGTGCGGGTCAAGGCCCGCGCACGCCACGCCGACTTCAACATCTTCGGCATGGGGCTGGGTGTGTCGGAGAACTCGGACATTGCGCTGCTGTTTCTCGATGTGGCGCTGACCGAGAACCCACTGGCCGTGCTTCCCACCGCTGAAGAGGCCGCCCAGGTGCTCGAGGGCAACGCCGTGTCGGTGGTCGGTTGGGGACAGCAGACCGCGACTGCGCAGGGAACCCAGCCTCCAGCGGGAACCGTGGGCATCAAGATGGCGGGCGTCAGCCACATCGCCGAGCTCGGAACCTATGAGCTGAAGGTCGGCGAGGTGGTGGGCGACGTGCGCAAGTGCCACGGCGACTCCGGAGGCCCCTCGTTTATGGAGGTCCAGACTGAGTCACTCGAGACCTGGCGCCAGATCGGCGTCACCTCCCACTCGTACGACATGACCGACTGCTCGCAGACCGGCGGTGTCGACACGCGCGTCGATGCGTACCTTCCCTGGATTGACGCGCAGATGCGCGGTGCCTGTGAAGATGGCACTCGCGTGTGGTGTGAGGAGCCCGGAATCATTCCGCCCGAGATGCCCGAGCCCGAAGAGGCCAAGGCCTGCGGATGTTCCTCGAGCCCCGTCGGCAGCCTCGGCTTCGGCCTGTTGCTCACGCCGTTCTTGCTGCGTCGTCGTCGCTAGACCAAGCGCTGCCAGGCGTCATAGAGAAAGGCGCCGGCGAAGGCGAACATCGCCACCCCAAGACCGCGCATGACCCAGCGATAGGGCCGACCCACGACGTGCGCCGAGAAGGCGGCGACGAGGGAGGCTAGCACTGCCTTCGACCCGCACAGGCACGCGAAGAAGCCGGCGCAGAACGCGACCGAGGCCTGGGGTCCCTCCGCCCAGGAGGCCGCGACAGTGGGACCGCCGACGGTGATCCAGAACACGTAGGGGTGCGGGTTGAGCACGTTCGTGAGCAAGGCCTTCTTCAAACTTCCCGCCTCGACGGTGGGGTTTGGGGGCTCGGCGCGGAAGGACTCCACGGCCAGCAGCGTCAGGAAGCCGGCGCCGGCGAGCGAGATCAGACCGAGGATCGTGTCGGCGCCAGTGAGGCGGTGAGCGAGCCAGGCGGTGAGCACCAGAAGGGGACCATCAGTCAGCACAGGCGCGATGGCGACCTTGAAGCCCTCGCTGCGTCCAAATTGTAGGGTCTGGCCGATCACCAGGGCTGTCATGGGTCCCGGCGAGAGCCCCGCAGCGAGGCCGAGAATCGCGCCGGCGATGAGCCAGGGAATCATGCGAGTGGGCTCACAGTGTGGGGAGGTGGGGGATCGAGGCTTGCCGCCTTTCGAACGAGTGGATAGTAGGCGGGGCGCTTCACGGCTACTGCGGTGAAGGGCACTGATCCCGCTTAGCTCAGCTGGTTAGAGCATCTGACTGTTAATCAGAGGGTCTCTGGTTCGAATCCAGAAGCGGGAGCCATTCTTTGCAGTAGGGGGAACTTCGTTAAGTCGGGGTTCCCCCTCTGTCGTTTCGGGGCCTGGCATCGGCGGAATCGTGTACACGATGGTCAGATCGTAGCCTCTCGCCTCGATCCGTTGAATCCACGCCCGCAGGAACGACTTTCGGGCGTTGAGGCTGCCCTGGTCGAGCAGATCATGCAGCCCTAGAACGTGATGCTGGATCTGCTCTTCGGTCATCACGGGGAGTGAATGGCCCGTGTCTGGGACTCCGCTCAGGT
>JAGSGY010000042.1 GCA_023954855.1 Pseudomonadota bacterium | reverse complement strand
GCACGCCCCCGAGCGCCGCGACGGCGTGGATCGACCCGGCCACCCCGCAACCGACGCGTTTCCCTTTCTTCAGGAGCCCTGATGATCCGCCTCCGCATTGATGGCCAGCTCAATCGCCTGCAGCGGCTGTTCGACAACGACCCGTCGAATCACGACGCCATCGAAGACGCGATGGCGAAGCTCACTGAGCTCGCGACCGACCATCCGGACATCTACCAAGAAGCCCTCGAGGCCCGCGGCGAGTTCGAGCTCATCGACTCCGAGCGCTCGACGGTACTTCACGGCGCTGGACTCATCGAGGCCCTTCGCGATGTCGGTGCGACCCAGCCCCTGGCCCCGAACGCCGACACCTTCGCCGGCCTCTTTCACGCGCGAAAGGTGCGCGACCGTGCCCGCGGCGCAGCACGCCCACCCGCAGAGGCCATGCCCCAGAACCTCGAGCGCGGCGTGTGGTTTCCCAACACCCGCGAGGCACTGGCGGTCATGCTGCGCGAGGCCGGACGCAAGAACATGCGCGTGAGCACGGCGGGCTCGTGGCGCTCGGTCTCGGACGTCAACCGTCCGGCCGTACCGCCCCAAGCTGGCGATATCATCCTGGGCACCAGCTTTCTCAACCGAGCGCTGCCGACCGTCGGCGCCAACACCTACACCTGCGAGACCGGCCGCGCCGTCTGGCAGATCACCGAGGACCTGCACGACCGCAACCAGGCGATGGTGAACATGGGTGGCGGCGACTTCCAGACGCTCGGCGGGGCCGTGTCGACAGGCACTCACGGCTCGGGGCGCAACCTCGGGGACCTTGCGAGCTTCGTGGAAGAGGTCGAGCTGTGCACCCTCGACGCGAACCGTGAGCCCGTGTTCAAGCAGCTCAGCGGTCCCGATCTCGCGGCCGCCGGCGTGGCGCTCGGGGCGCTTGGGGTGGTCTACAGCGCACGGTTCAAGGTCCAGCCCACCTACCACCTGCGCGAGCGACGCCTGCTGATGCCGTGGACCGAGGCCAAGAAGGCGATTCGCCGGCACCTCGGAGGCCGAGACAGCTGGCGCCACCTCGAGGTGTTGGTCATCCCCTACCCCGTCGAGATGCAGCCCCTGCGCGGCAAGATCTATCGCCACAACATGCGGCGCTACACCAGCCATCGCTCCATTCCGCAGCGTGGCATCCTCGCTGTCCTCACCGTTCGCGGCATCGTCCCCGAAGGCACCACTGGCGGCGACGCACAGCGCCCCCTCGCGATGCGCATCGCCAAGAAGGGCTTCGGTCGCTGGATCGCCTACCAGGGCCTGAACTCCATGCTCCAGAATCCGCGGGGCATCCCGGACTTGCTCAAGTCCTCGATGGCTCGCCAGCACGTCGACGACTACGTCGACAACTGGAACGAGGTGCTCAAGCTCGGCCTCACGCTCGACGCGACCGGATGCGAGCTGTCGGTCCCGATCGACGAGGGCATTCGCGCCGCCGAGATCATTCTCGCGACTGCCGCGGGCCGGCGCACGGGCGGAACCCCTCGCAAGAGCGACCGGGGCGAGGTGCGCTCGATGTGGCGCACCCGCCCGATGCACACCTCCCCCTTTGCGTTGCGCTTCGTGAAATCGAGCCCGGCGTGGCTGTCGATGGCCGAGGGTCGTGACAGCTGCATGATCGAGATGCCGATGCTCAAGAACCCGCGTATCGAAGACCTGCCTCAGGACAACGAGCAGACCGCGCTATACCGCGACTACCGGGCCGGTCGGCACCTGCTCTACTCCGAGGTCTACGACACGCTCGCCACTCACATCCGCGGCGTTCGTCCCCACTGGGGTCTCGAGGCCCCGGCGAGCGCAGAGGGCGAGCCCTGGGCGCGTTCGACCTTCCCGAAGTGGGACAACTGGATGGAGGTGTACCGCCGCATGAACCTGCACGGCACCTTCGACAGCGCGTTCACGGACCGCATGGGCATCAGCGTCCGCCCACGGTGACCACCGGCGCCAAGACGCGGGCGATGCGGCCCTAGCCTTCCCGCTTCGACACGCCACGAAGGGCTTGCAGTCGCGGATCGACCTCACCCTCTGCCGCACTGCTCGGCCGATGCGTGGCCAACACCGACGCCAGCCAGCCGCGCTTGGCCGGGTCGGCGACAAACAGCTCGAGCGAGCTTCGCGTACCCAACACGATTTGCCCGTTCACCACCGAGATCCCGTCGACATCACTCCACAGAACACGCTCTTGTCGGTCCCCTCGGGTCAGCGAGAAACCGAGCCCATCGAGGATTAGCTCCCTCGAGTGACCGACGAGATCATCGGCGCTGCCGAGCACGTAGGCCCCCCCAAAAAACAGGCCTGCCGACGCCAGGCAAGCAAGCACCGAGGTCTCTCCAGCCACCATCGGCATGACCCCGATCACCGCCGCCATCGTGCCGAACCCAAGCAGATTGAGGGTGTGACGCCGTAGCCAGTGCGGCTGGCGATTCTCGGTCCATGCGAGGGTCAGCTCATCGAGCGCCCGGTCCACCTGGATCCCATCGGGGACGTCGTTGAAGAGTGCCTCGGCGTCCGTCGGTGGGGTCGTCAGGTCCATCGACGATCACGTTTCGATGCCGTACTGCTTGATCTTCGAGTACAGCGTGGTGCGGCCTAGACCCAGTGCCTTTGCGGCCTGAGAGCGGTTGCCCGCGAAGACGATCAGGGCTCGCTCGATGGCGCGACGCTCGACAATCTCGAGCGGAATCACCGCCTCCGCGCCCGGCCCATCGGCGGTCGACCGCATCGGTGCCGCCACCGGCGTGTACTCGGGGTTGCTCTCGAAGATCGGCAGCTCGATGATCTCCTCGACGCCCGGCGGCAGCAGGCTGACGGTGCCGGTCATCAGGTTCGCGAGCTCACGGATGTTGCCGGGCCACGGATAGTGGCGCAGCTGAGCGAGGACAGTTGGTGAGATGCGAACCGGGGGCCGCCCAAGCGCATCGCAGGCCCGCCTTGCGTAGCGATCGATGAGCTTGGGTACATCCATGGGCCGGCGTCGGAGCGGTGGCAGGTTCAGGTGCACGACGTTGAGCCGGTAGAACAGATCGGCGCGAAACCGCCCTGCTGCGACCTCTTTCTCCAGGTCCCTGTTCGTCGTCGCCACGATGCGTGCATGCACCGCGAGAGGAGTGGTCCCACCCAATCGCTCGACCCGCATCTCTTGAAGCACGCGCAGCAGCTTGGACTGAAGCTGCGGTGACATCTCGCCGATCTCGTCGAGCAACAGCGTGCCGCGGCCAGCGAGCTCGAAGCGCCCCTGCCGACCCGACTCGCGCGCTCCCGTAAACGCGCCAGCCTCATAGCCAAACAGCTCCGCCTCGAGCAGCTCGGAGGGAATCGCAGCGACATTGATGGCCACAAACGGGTGTCGAGCACGTCGCGAGCCGGCGTGCACGGCTTGGGCCAGCAGCTCCTTGCCTGTACCCGTCTCGCCCGTGATCAGAATCGTCGCGTCCGAAGTGGCAGCCCGCCGGGCCTTGTCGATGACCTCGCGAGTGCGCGGGTCCTCCGCCACCAGATCCTCAAAGGCGAAGCGCACGTGGTGTCCCCGCGTGGCCGGCGGCAGGTCGGCCGCCTCGAGGACCAGGGCGGTGCCGCCATCCCAGCTCCGGACCCCAATCTTCACCGGGCCCGTCGCGAGCTTCACCGGACCGCGGTCCACAATCGGCTTTGGCGACTGCAAGAAGGCCTTGATCGCCGGACCCTCATCGAGGTCGACGAGACTGCGCTCGACCACCGCCTCGGCATCGACGCCGAGAAGCTGGGCGGCAAAGCTGTTCACCGCCATGATGCGCAGTGCCGGGTCGAGCAGAACTAGCCCGCCAGAAACCAGGTCACTCACATGCTCGAGTTGCCCAGCCAACACCTCGGCGCGCGCGCTGCCCTTCACCGCGGTCAGGGCGAGTCCAGCGAGATGACTGAACAGCGCAAGCCGAATCACTTGCGAGTGGTGCAGCGAACTGTGTGAAGTCGTTCGGGCAACGACGATCGCGCCCTTCCCGCCCACCATGCGCACCGGCGCAGCAATCAGGCGTCCTCGCCCTTCACGGGTCGGCACGTCCGGGTGGTCGAACATCTGGGGCCGCCCCGAAGCGATCACCTGCTCGGCGCAGCTCTCCAGCCAGAGGCGATCGCCCTGATCCGACGGACCAAATCGGCCGAGGGTCTCCATTCGCCCGCGCTTTTGGAACAAGAGCGAGAGATCGGCGGGTACCAGTCCAAGGGCGGTGCGCGGAATCTCCTGCCGAAGAGCGTAGTCGTCTCGGGCAAGGCCAATTCGCCGCGCAGCCCTCAGCAGGTCGGCCTCGAGTTGGTCGCGTGTGGGGTCTGACACAGCACAAGCCTAGCAGACGCCGGGGAGCGGGTTCGCATCCCCAACGGACGTGGTGTTTTGCATGCCCCAGCCAAGGGTCGTTCCTCGCGTTCTGACGTCGCTGTGTCACTGAATTTCGCGGCAGTTTCAAAAGGCGGCGAACCGGCGCCCACGACTGGGGTCCGAGCATGCAACCCCGGAGCAGCCATGGCCACCGTCGACCTTCCCGAGCCCAGAGCCACCGTCCTTCGCCTCGGGGTGCTGCGAGAGGGGAAGCTGGTCGAGCAGCGCCTGATCGCCAAGGGGCGAACCGTGACTATCGGCAGCGATATCGGCGCTACCCTCTCGTACGCCGAGTCCGGCTGCGAGGGTTCGCACGCCCTGTTCACAGAAGTCGGAGGCCACCGCGTCCTGCGCATCAGCGCATCGATGGGCGGACGCCTTGCTTCGGGTGAAGGCCGCGCAAGTCTCGCGAGCCTGCGACAGGACCCATCCGTCACGAAGCGCGGTGAGCATTGGCTGGTTCCGCTCACCGACGCCGACGCTGGGAAGTTGACGATTGGCGAAGTCACCGTGCTCTTTCAGTTCGCGCCGGCCCCTCCCAAGCGCCAGGTCGTGGGTGTCCAAGGCGACTTTCGACCTCGCCTGATCGAGGAGGACGATCCGCTCTACCTCGGTACCCTCGGCACCTCCGCCGCCATGGCCGGCATTCTCGCGGTGTTCGTCGGTCAGGCGACGGTCGCCGAGTCCACCCTCGATGACTTGCCCGAGCGCTTTCGGCGTCCGGTCTTTGCGCCGACCGAGATCGCGGAGCTGGTGGTGGAGCCTCAGAAGGAACAGGAACCCCCGAAGCCGGTGGAGGATCCGGAACCCGCCCCCGTCGAGCAGGTTGCCGCGACCCCGGAGACGCCACCGAGTCCACAGGCCGAGCAGGCGGTCATCGAGGAGTTGAAGGTCCGCTCCGCGATGATTCGCCACATCTACAGCCGCGGGGACGGCATCGCATTCGCCGGCGGCCCAGACACGGCGATGGATGAGCTCGACGGCTACCTCGACAACCTCGATGGCAAGGACGTCCGCATGCCGGAGCCTGGAGGAACGCGCGAAGGCACGGCGGACCGCGAAGACGCCGACATCGAGCAACGACGAGCGTCATCGGGCTCGAGCACCCTCGAACAGGTCGACAGCACCTTCACCGGCACCGTGACCATTCAGCCTCCCCAGGGCGCCGAGCTCGAAGGCGCCGAGGCGATCAGCGCGACCATCGCCAAGAACCAAGGCGCGATGACCTACTGCTTTCAGCGCCATAGCAAGGCCAACCCAGGCCTGAGCGGGCGCGTCGAGATCGATGTGGTCCTTCGCAAAGGTCGGCCCACCGCCGTCGAGGTCGGCAACAACGGAACCGGAGACTCAGCCTTCGCCGAGTGCCTCGTTGGCAAGGTTCGCACCTGGAAGTTCGGTAGTGCTGACACGGCTGGCGACATCGTCTCGCTGCCCTTCGTCTTCTCGCCTCAGTGAGTTCACGCTGCACGTGGGCATCGGCTGCGCTAGAGTGACTGACACGTCAGTCAGTCAGCCATCTGGAGCCTTTGTATGGACGAATTGCACACCGACCTCCTCGACGACCTCTCGCCCGAGGAGCAAGCCGAGCTCGAGTCCGAGCTCGCGTCGTTTAGCGCCGATGAAGCCCAGAAGATGGGCCTCGGCCGCAAGCAATACGTCGAGAACGTGCAGCAGGAGTTCTACGCGGACCAGCGTGCCCACACGACCATTCTGGTCTCGGGACTCTCGCTCGCGCACGACTACTTGGTCACTCACGCCCTTCGCGGCATCGGCTACAAAGTCCAGACGATGGACGTGCCGAACCAGGAGTCGCTGCAGTTTGGCAAGGAGTTCGGCAACCGAGGCCAGTGCTCGCCGACCTACTTCACGGTCGGCAACCTCGTGAAGCACCTGGTGAAGCTGCGCGACGAAGAGGGCGTGCCCACCCAGGAGATCATCGACTCCTTCATCTTCCTCACCGCGGGTGGCTGCGGTCCTTGCCGCTTCGGCATGTACGTGACCGAGTACCGCAAGGCCCTGCGCGATGCGGGCTTCGACGGATTCCGCGTGCTCACCTTCCAGATGGCGGGCGGCATCCAGCAGGCCACCGGCAAGGAGCTCGGGCTCAAGATCGACCCGCAGTTCGCCTGGCATGTCGTGCGCTCGCTGATCGCCGGCGACGTGCTCAACCTGCAGGGCTACCGCATGCGTCCCTACGAGGTTGTCGCAGGTAGCACCAACGCGGCCCTCGAAGACTGCAAGCAGATCCTCGCCGAGTCCTTCGCCCGCAAGGGCAGCGCCGTCCGCGCGATGTGGGCCTGTCGTCGACGCTTGGCCAAGGTCGAGGTCGACCGCACCGAGCCGAAGCCGGTGGTGAGCTTGATCGGCGAGTTCTGGGCCATGACCACCGAAGGCGACGGCAACTACCACATGCAGGCCTTCCTCGAGCGCGAGGGTGCCGAAGTCGACATCCAGGGCATCACGAACTGGTTGCTGTTCATGGTCTGGGAAGCCGGCCACGACACCAAGAAGCGCATGGTGCTTCGCCACGATGACAAGGCGCGCAAGGGCCTCGACGGCAAGGATGGCCGTAAGAAGCTTCTCCAGCTGCAGGGCGGCTACTACGCGATCAAGGGCATCTTCCAGCTCTACGCCAACATCCTCGGTCTGCACCGCTACCACTTGCCGAACATGGACCACATCGCGGAGCTCGCGTCCAAGCACTACGACAATGACGTGCGCGGCGGCGAGGGCCACATGGAAGTCGGCAAGCTGATTCACTTCGTCGAGGACAAGGTCAACCACATGACCGTGTCGGTGAAGCCCTTCGGCTGCATGCCCAGCTCCGGTGTCTCCGACGGCGTGCAGAGCCTGGTGACCGCACAGTGGCCCGACGCCATCTTCGTGCCCATCGAGACGACCGGCGACCAGGAAGTCAACGCCCACAGCCGCGTGCAGATGATGCTGTTCAAGGCACGCCAGAAGGCTCAGCGCGAGTTCGAAGAGGCGCTGCAGACCCAGGGCCTGACCCGCGACAGCCTGCGGGCCCGCTTGGCCAAGAAGCGTCGCTTCCGCAACCCGTTCTGGCGCCCGAAGCACCGCGAAGCCGGCATCGCCACGAACCTCGCCTACGCTGTGTAGTCGCCCACTCGGCGGGCAATTCCACCGAGTGGCGGCCTACTCGGACACCTCTCCGGCCGTGTGTGTCGCCAGCTTGACCTCAAAGATGAGGGTTGAGAACGGTGGCACCCGCGGCGGCCGCCCCTCCTCGCCGTAGGCCAGGTCGTACGGCAGAACCAGCTTGCGTTTCTCGCCCAGGCGCATGCCCGTCACGCCCTCGATCCATCCCGCGATCAGCTTGGACTCTCCGAGGACCATCTTGAGCGGAGCCCCCGGTCGATTGGCGTCGAGCTGCGTTCCATCCGGGCGCCACACCGTGTACTCGATGCCCAGGGCGTCGCCCGAGACGGATGGGTCACCGCTGCCCGCCTCGAGCACCTGGATGTAGAGACCCGTCTCAGAGCGCGTCATCGCCGAGAGATCGACGGACAATGCTTCAGCGAACTCCGTCTCGGGAATCGGCGTCGGCTCGGTCGGCTGTGGAGTCCCGCAGGCGAGCAGTGAGAACAGAACCAGCGCGCGGAACATGAGACCTCCGAAGGCCGACTCTACCGCAGACAGAACACTCGTCGTGCCCGCTACTTCACCACCGCACCGTCTTCCTGCACGGTGGCGAAGACGCCTTCAGGTCCCGTCGGCAGACTGATCGTGAGCAACTGCTGTCCCTCGGTGAGGCCGCCGTACTGCTCCTCAGAGACGAGAGCCTCCCACGAGCCCGCGTTCGCCTCGCTGAGCGTCACGCCATCTGCCGTGAGTACGCCCGTACGGGCGACATCGACCTGCAGGACGTAGAGCGTCTCCTCGCGGCTGTAGCCCTATGAGTTCTTCTCGGACGTCACGCGGGTGTCCTTGGCCACCAGGCGGCCCTCGCGAACAAGGGTGTCACCGGTAGCGGCCGCATCGCTGCCCTGCAGCACCATCACGCCGCCAAAGATCACCATCGCGATGGGCACCAGTCCAGCCAGGTTGGTCGGAAAGCGCAGCATCCCGAGCATTGCCAACCCAATGAGTACTGCGCCACCGGCTCCGCCCAGGACGGGGGTGGGAATCGGTGCTTGGAAGTTCGCCAACGACGGGGCGACGTCTCTCGCAAAGATGGCAGGCCAGTCAATCACAGCATCTCCTCTGCCGCCCAGCATAGCGTGGATCGACGTGCCGCAGTCGCTCACGGGCACCACGGCAGCGATCGCCCGCAGGTCCGGACCTGCACGGGTTCGCAGCGTTGACATCCACCATGGGGTAGCTCATCCTGTACGTTCACAAGGACCCTAAATGCGCGTATTCCCCCTCCTGTTCCTACTCGGTTGCGTCACCGGAGCCACCATCTCCGAAGGCGATGACGTCGTCGAGACGGACACCGACACCGACACCGACACCGACACCGATGCTGACACCGACGCGGATGCCGACACGGACGCTGACGCCGACACCGATGCCGATGCTGACACCGACGCGGATGCGGACACCGATGCGGATGCCGACACCGACGCAGACGCGGACACGGATGCCGACACCGACACCGACACCACCTCGCCCTACGAGGGCACCTACGCCGGCACCGTCACCTTCACTGGGCAGACCACCATCGGCGGTTCCGTCGACTACTGCACGGGCACGCTGACCCACACCGTCGCTGCCGACGGCTCCACCGAGGGCTCGGCGGTCTGCGAAGGCGGCTGGGAAGCGGGCTGGCGCGACTTCCCCGTGACCTTCGTCGGCGACGCCATCAGCGGCGTCCTCACGGGCACCGTCACCGTCGAGGAGCGCAACTCCTCCACCTCGATCTCGGTCACGGGAACCATCGGCCAGGGAAGCCTCGACTACCAGTGGGACTCGACCCTCGGCTTCGGCCTCGGCGGCACGGACTACACCGGTCACGCCGACGGAACGCTGCAGTAGCAGCCCACACGAGCTAACGGGCCCCCATGCGACGAGTGCTACAACCCGACGAGCGCCGCGCCGAGCTCCTCACGGCCTCGCGGGCGGTGTTTGCGTCACGCGGCTACCACGCCTCCGGCATTGGCGACATCGTCAAGCGGGTCGGCTGCTCGCGCGGCACCTTCTACAACTACTTCGACAGCAAGCGCGAAGTGTTCGCGGCGGTCCTCAGCGAGATGATGACCGAGGTCGTCGGCGTCATCGAGCCCATCGACGTGCAGCGCGACATCGCCGAGCAGGTGCGCGCCAACCTCGAGCGACTCGTCAGCGCCATCATGGCCGAGGATGTACTGCGCGTGCTCTTCTCTGAGGCGGCGGGTATCGATGACGAGGGCGACGAAGCCCTGCGCAGCTTCTACAGCGGCGCTACCCAGCGTATCGAGACCGCACTCAAGACGGGCCAGACCCTCGGGGTCGTTCGGGCTGGCGACACGCGACTGCTTGCGCGGTGCCTACTCGGGCTCCTCAAGGAGCCGGTCTTCCAAGCGCGGCTCTACAACGAGCCGATCGACGTGCACGCGCTCTCGAAAGAGCTGCTGTCCCTGATCAGCGGCGGACTGCTGCGGCCTCTGCAGCATTGAACTAGTGCGCGAACAGCGAGAGCTGCGGCAGGTCCCGGTTCAAGCGCACCGCGATCAGCACGAGAATGACGAGCACGCCAGCTACCTGACGCCACTGGGGAAGAGTGAGCATGCCCCACTCTCGCCCAATTCGGGCCTGGCCTCACTTACGGGCAGTGACGCCTACATTTCCTCGCGCTTGCGCTGGCCGAAGGCGTAGCTCGCCTGCAGGCCGACCATCCAGCCGCCGGTCTTGTAGGTGCCGTTGCCGACCACCACGGTGTCGTCGTTGAGCACGTTGGCGTTGGTGAGGTGGACCTCGGAGTCGGTGATGTCGATGTCGCTCATCAGGATGCCGGCGCCCGCGATGTCGATGCGCAGGGCCTCATCGTTGATGTAGAAGCTGCCGCCACCGCCGAGCTGAATCTTGTCGCCATCGACCAGGCTCACGGTCACGTGCTCGGGGTCCACCGCGCTGGGCTCGTAGAAGCCACCGGCGCGCACTTCGAGCAAATCGTTGATGCGGTACTGGCCACCCAAGCGAATCGACCAGGTGTCGTGCAGGGACTGGGGAATCACAAACTGGGAATCGACCTGCTCCACCTCGGAGGTGAGCGGGTTGATGATGCTGACGTCCACATCGTCTACGACCAGGTCCGTCATCGTGCTCCACTGCTGGTACACAAAGGCGACCTCGACCTCGAGCTCGGGGACCGGACGGACCGCCACACCAGCGCGAAGCACCATGGGCAGCTGAATCGCCAGGGTAATTCCATCCTCGCTCTGGCAGCCTTCATCGCCTTCCGCAAAGTCGCCGGGAAGCTCGCAGTCGCCGTCCTGAAAAGAACCGAGCTCGAGCGCATTGCCCTCGAATGAGATGCCCACCGATCCGGAGGCGTCGTACTTGCTGCCCGGCATCATCGACAGACCGATGGAGACCTGCTCGACCGGCTCGATGAGCACGCCGACGTCGAAACCGGGCGTCACGTAGTCGCCGGCCTTCAGGGTGATGCCCACGTCGTTGGACGGGTCGGCGCGACCAAAGGTGGTGATGTCGAGGGTCTGCTCGACCCAGAACATCTGCATGTTGAAGCCGGCTCCGATGGTCACGATCGGGTGCGGTCGCCAGGCCAAGCTCGGCCCGAAGGAGAACTGGTAGATGGAGGAGTCTTTGACGCCGTAGCGCTGGGCTCCCTCTTCGGCGTAGGCGTAGCTGGGCGCGAAGGGCGAGTGCATACCGAAGGCCAGGCCAAAGTCCTGGTCACCAATCGAGAACGGCATGGCGAAGCCAATCTGCGGCACGCTGAACGGCGACGCTTCATTGACGACCTGCTCGCACTCGACCAGGTCCCCGTCGGCGTCTTCACAGCTCTCGGTCGGGTCGTTGTCCTCGTCGCGCGCGTCGAACTTCACGGACTGGTTCACGCCCGCCCAGCCGAGGTTCACCGTCGGCCGCTCGACCTTGATGAGGCCCGCTGGGTTGTAGCGCTGGGCAAACTGGTTGTCTGCACCCGCGACCCAGGCGCCACCACGTGACAGCGAGACGATGCCAGAGTCAGAGAAGAAGTACCCACCGGCCGAGGCGGTGGTGGGAAGAAGAAGGGCGAGGACGACGAGGTGCTTCATCCGGGGTCTCCTGGACGCGTGACTGGCCGGCACACTAGCAGCTGAGGCGGATCCTTGGGTGATCCGAGTGTCAACATCGAAGCCCCACGAACAGCAGGCTATGCATCGGCATGCTCCTCGATCCGCGAAATGGTCCATCCTGGGACCTGCCCCGCACCACCGCGCCCCGCGCCATCTATGTGATCGCGTCGACGCCGCGGACCGGCTCCACCCTGCTCTGCCGCTCGCTGTGGGACACGGGCATGGTCGGCGCACCCAAGGAGTACCTCAATCCCATGCAGATTCGGGACTGGGAAGTTCGCCTCGGCGGCATGGCTTCGAGCCTTCGCCATCGGGCACTGTCGGGCCCCGCTCTGGCCCTCGCCGGACGGCTCGGATGGGGCGAAGCACGGGTCACGGCCCACCTCGAGCGGGTGATGCGACGCCGTACCTCCGCGACCGGCTGGTTCGGCATGAAGATTCATGCCCACCACCACCGACGCTGGTTCGGGACCCGCTCCATGGAGAGCGCCCTCGGCCCCATCCGCTGGATTCGGATCGTTCGAGCCGACCGACTCGCTCAAGCGGTTTCTTGGGAACGCGCGCTCCAGACAGGTCGATGGGCCTCACACCAGGGAAGCAGCTGGTCCCTGCCGCCCCGCTACTCGCGAAACGCCATCGGCCGTCGCCTTCGCACCATCGAGCGCGACGAAGCCTGGTGGGACGACGTCCTCGCTGGTGAAGACGTGCTTCACCTTACTTACGAACGCCTGCATCAGGCCCGCGCCACCGCTGTTCGCGAGGCCCTGAGGCACATTCGGGTGCAGGGCGCTGAGGCGATCGGCGTACACGCAGCGTCCATCGAGAAGCAGGCCGATTCGCTCAACCTCGACTGGATGCGCCGGTACCAGCGCGGTCTCTAGTCGGGGAGCTCGAAGCCACGCGCGCCGACCTCGACCCAGGTACGTCCGTGCGCCCGAATCGGGTCGTCAGACACCGTGACCTTGCTCCCGGCCGGCAAGTAGCAGACGACGTGCCCATCGTCGGCCGTTCGCGGAACCGACCCATACACATCGATGCGTCGCGGAAGGCGCCACTCATCGCCCTCGGACCAGCGAAACAGTGCGCTCGCGCGGGCGTAGCCGACCGTCCCAAACCATCCCGTCTCGCAGGCTTCAGGTTCCGAGCCGCCGAGACTCGACAGCACTCCCAGCGAAACTGTTCCGAGGCCGCAGAACAGCGCGACCGCGGCCACAGCCGCAATCCCGATCAGGTGCTGCCGCTTGAGTCCCGGCTTCGGCGGCGGAACCGGGAACGCAAAGTCCGGGGTCTCCGCCTGACCACCATCGAGAAGCGTCAACAGGGCCGTGCAGCTCGCCACCCGCTTGTCGCGGTCCGGCTCGAGCGAGGAGCGAATGGCCGCCGCCACCTGCGATGGGAGGTCCGGCACCACGACTGAAGGGTCCTCAAAGTCCGCGGTCTTGGCGCGCTCCCAGGTCTCGACCAGGGTCCCCTGCCCGAGCGCAACCTGGCCGGTCATCAGCTCGTAGAGGATGGCGCCGAGTGCCCACACATCCGCGCGGTGGTCCACGGTCGAGGCGTCGCGCATCTGCTCTGGCGCCATGTAGGCGGGCGTGCCCATCGCCGTTCCCGAGCGGGTCTGGCCGGCCCCTTCGTCCTCGGAGAGCGCCTTGGCAATACCGAAGTCGGTCACCTTGGCTCGTGGGCCCTCGGGCCGCGACTCGACCAGGACGTTGCCCGGCTTCAGGTCGCGGTGCACCAAGCCCATGTCGTGTGCGGCCTGAACCGCACCCACAATCTGGCGAAACAGGTCGAGCCGCAGCTCGCGCGGTGGGTCCTGGATCAGCCAATCGTCGAGCGTAGGCCCGTCCACGTACTCGAGAATCAGTCCGGGAGCCCCGTCGACGTCGATGACATCGGTGACCGTGACCGCGCAGTCGTGACGCAGTGCCGCCTGCATGCGGCCTTCTTGCAGCAAGCGCTCGCGTAGGCCCGGTCGGTCGAGGGTGAGCACCTTGAGCGCGTGCTCGGAACCAAGGGTCGTGTGCCGGACCAGGTAGACCGCCGCCATGCCCCCCTGTCCGAGGGTTCGCAGGACCTCATAGCGGTCGACCACATGTCCGGTTTCGAGTGCCACGGCCCGCAGCCTACCGCGCTAGATTGCGAATGGCCCCAATGACTCGAAAGATCATCCACGTCGACATGGACGCGTTCTACGCCTCGGTCGAGCAGCGCGACGACCCTGCCCTTCGAGGCCGGCCGGTCGTCGTGGGTGGAACTCCGGATGGGCGCGGTGTCGTGGCCGCGGCGTCCTACGAAGCCCGTCGCTTTGGCATCAAGAGCGCAATGTCCGCCTCGAAGGCCAAGCGGCTCTGCCCCGAGACCGTGTTCTTGCGCGGTGACTTCGCCAAGTACCGCAGGGTGTCGCGCCAGGTGTTCGCCATCTTCCACGACACCACCGAGATGGTGGAGGGGCTGTCGCTGGACGAGGCCTTCCTCGATGTGACCGAGAACAAGGTCGGCCTAAGCACCGGCACCGAGGTCGCGAAGATCGTTCGAAAGCGCATCTTCGAGGAACTGCATCTCACCGCATCGGCCGGCGTCGCGCCCATGAAGTTCGTGGCCAAGATCGCCAGCGACTACCGCAAGCCCGACGGGCTGACCGTGGTTCCGCCGCACCGCGTGCTCGAGTTCATCCACCCGCTGCCCATCGAGCGCCTGTGGGGCGTGGGGCCCGCGACCGCCAAGCGCCTGCACAGCGCCGGCATTCGCACCGTGGCCGACCTCGCGGCCCTCGAGGAGCACCAGGTGAGCGCGCGGATCGGTCAGCGCGGCCTCTACTTGCATCGCATGGCCAACGGACATGACCCTCGGCCGGTGAGAGCACGGACGGGCCGCAAGAGTCGGGGATCTGAGCGCACCTTCTCGGAAGATGTGGACGACATCGAGCTGCTACGCCGGCGCATGCGCGAACAGGCCGAGAAGATCTGCGACGGTCTCGCCGCAAAAGGCGAGAAGGGCAAGACCGTGGTCATCAAGGTGCGGTACGCCGACTTCACGACCATCACCCGGTCGCGAACGCTTCCGAGACCCACGTCCGACGGCAGAGAGGTTGCAGCCGTGGCGGTCGCCCTCCTCGATGAGACCGAAGCCGGCATCCGTGCAGTCCGGCTGATCGGCGTCAGCCTCGGCGGCTTCGGCGGTGGGCGCTCCTCGCATCCCCACCAGCTCTTTCTGCCGTTCGAGGACTGAAACGAAGAACGGCGGCCCCGAAGGACCGCCGTCGCTCTGCCTCAAGGCGCCTCAGCGACAGGTCTGCTGCTGCGTCTCATAGTTCTCGCCACAGGTGTAGCAGTTGGTACACGAGGCATAGGTCTCGGTGAGGATACAAACGCCCATGCAGAACGCGTCGTAGCTGTTGTCGCAGCTGTCGACCCAGCTGGCACTCGACCCGCATTGCGGATTGCTTGACGTCCAGCCCGCACTGTTGGTCTCGCAGGTAAACGGCGCGAACTCGGCGAAGCACGGGCTGTAGCTGCCGTTGTAGCGCTTCTCTTGGGCATTATCGCAGTTGTAGTCGAAGCTGCCGTCGCCGCGGTTCACACTGAACCAGCTGCCCTGACCCGGACGCGCGTTGGCGTTGTTGTCGTAGCAGTCGTTGCTGTTCGTGCCGGTGTACGGCTGCACGCCGGTGTCGCAGTAGCACTCGGTGCCGCCGCGCACGCCGTAGGTGTCGCCGTCCTGGTCGAGGTAGAAGTGCTGGCAGCCGACGGCGTTCTGGGTGTTGGTCAAGCCGTCGCAGTTGTCGTCGTAGGACGTGCTGCAGTCTTCGTTGGCGTCGGGGTTGACCGGTGCTGCGTTGTCGTTGCAGTCGGGCTGCGTACCGCTCGCGTTGATGCAGTTTCCGCTCTCGCAGAAGCCGTCGCCATCGTCGTCGTACACCGAAGTGTCTTCGTCGATGCGCGTGTCGCAATCATCGTCGGTGCCGTTGATCTGCTCTTGCACATTCGGGTTGTTGTAGATCGTGGCGTCAGCGTCGTTGCAGTCGGCAAGACCCGAGGAGGTGTTCGCACACGGCGGCGCCTCACACTGTCCGTCGCCATCGTCGTCGAAGCAGTCGGTGCCGACGTCGATGAGGGTGTTCGGGTTGCAGTCGTTGTCGAGGTTGTCGCAGATCTCGGGAGCGCCCGGGTACATCGTGGCGTTCGAGTCGTTGCAGTCACCACCGTTCGGCGTGTAGCCGTCGTTGTCGCCGTCGAAGTCGAGCGGGTCGACAATCTGGAGCGTGGCGTTCGCCGTCGACGTGTTCTGGTCGGTGTCGGTCACCGTGAAGGTCAGCAAGTAGCTGCCGGCATCGGCCCAGCTCGCGGTGCACTGCGCATCGCCGGTGCCGCCGGGCACCATGTAGCAAACGAAGCCAGGGGTGGGGCTGGAGCTCGCCTCAACGACCAGCTGGTCTGGCGGATCCTGCGCATCAGAGACGTTCACGAGCAGCACAAAGGGCTGGCCCATCACGCCCTGCTCACCCACGGCGGGGTGCTCGACGCGAATGCTTGGAAGCTCGGGCACCTCGTCGATGGTGATGGTGACGTTGTCGGAGCCATCAAGACCGTCGCCGTCGACCGCCTGCAGCTCGACGACGTGTACGCCCGGCGAGAGATTCGCTGTGGTGAGCTCGATGTTGCCTTCGGCATCGGGGATGTCGAGCGAGGCCAGCTCGCCGTCGAGGCTCGAGGCCCAGCGGAAGGTCAGATCGTCCAGCGGCCCGTCATCGGCAATGACGCCACGGAAGGTGAGGGTCTCGCCCTCCTCGAACATGGCGCTATCGACTGGGTCGGTGATCGAGACCGAGGGCGCCACGTTGTAGATCGTGATGCCGGCCTCGCCGGTGCAGCCAGCCAGAGCGACGGCACTGAGGAGTAGTGCGGAGCGCATGGACTCTCCTAGAAACAGAAAAAAGAGATGAAATTGCGAAGAGAAGCGGCGCCAGACTGCCTCCATAAGGCAGACTTCGGGCGTGCGGTGCCCAGACTAGCGCACGGGAACCCGCTCCGCGACAGGATTCTGACATGTCAAAGGCCGCCGAGATTCTGTTTCCAGACGCTAGTGAGGCCATTGTGGCGGGCACGGCAGCCCTCAGCGTGCCCACATCGGTGAACGAGAGCGCGGCGATCGAGTGGGCCGAGCTACTCGGCAAGCGCAACGGCTTCACGATGTACGACGGCGCGCTGCTGTTTCTTCCCTCGCAGCCGAACGCCGACGTGCCCTCGGTTCGCGAGGTCAATGCCATTGGGTCGTGGAAGCGCTTTTACGACCTACCGCCGTTCTTTGTCATCGCGCTCGACGCGCTGGGACAGCCGATTGGCATCCGAGAAGACGGCATCGCCAAGCTCAACGCCATCACCGGCGAGCTGGAGCCGCTGACGTTGTCGCTCGGGGCCTTCGCACTTCGTGTGCAGGCCGGAAAGATCGACATCGGACAGTCGGTGGCGAGCCGCTGGGCAGAGTCCTTCGGCCCGCTGGCTCTGACGCACCGCCTGGTCCCCAAGCACCCGCCACACCTCGGGGGCACGTTCGCGGTCAGCAACCTCCGCAAATGGCCGACCAAAGACGTGCTCGAAACGTATGGCGCGCTCGCCAAGCAACTCCGACGTCTGTCGCCCGACAGTGAGGCATCACTCGCCTGGCCACCCGGCAGGCCCTAGCGTCGTGACAGCGCTGCCGATCCGGGCGTGCAACACATCGACCCGCGGTGACAGGCCGATGACTGCTGACGGACCCCAAACAACCGAGTACACTGTTCGTCTCTGAGGAGACATCGTGTCCCATAGTCCCATGCGTATGTTGGATGGCCTGAAGGTTGAGTTGCAGGAGGTCACCGACCTCATTCAAGCAGCTCACCGCCGACTCGCCGATCAGCGCAGCAGCCGCCCTACCGGCGAGAGCGAGCTGCGACTGCTCTGGGAACGCCGCGATGCCCTCGTGAGCCGCATCGGCACCCTCGTGGCCGAACAGGTCATGGCCGGCCACAGCCTCACCCAGGGTGAAGCGACCCAAGAGGCCGCTCCGACCCCCGCCGCCAGTGCCCCCGCTCCGGTGGAGCCTGTGGTGCGCGTGGCTCGTCGACGCGTGGTCCGGCAGGCCCCCGCCGCGCCCCCGACCGAGGACCGCACGCGCCTCGCCGAATTTGTGGCAGAGCTCGGCAATCCCGAGCCCCCGCGCAACCTCGAGGCCTTCCTCGAGACCTACGAACGCCTTCGCTACACCGCCACCCACTGCAACCGCTGGCTCGACGTCCCCACAAAGGCCCAGCGTCACTTGGTCGGTGCCGTCGTGGCCTGGATGCGCGACATGCAAGAGACCAACGACGACTTCGGCCGCCCGCTTCGCGAGCCGCAGATTGTGGGTCTGATCAGCCGACTCTCGCACTGGTCGCGTGAAAATCGCCCTGGCTGGGTCAATGGCCTGGCCCGCGGTGCCACGCCCGATGGCGGCTCCTGGCGCCAAGACACGCTCTACCACATCGAAGCGCTGCAGGGCATGCTCACACCGGCCCGCGCGTCGAGCGTCGATCCCCTCGAGCGCCTGCGCTACGCGATGGACTCGAACGACCCCGGCTTCCTCGACCAGCTCGGGGCAGCCCTCGCCGCCGGCATGAGCCAGAGCGATCCGGCCCTCGCCGAGCTCTTCCTCGCCGACCCCACCGTGCTCGAGGGAACGCCCTACCAGACCCTGCTTCGCCGGGTGCTCGACCGCCTTCAGGTCGACAGCCCCGTGGCCGGCGGGGACACGATGGACTTCGTGCCGATCGACTGGGAATGGAACGGATACGCCGAAGGGCAGCATGTGCTGCTACTCGGCGGCGAGCCCTCCGCGACCGCCGCGGCCGCACTCAAGGACGCCTTCGACTTCTCGAAGGTGACCTGGGACCCCGCCGATGCGCGTCGCGAAGGCTCTATCGTCCGCCGCATCGAGACCGGCGCCATCGACCTCGTCCTGTTCCTCGGAGCCCACGCAGCGGCGGCGCTCGAACAGCCGGTCGACGATGCCTGCGCGAAGGCCGACGTTCCGATGGTCATCGTGCCTGACGGCTACACCGTTCGCGGCGTCCGCCGGGCCATCGAGGACGAGCTCGAGCCCTTCGCTGACGACGAGACCTACACCGAGACCCCAGCGCACGTCTAAGGCGCTAGGGTTCGGCCTCGCGGGCGCACCGCCGAACACGACGGGCCGAACGTCTCGACCGCTAGTTCTTCTTCTTGTCCTGCGCGACGGGCTTGGCCGGCACTGCGTCCTGCGCGACCGGAGTCGGCCGGCGACGCGGACGTGGCGGCGCCGTGAACAGGCGAGTCGGAGAAGGAGGAACGGTCGGCATGGAGGACCTCATACAAAGCGTGAGGCCATTGTCTCTCGCACCGTCAACCTTCGCTAGAGGTCGATCGCACAACACCCCTGCAAAGCTCACTTTCAGCGACACGGAAAAAGGAGAATTTGCAGAACGTGCGGGGCGCGAGACCGAAAAGCTAGGTTAAACCCTGCAAATGCGTTCCACAGAGTGAGCGCTCATTCAGTGAGGCCTTCGCGGCCTCAGATCTCGAGCAGAATGCGCTCTGGGGCCTCGATGCCTTCCTTGATGGCCTTCAGGAAGCCGACGGCCTCGCGTCCATCGATGATGCGATGGTCGTAGGACAGTGCCAGGTACATGATCGGACGGATTTCGACCTTTCCGTCGATGGCCACTGGGCGCTGCACGATGTTGTGCATGCCGAGGATGCCGACCTGGGGCGGGTTCAGGATCGGTGTCGAGAGCATCGAACCGAACACACCACCGTTGCTGATGGTGAACGTGCCGTCTTGGAAGTCCGCGATCGAGAGCTTGTTGTCGCGCGCCTTGCCGGCGAGCTCCGCGATGGCGGCCTCGGTACCCGCGAACGAGAGCTGGTCGGCGTTGCGAACCACCGGCACGACCAGGCCCTTGGCACCCGACACGGCGACGCCGATATTGTAGAAGTTCTTATAGACGATGTCGTTGCCATCGATCTCGGCATTGACCGCCGGGAATCGCTTCAATGCTTCGATGGTCGCCTTGACAAAGAAGCTCATGAACCCGACCTTGCGACCGTGGCGGGCCACGAAGGCCTCTTGGTGCCGCTTGCGCAGGCTCATGACAGCACTCATGTCGACCTCTTGGAAGGTCGTGAGCATGGCGGCGGTCTGCTGCGCCTCGACGAGGCGGCGGGCAATGGTCCGACGCAGCGGCGACATCGGGACGCGCTCGGTCCCTCCGGCTGCAACCACAGGCCCTGCGGGCGCCTTGGCCACTGCAGGCGTGGCCATGGGCGGCTTCATGCCGGTACGCTCGACATCGGCGCGGGTGACGCGACCGCCCTTGCCCGTTCCGGCGACCGAGCCGAGATCGACACCGCCCTCGCGGGCAGCTTGGCGGGCGGCGGGTCCCGCGCGTACTTCACCCGCATCGGCACCGGCTTCGGGAGCGGCTGCAGCGGGTGCGTCGGAGGCGGGGGCAGATGCCGTCTCATCGAGACGGGCCACCACGGCGCCAATGGCGACTTCATCGCCGTCTTCGGCAAGCGTCTCGACGAGCACGCCGGACGCAGGCGCCGGGATCTCCATCGAGGCCTTATCGGAGTCCACCTCGAGCACGGGGTCGCCAGCCTTGACGAACTCACCGGGCTGAACGATCCAGCGCGCGATGAAGACGGTGGTGATGGACTCCCCAATCTGGGGGATGTTCACGTCGACGGGCATAGCTTTCCTCAGAACTCGAGCGCGCCGCGAATCACGGCATCTTGCTCAGCACGGTGCTTGCGGTGGGAACCAGTGGCTGGCGACGCTGCTGCGGGCCTGCCGATGTACTTGGGCGGGGCCTCGCCCGCCTCAACGAACCAATCGAGGAGCGCGGTCCACGCTCCCATGTTGCGCGGCTCTTCCTGGCACCAGGCAACCTGGGCGTTGGGATAGAGCGCCATCTGCTCGCGCATCGCCTCGAGCGGCAGCGGATGCAGCATCTCGACGCGAACGAGCGCGACCTCGCGGTTGTCTGCCTCACGACGGGCCTTGCGAAGCTCGTAGTAGACCTTGCCGGAGCAGAAGACCAGACGCTTCACGCCGGCGGGATCGAGGGCATCGGTCTCGGGAATGATGTGCTGGAAGCTCCCGCCCGAGAGCTCTGCGAGCGTGCTCGTCGCCTCGGCATGCCGGAGCAGCGACTTGGGCGACATCACCACGAGCGGCCGACGGGCGCGCCGACGAACCTGGCGGCGCAGCGCATGGAAGAAGTTCGCAGGCGTGCTGATGTTGGCGACCTGGATGTTCCCCTGTCCGCATGCAGCCAAGTAGCGCTCGAGGCGGGCAGAGCTGTGCTCGGGCCCCTGCCCCTCGTACCCATGGGGCAGCAGCATCACCAAGCCGGTGAAGCGGTTCCATTTCTGCTCGGAGCTGGTGATGAACTGGTCGATCATCACCTGGGCACCGTTCGCGAAGTCGCCGAACTGTGCCTCCCAGAGGACGAGAGCTTCTGGGTAGTCGAGGGTGTAGCCAAACTCGAAGCCCAGCACCGCGTTCTCGGAGAGCATCGAGTCGATGGCGCCAAACGAAGCCTGGTCCTCGGCGAGATGCTGAAGCGGGTAATGCTCGTCGCCGGACTGGGTATCCGTGAGCACGGCATGCCGATGCGAGAAGGTTCCTCGGCCCGAGTCCTGGCCAGCGAGCCGCACCGGGTAGCCCTCGGTGAGCAGCGAGGCCCACGCAGCCTGTTCGCCGATGGCCCAGTCCACAGGCCGCTCGCCGGCGGCGATCTGCAGACGCTGCTTGAGCAGGCGCTTGATCTTCGAGTGTGCGTTGAAGCCGTCGGGAACCGTATTGGCGCGCACGATGAGGTCGCGGAGACGCTCGGGCTCGACGGTGGTGTCGGCCTCGTCCCGAATTCCGCCAGAGAAGCGAGCCCAGAGGCCCTTCATGTCCGTCTTGGTCGGGCGGCCCGAGCTCGGACGGCCGGAGGCCTGGGTCGGCGCACCGCTGCGACCGAACAGAGAGGCGTCCATGGCCGGCTTGCTGGTGTAGCCGCGCTCGTTCGAGCTGCGCACGGTAGCGCCGTCGGCGACGTTCAGTGCCTGTTCGATGGCCTCGCGGCTCTCGCCGAGAATGCGGTCGACGTCGCCCTGATCGAGGTCGCCGAGCCCCACCATGCGACGTGCGTAGACTTCGCGAGGAGTCGGGCGGCTGCGGATCACCCCGTACATCTCGGGCTGCGTGAAGCTGGGCTCGTCGCCTTCGTTGTGGCCATGCTTGCGGTAGCAGTACATGTCGATGACCACGTCGCGATGAAAGCGCTGACGCCACTCGACCGCGATCTGAACCGCCGCGGCGACCGCCCGGGGGTCCTCACCGTTGACGTGAAAGATCGGGATGGCGAGCATGCGCGCGACATCGGTCGCGTAGGGCGTCGACCGCGCATCGAGCGGCGCCGTGGTGAACCCAATCTGGTTGTTCACGATGATGTGGATGGTGCCGCCGGTGCGGTACCCGTGAAGCTCGGAGAGGTTGAGCACCTCGGCTACGAGCCCCTGTCCTGCGAAGGCTGCATCGCCGTGAATGAGCACGGGAATGCACATGCCTGCTGAGCCCGGCCCCATGCGGTCCTGCTTCGCGCGGACGCGCCCTTCGACGACCGGGTCCACCGCCTCGAGGTGCGAGGGGTTGAAGCACAAGTTGAGGTGCACCTCGTCGCCATGCACCGTGACCGCATTGGCGCTGTAGCCGAGGTGATACTTCACATCGCCCGATCCCTGGGTCGGCCCTGCGGGGTCCTCGAACTCACGGACGATGGCGGAGACGGGCTTCTCGAGGGTGTTCGCGAGCACGTTGAGGCGTCCGCGGTGGGCCATGCCGATCACGATCTCGCGCACGCCACGCTGTCCCGCCTGGGAGATGAGCTGATCCATGAGCGGAATCAGCGTCTCGGCTCCCTCGAGAGAGAAGCGTTTGGTGCCCGGAAAGCGGGTGTGCAGCATGCGCTCGAAGTTCTCGGCATCGGAGAGCTTGCGCAGCACGCGAAGCTCTTCTTCACGCTCGAGCACATGGCGGTCGGGAAGGGTCTCAAGGCGCTCTTGGATGAACAGCTTCTGCTCGAGGTCCATGATGTTCATGAACTCCGCGCCAACACTGCTGCAGTAGGCGTCACGGCAGCGCGTGCGGATGTCGCGGAGGGTCGCGCGGTCCGACAGGCCAAACAGCGGGCTGGTCTCGACCTCGACATCGAGATCATCCGCCGTGAGTCCGTAGTACTCGAGGGTGAGCTCGGGGTGGACAACCTTCTCGCGTCGCTGGAGCGGGTCGATGTCCGCGTCCATGTGTCCTCGCACACGGTAGCTGTTGATCAGCTGCGCGACGCGGGCTTGACGTGCCTCAGCCACGCCGATGGCGGCCACGGCGACCCCGGGACCATGGCCCGGAGCGTTGAAGATCGAACGTGCCTGAAAACGCGGCGCGGATCCGGGCACCTTGCCGTTCGCGGGTCGTCCGACCCCGGCAAAGATCTCTTGCAGCTCGGAAGACACCGAGTCTGGGTCAGCGAGCCAGGAGCGGTACTGCTGGTCGAGGAATGCGGCGTTTTCGCCAGTGAGCAGGCTGTCGGGAAGCAAGCGGGCCTCTCGGGTACACAGGCGGTGTCACCTAACTGAATCAGGGTTCAGGCGCTTGCCGCGCGTATGACCACGCATGACACCCCTCTGGATGCCCGCGAAAAAACCGAGAAATCGCGTCCAAGGAAGGACCGCTTTTCGCAGAGTACAGCCAGAAAACTTCGAAAAGCGCCCGCTAAGGAGCGACCGCGAGCCCAATGCCGACCGAGAGCTTGTAGTTCTCGGACTGCAGATTGTGGGAGCTCACAGCCGGGCCAACAGTGAGCGTCATCTTGTGCCCCGTGGACTCGAGGGGCACGGCCGCAGACGCCGGAGAGATCATCGAGGTCACGCCGCGTGGAGGATCGGTGTCCGTGTCGGTGTCAGTGTCGGTGTCGGCATCGGCATCGGTGTCCGCGTCGGTATCGGTGTCCGCGTCGGTATCCGTGTCCGCGTCGGTGTCGGTGTCGGTCTCGGCCGAGTCGACACCAGGCGTGTCATCCCCCTTACAGGCGCCGAGGGACAGGGCCGCGATCAGAAGTAGAAACCGCATCCACGATTCTCCAGTGCGCACAGAATGCCACGAGGTGGGCGTGCGCACCGACAACCGCACCACTGCGCGGTCCTGGGTGGGTGTCCGAATCAAGCTGGCGGCGCACCCCCGGTCGAGTCGTCCTCGTGTCTCTCGGCTCCATCCACCAATGAGCGGCCATGGCTGTCACCCGCAGACGCGACAGACCGGTGATAGAATGCGCACATGAAGACCGTCCTTCTCGCACTCGTTCTCATGGCTTGTGGTCCCAAGGCTCCCGTCGAGTCCCTCTCTGCTGAGGCGGCTGCCGCCGCGGCGGTGCGTGAGACCATCTCCCAACTCTGGAACTACGAAGATCCTGGCGTCTCGCATGCCAAGTTCGAGGAGGCCGCGGCCGCGGCACCCGATCCGATGACGCGCGATCAGTACGTGACCCAGCAGGCCCGTGCGAAGGGCCTTCTCGGCAACTACGACGTGGCGCACGCCATGCTCGATGGCATCGAAGACCCACAGGGTCTGGTCAAGGTTCGGGTCTTGCTCGAGCGCGGTCGCGTGTTCCGCTCGGCCGGTGACCAAAACTCGGCCATGCCACTGTTCCGCGACGCTTGGGAGCTCGCAAGAGAGGTCGGTGATGACGCCCTGGCCGTGGATGCCGCGCACATGGCGGCCATCTCGAGCCACATCGACGACGCCATCGGCTGGACCGAGACGGGCCTCGCTCTCGCGCGCGAATCGAAGGACCCAGGCGCCCAGCGGTGGATCGGGCCGCTGACCAACAACCTCGGCTGGAGCTACCACGAAGACGACCGCTTCGAAGAGGCGCTCGCCAGCTGGAACGACTGCCTCGCCTGGAACGAGGCCGAGAAGACCGGCCAAGGCGAGCGAGTGGCCCGCTGGACCGTCGCCCGGGGAATGAGGTCACTCGGCCGCTACGAAGAGGCCCTGGCCATCCAGCTCACCGTTCTCATCGAGAACAAGGAGAACCGCGAGCCCACTGGCTTCGTGCACGAAGAACTCGCCGAGAACTACTTGGCGCTGGGCAAAGAGACTCAGGCTACGCGCCACTTCGTGAAGGCCTACGACGCGCTCCGCTTGGACGCCCACCTCAAGGCCAAAGAACCCGCACGCCTGCGTCGTCTGCGCCAGCTCGCCGGCAAGTAGCTAGGCGTCGAGACCGAGCTCGGAAGCGGACCAGGACCAGAGCCTGTCCTGCACGGCAGTGTCGAGTGCGATGGGGTTGGGCGGCGCCGCCGCACACTCCACGTAGTAGGTGCCCGTCTGTCCACGTGTCGCGTCGGCTGCCGCTGCATGCAGGGAACACTGCGCCCCCTCCGTCGGCGTGAGCAGGCTCTTTCGGACCACCGACATGCCGAGGGTGAGCAGTCGGCTGTCGCGGGTCACATCGGTGGCGACATCACCGGGGTGCACACTGGTCGAGGTGGCCGTCTCGAACCGTCGTGCGAGCCCATTCGCAAACAGTACGTTTGCGAGCTTCGACTCGGCATAGGCCGACAGGCCTCGGTAGCGCCGGCGCTCCCAGTGAGGGTCCTCGAAGTCGAAGGCGGTCGCGGTGACGTGCAGGCGCGACGACACCGACACCACGCGCGCGCTCGACTGCTCGAGGCGGTCGAAGAGCCTGTGGGTCAGCAGGAACGGAGCGAGGTGGTTCACCCCGATGGTCTCTTCAAATCCCTGGGCGGTGACCTTGCGTTCGTGATGCCAGAGGCCCGCATTGTGGACCAACACATCGATCCGGTCGCACCGGTCCAGCAGCTGATCGGCGAGTCCCCTCACCTCGTCCAGCTTCGCAAAGTCCGCGCGAAGGGCCTCGACCCGCTCGTGTCCGCAGGCTTCTTTGACCCGCGCGACCGCTTGCTCGGTGCGAGCGGGATTGCGGCCAACGAGGACGACCCTGGCTCCGGCCACGGCGAGCCCGACGGCCGTCTCGAGACCGATGCCGGAGCTCGCGCCGGTCACCACCGCCGTGTGCTCCTCCGGGAGTACCGGAAGCACAGCGTGAACCTCTTCCCCGCCAACGAGGCGGCGGCCCAGCCGGGCAATCATCTTGAGTGGACGCATCGGGCTTTTCTACCCGTGTGGCGAAGGCATCGCCAGCCGCCCTACTCGCGCTCGGCCAGTCGAAGTCGCGCGTCGGCGGCACCCTGCCCCTTTCGGCTGTGATGCGCGAAGAACGGATTCAGGTCGAGCTCAGCGACCTCGGGGAAGTCGGCCACGAGCTGCGAGATGCGCAGAATCGCCTCCTCCAGGGCGGCCAGGTCGACGGGACGGCTGCCGCGGGCACCGGCAAGAATCGGGAACGCCCGAATGCCCTCGATCATCTCGCGGGCGTCGACATCGGTGACCGGATGCACTCGAAAGGTCACGTCGCGGGTGATCTCGACGAACACGCCACCGAGGCCAAAGGCCAATACGTGACCGAAGGATGGGTCGGCGGTGACCCCGAGCAGCGTCTCGCGCCCACCCTGAAGCATCGCCTGGATGACGAAGCGATGATCTCCGGGAATGTCGGCCACGTTGTGACGGATCTCGGCAAAGGCACCGCGGACGTCCTGTGCCCGACGTAGATCAACGCGAACGCCGCCGACCTCGGTCTTGTGCAACACCGCCTCGGAGTCGACCTTGAGCACCACCGGGTAGCCGTGCTCTTCGGCGAAGGCGACGGCCTGTTTGGCATCCTCGATGACGGCCCAGGGCGCGACCGGCAGGCCGTATGCCTCGAGCACGTGCATCGACTCGGCAAAGCGCACCCACCCGCCTTCAGGACCCATGCGACGTCGCGCGATGTCGAGGACAGAAGCGGCCCGGTCACGCTGAACGGGCGGGTTGAGGGTCGGGTTCGAGCCGATTGGCGAGCGTCGGTACTCCGCAAACTTGGCCATCGCAGCGAGGGTCTCGGCGGCGGCCTCGGGAAATGCGAAGGCCGGGATGCGCGCATCGCGCAGCACAGCCATGCCTTCGTTGCCGTGGTGCTTGCCCATGAAGCAGGACAGCACCGGTTTGTGGTCCGCGCCGGCAGCCCGCACACCTTCGACGATGCCGACGGCAACCTCCCGGGCATCCAGCGTGATCGGCGAGACGAAGATGACGATCAAGCCATCCACGTTCGGGTCGTTGAGCAAGGCCTCGGCGCAGGTGGCGTAGGCCTTGGGTCCGGCGGTCGCGATCATGTCCACCGGGTTTCGCACGCTGGCCTCGACGGGCAACGCAGCCTTCAATGTCTGGCGCGTCTTCTCAGAGACCTCAGCCAGCTCGAGTCCGAAGTGCACCGCCGCATCGGTGGTCATGATGCCCGGCCCACCGGCGTTGGTGAGAATGGCCACCCGGCGACCGGCGGGGAGCGGCTGGTTCGCGAAGCCCTGCGCAAGCGTGAACAAGGCGGAGACCGTGTTGGCCCGGATGACCCCACACTGGCGCAATAGCGAGCTCGTCGCGGCGTCCGATCCTGCGAGCGATCCGGTATGCGAAGAGGCCGCTTCAGCACCGCGACGGGTTCGACCCGACTTCACCGCCAAGATGGGCTTTCCCGCGCCGCGGGTCAGGGACCGGGCCAAGCGCGCGAAGTGGTGCGGATTGCCGAAGGACTCGAGGTACAGCATTACGACGGATGTACGCGGATCTTCGGCCCACCACGCCAGCAAGTCATTGCTCGAGATGTCCGCCTTGTTCCCGAGCGACACGAAGCTCGACAGGCCCAGACCCATGTGGCTCGCCGTCTCGAGAATCGCCTCTCCGAGAGCGCCCGACTGGCTGGCGAACGCGACGTTGCCCGCTGGGGGGTTCGTGGTCGCGAAGGTCGCATTCAGCCGCACGCTGGGGTCGGTGTCGATGACGCCCATACAGTTGGGTCCCACCATCCGAACGCCCGCCTTCCGAAGCTTGCGACGGATCTCAGCCTCAAGTGCCGCCCCCTCGGCATCGACTTCCTTGAATCCCGCAGTGATGGTCACCAGCGCCTTGACGCCCTTCGCAATCGCGTCGTCCACCACGCCCATCACGTGGTCGCGCGGAACCGTGATCACCGCCAGGTCCACCTCGCCGGGAATCGCATCCAAGGTGGGGAAGGCCGGGATGGAGTGCACCGACCGAGCCGACGGATTGACCGGATAGACCGGCCCCTCAAAGCCCGCGCGCAGGAGGTTGGCGACGAGCTCGTATCCGATCGAGCGCGGTCGACGGGAAGCACCCACCACCGCAACGGACTGAGGCTTGAACAGCGGCTGAAGAGAGGATGACATGGCCTCGGCTATCCCACGGACCGCCATTGTCCTACGTGGTGCCACCATAGGGTGCTCCGTCATCGGGAGGAGGCGATGGGCATCCACGGCATGCCGAGCGTGGACGGCGTGTTCACACCCTCGCAACACGCACGCCCGTCGCGTCGCGATAGACCCCCGTTCCTGGAGGAATTCCCATGAAGAAGCTCGTCGCTAGCCTCGCCGCCGTCGCCCTGTTCGCCTCTGCTCCCGCGCTCTCCAAGCCGAAGAAGAAGAAGAACGAGCCCGCGACCCCCGCCACGGCAGTCACGCCCACGCCGGAGGCCGCTCCTGAAGCCGCTCCCGAGGCCGCCCCGGCTCCCGAGGTCGCGCCCGAGATTCAGGCCGTGATTTCGTACCGACACACGCAGATGAAGCTCGCCGGCGGCCACATGAAGTCCGTCAAGCTCATCGTCAAGGCCGGCGTCGACGCACAGGACGAGATCCTGCAGCACACCGGCGCTCTCGAGCTCGTCGCCGGAAACATGGGCAAGTACTGGCCCGAAGGCTCCGGTCACGAGACCGGACTCGAGGACCTCGAGGCCAAGGCCGAGATCTGGACCGACGCCGAGGGCTTCGCCGCCGAGCTCACCAAGTTCCACGAGGCCGCTCAGGCGCTGCACAAGACCGCTGAGGGTGGCGACAACGCCGCAATCCTCGAGGCGCTCGGCAACGTGGGAGCCTCCTGCGGCTCCTGCCACGACGTGTACCGAGACTGATCTTTCTCGCGCTGGCACTGACGGCATCCGCGCAGGATGTCGAGCACGGGGCCCAGATTGCGGGCCTCGCCGGCTGTGTTGCGTGCCATACCGCTGAGGATGGCGCGCCGTTCGCTGGTGGCTACGCCATCGAGACCGAGTTCGGCACCTTCTACGGCTCGAACTTGACGCCTGATCCCGAGCACGGCCTCGGGAGCTGGTCCGCCGAGGACTTCACCCGCGCGATGCGTCGCGGAAAGTCCCCGGACGGCCATGCGTATTGGCCCGCATTCCCCTACCCGAGCTTCACGCAGATCTCGGATGACGACCTCGCCGACCTCTGGGCCTACCTCCAGTCCGTCGAGCCGGTGGCCGAACCGAACATCCCGCACGACATCAGCAAGAGTCGCTTCGAGTTGTCGCTCTGGCGACGGCTCGGTCTGCGTGTCGGCGGTCGCGGCTACGAAGTCGAGAAGGGTGAGCACGCCCGCGGCGCCTACCTCGCCAATGCCGTAGGTCACTGCGGGGAGTGCCACACGCCACGCAACGGCATCGGCATTCCCAAGCGGTCGAAGCAGTTCGGCGGAACCGACGCCCCGCCCGAACCCGCCCCTCCCATCACCGCCGAGGCCCTCGGCTGGTCGCTCACTGAGCTGTCCAGCTTTCTGACCGACGGGTGGACCCCTGACGACGACGTGATCGGCGGAGAAATGGGTCGGATCGTGCACGATGGGACGGCGCCTCTCACCGACGCCGACCGGCGGGCACTCGCGGCCTACATCCTCTCTCGCTGAGAGACGGAAGGCGACACGCCAACGGCGCGTTCTGGCGGTAGGTTGTCTCGCCTGGAGGTCCCTTGCTGCTCGCTCTCGCTCTCGCCCTGGCTCCGGCTGCCCAAGCCGCACCGACCACCTACACGGTCAAGCCAGCCGATGGTCGACTCTACGTGGTCGTGAAGTACGTCAGAGGAACCGCCATTCGCGGCCATGACCACGTCGTGGGCGCCTCCAAGTACACCGGCACCATCACGTGGGACCCCGAGGACCTCTCGGCCTGCAATGTGGCCTACGCGCTCAAGGTCGAAGACCTGGCGGTCGATCCCGGCGATGCACGCACCTGGGAGCACCTGCACGGCGAAACCCCCGAGAAGGACAAGCCGAAGATCAAGGCCAACTTCATGGGCAAGTACCAGCTCCAGGCCGATCAGTTTCCCGAGATCAGCTTTCAGTCCCAGAGCTGCACGCAGAACGGTGACCGGGTCGATGTGACTGGCGCGATGACCATGCACGGCGTGAGCCACACCGTCACCGTGCCGATGAAGATCGACGCCACGCCAGATTCGTTCACCGCGCAGGGCAGCACCGAGTTGTTGCTCACCGACTACGGCATGGACCCCTTCACGGCCCTACTGGGCGCACTCAAGAACGAGAACGCGCTCAAGCTCGTCATCGAGACCCGCGCGACTCCGTAGGCGCAGCGACCGCTCCTCCGCGCTAGACTGCCGGTCCGGAGGAATCCATGTCCGAAAATCGGCCGCTGCAGGAACTGTTCATCGGCATCGCCGGCCTGATTGGCGCCGGCAAGACGACGCTCGCCACAGCACTCGGCAAGCACCTCGATCTGCCCGTCTACTTCGAGCCCGTCGCCGACAACGAGTACCTGGCCGACTTCTACCGCGACACCGCGAACTACAGCTTCGCGATGCAGATCTACCTGCTCAACCGCCGGTTTCAGCAGCACCAGGAGATCATCTGGCGCGGCGGTGGCGGCGTGCAGGACCGCACCATCTACGAGGACGCCGTCTTCGCCAAGACGCTGGTCGACCAGAAGCTCATGGATGAGCGCGACTACCGCACCTATCTCTCGCTGTTCAAGCACATGTCCAACTTCATGTGCCGTCCGAACGTCATCGTGTACCTCGACCTCACGCCCGAGAGCTCGATGGAGCGCATCAAGCAGCGCAACCGCGGTGTCGAGAGCGGCATCAGCATGGAGTACTTGGTCTCTCTCCGAGATGCGTACGAGACCTTCATCGCCGACATCAGCAAGACCGTTCCCGTCATCCGCGTGAACTGGGAAGAGTACAAGGATGTCGAGGTCATGGCCGAGGCCATCGAGCGCGAGTACCTGCGCGGAAGCTTCCTACGCGAAGTGCACTGGACGCCCTAAGCGGCGTTGAGCTTGTAGCGCCAGTGGGCGGAGTGGCCGTTCTCGGCGTCTTCGTGCATGGCGGCGGTGCGGATCTGCACCTCGACGGGACGGCGCGTCGAGCGGTCGATCACCGCGGTGTGTAGCGCCCGGTAGCCACTCGCTTTGGGCTGCGCGATGTAGTCGTCCTGAGCATCGGCGACCGGTTCGAGCGTCTCATGGAGCAGGTCGCGCACGGCGTACGCCTCGTCAACGCTCTCGACCACGACCCGGAGCGCGACGCGGTCCAGGACCTCATTCATCGCCAAGTTCTTGCGCTTCATCTTCTCGTGCAGGCTGTACAGCGACTTGATGCGACCTTCGACCTTCGCGGTGACGCCGTGAGACGCGAGCAGGTGCTCGGTCAACCCCCGCGACGACGCTAGCGCCCGGTGCTCGAGCGGCAGGTCCGCAGCCCGTGCCTCGCGAAGAGCGGCGAAGGCCGCCGGCTCGACCAGCGAGAAGGCCTCGTCTTGCAGTAGCGAAGAGCCTGGGCCGTATCCGGCAAGCTCCGCGGCAGGCGCCACCTGGTGCAGCGTGTCTCGGTTCAGCGTGTCGGGGAAGGTCGGTCCGGAGAGCAGCGCGGCGAGTACCGCAGAGCCAATCGCGAGCATGATTCCTCACAGGATGAGGGAGAGCGTACGAACGGTGTCCGAGCGGACAAGGGGCCGTGACACGCCGCGACACGCCGCGACACCCGGTGGCGTGTTCACTCGGGGGCGACCGCCAGCACGTCTGCACAACGTGCGTCGCTCCCCAGACGGATCATCACGAACCGCGTCTCCTCGGCAACCACGGTGCTCTCTGGGGACCGTGCGAACGCCGGCTGACTGGCACCGAGCACGTGGGTCACAAGCTCCTGGACGCTGACCAGGCCTTCGAGTCGGTCCGAAGACGCGAGCTGACCGTCGAGCACGATGTGGTTCCGCTGGCTCACGTAGACGTCGACCCACGGAAACAGCGGCGCCTTGGCCTGAATCGTCGCACCCGGCAGCCCGTCCCCGTCCCAGTCGATGGCACATGGGTCGTGCAGATCTTCGGGCACGGCCGCACAGCTTGCATCGAAGCCCGCCGTAAACACCCCCGTATCGGCTCGATAGTGAAGCTCCCCCTCCACTTCCCAGACCCGGGGCCGATAGCGCTTTCGGGGAATGCTGCGCGTGTAGGTGTCGGGAACCCGTGACTTCACGAAGCCTCCCTTGAGCGCCGAGCCGCAGACCTTGTGCTCTTGAAGCCACCCCGAGTCATCGCGCGACAGATGCACCAGCACAGAGGTTCGACTGGTCGCCTTGAGCGAGCCGACCACCGGGATCTTGCTCTTCGTCACGATGTCGTAGTGCAGCGCCCAGGTTCCGCCGAGGTCCGAGTCCGCCGCCCAACCGGGTGAGGCCACGACCACCGATGCAGCGAGAAAACCCAGGGCAATCCGACTCACGCACGTCTCCTACCCTCGTTGTATCGTGGTGGTGTCGCGAACGCGCTCGGAGCAGAATGGCCGTCATCATCGTCACCGGAACCGACAGCGGTATCGGACGTGCCGTCGCCCTCGACCTGAGCGCCCGTCACCACGACGTCGTCGCCGTCTGCCTAGACCTCGAGGCCGGAGAGCAGCTCGCCGCACAAGCCCAAGGCCGAGTCCACCCCATCGCCTGTGACTTTGCCTCCTTGACTCAAGTGCGCGCACTGGCGCAACAGCTGATCGCGGAGTTTCCATCCATCGCCGCGCTGATCCACGTCGCCGGCATCGTGGTGGACACCTACGCCGAGACCGAGGATGGCTTCGAGCGGCAGCTCGGCATCAACCACCTCGCCCCGTACCTGCTCACGCGCCTCCTCGCCGAGCACTTGGAGTCGAGCAGCCGGGTCATCTTCGTGGCGTCGCGCGCGCATCGCTACGTACAGCTGAACAAGGCCGACCCCAATCGAGAGGCAGACTACAGCGGGCTGCTCGCCTACCGGCAATCCAAGCTCGGCAATGTCCTGTGCGCCCTCGCCCTCGCCCGCCGTCTCGAGTCCAAGCGCGTCACCGTACTTGCGCTCCATCCTGGCGTCACCAAGACCCAGATCGGCTCGGCGAACACCAGGATGCCACTCTCCCTTGGGTGGAGCGTGCTTCGCTTGTTCGCGCGCCCGGTCGAGGCCGCAGCCGCCGACATCGTCGACCTGGTCATTGGCGAGCGATGGGAAGGCCAAACCGGCCTCTACCTTCGCAAGTCGCGGGTCATGGATCCCGCCCCGCATGCCATGGATGTCGCGGAACAGGAGTGGATGTGGGAGTGGTCGGCAAAGGCCGTCGGGCTACCCAGCCGCTAGCCCGTCGGTGCGTTCCCAGTCGATGTGCGTCAGCAAGACCCACCAGTAGTAGGCCATGAACGCGAGGTAGACGACCGAGGTTCCCGCACCGACGTAGTACTCCCCGCTCACCACTGTGCGAATGACGTGGTGCCACTCGAGGATGAAGGTGAGCCCCCACACGCCCAGCGCCACAATCGGGCCCCAGCCGCCTCGCATCACCAGGTAGCCCATGAACAGTCCGGCGAAGAGCCAGCTGATGAACGCGAGAAAAACGGTCTCGCCGAACGCATCTTCGGGCGTCGTCGCCAGGATTCCGCCACTGTCGTACATCCACTGAAAAAAGGGCGAGTCCAGCCATTCGTGCATCCACCAGCACTCGACCTTGTGCGCAAACATGATCAGCGCCGACCCGGCGAAGACACCCTTCATCTTGAGCGAAATCGCACGCGGCTTCATGCCCACTCCGTCGCAGGGAGTGTATGAGCGGAGACTAGTCGCGATCTACCGCAAATGTGTAGATGTCGGTCGGATCCGCGATCGCGAGCCAGTCCGCCGTCCTCATACGCACGGAAGACGTGTGACTGGCGAGGCTGAACGCAATCTCGTCTTGGGCAACCGTCGCGGCATCGACATACAGCGGAAGATCAAAGATCGGCCGGCCAAACGGCGGAACGCAGCCTGGCGTAAGGCTCGTGAGGGCCGTCAGTTCCTCGAGCCGCGCAAAGCGCAGCCGCTGAATACCGAGATGCTTGCGAAGCAGCCGGTTGTCGGTCCGACGCGCGCCCGAGAGTACGAACAGAGCAAAGCCTGTCTGCAGCTTGAAGACCAGCGACTTGCCACCCATCTCGACAGGCGTTCCCCGCTGCGCTGCAACCTCCTCCGAGGTCGATGCATGTCCGTGCTCGACCACCTCAAAGGGACGGCCAGACGCGGTGAGCAAGGCGAGAAGTCGGTCTCGGGGCTCGCTCATACCGCTCTAGCCCTGCCAGTTCGGCCCGTAGACCCAGCCGGCGAGAACGCGCAGCCACGCGTCTTCGGGACCATCGCCAAGCTCGAGCGAGCCCGTCTGTCCGCCGTCGACCAGCCGCTGAATAGCTTCGCCGGGAGCATCGAGACGCTCGAGCGTGCACCACATCGCCGCGTGGGCCTCCGAGGCTCCGGTCTTGGCCATCCACTCGCGCACCGCCGCCTCGAACTCCGGGTCGCCGGGGTTGGGCTGCTCGGTGGACCAGTCGCCGGTGGCGTTGATGGCGTCCTTCACGAATGCACGCCGCTCGCGTAGGCCGAGTGCGGAGAGCTGCTCGGGCCAGATCGGCACGCCGAGGTAGATGTCCTGCCGACCGTGACCGACCGGGAAATCGAGACGTTCCTCGAGTTCCTCGACCGGAATGGCACCCGAGAAGTGTACGGGAACAATCGGCACGTTCGCCTTGATCGCCATGTCGACGAATGCGCCGGCCATCGTCTCGACCGCCTTGCGCGCGGTGAGGCTGCGCGTGCCTTCGACGTGGACGTTGACGCTGCGGCCGCCGGTCTTCATCTCTTCGGTCAGCTGCCCAATGATGCGAATCAAGTCGCGGGGATTACTGCGGTCGAAGAAGGTGATGACCTTCGGGTCCTTCGCGCCCGGCCAGGTCCAGCAGTGCTCGATGAGCTTGCCGAGCCAGCTGGTCTGGTGCTCCATCTTGGCAATGGTGTTCGCCGGGGCGCCGAACAAGCCGCCCATCAAGATCGAGAACAGCAGCGACTCGACCATGACCTGATGGTTGCCCAAGTAGAGCACGCTCTTGCCGTGCAGCTGCTCACGCATCAGGGGGTCGGCGAGAACCACCTTGCCGACGAAGCGCTCGCAGAGGCCGTAGTACAGATCCTCGACGGGCCACTGGCCGAGGCCGTAGAACGCCGTCCAGTGCTCACGCACGACGGAGAGGTCGCTGTGGTACCCCACCCCTTGGACCATGACGCCATCGTCGGTCTCGGTCACCACCGGCGTATACACCGTAAGTGGCTGGGTCCGCGACACCACGGAGTCGCCAGAAACGACGACTTCGGAGGGATGCGCCTGCGTGAGGGCGGCGACATGCTCCTTCATTGCGAGCTCGCGCAGCGATCCCGGCGTGGAGAGGTTCCAGACCGCATCAACGGTGCCGCGAAGCCAGTCCGAGCCCTTGACTTCAGCGCGGGTCAGCTCGGTCACGCCGTCCTCGCAGCGCGACAAACGCATGCCCGACACGTAGTTTCCGGTCAGGAAGCCACGGCGATCCGCGGGGCGGGCCACACCGATGGGGCCCTTGGGAAACAGCGCCTCGATGAGGGTGAATGCACACCACACACCCTCGGCACCAATCAGCTGCACAGTGAAGCTCGGGAAGCGCTTGCTGCCCGCAAAGCCCGCCCAGCGGACCTCGCAGCGCACCTTTCCAGACGTCGGTTTGCGCCCGTAAAGAGCAAAATCCGTCACCCGGGCCGGATAGGCCACCATGTCCTCGTCGATCTCGGGAGACCAGCGCCACAGCTGGTCATGCGGAATCGCGTGGGTCGCAGCGTCGAGTAGGCCCTGGTTGAGCGTGCCGACCGGCACGCCGTTGGGCGTCGCCGTGAGCACCGCGCTGCTGCCCTCGCCATTCATGATCAGGGAGTCGAGCAGGTGGAAGTCGGGGCCGTGAAACAACGTGCCAGTCGCGTAGGGATCGGCCATGGTCTCGCCTGCCATGGGCGCGAGCGCCGCGGGACGACCTGAGGGGTAGCCCGAGCCGAGCATGACCTTGCCCTCTGCGACCATCTCCCACGTTCCGTCGCGCTCGGCGTGCAGTACGCAGCGGCGCTTGTCGCCATCGCCGGTGACGTCGACGCGGATATCGCGAGCATGGGGAAGATCGAGCCAGCGCCAGACCTGAACATCGTTCAGACCCACGACGGTACGACCCGTCTCACGAGCGGCGGCACCCGCCATCAGGTCCAGCATCGACATCATCGGCAGCGCCGGCACCGTCCAGGTCGGACAGTGGTCGTTTAGCCAGCCGTCGACGGCGGGATCGAGCCTCTCAACTGCGGCTGTGTCGCCCTCCGAGTTGGAGGACCGCTCACCGGTCTCGCCTTGCGGCAAGCGGGGACGCGGCGTGGGACGCAGACGCATGCCCATCTTCTTGATCTGGTAGATGCGCTTGCCGTCGACCCAGAGGCTACCGTCCGCAATCGCGAAGCGACCGTCCTCGTCCTCGCCGGTCTCGACGATGTCGATGACCGAGGAGATGACCTTGTTGTCGGGAACGACCTGGCCGCGGTACTTCCAGGCGTGCTCGACGCCGTAGAGCACGGACTCGAACTCCGGAGCCTCGAGGCCCTCGTCGAGACCGAGCTCGAGCATCGCGAACTGAAGCAGCTGGTGAAGCGCCTCGATGCCGAGGGAGCCGGGCTGAACCGGGTCGCTGTAGAAGTGGCTCTTGAAGAACCACTCCTTGCTGCGCACGTCCTTCTGGGCGCGGAAGCGGCCCTTGCCGTGCTCGCCACCCTCGGGCCAGTAGCCGTCGACGCGGTCGATCATCAGCAGCATCGGGTTCGCCAAGCGAGCCGTGCCTTCGCAGTAGCGCTCGGGACGGGGAACCAGGTCAACGAGGAAGTCGTTGGCCTCGTCGAGGCAGCCCTTCTCACCCTTCGGAACCGGCAGTCCTGCCTGGTTGACGAAGGCCTCGGGCGGGAAGAAACCGAAGACGGTGGTGAGGTCGTAGAGCGGGTCTCCATCGAGCCAGCACTTCACCTCGAAGCCGGTGATGATCATGCCGCCCTGCTGGGAGAGGCTGGTCAGCGTCGACTCGGTGCGGAGCGTGCCGCCCCCCGGAGGAACCGCCCGATGCATGGTCGCGGTGCCGTCGAGGTTGCGGAACAGGATGTCCTTGTCGGTCGTGGTCGCGCAGCCAATGTACGAGGCGAGCCAGCCACACGGCTGCAGCGCTGCTTCCATGAGTACAGCGTAAGGCATCGTCGGGTTGCTGTTCTCGTCCACGTACCAGACGTCGGCGGGAACCTCGTACTCGGCCACCACGCGGGTGCCCTTCTTCATGCCGCCGATGGGGCCTTCGACCTCAGCGATGCGATGCATGAAGTGGTAGGGCTCGCCGGGCAGACGGGCGCAGGTGCGGGTTCCGTCGAAGGGCTGGTACATCGGGCCAAAGGCCTCGGACGGACGACCGGTCGCACAGGCGATGAGGCTGCGGTAGTCGAAGGTGAAGCCATCGACGACGGCCGTCGGCTTGTCGGCACCCGGGCCAGCCTCGAGCTTCATGCGGTCGAGCGGGTAGCCCGGCGTACAACGAAGGCCCATGCGGCGGCAGTGGAAGGCCTTGCGACCGTCGATGGTGCAGAGCAGGTCGGCGTAGACCATCGGCACCGGGCCTTCGATGACCTCCTCGACGAAAATCTCGTAGACGAGGTTCCTGTTGTGGGGCAGCACCTGACCCCGGCAGCGCATCTGGTAGGGCTCATTGGGAATCGGCTCGAAGCGCCAGCCATCCTTCTCGATGGTGTACCCAAGTGCGCTCATGTAGACCGCCATGGCCTGCAGGCAGCCGTCGAACATCAGCGTGCCGGGCATGCACGGGTCGTTCTTGAAGTGGCCGTCGAAGAACCAGGTGTCCTGCTCGATGTCCTGCTCGGCGCGCAGGTAACCGCGCTTCCAGGGTCCACCGTCGGTCTGGATGTCGGTGACGCGATCGAGGAACAGCAAGCGGCCATCGGCGATGCGAGGCGACTCGGTGTGCGGGTTCATGCGGTGGAAGCCCTCGCCGAAGCAATCGGCGACGCGTCCCTCCGAGAAGGCGATGAGCTCTTCCTTAGACAGGCTGCTGCGCACGTTGGCTACAGAAGGCTTGTCGAGCTGGACCTCGTTGAGGGGCTTGACTTCGCCCTCTTCGGGGGTCCAGAGCACGCCTGCCGAGTTCTCGAGTTCTTCTTCCGAGAAGAAGCCCGCCTGACCCGAGCGCACCGTGAGGCGCGGGTGGCCGTTGATGCGGCAGTCGTAGTGGAAGAAGAACATCCGGATGTCGCCCTGGTTGGCGTGACCGTCGACGTGGATGTCGTAGGTCAGCGTCTCGCCGGGCTTCGGGAGCACGTAGGAGTACTCGGCCGGGTTGTCGTCGGGGGCCGCGTGGTAGGTCAGCTCGCAGCCGAGCAGACGGTAGGCGCGCTCGCCCTTGTTCTTGAAGTCCGTACCCATCCACGAGATGAGCATCAGGTCCGCCTGTCCGGACTCGATCATGATGCCCGCGGGCATGTGACCCTGGTGAAGCCACCAGCTGTCCTCGTGGACATCGGTCTGGGTCCACAGCGTTCCGGTGCCGTGCACGCCGGGCTCCGCATCGATGCCGAGCAGACGGTCGGCCAGCAGAAGCGGCGGCTCAGGCATGCGGACCTGCACAGCGTACTGGTCCTGCTGCTCGAACATGGGTCCGAAGATCTCGCTGATCGTGCCACTGGAGTGCACGCGCAGGCCGTCCTTGTCGAGCTTCGGCCCGGGCAGGTTCTCGGCCTTGGGCGTCTCGACGTAAGGCACCACGCCGCGCAGATCGATCGCGGGCTTCGCCGTGGGCTTCGCCGAGGGCTTCGCCGCGGGCTTCGCCGAAGGCTTCGGTGCCGGCGTCGGAGCGACCCTGACGGCCGGCCTGGCGATTGCTGCCACTTTCGGACTGGGACGGACAACGGGCTTCGCGAGCGTTGGCGCCGCAGGCATGCGGTCGGGAACCGGCGGGGCCGCCTCACTCGGAAGCATCGACGTCACCGGAACGACCGGTGGCGGAATCGGCAGCGCAGAGGCCACAGGAGCAGCCACCGGTGGTAGTGCCGGCACATGGGCTGCCACGGGAGCGGCCTGTGCGGGCATCGAGCCCGCGGCCTGAGCCAGGCCGAAGAGCGCGTTCTGACGCATCTCGAGGAAGCGTTTGTGCACCTCGGCCTGCTTGGTCAGGAAGTTGCGGTGAGCCTCGCCCATGCGGCGATGGAAGTCGCCGACCGCCGCCATCGGGTCGGTGCCTGCAGCCATCGGAGCGACCGGTGCCACGGCGGGTGCCTGAAGCGCTGCTGCGACGACCGGACGTGCCGCAGCCGTCGGAGGTGCGGTGTAGACCGGAGCCGCCGGACGCGCGGTGTGGGCGACGACCGGGGCCGCTCCCATCACAGCGGGAAGCGTCGGCGCAGAGGGCATCTGCTGAAGCCCACCCACGACGGGGTTGGCGGTCTCGGCGGTAAGCGAACGGGGTCCAGTCGCCATCAGATGGGCCTCGGGAAGCACGACCGGCGCTGCGTGGGCAGGCCAGGTCAGGTTGGGCTCGGACATGGGGTCCTCAGTGAGGAAAGCGGGAAGAGGTTGGCCGGCGGTCGACGCAGGACGAACCCGCACGATGCCTCGCTGGCCATACAGGGCATCCACGACGACATCGATGCCAGAGCTAGCCTGGCCGGTCCGCGTGGAGAGCACCGCCGCAGCGACGTGCACAAGGCCGCTCGCTGCGTGGGCATGGCCCAACATGGGAGACAGCGGGCTCTGGCCCGCCGAGAGATGAAGCAAAGGCGCAGCGGACGCCTCGTCGCTGATCAGGGCTAGCACGTGGTCGCCATCGCGCTCGGCATCGGCCTGACGCTTGAGGACCAGCACGATGGCCGCATCGGCAGCGGGGCGGTCCCCGTCCAGCGCGGCAAGGGCCGCCCGGTGCACTGGCTCATCCGACATGTCGACGGCGCCGATGATGGCGGCATCGATCTCATGGGCGCGCAGCGCGCGGGCGCCAATCTCGAGGGCGCGCACACCGGAGAGCTCTTCGGCAGACACCGTGAAGCTCGGGCCACCCGCATCGAACTGCGAGTTGAGACGGTTCGCCGGAATGTTCGGCATCGTTCCGAGCACGCCCGACGACTGAAGTCCGTGGATGAACGCATCGCGGAGGGACTGGCGCTGCTCACCGTCGAGTACGACTCCGGCACGTGCCCACGAGTCCGCCCAGCCCTCAGCACGCCAGCGCGCACCATAGCGGGCAATCTCGGCATCGCAGCTCATGCCAACGTAGACGCCGGTGCGGGCATTCGGCAGCGCCGCGCCGAGCTGCGGCAACGCCTCACGAGCGGCCGCGAGGATCTGAATCTGTTGGGGCAGCGCATCGGCCAGATCATTCGGCGGAAAGCGCAGACCCTTGATGTTGAGCCCAACCTCGGTCGCGGACGTCGGTGTCGCCTTTCCAGCGACCACGGTGTCGACGAAGTCCTTGGCCGAAGCACCGGCGCCAACCCGCGACCCCAGAGCCACCACCGCCAATGGACCGGACGGAGCGGCAAACGCCGTGGTCGCGGTCTCGGGCACGTACTCTTCGAGGACCACGTGGGCGTTGTTGCCGCCGAAGCCAAAGGCCGAGACGCCTGCCCGCTTGGGTCCCTGCTGCGTCCATGGCTCAGGCCGCTCGAGCAGTCGGAACGGCGAGCCCGCGACGGCGGGGAGCGGCGAGTCGATGTGCAGCGTCGGAGGCCGCACGCCGTGCTTCATGGCCGCCATCACCTTGATCATGCCGGCAGCACCGGCTGCGGTGATGAGGTGGCCGAGATTCGACTTGAGCGAGCCAATCGGCACATCGCTCAGACCTGCGTACACCGCGCCGGTCGAGTTCAGCTCGGTGGTGTCGCCCACCGGCGTACCCGTCGCATGACACTCGACGAGGCCGACCTCACTCGGGGAGACGCCACTTACATCGTAAGCAAGCTGCATTGCGCGCTGCTGGCCAGCCTCTGCAGGCGCCAGCAGGTTGCGAGCGCGTCCATCATTCGACAGGCCCACGCCGCGAATGACGCCGTGGATGGTGTCCCCGGCAGCAACCGCGTCGGACAGACGCTTGAGCACGAGGAAGGCGGCGCCCTCTCCGGGAACCAAGCCGTCGGCACCGCTGTGGAATGGTCGGCTCTGGCCGGTCTTGCTCATCGCAGACAAGGCGCAGAACCCGACGTGGATGAACAGGTCATCGGCGCAGTTCACTGCCCCGGCCACCATCGTGTCCGCCTCGCGGTCCTGCAGCTTGTCGCAGGCAAGCTTCACCGCGTACAGCGAGCTCGCACAGGCCGCGTCGAGCGCAAAGGCCGACCCGAGACCCAGTGCATGCGCCGCAAGATGGGCGGGAAGACCGGAGTGGAAGTGGTTGCGCGGGTCGGGACGCTCGATGCCGGCGAGCTGAGCCCCCTGCCCTGCAAGCAACTGCGGCTGCGCCGAGAGCCACTCGAACTGCGCCAGCTCGGTGTGCTTTGCCGCCGGAAAGGACAGATTGCCCATGACCAGGCCGGTGCGGTCGTTTCCGGCCGCTCCCGCATCGCGCAAGGCCTCGCGCACGGTGTGCAACGTCCACTGAAACAGCGGGTCGAGCCCGAGCACTTCCTGTGCGCTCAGGCCGTTGAATCCGGAGGGATCGAAGATCTGATCGAAGCCACGGACGTAGCCGCCGGCATCCGACCAGGTCTTGTCAGTGCTGTCGTCCTCGGGCCGGCACGCAATCGCGCTCGGGTCCACCCCCCAGCGGTCGCGAGGCACAGGCCCCACAGCCGACTGGCCGGAGAGCACCAGCTCCCAGAGGGCTTCAGGATTCAGCGCGTTGGGCAGGACACAAGCCTGCCCAACCACCGCGATGGGCTCGAAAGTCGACATGTCGATTACGCCCGTGCGCCGTTTCCAGCAGTCTTGCGGTCGCCGTAGCCAAAGGTCGTCACACCGCGCAGCTCTGCGATCGGCGCTCCGTCCTCGGCAAACAACGCGATGTCGGTCACCGTGCGGTGGGCATCCGCCGTTCCGGTCAGCACGCAGCGCACCGAGCCACTCGCCGGCAGGTCACGGTAGACCTGCAGCGACTGGAGACCGGTCGGCAGCGACTTCTGTCCGAGCTTCTCGGACGTGAAGTACAGCGCCAGCTGCAGCGCGCCATCGAACAGCGCCGGGTCCAACGTCCACGCTCCGCCCTTCCAGCCCTTCTCGAGGGTGCCAGAGAGGGTCGCGACCATGCCGTCCTCACCGAGCTTCGGTGAAGCGACAACCTGGAATGCAGGACCGTGGAACACGGCTTCGTGCTTGTAGAAGCCCTTGACCGACGAGGTCTTCGGCTCGGTGACGCCCTTGGCGCCTGCCACAGAGGCATGCGAGTCGGCGAGCACGATGGTGGCGGTGTAGTGCTTGATGCCACCCGAGATGACCTCGACGGCAACGGTCGCACCGTTTCCGTTGCGAAGCTGACGGGCGTTGACGGTGTAGGCGCCTCCCGCTCCGGTGAAGTCCGGAACGCGAATGCCCTTGGTCACCACGACGTTCTCGACCCGTGCGAGCACGTAGTCGGGACGCAGCGCCAGCGCGGCTTGAGCCATCCACTCCATCGCAAGCACGACCGGAATCACCGGCTCTCCGCCGACCGAGTGGTCTGCGAGCCAGGGATGCGTCGCGCTGTGCACGCGGGCGGTGAAGCTCTCGCCACCGGCGGCCGACGACGACAGCAGCGCCTTGGACTTGGGCTCTCCACCGAGCACGAGCTCGACGCGCTCGGAGGCTCCCGAGGTGACCTCGTCCACGAGCATCTGCGCACCGACGGCCAGCGGGATGAGCGGCACCCCGATCGCCTCGAAGCGGGCCTTCAGAGCCGGCGTGACCATGCCACCTTCCCAGGGTCCCCAGCCGAGCGACTTGACCAGCAAGCCGTCGCGACGTGCACCCTCGGCCGCTGCGACCTTGTTCAGCACCTCGTTGGCCATGGCGTAGTCGCACTGGCCCTGGTTTCCGGCGCGCGCTGCGACCGAAGAGAAGTTCACCAGCAGCGAGACCGGGTCATTGGCCGTCGCGTCGAGCAGGGCCTGCAGTCCCTCGACCTTGGTGTCGAAGACGAAGTCGAACTGGTCCTGGGTCTTGTCGGCGATGTAGCGGTCGGCGAGAACGCCGGCGCCATGAACGATGCCGGTGATGGGGCCCCACTTGGCGCGCACGCTGTCGAAGGTCTTGTTCAGTCCCTCGGCATCGGTGACGCTGCACGCGACATACTCGGCATCACCGCCGGCCGCCTGAATCGCCGCCACAGTGGCCACGATCTCGCGGTTGGCAAGAAGACGGCTGACCGCCTTTCCGAGCGTCGCAGGGGTGACCTTTTCGCCACGGGCGAGGGCCGCCTGCATCATCGCCTTCTTGAGCGCGGCATCATCGGTGATGCCCTGGGTCTCGGCACCTTCGGCGGTGAGTCCCGTGCGTCCAATCAGAGCGAAGCGGGCCTTGGTGGCCTTGGCGAGCGCGATGAGGGTGGTCGCGGTCACGCCGCGGGCGCCACCAGAAGCGACGATGACGGAGTTCGCGTCCACGACGTTGTGCGACGCGCCTTCGACGTCCGTCCGCACGCTCTTCAGCGTGAAGCGGCTACCGTCGGCCTTGAGTCCCACTTCGAGCTCGGCCCCGCCGGTGAGAAGCTCGGCGAACAGCGCGTCCGCGAGTGCCTCAGCATCGCGACCACCCCGCTCGAGGTCGATGGCCTTGAGTCCAGCGTCGTTCCACTCCTGGGCAGCCGTCTTCACGAGCCCGGGCAGTCCACCGAGCCAGGCGCGGTCGCTTGCCCCGGAGAGTCCGAAGTCACCGTCGGTGTCCTGGACCGTGATGAACGCGCCGCCCTCGCTGGCGAGCTTGGCAGCGATGACCTTGGAAGCCGCGAAGGCCGCCTTGTTCACTGCGCGGGCGCCCGCGACGTCTACGTTCGCGAGTCCACCGAGGAACACCGCCGAGGCCGCGTCCGCAGGAACCCCATCGACCGCCGCGGCGTTGAGACCGGCAGCGGTGAGCTTGGCCGCGAGGGCTTCGGCCACGCCGAGTCCGTCACGGGTCACGGCGATCAGGCCCTTGTCGAGCCCAGCGACCATGAAGCCAGCCGGAGCGGCAGGCACGAGGTCAAGCGCGAAGCGACCGAGGTTGCTCGGAATCGCAGGAGCTGCCACAACCACGGGAGCAGGTGCGGCCGCGGCACCGGACTGTCCGCCCATGTACTCGACGATCTGGCCGAGCGTCTGCAGCTCAGCCATCTCGGAGGCATCCACCTCGGGGAGGCTCGGCGCCTTCTCGCGCATGCCGGAGAGGATCTCGACCCGCTTGATCGAGTCGATGCCGAGATCGGACTCGAGCTCCATCTCGAGGGTCAGCATGTCCGCCGGGTAGCCGGTCTTCTCGGACACGACTTCAAGGAGAAGGGCGTTCAGATCGACGCCCGAGGCCGCCGGAGCAGGTGCTGCGGCCGAAGCCGCGTTTCCGCCCATGTACTCGACGATCTGGCCGAGGGTCTGCAGCTCAGCCATCTCCGCGGCGTCCACCTCGGGGAGGCTCGGCGCCTTCTCGCGCATGCCGGAGAGGATCTCGACCCGCTTGATCGAGTCGATGCCAAGGTCGGACTCGAGCTCCATCTCGAGGGTCAGCATGTCCGCCGGGTAGCCGGTCTTCTCCGACACGACCTCGAGCAGAAGCGCGTTCAAGTCGATGCCCGGCCGGGTAGCCGGTCTTCTCCGACACGACCTCGAGCAGAAGCGCGTTCAAGTCGATGCCCG
>JAGSGY010000156.1 GCA_023954855.1 Pseudomonadota bacterium | reverse complement strand
GTGCAACGTGCGGGTGTTCGACATCGTGCCCGCCGATCTGCCCGATGCGGTCGAGGTGTTCGTCGGCGACATCCGGGATCCAGATGCCGTGCGCGCCGCCGTCGACGGCATGGACGTCGTGTTCCACGCCGCCGCGGTGATCGAGCTGGTGGGCATCGCATCCGCCGCCGTGCGCGACCGGGCGGTGGGCATCAACGTCCGGGGCACCGAGAACGTGGTGGCGGCCTGTCAGGCGGCAAGCGTGCCGCGTCTGGTGCACACCAGCAGCGCGAACGTGTGCATCGACGGCGAGATCCTCGAGGCCGACGAGTCCGCGCCTTACGCCCAGACCTTCGTCGACCTGTACGCCGAGACCAAGGTTGGCGCCGAGAACGCCGTGCTGGCCGCGAACAGCGACACGCTGCGCACGGTGGCGCTGCGCCCGGGCGGCCTATGGGGCCCGGGCACCGGCGCGCTCATGGTAACGGCCTTCCTCGAGCAGCTGGCCGCGGGCAACTTCGTGGCCACCATCGGCGACGGCACGGCGGTGGTCGACAACACCCACGTCGAGAGCCTGGTGCGCGCCGAGCTGCTGGCGGCGCAGGCGCTGTCCGAGCGGTCGGAGGTCGTAGCCGGGCAGGCGTACTTCATCACCGACGAAGAGCGCATCAACGGCATCGAGTGGTTCAGGCCGATCGCCGACGGACTCGGGTTCGCCTGGCCCACGCGGCGGGTCCCGGGGTGGTTGATGTACGCGGTCGGCTGGGCCGGCGAGGTCGCCCATCGGTTCGGTGGACCCAAGCCCACGCTCACCCGCATCGGCGTGCTGAAGCTGGTGCGGGGCAGCTCGTTTCGCTGCGACAAGGCGCGCCGCGACTTGGGCTACGAGCCTCTGTACACGCGGGACTCCGGCGTGGCGGCCCACCTCGACGACTACCGCGCCAGCCTGGCCCGCATCCAGGAGGGGCGATGAAGGTCGTGGCCGTGTGTTGGGAAGACCAGCGTCGGTCCCGCGAGGAGCGGGGCACGCTGCTGCGCGGTCCGGTGGCCGACACCCTGCTCGCCAGCGGGGTGACCCGGCTGACGCTGGCGATTGCCGACGAGCACGCCCGGGTACGCTCCCCCAGCCCCTTCCCGCTGTTCGGTCCTAAGCCGGTGGCGGTGGTGAACGCGTGGACGGAGGACGCCGAGCCCGTGATTGCCACCCTGCGCGAGGCGGGCTTCACCGTCCACGCGTGGCGCGCCGACGAGTCGATCTACGCGGACTACGGCGACAACCCACACGCCGGGCCCCGGGACTGGCCGGACGGCACCCGCTCGCCGGGCATCACCGTCGTGAGCTTACTGGAGCGGCCGGGCAGCCTGGACCGCGCCGCGTGGATCGAGCGCTGGCACGGGGTGATCTCGCCGATCTCGGAAGCGATCCAGCCCCGCACCCGCTACGTGCGCAACGTGCTCGAAGAGGCCCTGACCGAGGACGCCCCACCGTTCGAGGGCCTCGTGGAGGAGTGCTGGCCCAGCCCCGAGACGCTGACCGACCCGTACCAGTTCTACGGCGCCAACGGAGTCGTCGAGCTCGTGGGGAACATGACGCGCATCGTGCGAGCCGTGCACCACTGCTTCTGGATCTGGCGCATCCACTCGGCGGTGATGAGCGAGTGGTTGCTCCGCACCGAGGCGCCTCGGTAGGGGGATGGGAAGTCCGTCCGTCTTGAGGAGACCGCCTGCAAAGTGGCTGTTGGGGACGCCTTGCGGATGACGATGTGCACGTGGAATCCACAGGTGAGGGTAGACGCGGGCTCTGGGGTGAGAACAGTCACCTGGGTTGCAGACGCCACATGCTCTACCCAGTGGGCTTGCGACCCGCCCTCGTCATAGCGGCGGGAGTACCGGCGACCGATGACACTTTGGAGTGCGGACGATGGCGAAGCGACTCGACGTTCGAGATGGGCTGCAGTGGAGGATGAAGGGTGTCGCCTGGCGCCCGGCGCAAGACCTCTACCCGCGGCTAATGGGAACATCGTGGACCATGACGCTGGCGCTGGCGTTCGCGGCGTATGCCGGGGCTTGCACGGTGTTCGCTGGACTGTTCGCTCTTGATCCAGGGGGCGTCAAGGGCGCCAACTCCACGTCTGATCTTCTCTGGTTCAGCGTTCAGACCCTCTCCACGATTGGATATGGCAGCATGACGCCGGCGACGTCGTGGGCGCACCTGTTGGTGACCCTGGAGTCGTTCGTCGGGTTGTCCGGCGTGGCCGTGGTGACCGCGATTCTGTATGCGAAGTTCTCACTTCCGGATGCTCGGATTCAGTTCGCCGACAAGATTGCAGTCCACGACACCGATGGCGTGCCGACGTTGCATTTGCGGATGCTCAACGAGCGCACGACGCCAATCCTTGACGCGCACGTACACGTCGGGGTCATGCTTGAGCCCGCAGAAGGCGACGACGCGGGAATACGGCGAATGATCGACGTGAAGCTTCTCCGAGACCGGATTCCGATGTTCGGCATGGCCTTCACCCTCATGCACGTGCTGGACGAGTCGAGTCCTCTCTACGGAATCTTGCACAGCCCGGAGCGGGTCTCTTTCCTCATCCTCACCATGCGCGGCGTCGACGATCGCACCCTCCAGCCCGTTTTCGCTCGCGCGCTATTCCACCACGAGCAGATTGTGATGGGTCAGGGGTTTGACGATGTGTTCGGCCAGGGGTCGGATGGCGTATTTGAAGTGGACGCATCCAAGCTCCACAGCGTCTCGCCTCGGGCGTTGACGCTCCCTCGACCGGCGGGACGGTGACGGGAACCCGCGCCGGGGCTCGCCCCAGGAGTACCTGGGTTCCGAGGACTTGCTGCCTGCCTGTCGCTCGCACGACTTCACACTACTTCACACTCTCCTTCGCAAACCCTTCAAAGAGCGGCTCCACATTCACTCCACAAAGGAGTACAGAATGTTCAGTTTTCTCTTCGGCACCATCTGCCTAATTCTACTCGTCAAGGTGATCTTTGGCGGAAGGCGCAGGCGTCAACACGGTCGCAATCGAAGGTGCGACAACCACTCTGAGGGCCAACCCTTCAAGCGGAGGCGGCGCGGCCGAGGTGGCTTCGTCGGAGCCGTCAGGGAGGTCTTCAAGCGCAGGCTCGACCTTGACGAGGACCAAGCGGACATCGTCGATCACGCCTTTCGCGATCTGAAGGACGCTGGAGTCGAGTTCAAGGAGGCCATCAAGGACAGCCGCGAGGACATCGTCAGCGCCTTTGCCAAGGACGACGTGGATGATGCAGCGTTGGCTGCCGTGTTTGCACGTCACGATGACCAGCTGAAGACCGCTCGAAAGAACATCGTCTCGGCCCTGAAGCAGGTGCATGCGGTGCTCGACCCTGACCAGCGAGAAGCGGCTGCCGACTGGCTGGGAACGGCCGAGGGGAGTTGGTCATGATGCGCTTCATCCTGGCTTCCTTCTTGGCCACGGGCGTCTTCGTCGGGTACGGCAGTGGGTTCGCCCACCTCGCACAACATCGCGGTACCTGCCATGATCAGGCGCCGACGACCGGACCTGCCTTAGACGCCCCATTGGGCGCGAGAGAGTAGACTGACCCATGGCCATTCGCGCCCTGCTCATCGATGACGACCCGAAGCTCGCGGAGCTACTGGCCACCTACCTGCGCCCCCACGAAGTGGCCCTCGCGCACGCGATGGACGGAGCCCGAGGGCTGGCCGCCGTTGCGGCTGGCGGAGTGGACTTGGTCGTATTGGACGTCATGATGCCGGGCATGGATGGGCTTGAGGTACTTCGGCGCCTCAGGTCACGCAGCGCCGTTCCGGTGCTCATGCTCACGGCCCGGGGAGACGAGACCGACCGAGTGGTGGGCCTGGAGTTGGGTGCCGACGACTACATGACCAAGCCGGTCTATCCGCGCGAGCTGCTTGCTCGGATTCGAGCGGTTCTGCGTCGGGTGGCGCCCAGGACCCCGGATCGGAGCTTGGTGATCGGCGACCTTGAGATCGATCCCGGTGCCCGCACTGTGCACATCGGGGCTGCTGAGATTGGGCTCACGGCCCTGGAGTTCGACCTTCTCCAAGCCCTTGCCGAGCGTGCCGGCCGGGTGGTCTCCAGGGACGCCCTCTGGGAGGCTGCGGGACGGTCCGACACCGCGGTGAGTGAGCGCACTGTGGACGTACATGTGTCTCACCTTCGGGCAAAGCTCGGGGATGAGGCGCGGAACCCCACCCGCCTGAAGACCATTCGTGGGTCTGGGTACATGCTCGTTCGCGAGCCCGGATGAGACGTCGTGAGCACTGGAACCGACGACACCGGAGCCATGGCGGACCTCGTCGATGGCGGGTCTTTCGGGGGCTCCATGCCCGGGTTGTCGTGTTCATGCTCTTGGCAGTGGGCCTCGGCACGGTGGCAGGGGTCACGCTGCACTGGACCCTCACAAACGGGCAGGGTCTCTGGTCCACGGTTTGTGTGCTCGCCAGCTTGGTTGGCCTGGCGTGGCCACTGGCCTGGATTGCGACCTTTCGAATTGCCAAGCCAGTCTGGGAGCTTGCCAGGGTCGCCGGCGAACTTCGAGACGGCCGTCTTCAGAGCCGCCAAGAGATCCCCGAGAACGCCACTGGAGAAGTCGGCGAGGTCGCAGGAGCCCTACGAGGGATGGCAGATCGTGTCGCAAGCCAGCTGGCGGATCAACGGGCGTTGATGGCAGCGGTGTCCCATGAGCTTCGCAGTCCACTCGCTCGGGTTCGAGTATTGGTGGAGCTGTCTAGGGAGGGCGGTGCAAGCGATGCCATCTATGACGACCTGCAGTCCGAGGTGGACGGCATGGACGCCCTCGTCGGCGATCTGCTTGCCGCTGCCCGCATCGACTTCGAGGCGCTGTCGCCTGTGCCGCTCTCCGCCCGTGAAGTGGCCATGCGGGCGCTCCAGATCGCCGGACTTCCAGCGGATGTCCTTGAGGTCGACGACCCGACGACGAAGGTGGTCGCCGATGCGACGCTGTTGGCACGAGCGCTATCCGGACTGCTCGACAACGCCGTGCGCTACGGCAGCGACGAGGTGCGCATGCGGGTGTCGAGCGCGGAAGAAGTGGTGCGCTTCGAAGTTCTGGACGACGGCGACGGCTTCGCGCCTGGAGAGGAGGAGCAGGTCTTTCAGCCGTTCTGGCGGCGGCCGCCTACTGCGGGGAATCCGGTGCCGCAGGGGACCGGCTTGGGGTTGGCCTTGGTTCGCCAGATTGCCGAGTCTCATGGAGGGACTGCGGGTGCTGTGAATCGGGATGGCGGCGCGGTGGTGTGGCTGCAGTTGCCGATGGCATGATGCTCTAGGCTGGGTTCAGGCTGCACAGCGTCAGGCGTAGGCAATCAAGCTGGTAGCAACGGAGTCTAGGCTCCAGTATCAAACACTTACATGGTGCTGGGGTGCACTCGGTGACGTCGACTCCATTTACGGTTGGGGACAGGCTACCTCGTGATGGGCACAGCCATATGCTGAACCCTGGCGTGGACGGCGCTACTTCCCGGTGCCGATGGTCGCGACCGCTCCGTCCATCCAGGCCGCTCGGTCGAGCAGCCACTGTCGCAGATAGGCGACTTCGTCGGCATGTGACTGCCGAGTCTCGTGTCCCTCGTCGTTCGGCCACACATAGGTGCCGAGCACATCCCACTTCTCGAAGTTGCGCTGAACGGGTCCGGATCCGAGCTCGGCGACGAGATCGTCGATACGGGCATTCAGCGCGTCGTCAGAGAGAGGGCCGGCCCGATGGGTGGCCCAGCGTCCGGCCACCGTCTCACGGTAGGCGGGATCTTCGAGCATCCGCTCGTACCAGGCGAAGCCGTTGGGGTTGTCCTTCGGAAAGGCCGGATTGTTGAAGTGCCAGCCCTCGGTCCCCCAGGCCTCGAAGTAGTCGGCGTTGCCCAGCGCGCCGTTGTAGTCCCAGATCGGGCCCATGTGCAGCTTGGCGTCGCGGTCCTTGTGCATCCAGGTAGACAGCACGTAGCCGTCCACGTTGCGGCCCAGCTCGACGAGCAGCATGTGGTCCGCGAAGGCTTCTTCATCCACGAAGTCCGCGTAGGCACGTGTGGTCGCGAAGTCCGGTCCAGACAACGCCTCCTCGAAGTCTCCAAGCCAGGCGCGCAACCACTGCTTCTGGTGGTCGGGAACGTCCCTCGGCGACTCGACCAACAGCTCGTCCCGATAGACCGGCGTCTCGATCAGTCCTTCGTCCTCGTCCACCCAGTCTCGCTTGATCAAGTAGCCGCCGCTGACGTCCGGTGGGCTGGTGGCGGATGGGTCGAGGTCGGTCAGAGCGACGCGCTCGGGGTGCCGCTCCACGCGCTCGATGATCTGGTACACGCCTCGATAGTGGCGGTCGCCCCATGGGCGGCCATCGTCGACGACGAACAGCTCGACGGGCATTGTACGTGGGGCATAGCGTCCGATGTCCCGCGATAGGCTGTAGATCAGCGCGTTTCGGATCAGCGTCTTGTCCGAGAACGGCCCCTGCAGCACCCAGTCGGCGTCGTTCGACATGCCGAGGAGCGGTGCGCCGAGGTCATCCCCCGCGGCGTCGCGAAGCTCGAGGCGGAAGGAGCGTTTGTCGTATTCGCGAGAGCTGTTGCCCCTCACGCGGATCGCGCTCAGGCCGTCGTATGAAGGCGCCGAAGTGGTCGAGGCGGCCCCAGCAACGGCGGGCCAAACGGTGGTCGTCGCGTCGACGTATTGATCGTTCCACACCGAGCGGTTGCGTCCCATCTCGACTCCCGCCGTATCGACGACCACCACGGCGACCTCGGAGCTGAACTCGGTCAGGGGCTCCGTGCTGCAGGCAGAGAGGGCTGCGATCAGAAGGAGGTGACGCATGGGGCCCACCATAGCGGCGACTTGTGCCGGTCGCAGGGTGCTCGCTGGGCAGCTTTGGCGAGCGCCAAGCCTAGAAGAGCGTATGTTCGAGATCGGACCGTACACAGATGCCGATGACCTCGCGCTCTACGAGCTGACCGAGCTGTTTGAGGGCGCATTCCGACGCCACACAGCACGCCGTTGTCCATGGTCTGGTGACCCGCCACGGCGGATAGCTGCGATGAACGTCTCCCTGCATCGCTGAATCCTCCAGCACCGCCGAGTTCCCCGTCGAATTCGGCCACCGCCATCCCCCTCGTGACGTCTTCCTCGCCGTTTTCGCCGCCTCCAGCAGCTCTCGCAGCCGGCCTTGGAGCAGCCATCCTCCACAAGAGACCCGGGGCTCGCGTGTGGGCGGGACGCCTCTTCTCGGTGGCCATGCTGCTGTCGTTGGTGGCCATCTCGGTC
>JAGSGY010000080.1 GCA_023954855.1 Pseudomonadota bacterium | reverse complement strand
GTCGTCACTCAAGTCGTGAAGGCGGCTGTTCGCTTGCTCGAAGATGTGCTGGTAGGCGCGGCGATCAGGCATTCGAGTGCATAGCGCGACCTCGACTACGATGAGGTCTCGGAGTGATCATGACCGCACCCTACAACTACGAGACCTTCCCTCTCGACCTCGACGAGGCCCTGTTCAACGGCTTCCGCGAGGCCATCCACCTGGGCGACAAAGCGCCCGACGGCGTGCTGGTCGACGCGAATACGGGAGCAGAGACGAGCCTCAAGAAGATCCGCGCCAAGCGGCCCGTCGTGATCGAGTTCGGCTCCTACAGTTGACCGTACTGTGCGCTGGCGGCGCCGGCGCTCGAACCCCTGGCCAAGAAGTACGCAGACGACATCGCCTTCGTGTTCATCTACACGCGCGAATCGCACCCCGGTGAGCGCTTTCCCGCAGTCCACTCCCTCGCCGACAAGCTCGCGCACGCCCGAGCTTTCGCTCGCGACATGGGCATGGAACGACCGATGCTCGTCGACGACATCGACGGGACGCTGCACCGAGCCTATGGCGGGCTGCCGAACATGTCCTTCGTGCTCGATCGCTCGGCACGCGTGGTCTACAAGGCGAATTGGACCGACGCGCGCACCCTCGATGCGGCCTGCGAGCAGCTGGTCCACGAGCTCCGCGCACGCGAGGGCGGACAACGACTCGCCCCGTACACGGTCGAGTGGGCCCCGAAGCGCATCAACGAGCGCGCTCCGTTCATGGAGGGCCTCATGCAAAACGGCCCTACCGCAGTCCACGAGTTCATGGCTGCGATCGAGGCCGTTCATGGCAAGAAGGCGCTCCGCGAGATGGAGGCCTGGCTGGTGAGCCGCGGCCTCGAGCGCCGTGAGCCTTAGCTCTGCTCTTCGGCCTTCTTGGCCTGGAACTTTCCGAGCTCGGCGACGGCGGCGATGAGCGCATCGGCGTCGGTCTTGGCCGCATCGAATGCGATGCTGGCAACGCCCGTAGCGTGATCGACCTTGGCGGCGTTGACGCCATCGACGGCCTTGAGGGCGGCGGTGACGCGCGAAGCGCACGAGCCACAGGTCATGCCGGAGACGTTCAGAGTGACCTTCTCGCCGGCAGCGGCGGCGACGTCGTCGGCAGCGGTCGCATCCGCGTGCGCAGCCATGTCACAGGAGGAGCCGCACGGCGCCTTTCCGCCACAGGCGAAGGCAGAGGGCGAGACGAGAAGAGCGAGAACAGCGAAGGTGCGAAGCATGGGAATTCCTCGTTTTAGGCGGCGAATGTCACTCATGATCCGCGTGGCCGCAACTCAGCATGAAAGTTCGAGACACTGAGCTGTCATTCAGCTTATTCACTATTTTCATTATTTCCGGCTATAGTGATTTCCCTAAGAGAGGCTCCATGCTGTCTACGCTCCTATTCGTCGCCGCCGCCCTTGCTTCTGACCCCGCTGTCATCGCCGATGACGGCGTCGAACTCATCAGCGAGAAGCGCGACACCGAGAGCTTCCGCAGCGACATCGAGCCCATCCTCAACGAGCTGGGTTCGTGCACCGAGCACACGAACGGTCAGAACTACGGCGAGTTCACGCTGAGCTTCATGATCGACAAGCGTGGCCGCACCGCCAACCCGAGCGTGCGGTCGAACTATCTGCTGACCAAGCCGCTCAAGGAGTGCCTCTCGGAGCCTCTCGCCAGCCTGCGTCTCGGCAGCGGCGACGTCGCGATCGGCAAGGTTCGCCTCACCCTGCCCTAGCTCTGGGCGACTTCCTCGGCGGCATGAGGTACACCCTCGCCACTAGGGGGACCCATGGCGCTCGGCGCGACAGTACGGCGCTTCGATATCGAGCTCTCAGATGTCGACCGCGGCGTCTACGAGACGCTCTCGCTCAAGGTCGCCCAGCATCCGTCTGAGACCGGTCCGTACCTGATCACCCGGGTGCTCGCCTACGCGCTCGAACTCGAAGAAGGCCTGACCTTCTCGGCCGGCCTCTCGAGCAGCCAAGAACCCGCGCTCTGGGTACGCGACCTCACCGATCAGCTCATGGCTTGGATCGAGGTGGGCACGCCTGCCCCAAGCCGGCTGCACAAGGCCGCAAAGGCCGCGGACAGGGTCGCGGTCTACTGCCACAAAGAGCCGGCACCGTGGCTCGCGCAGCTGGCCAACGAGCGGGTCCACGAAGCCGAGAAGATGGCCTTGTACGGACTTCCACGAGCCACGATCCGGGCCATCGCAGACGCCGTAGAACGCCGCAACGAGTGGGCCCTCTCGCGGATGGAGGACACCCTCTACCTACAGACCGCGTCTAAGTCCTACGAGCTCGCGCTGACCCGTATCGAGTGGCCGCGAAAGGCCTAGTGCATGCGCCGCATCGTCTCGCGGCGCGCCGTGAACAGCTGCTCTCCGAGCTCATCGGCCGCTTCGGACCCGATGAGGGCCTCGATCTCGGCATCGGCGTCGGCGCGGATGGCGTGCATCTCTTTGCGCGCCTGGTAGTGCGTGGTCTCGCTACCCTCGCTGTGCTGCTCGCTCCACAGCTGCCCAACCGCCTCGCCAGTCTCGAGCAGAATGCCGAGTACCTGCTCGGTGGTCTCGGGCTCCCACTCCGACTGCGTTCCAAAGGCCTCGACCATCTCGATGGTCTGGCTCTCCATCTCGGTGCGCATCGCCGCGAAATCGGGACGGCGACGCTCGCGACCCGCGCGGTGGCCCGGCTGGCTGGGATCGGAGCCCTCGACCACCAGGGTGTCCGCGCCGTCCCCACCGTGCTTGCCCATCAGCGGCGGTCCGCCGTCCTGGTGACGACGCATGCGCGTGGCCTTGCGATGCTGCATCGGCTCCGAGGACCGCTCAGCCGCGAGCTCGACGCCATCCGCCTGGGGAGTCGCCGCCTGCAGTTCTGCGATCTGCCCGTTGAGCTGGATGTTCCAGGCAACCAAGCCCACAACGAGGACACCAGAGAGTCCAAGACCGACGCGCTCGATGTTCATGCTTCCTCCGAGGTGGCGCCTCCTAACACCCTATTCGGAGGCGCTGGCCGCATCGGATGTCAACGCTTGGACACGATGCCTACTCGAACCACGCTCGAACCGCGTCGATCGAGATCAGGTGCACCACGCCCGGCTTCGTACCGAGAACACGGGCCACTGCCTGCTGGTTGGCCAGCACCATCGACTCGGCCTGGCCAAGCTGGTCGGGGGTGGCATCCGCGAGCAGCAAGTCCTGCAGACGCAGGCCGGTCATCCGGCTGATCGCGAGGATGACGCCGGCCGCCTCAGTGGCGTCGAAGACATCGAAGGTCCCTTCGTCCACGCCTTCCTGAATGATTCGGGCCAGCAACGGGGTGATCGACGCGACGTTCTGTCGCTCGAGCCGGTCGCGAAACGCGGCATTGCTCGGCGCGAGCAGCGGCCGGATCATCGCAATGAGCAGGTCCTTGCGGGCGACCTTCCACGCATTGATGGTCTCGAAGAACTTGTTGATGCGCTCGCTTGCGGAGAGTCCCGGCTCGTCAGCCGTCACCTGCATGACGGCCATGCCCTGCTCACTCAGCGCCACAGCAATCGCATCAAGCAGCGCAACCTTCGACTTGAAGTGGTGGTAGAACGTCCCCTTTGCAATGCCGACGGCCTCGATGATTTGCTGCACGGAGGTCGAGTCATACCCCTTCGTCATGAACAGACCTTGGGCCACGTTCATGATCTCGGTACGCCGCTCGTCGGCCTCTTTGCTCACACGTCGCGCCATGGGCCCCCTGGAGGACGGGTCGTCCGCCTTGCACTCAACATGGCACGCAATTCATCGTCCGGCAAGGGATTGACCGACCGTCGGTCGGTGTTATGCTATTCCCCTGAAACCGGAGCAATCGATGGCCCCCCTGCGAACCACACTTCTCGCGTTGATGACCGCAATTCCCCTCTTGGCCGCGCCGGCGATCGCGCTTGCCGAGACCCCCGAGCCGACCATCGAGGAGCTGCTGACGGGGGCTGACGACGTCAACCGCGGCGAGTCGAGCCACGGCGTGATCGAGATGCACGTCAAGACCAAGCGCTACGAGCGGACGATGCGCATGGAGTCTTGGGCCGAGGGCACTGAGAAGACCCTGATCCGCATCCTTGAGCCCGCCAAAGACGCCGGCATCGCCACCCTCAAGGTCGACGACAACATGTGGAACTACCTGCCCAAGGTCGACCGCACCATGAAGGTTCCGGCCGGCATGATGGGCGGCAACTGGATGGGCAGCCACTTCTCGAACGACGACCTGGTCAAGGAGAACCGCCTCTCCGAGGACTTCGAGGCCGAGTTCACCCAGCGGCCCGCCGACAACGAGGCCGGCATCTACGTGATCACGCTCACGCCGAAGCCCGACACGCCGGTGGTCTGGGGCCGCATCGTCGCGCACATTCGCCCCGACAAGATGCCCGTGAAGATCGAGTACCTCGACGAGGACTTCGAGCTGGTCCGGACCATGTCCTTCCACGACATCAAGGACTTCAATGGCCGGCAGGCACCCGGCGTGATGCGACTCGTCCCAGCCGACAAGCCCGAAGAGCTCACCGAGATCACCTACGTCACGCTCGAGTTCGACGTCGAGATCGCCGACAGCATGTTCACGCTCCAGGCCCTCAAGCCCTAATGAGCGCGGCCCGGCCACTGCTGCTCGCGCTCAGCCTTCTGTCGGCTCCCGCACTGGCGGAAGATGAGGCCACGACCTGGCAAGAGCAGTCCGAGCTCGATGTCGAGCTTCATGGCGACGTGAAGACCTTCTTCGTGGCGAGCGTGCCAAACCAGTGGTTTGGCTTGGCCGACGATGCCCAGCCCTTCCTCGATCTCGCCGAGATGACCGAGGAAGAAGCGCTCGAGGCCTACGGCTTGAGCACGGACCCGACCGCCCAAGGGGCCGTGTCCGCACGGCTGACCTTCGCGGCGGTCTACAACGACAACTGGCGACTCGACACGCACCTCGCCCTCAATGTAGGGAACGCGGCGGGAGCTTCCCCTCTTCCCGGAGCAAGCACAGGCGTCGGTCTGACGGCCCCCGAAGTGCTGAAGCTCACGTACACACCCGACCTCGGCTCGGGCATGGTCTTCCAAGGTCGCGTGGACCGTCTCGTGCTCTCGGCAAAGCTGCCTCACGTCGACGTCGCCCTCGGACGGCAGCCGATCTCGTTCGGCACCGGGTACTTCTTCACGCCCATGGACCTGGTGAACCCGTTTCACCCGGCGACCATCGACACCGAGTACAAGCCCGGCGTCGACGCCCTCCGCATCGACGCGTATGCGGGGGTCAGCTCGAAGATGACCCTCGCGGTGGCCTACGCCGGCGACGACGTATTGATCGGCGAAGAGGCCGACACCGACGACGACATCGTCGAAGACCTCGTGCTCGCTGCGAGCGGACAGGCCACCGTCGGCGTCAGCGACATCCTTGGCTTTGCGGGTCTGGTCCATGGCGAGCCCGTGTTCGGCCTCGGCACCATCTCGGCCATCGGCCCGATCGGGGTGCATGCCGAGGCCACGCTCACCCTTCCGAAGGATGACGACGTCTTCGTTCGGGGTGTCGCCGGTGCCGACTGGCGACCCGGGCAGACCACCACGCTGATGGGCGAGTTCTACGTGCAGAGCTTCGGCGCCATCGAGCCTGCCGACTACCTCGACATCACATCCAACCCCCGCTTTCTCCGCGGCGAGCTCTGGCAGATGGGGCGCTACTACGCGGCCCTCAGCGTCAGCCAAGAGATCACCTCGCTGATCATGGGCAATGTCGCGGTGATCGGGAACCTGACCGACCCCTCCGGCCTTGTGGTCGCCGGCCTGTCGTGGTCCGTCGCCGACAACGCCGCCCTCGGAGCTGGCGCCTACATCGGTGCCGGCAAGAAGCCCGAGCTCGTCGACCTGTCGCTCGACATGAGCAGCGGCACCCCATCGATCGCCATGCCGACCGACGACGTGCTCGCCGAGTCGGTGCAGAGCGAGTTCGGCCTGTATCCCAAGTCCTTCTATCTGCAGATGAAGACCTATTTCTGATCTCGCCGGTGGTCCTGCCACCTGCGAACCGGAGCCCCCATGATCGTCCTAAGAATGGCCTGGCGAAATGTCTGGCGAAACAGTCGGCGCAGCTCGGTGACCATCGCCGCGATGACGCTCGCCCTGTTCGTCGAGCTGCTCTACGCCGGCCTGGTCAACGGCATGTTCAAGGACATGGAAGACGACATCACCGAGATGGACTTCGGGGATGTGCAGGTGCTGCACGAGGACTACCTCAAGCGCCCGTCGCTCTACACCGTCGTCGAGGACCACGAAGCGATCATGAGTCGCCTCGATGAAGCCGGCTATGCCGCCACCGCGCGCCTGATGTCTGGCGGCTTGGTGGCCTCGGGCGAGTTCTCGGCCGGCGGTGCGTTCTTCGGCATCGACCCCGTGCAAGACACCAAGGTGCTGCGCCTCAACACCGCCGTCGCCGAGGGGGAGTGGCTCGATGTCGCCGACCCCACCGGCGTGGTCGTCGGTCGCGGCCTCGCTCGCACCCTCTCCCTGGACCTCGGTTCCGAGCTGGTCGTGCTCTCCCAGGCCGCCGACGGCAGCATGGCCAACGAGCTGTTCACGGTGAAGGGCATCCTGCGCTCGGTCGGCGCCGGCCTGGACCGCGGCGGCATTCTCATGCCCGCCGACACCTTCCGCGACATGATGGTCATGCCCGAGGGCGCGCACAAGATCATCGTCCGCCGAGCCAAGAACCAGCCTCTCGAAGAGGTCACCGCAGCCGTCACCGCGCTCGCTCCCGACGCCAAGGTGATGAACTGGAAGCAGCTCAGCCCGATGCTCGCCCAGATGCTCGAGGGCGTGAACAGCATGATCGTCATCGTGTACCTGATCGTCTACGTGGCCGTCGCCATCCTGATTCTGAACGCGATGCTGATGGCCGTCTTCGAGCGCATTCGCGAGTTCGGTGTGCTCAAGGCGATTGGCTACAGCCCCTTCCAAGTCGTCAGCATGATGGTGCTCGAGGGCATGATTCAGGCGACGGTCGCCCTCGGAGCGGGGCTCGCACTTGCGGCAGGACCGATGTGGTACCTGCAAAACAACGGCATCAACGTCGGAAATCTGGCGGGCATGTCGATGGCGGGCATGACCATGCCAGCCGTCTGGCGGGGCGACTACACGCTCGGCGTCATTCAAGTTCCGATCATCATGCTCTTCGTCATCGTCTTCTTCGCGGTGATCTACCCGGCCACAAAGGCTGCGTGGATTCGCCCTGTCGAAGCCATGCGGCATCAGTAGGAGGCCAACATGACGGGTTTCAAGCTCATTGCTCTCGCGTGGCGCAACCTCTGGCGACAGAGGCGGCGCACCGTCCTGACCCTGGTGTCCATCGCCTTCGGCGGGTTTCTCGCCGTGATGATGACCGCGATGCAGGACCGCTCGTTTGCGGACTTCATCGACACGGCCGCCCGCCTCGGCGCGGGTCACGTGACGGTGCAGCATCCCGAATACCAGGACTCGCCCACCCTCACGCGCACGGTCGAGAAGAGCGACGCCAAGCGCGCCACCGTCGATGCCGACAAGGCCGTGCACACCTCGGTTGACCGCACCAGCGGCCAGACGATGCTCTCGACCGCCAGCGACAGCTTCGGCGCCATCTTCATCGCCTATGACCCGGCCATGGAGGACGAGAACACCTTCGAGTTCACCGACGGGCTGATCGAGGGCACGCTGTTCGCCACGGCGAGCGATGACGGCATCATCCTCGGCAAGACCTTGGCCGAGAACCTGGGCGCCGAGATCGGCGACAAGGTCGTGTTCACGATGACCGACCGCCATGGCGAGATCATCACCGACATGGAGCGCCTCGTCGGCATCGTCTCCACGGGCGCGCCGAGCCTGGATGCGGCCCTGTGCCTGCTGTCGATCAACACCGTGCGCAAGTCGCTCGGCTACGACCCGACCGAGAGCACCCAGGTCGCCATCTTCCTCGAAGACGGCCGCGGAAGCCTCGCCGCTGCCGAGCGCCTGCGGACCCAGCTCGGACCCGAGGTCGCCGTGCTCACTTGGGACCAGATTCAGCCGGAGATCCGCGGCTTCATCGCCATGAAGGTCGGCGGCGGCATCGCCATGGAGATCATCATCGGCATCCTCGTGGCTGCAGGCATCTTCAACACCATCTTCATGTCGGTCATGGAGCGGAACCGCGAGTTCGGCATCATGATGGCGATTGGCTACTCGCCCGCCCAGCTGTTCTCGCTGGTCATGATCGAGAGCGGCTTGCTCGCGTTCATGGGCCTGATTGCGGGCGTCGCGGTGACCGCAGGCCCCTACTACTATCTGTCGACCACAGGGATCGACCTGTCTGAAGTCTACGCACAATCCGGCGCCGTCGAGATCGGCGGCGTGGGCTTCGACACGACCCTGCACATCGGAATCTTCCCCGAAAACGCCATGATCATCGCCGCTGCGATTGTCGTCGCCACCATCCTCGCGGGCATCTACCCCGCGTGGAAGGCCGGCCGCGTCAATCCCGTCGAGTCCATCAACACCCTCTAGATCTCAGGACCCCCAACCATGACGCAATCCAGCGGAAAGCCCATCGTCAAGCTGACGGGCGTGACCAAGACCTTCGCGCAGGGCGGACTCGAGGTGAAGGCCCTGCGGGGCATGGACCTCACCGTCAACGAGGGCGAGTTCGTCGCCATCTGGGGCCCATCCGGCTCTGGCAAGACCACGGCACTGAACCTGATCGGCGCGCTCGACACGCCGACCAGCGGCCAGGTCGAGCTCGAGGGCACGGACCTGTCCTCGCTGTCCCGAAAGGCCCTGTCGCAGATGCGACGTGACCGGATCGGCTTCGTGTTCCAGGCCTACAACTTGATTCCCGTCCTGACTGCGTTCGAGAACGCCGAGGCCGTCATCGCCCTGCAGGGCATCGCCCCGGCCGAGCGCAAGACGCGGGTGATGGCGATTCTCAAGGAAGTCGGTCTCGAGGGCATGGAGCACCGTCGCCCGAACGAGCTCTCGGGTGGGCAGCAGCAGCGGGTCGCGATTGCGCGTGCGATTGCCTCAAACCCCGCCGTCATCCTGGCCGACGAGCCCACCGCCAACGTCGACTCCGAGACCGCCGAGAAGCTGCTGTCGATGATGGCGCGCCTCAACGAAGAGAAGGGCATCACCTTCGTGTTCTCGACCCACGACCCCCGCGTGATGAAGTACGCCCGCAGGCTGGTGGGCGTGGTGGACGGCCGGGTCGACACCGACCGGGCGAAGAACTCCGGCGAGGAGTAGCCTCAGTCGAGGATCACGAGCTCCTGCGCGTACACGTGGGTGCTCGCGTTCGCAGAGACATCGACGATGCGCACGGTGTTCTCGTCGTCCCAGGTCGCATCGGTCGCCCAGACCGTGTACCCGCCGTCTTCTACGGCGACCTCGGCGTTGAGATGCACATGCCCCGCGTAGGCACCGGCCACCCGCCCCTCGAGCGGCCCGGTCAGCGCCGTGAGGGCGGCCATCTCGTCGGTGTCGAACATGCCGAGGTGCATGGGGTGGTGCGAGAACAGCAGCACATCCTCCTGGATGCTGGCCTCCATGTCCGCGAGCAGGCCGCTCAAGAACGGTAGGCTTCCACCCGGCGTGTCGTGAAGCTCGGCGAACTCGCTCAGGAGGTCGCTCTCACTGCGTGAGCACCAGTCCAGGCCCACCCAGCGCAGGCCTCGGTAGGTGAGCACGTTGTTCTGCAGGTACAGCGTCTCGCCGTCCTCCTCGACCTCGACCTGGCCCCTCTCGAAGTCCATGGTCGCGGCGAGCGCCTCGAATTGCGGGGCGAAGACCGTGTCCCAGTTCTGCTCGTCGCCGAAGTGAATCTCGTTGTCGCCAATGATCGGAACCCACGGCACGTCGAGGTCCGAGAGCAGCGCGTTTGCGGTCGCCAGACCGTCGCCCCAGCCAATGTCGCCGACGATGAACACCAGCTCGATGCTGCGTTCCGAGGCGTTCGCGTTGATCCACTCCACCGCGGCAGCCAAGCGCTCTTCATGTTCGAGCGGACCGGCAATGTGGGGGTCGGCGAGCACGACGAAGCTGAACTCGAACTCCGGCGGTGAGGTGTCGACCGGGTCGACCTCAGCGGTGGGCTTGCACGAGATCAGCGAGGCGGCGACGAGCGGAATCAGGCGATGCATGCGGCAAGTATAGCCGCGGCACGGCTAGAAGCGGGCGCCGACCGCACCCCGCACCACCAAGCCCCCGAAGCGTAGGTCGCCAAGCTCTCCGAGCTTCATCTGGCTCGTGGTGAGGTAGCCAAACTCGAGGGAAGCCGCAGGTGCCACGGTCTCGACCGGGATGCGGACCTCGACGCCGGCGGTCGCGGACAGGCCAAAGCTGGTCCCCCGCCGCACGTACTGCCCTGGGTTGTCATGGACTCCCGGCACCTCGTCGAAGCGTCCGGTGCCCCACAGAAGCAGGCCTTGCACCGTTCCCACCGGGCCGATGATGTCGCGGTACAGCCAGCTCTGCTTCAGACCCAAACCGAAGGTCTCGACCTTGAGCTGGCTCTCGAAGAATGCCTCCTCGCCCATGTGCGTGCGCACGCCCCGGCCACCGTGGGACCAGGACCCGGCGACCTTCAAGCCGTCGATGATGGGGTAGGCGCCGCGAAGACCCCAGGTTCCGAAGCCGTTCGCGTTGTTGAAGCGGTCGAAAGAAGCGTCCGAGGAGGCGGTGGAGCGGATCTCGAAGTCGACCTCGGCCTCGCCCGCGATGGCCGTCGACGAGAGCAGTAGCAAGAGAAGCGCGCGCATCAGTTCACCTCCACAGGGGCCGTGGGATCGAGCAGGTTGTTGAGCGCGAAGCCCTCGACCTCCTGGATTTCGCCCGTGCCGGGGTCAAGGAAGGACACACGTCCAAAGGCGCTGTCCTGGGTGATGAAGAACGACCCATCGGGCATCGAACCGATGGCGAGCGGAGGCACCGACAGGGCGATCTCTTGGTCGTCGCCGGTGTACAGGTCGAGCTGGTAGACGTAGTCGATGCCTTGCTGCAGCACGAGCGCGTGAAGCGCGGTCTCGGTCGCGCTGAACGACAAGCCGAGCCCGGCGGCCTCGAGCAGGTAGGGGTAGGTGTCGTTGGAGCCTGGCCGCAGATCGACGATCTCCATGCCGGGAGCGCCGTCATACAGGCCGCTCACGCCGGTTCCGACGCCGCCCTCCGCTCGGGTCAGTGCAATGGCGTACTCTTCGGTCGGTGCCATCACCAGTTCGATGGCAGGGTTCTCGAGGCGGTACTCCACGAGTTCCTGCGTGGCGAGGTCGAGACGGTACACGTCCTTGTACGAGGAGTTGGTGCTGTAGAGGACCGCGAGACCCTCGCCCTGTGCGATCTGGTTCATCGGCTCGTCGAGAGTGAACGAGTCGACCTCGAAGAACTCGTGCTCGAGCACATCGACACGCGCCCTGCCCCCGTAGGTGAGAACCGTCCGGTCCGTGCCGGGGTCGACCACCATGTCCGACGGGTTGGCGGACAGGCTGACGATGTTGACCGAGTGCAGCTCCAGATCGAGCACATAGAGGTCTGCGGACCCCTGCACCGAGATCATCGCGTAGCGGCCATCGGGCGTCAGTGTGACGCCGACAGGAGTGACCGTGGAGTCGGGGTCGAGGGTCAGGGGAAAGACCACATCGGTGGTCGGCGGGCTGGTCGTGAGATCGAGCACAGCGACCTCACTGCGCGAGAGCACCACCGCCCGGCTGTCATCCTCGGTGAAGAGAATGCGCTCAGCGGCGAAGCCCACTTGAACCGACTCGACCTCGTCGGTCTGCAGGTCGAGCACCGCCACCTCGGTGAGGTTGATGACCCCCTCCAAGCGCAGCTCGCGCTCGACATCGAGGTAGGCCACCGCCTGGTTTCCGGACGCCGAGAACTCGACGGCATTGAAGTGGGGGTCCACCTCGACCGCCGAGGTCACCGCCCCGTTCGAGATCAGCGACAGCTCTTGGGTGACCTTGGGTCGGTCACACTCCGAGGGTCGCTCTCCGTCCTCGTCCTCGGGACACTCGACCCGCGACAGGAAGGCGACGAGAGCCTGCTGGTCCGGCGTGACTTCAATGCCCGCAAGCGCCGCCCCACCGAGGTCGACCAAGTCGCTGTCGCCTGCGGCGGTGATGCGCACCAGACCCTGGGTGTGCGGAAGCGGGATGTACAGGCCATCGGCCGTCGCCGCCGCACCCATGGGATCCCAGAGCGGCGCGTCGATGAAGGAGTCGCCGCGAGGGTGCAGGTTCCACGGCTGGCACGCCGCGAGCATCAGTACAAGTGGGAGGTTTCGCATGGCTCAGTCCTCAATCTGCGAGTTGAGCTCGAAGCCCGTGATGGTCTCGGCGGTGTGATCGTCTGCGTCGTAGAACGTGATGCGACCGAGCTCGTGTTCCTGGCTCACCCAGGCCGGCGGCACGTCGTCATCCGAGATGTTCAGATCGGGGAGCACGCCGACAAATCGCGGGGCACTACGCAGCGCGATCTCGTCGTAGAGCAGGGTGTCGTAGCGGAGGACTTCAAGAAAGGGCTGGTCCTCCATGATGAAGTAGCCGCGCTCTCCGCCGAGGCTGTTCGCGTAGCCAATCGGCTCACCGGGCAAGCGAAGCGGATTCGAGCGGTGGTCAGAGAGGTCGATGAGGGTCAGGGCCCACTCGTCGTAGAACGGGGACGTCGTGCTCGCGTCTGGCGCATCTTCCTTGGTGTGGAAGACCAGCATCGAATCGCCAGTGGGACTGATCGCCATGTTCGCGACGGGCTTCACGAGCGAGCGCAGGGTGATGGTGTCGTCGGACAGCTGCCATGAGGCGTAGCGGTCGACGGGCGCGGCCGTGGTGTAGAGCATGGCCTGGTTGCCGGTCGGGTCGAAGAGCACCGAGCCAAAGCCCTCGCCGAGGGGTAGCGGAAGCACGTCCGGCGCAATCGACACCGGGTCCGCGGTATCAAAGATGTACAGCTCTTCGGAGCCGCGCGAGACGACGACGGCCTTCGTGCCATCCGGCGACAAGTCGAGGTCCGTGGGGTTGAGACCCACCGGAACCCGTTGCACAGAGCGGTTGACCAGGTCCACGACGGCAAGGTCATCCGCACCAAACTGGCGCACGAAGGCGTAGGCCCCGCTTGGCGCCACGACGACCTCTTCCGCTGGCGGGGGGTCGATCAAGCTGTCGGCAACCTGGACGAGATCTGGCCGCAACGCCTGTGCGGTGAGGTCGATGACGGCGAGGTACTCATCCGAGACCACCACCGAGGTCGCTCCATCCGGCGTGAACTGCACTTCCTTGGGCTTAAAGCCCACCGCCATCGGCTGATGTTCGCCTGTCGGAATGTGCACGAACGAGACCTCGTTGTACGAGACAAGTCCGCTCGTCGGCGGGTCGTCGGGACGCTCGGCGCGGACGTCGTGCCACAGGGCCGCCCAGATGCCGTCGGGTGAGAGCACCATGCGGTTGAAGTTCTGGCGAACCTCGACGACCTGCTGATCGAGCGTCTGGGCGTTGACCAACGAGACGGTGTCGTCCCCACGGTTGAAGACGACGGCGGTGCTGTAGTCCGGCGTCACGAGCACCACGGAAGGGTCAGAGCCGACCTTGGTGGTGTCGACCGCGAGCGTGGCCACTTGGACCCGCGTAATCGTGCCGCGCGCAGGGTTGGCCACGAAGATGTACACGTCCGTCGCCGCGGGCATGAGCGCGAGGAAGTCGTCTTCGACCTCGGGTTCGCCGAGATCGGTGTCCTCGTCGGGGGCCTCGGAGCCATCGTTATCGCCGTTCGGACTGGCGCTGTCGCCACCGAAGCCGGTGTCGTACCGGGCCTCACCCGCCAAGTCGGACTCAGAACAACCGACAGCGAGAAGAATCAAGAGAGAGGGAAGAACTATGCGCATGAGCACCTCATCTCTCTACCTAGCAAGTTCCAGGCCAGCAGCGCTCAGGCCCACGTCATGCAGATCGTCGAGAGCAGCGGACCGGCACGCCGACGAAATCGCGACTCCCGTGTCCGCACACTGTGCGCAATCACCCGCCGGCGCTATGTTCCGCCCCCGGGGGACCCATGGAGCGCTGGCAATACACGCGTGGCTTGCACGAGATCGGCGACGGGCTCTTCGCTTGGCTGCAGCCGGACGGTGCCTGGGGCTGGTCGAATGCCGGTCTCGTCGCGAGTGGCGGCCAGAGCCTGCTCGTCGACACGCTCTTCGACCTGAGCCTGACTCGAGACATGCTCGATGCGATGCGGGCGGTAGAGCCGACGGCCGCAAACCTGGACACCGTCGTGAACACCCACGGAAACGGCGACCACTGGTACGGCAACGCCCTCGTCGCCGACGCCGAGATCATCGCGACGACCAAGGCGTTGGCCGAGATGAGAGAGCTCCCGCCGAGCAAGCTCGCCCTGCTGATGCGGGTCGCCGGGCTGATGTCGGCCATCGGACCCGTCGGACGTGGGCTGGGCGCACTCGGAGGTGCTGTCGGCCTGCGCAAACTTCGCGACCTCGCCGACGCCGCGCCCTTTGTCTCGGAGATCTTCAGCCCCTTCCAGTTCGCCGGCATCGAGGCGGTGTTTCCGAACCGCACCTTCGACGGACGCCTCGAGCTTCAGGTCGGGCACAAGCGGGTCGAAGTACTCGAGGTCGGGCCGGCCCACACGGCAGGCGATGCCATTGTGTGGCTACCCGACGACAAGGTCGTGTTCGCCGGCGACGTGCTCTTCTCTGGCGGGCACCCCGTGATCTGGGAAGGACCCGCGGCGGGCTGGATTGCCGCCTGTGACCGGATCCTCGCGCTGAAGCCCGAGATCGTGGTGCCGGGCCACGGTCCGATTGGCGGCGTCGAGCCGGTCAAGCGGCTGCGCAACTACCTGGTCGAGCTCGAAAAGGGCGTGCTGAGTCGGTTCGAGGCCGGCCTCTCTGCGGCCGACATTGTCACCGATCTGCGTATGGAAGGCTTCGAGCAGTGGTCCGAGGCCGAGCGCCTTCACGTCAACGTCGAGACGTTGGTGCGCCATCTGGACTCAGGGGCCCTGCCCCCTGTCGATGCCTTTGCCCAGTTCGCAGGAATGGCCAAGCTGGCGTGCCGAGACGAATGGGGAGACATCAGCGACGCCCCGGCCTGCTAGCCGAGTCGCTCAGTCCCAGTTCGAGACGATGTACAGGTTCCAGCCGCGCAGCTCGCCCTGCTCACCGGTGACTGTGTCGGTCACGTGCAGGTTGTAGACGCCGTTGACCATGTCATCGCTCGGGAAGGCGCGGATGACGACTTCGGAGGACGGGTTCTCTTCGTGGTCCCAGACGACCTGCGAGTAGCCGTTGAAGTTGTCGATGGTCACGACGAGGTCGGACGGACGGGGATGCACGATGTCGAGCGTGAGCACCACGTCGACGGGCACCGTGGCCAGGCCCTGCACGTTGACGCTGGTCGTGAGGGTCTCGCCGTTATCCGGAATCTCCTCGGACTCGTCGTGCGTGAAGTCGTCGTACATCGTGTCGTCGACACAGTAGATGCCGGAGCCGTAGGCAATCTCACCCATGCAGACGAGGCCCTCGGCGCAGTCGGCCGAGGTGTCGCACATCTCCCAGGGCCCTGCGAGGACGGGAACCGCCACGTAGGCCTTGAGGGCGCCCATGGCCGAAGCACCGACGTAGTAGGCGTCGGCCAGCTCGTTCATGTCACCGATCGGGCGGGCGTCGAAGATGCCCTGCACCGCGCGGCTGTTGAGACCGACGTCGATGTCGAGCTCGGCCTCGGAGCCGTCGTTGGCGAGCTCGAGGGTCGCGGTGACCTCATCCATCGTGAACGACACGCCTTCCCACGTTCCGACAACGTCGGAGCCGCCGGGCACGAAGCCGGCGTTCGCCGCGAAGCGGGCCAGCTTGTGCATGGCACTGGAGCCGACGTAGTACTGGGCATCGACCTCGGCGAGGTCGTCGAAGGCATCGTCGTCGGCGGTGCCGAACACGCCGTCGGGACCGTTGCGGTGGGCGATCAGGCTGCGGGCAGCGCGAGCGTCGAGCTCGGCATCGTGATCGAGGACCGACTCGGTGGTCGATGCGCTGTTGAGCAAGGCCAGGATGCCGAAGGCTTCGGGCGTGCTCTCGTCGACGCGTGCGCCGGCTTCGTCGACGGTGTCGAGGTTGGCGCTCTCGGGGGAGCAGGCAGCGAGGGCGAGAACAGCAAGCAGAATGCGAGACATAGAGGACTCCAGAAGAGACCGCGGATTGTCAGGCACCTGCGCTTCAGGGGATTGGATAGGCCAACCGCCACGGACCCGTCGCGCGCCCAGCTACTAGTCCACCTGTCAGGGACATGCAAACCGTGAATTTGCTTCTCGGTGAGCAAAGCACCGTGAATGCGGAAAGCACCGCCATCGGCGGGTTATGGGCGCCCCGTGACCACGCCGCACCCGGAGATCCTATGACGACGCGACGTCTTCTCGCAGCCCTCGCCCTGTTGGGTCTCGGGCTCTCGGTCGTGCTGATGCTCCCGGCAGATCCCGACGCCGCAGAGGCCCCTTCAGCCGCCGTGTCACCGGTCTCGCGACCCACCTCACCGGCGGCCTCGCCAGCGCCAGCCCGCGCGTTCCCCGAACGCCCCGACAGCCCGGCCACCGAGGTGCTCCACTCCCTAGAAGCCGGACTCGGTCGCAGCCATGTCGCCTGCGAAGTGCCCGCATGGCTCGATGCCGTCGACTACCCCGCCCTTCGACCCGGCTGGGTTCACGAGGGCATCTTGCACGCCTTCGTGGACGGTTCGGGCCAGCGCACCCTCACCCGCCAGCCCCGCGTCGAGCTCTCGTTCACCGTCGAAGAAGTGCTGGCGGCGCAGAAGGACCCCGAGCTCCAGACCGCCATACTCGACGAGTTCCGCGCTCAGGGGGACCCGAAGTCGCAGGCACCTCGCGTGATCGGCGCCCTGGAGTGGAGTGCCGAGAGCGGCCAGTGTGCGCTTCACCCCGCTTCCGAGCTCGTGCCCCTCGAGGTAAGGGTCGAAGACGCTGCTGGGCAGTCCCGCAACGCTTTCGTGCGGGCAGGCGAGACCGGCGGGCGCACCGCCGCGGGCCAGGTGCAGTTCCAGGTGATCCGCGACAGCACCGTCGTGCTCACCGCGTCTGGGCAAGAAGGTCAGGCCTCTCGCACCATCTCCGCGTCCGAGAACGAAGAAGTGGTCCTCGTGCTCGGCGACACCGACCTCCCCGAGCTCGCAGGCGCCCCTGAGTGGACGACCGCCATCACCGAAGCCACGGCCGGTAAGGACGCCGAAGGGAAGGCACTGCTCGCGTCCTTCCAGACCTTCATCCAGCACGGGTCCGCGGACCCTATGGCCGACGCCCTGTCTGACCTGCTGCGAGTGCCCGTCGACGAGAAGAGCCGCTAGACCCGCCCTGCGCAAATCGTACAGCCGTCAGTGAATTCGACCTACGCGTCGCAGGCGGGTCTTGGTTGCAGTACCCTGGCAGGCGGAGAATCCATGCGCGCTGCTTTGCTCACCGGACTTGCCCTGACCCTCGCCCCCATCGCGGGAGCCGCCGACCTGACGGTCTGCGCATCGGCCTGCGACTACGGCTCCATCCAAGGAGCCATCGACGCGGCAGCGAGCGGAGACCGCATCCTGATCACCGCGGGGGACTACAACGAGAGCCCGAACCTCAGCAACACCTCGGGACTGACGCTCGAGGGCGTGGGGGGAACCTGGAGAATCACCGGAGGAAATCACCCAGCCTTCAAGATCGAGAACGCTCCAAACACCACCATCCGCCACCTCGCATTCTCGCCATCCACCGAGCAGCGCGGTCTCGAGATCAAGGACTCCAACGGCCTAGTCCTGGAAGACAGCGAGATTTCGGGCAGAAACCGTGGCTCCACCGGAGCCGGGGTTCGGCTTCAACGAAGCAACGCAACCCTTCGCAACGTCGTCTTCGCGAACAACCGCACAGGCAACGACGGCGGCGCCATTGACGTCAACGAGTCCGCAGTCACGGTCGTCGATGGTGTCTTCACCGGGAACTCCGCTGGCGGGAAGGGCGGAGCCCTCTACGTCCGAAATGGCGCAAGCCTTTCGCTGTCCGGAACGGTCTTTACGTCGAACCAGGCCAACAACGGCGGTGCGATCTACGCCCAGAACTCCACCACCACGGTCACCAGCAGCGAGGACCGCTTCGAGGGCAACTCAGCGAACCTCGACGGCGGAGCGCTGCTGGTCGAGAGCGCCAGCCTCACGATGACCAGCGGTTGGTTTGTCGACAACCAGGCGAACGACCAAGGCGGCGACCTCGACCTGACGAATGGCGGCCTCGCAAACATCCAGGGAAGCCACTTCAGCGGCGGAACCGGCGCCAACGAAGGCAGCTCCATCCACACCGACTCTCCGGGGGCTCGGGTGGTCTTCCTCGGCAACCGCTGGGACAACCTGGCGGGCCCGCGCTCCATCGTTCACCTTCAGAACCTCGGCACCGTGGAGTTCCGGCGAAACACCGTCTGTGGCACGGCGAACGGCCTCACCGAAGGCGCGGTCTTCGTAGGCAGCACCGATGGCGGCTACGACGGCTTTGGCTGGAATGGGCCAGACATGCCCATCACCAACAATCTCTTCGCGGTCACCACCCAAGTCGGTGCCTTGGTACTGCGTAACAACGGCGCCATCGCCGCAATCACGAACAACACTTTCGTCGACAACGACGCGCAGGGCAACGGCCAAGCCCTTCGCATCGAAGACACCTACTTCGACGCCTACAACAACGTGTTCGCCTACTCGGGGCCTGGCGCCTACGCGATGTTCGTCGACACGGCCTATGTCAACCAGGACATCGACTACAACGCCTGGTGGCAGAACCCTGGTGGCCACGCGCTCTGGCGCAGCACCGTGGTCCAGCTCGAGGCCGACGACGTCGTGATCGACCCGATGCTGCACGGCTACACCGCCACCGGCCCCAACTGCGACGACCTGTGGCCCGAAGCGGGCAGTCCCCTCATCGACGCTGGACTGCCCTCGATTCTCGACGCCGACGGGAGTCCTTCCGACATCGGCTACACCGGTGGACCCGAGGCCGACCCGGCACTGAGCGACATCGACGGCGACGGTTCGCCGCGCGGTGAAGACTGCGACGACGCTGACCCCAACGTCTACCCGGGCGCAACCGAGGTCTGCGGCGATGGCATCGACAACGACTGCGACGGCAATGGCGGGCCCGACAGCGACGATGATGGCGACGGCATTCCGTACAACGTCGAAGTGACCCTGTGCGAGGCGTACACCCAAGGCAACAGCTGCGTGCTCACCGGCTTCTGCGCCAGCGACTGCGACACCGACAGCGACGACGACGGCGTGCCCGACCGCGATGAGTGGGGCACCAATGGCTACCAGAACTGGGACAATGACTGCACCGTCGACGTGATGGACACCGATGACGACAACGACGGCATTCCCACCTTCGATGAGCAGGCCCTCGACATCGACGGCACGACCGGCACCGGGGGCGCGTGCTTCGACCCTCCACTGACAAATGAAGTTCCCGATGAGACCGCCGATGGCATCGACGATGACAACGATGGCCAGATCGACGAGAACGTGGGCCAGCGCAACACGCCGGACGGCATTCCCAACTACCTCGACGATGACAGCGACGGTGACGGCATCAGCGACGCCGATGAGTGGCGTGATGGCCCAGACGCCAACGGCGACGGCGTTCCCGACTTCCTCGACTGCGATGACGCATCGACCGGGTGCGGAGAAGATGCCGACGGTGATGGTGTCAGCAGCTGCGACGAGCTCGCGTTTGGCATGAATCCCGTCAACCCCGACAGCGACGGCGACGGCGTGCCCGACGGTGTCGAGTTTGGCACCGGCTCGACCCCCATGGACACCGATAACGACACCGTGATCGACGCCCTCGACGAAGACGACGACGGCGACGGCGTGCCCACCCTCGCCGAGGACGTGGACGAAGACGGCGACCCCACCAACGACAGCACGGACGGGCAGACGCCGGACTACCTGAACACCGATGACGACGGCGATGGCTACACCACCGCGAGCGAGCTCGCTGGCTACGTGTGGCCCACCGACGGCGCCGTCCCCGCTCCCCCCGACACCGACTGCGACGAGATTCCCGACTACCTCGATGCCAACGATGCCGACGGCTGGTGTGTGGACTTCGACGGGGACGGCATCTCCGACACCGATGAGCTGATCATCGGCTCACAGCCGAACAACGCGGACAGCGACGGCGACGGCCTGTCCGACGGCGACGAGCTCGGCAGCCTGCAGACGCCCAACGACAGCGATGGCGACGGCGTCTACGACCTGATCGACGAGGACGACGATGGCGATGGCATCCCGACCCTGGTCGAGGGCACCGTCGACACCGATGACGACGGCACCGCCGACTACCTCGACGAGGACAGCGACGGCGACGGCATCTCGGACCTCATCGAGGGCACTGACGGCACCGATGGCCCCGAAGAGCCGGTCGACACCGACGATGACGGCATCCCCGACTACCTGGACCTCGACACCGACAACGACAACGTGCCGGACGAAGTCGAGGGCACCGAGGATGACGATGGCGACGGCGTCGCGAACTTCCGCGACCCGGGTGGCGGCGGCGTGGTCCAGCCCCCGATCGTCGAGCCCGACCCCGGGTGTGGATGCCAGTCTCCTAGCCCGGCCCCCCTCGCGCTTGGCCTGCTTCCCCTGCTGCTCCTGCGTCGACGCCGCTCTACTGGTAGCCAGCCGCCTGCAGCGTGAACATGTGGGCGTAGCGACCGTCGACCGCCATGAGCGCGGCATGGTCACCTCGCTCGACGATCTGCCCCTGGTCGAGCACCACGATGTCGTCGGCCATGCGCACGGTCGAGAAGCGGTGGGAGATCAAGATCGCCATCTGCTGGTCGGTCAGGTCGGCGAGCCGCTGGAAGATCTCGGCCTCGGCCTCGGCATCCATCGCGGCGGTGGGCTCGTCGAGCACGAGGATGTCGGCCTCTTCGCGCATGAAAGCGCGTGACAGCGCCACCTTCTGCCACTGGCCGATCGACAGCTCGCGACCGTCCTTGAACCAGCGACCCAGCTGGGTCTCGTGGCCCTTGGGCATGTCGTCGATGAACGGCTTGGCCATGCCCTTCTCGGCGGCTTCGTCGAGGCGGTCGGCATCGTCGATGTTCGGCACGTCACCGACGCCGATGTTCTCGCCGATGGTCAGCTGGTAGCGCACAAAGTCCTGGAAGATGACCCCGACACGCCGACGCAGAGCCTGGGGCTCCCACTCTACGAGGGGAGTTCCGTCGAGCAAGATCTGGCCCGAGGACGGCATGTACAAGCGAGCAAGCAGCTTGATCAGCGTGGTCTTGCCGGAGCCGTTGTGCCCGACCAATGCGAGACGACTGCCCGGCGGAATGTGCAGGTCGACGCCCGAGAGCGCCGGGGTCGTGGCGCCTGGGTAGGTGAAGCTCACCCCCTCGAAGCGGATGCCGTCGCCGGGCGCGCTTCCGGCGGTGACCGTGCCTGAAGCGGTGGCCACCTCGAGGTCGAGGAACTCGTAGAGGTTGGAGAGGTAGAGGTTGTCCTCGTACATGCCTCCCACCGCCTGGAGAATGGCCGAGAAGCCGCTCTGACCCTGCTTGAACACCATCAGGTACATGGTCATCTGGCCGAGGGTGATGCGGGTGGCCATCGCCGCCATGGCGACCCAGAGGTACGCGCCGTACAGCGCCGCCGACGAGAGCAGACCGAGCGCGAAACCCCAGAAGCCCCTGCGAAGCGTGAGGCTGCGGTCTTCGCCAAACAGCTTCTTGAAGATGGCGTCGTAGCGACCGACCAACATCGGCCCAATCTGGAGGAGCTTCACCTCTTTGGCGTAGTCCTCGCGGGCAACGACGACCTCGAGATAGGCCTGCTTTCGCTTCTCGGGGGAGCGCCACTTGAACAGCCGGAAGGCCTCGCCCGCGAACTGCGTCTCGGCAATGAAGGCCGGCACGGCGGCGAGGGCAAGAAGCGCGACGGCGAGCAGCGAGAACTGGGCCAGCAGCGCTGCGTAGCTCGCGAGAGAGATGCTGTTCTGGATGAGGCCGAAGCTGCGGCGAACCAGCGACAGAGGGCGCGATGAGGCCTCGCGACGCGCTTGGGTCATCTGGTCGTAGAGCTCGGGATCCTCGAAGTGCGTGAGCTCGAGCTCGAGGGACTTCTCGAGGATCAGCATGTTCACGCGGTGGCCGAGCAGTGCGCGGAGCAGGGACTGGCTGACGTCGAGCCCCTTCTGTGCCGCGGCAAGCGCAATCACCAGCACCGCCTCGACCGCGATCCACCGCATGGCGACGGCCTGATCGACAGCCAGACCGGTGTCGATCGCCGTCACGACCGCGTCGATGATCAGGCTGCCCGTGAAGGCAATCGCGGGGGGAAGCAGACCGGCGGTCAGGGTCAGCGCTGCGAGTGCGGCGGTCAGACTCTTGCTCGTGCCCCAGACGAGTTCAATCGCCCGCGTGGTGTAGCGAAAAACCCCGAGAGAGCGACGAAACCAGCCCGCGGTGGGCGCCGTTGGCGTCGCGCCGTGTGCGTGTGGTGAAGCCATGCGGGCAACCTGCGCACGCCCCTATGGACGGCAAGTCACCTCTTGTCAGCAGGCCTAAGGGCGCCAGCCGAGCAAGGTGTCGAGGTGGTCCCACATCACCAGCCGAGGCAGGTTCGCGTCGTCACGCATGGCCTCGCGAAACGCCGGGTACTCGTCGCGGTAGCGAAACAGCTTGTAGGACTGGCTCGCCCAGCAAGCCTCGACATTTGCGATGCGGTCGGCGAGCTTCACCGTCACCGCCCCCGGCGTGGCCACGATGCGTGGATAGGTCAGTGCGTTGCGAGCCTTGCGATTCGGGCCGGGTTGCGTGGTGACCGCATCGACGATGGCGGCGACCTCCGGACCAAACAGCTCGCGCACCTCTTCGACGCGCACGGGCGTGTCCTCGACGGTGTCGTGCAGCCACGCGGCACAGACAAGCTCGATGCGTCCCTGGCCAAAGCGGCGCAGGTTGTGCGACACGGCCACCAAGTGGCTCACGTAGGGCTGGTCGCCATAGCGTTGGTCACCGTGGGCACGAATCGCAAACGCAGCAGCAGCGGACTCATCGAGTGTCATGCCTACACCCTACCCGCTGCGGTCGTCGTCTGCCGTGGCCCGGTCAGGCCCGGGCCGATTCGCCACCCGAGTCGCGCACGAACAGGCACGCGCCGGAGGCCACCTCGGTCATGCGACGGGTCCACTCGAGCTCCGGTCCTCCCTCGGTGAGGCCGAAGATGGCGAGGTCACAGACCCCAAGCCGAGAGGAAGCCTCTTCCATGGTCCCCACCTCGACGCGCCGCTGCACCGATGGTGGCAGGCGCGCAATGTCGCAGAGCTCAGCCAGGAAGCGCTCTGCGTCCTCGACGCTCTCGCTCTGATCAATCACCGTGACCACCGAGAGCTCCCCTTCCCAGTGGCGCCAGACGCGGTAGCCCATCAGCAAGATCAGGTTCAGATTGCCGCGGTCGAACGCCGCGTGGACGTCGGTCGTGCCGACGGGAGGCCGCACATACATGCGCACTCGCTTGCGCTGACCCAGACCCGCACGGGCATGCGGCCGGTACAGCACCACCCCAACTCCGGACTCCCGGGCGGAGCGCGCGAGCTCTTGGATTTCCTCCTCGCCATGGGCGTCATCGCCAATGCGAAGAAACAGGACATTGGGCCGGAAGAAGGCTCCCTGCAATGCCATTAGGCCAACGCCGATCGCACGGGCATAGCCGGGAACGGCAAGAATGCTCCACGAAGCGCGAACGCCCCTCGCACGCACCGAGTCTGCAGCGGCGGCGAGGCGGTCCTTCAGCTTCGGAGCGTCTTCTGGAGGCGCCACTCCCAAGAGCAGCACCGAGCCCTCGGGCTTGGCCAGGTCGACGACCACCGGAAAGCTGCCGCGGAAAGAGTCGACGTCCTCGACGGGCACCAGCAGGTTCGGCTTCCAGGCCCGTACATTGCGCAGATCCGAGCTCGCGACCTTGGATGCGGCCCACTGGGCAAACGCGACGAAGACGGTGGACCGCGCATCGCTCTCAAAGCGGTCGTCGAGGTCCTGCACATGAAGGACCAGGTAGACGCCGAGCACCACCGCCACCGAGATCAGGCCGAAGGTCGGATTCACGATGAACATCGAGAACACGCAGCCGACCAGGCCGATGAACGGCACGTACCGGGGCACGCGCAGGGTCGGGCGGTAGCTCACGAGCCCAAGGCCATCCTCGAAGAGCACCACGACGTTGATCATGCAGTAGGTGATCAAGAAGAACATCGTCACGAGCGGCGCAATCGCGTTGAGATCCCGCACCATTATGCAGAGCACGGTGAGCACACCCGTCACCATCATCGCGTTGCGCGGCTCACCATCACTGGTTTCGGCCATTTGCTTACTGAACGGCACGATGCGGTTCTCGCCCATGGCCATCAAGATT
>JAGSGY010000111.1 GCA_023954855.1 Pseudomonadota bacterium | reverse complement strand
GGTCCCGACGGCCAGATCGACGGCTACCGCCTCTCGGGCATCCGTCGCAACTCACTCGGCGAGAAGCTGGGTATCCGAAATGGCGACATCATCCACGCCGCAAACGGTCAGGCTCTGACCTCGATGCAAGGCGCGATGAGCGCGTACACCACGCTCCAGAGCGAGAGTTCGTTCAACTTCGAGGTCACCCGGCGTGGCCAGAAGATGACGCTCCAGTACCAGGTCCGATGATGCCGACGCACAGCCACACAGTTCTGAACCGCAGCACGGGTCGTTCGATCCGGGAGTTCTGTTTTCCGATGACTCTCTCTCATGTCTTCTCGCGCTCTGCGCTCTTGCTGTCCCTCGCTCTCTGCGCGGCCCCAGCGCTCGCCCAGGATGGTCCTCGCCGCCCCGATGGTGCCCAGGCCGATGAGCAGCGCGGACCCGACCTGCGCTCGTCGAGCGGAGCGACCTTCCGCCTTGACGGCAAGTACAGCATCGAGAGCCTGATCAAGCTGATGGCCGACACCTACAAGATGAACTTCATCTTGGAGGACCCCAAGTCGCTGCAGGACGAAGTGCGCATCATCTCGCATGAGTCGGTGGGTCGTGAGGAGGCGTACCAGGCCATCGTCGCGGCGCTCGAAGCCAAGGGCTACACGGTTGTTAGGACCGGCAAGACCAATCGGATCATCAAGACGTCCGAGGCTTCGCAGAACCCGATTCGCACCGGCGATGGCAACACGATTGCCTACACCGCCGCCTACGTGACCCAGATCATTCCGCTGACCAACGTGTCGGTCTCGGACGTGAATTCCGTGGTGTCGAGCCTGGCGTCCTCTGACGCGAAGATCATCGCCTACGCGCCCTCGAACACGCTGATCATGACCGACAGCGCTCACAACATCCGTCGCATCAAGGGCATCCTCGACGAGCTCGACGTCGCGGCTCCGAAGTCGGGCATGGAAATCGTCCCGATTCAGTACGCCGATGCCGCCGAGGTCAAGACCATCATCGAGCAGCTCTACAGTGTAGGCGCTCCCGCTGCAGCCGCGTCGACGGCGAAGCAGCCTCGCCAGACAGCCGCTCAGCGCCGCCGCGCAGCCCGAGCCCGTCGCAACAACCCCGAGCCGGCGCCCAAGGCGGGCAACACCTCGGTCACCGCGGGCAAGGAGTCCAACTACATCTCGAAGATCCTGGCGGACTCGCGGACCAACAGCCTCATCGTGCTCGCCAACAAGGAAGGTCTGGCCGCAGTCCTCGAGGTCGTCGCCGAGCTTGACGTCGACGTCGACCCGAACCGTCGCTCGCAGATTCACGTCGTCTATCTGCAGCACGCCAAGGCCGAAGACGTCGCGGGTGTGCTCGCGAACCTGTCGCAGAACGGCAGCTCGCGTACGCCGACGCGAAACACGCGGTCCACCCCGGCGAGCACCACGCGCACCGCAGGTGGGGGGACCCGGCCCGCTCGTGCGGCAGGCGGGGCCGCTGCTGGCGGAGAGGACGGCAGCGGCTCGGTGACCGCCGCCTTTGACTCCGGCATGCGCATCACCCACGACGAGAACACCAACTCGCTCGTCATCATCGCTGCCGAAGAAGACTTCCGCGTCGTGAGCAAGGTCATTCAGCAGCTCGACGTGCGCCGCCGCCAGGTGTTCGTCGATGCGGTGATTCTCGAGATTGCCTCGAACGACGAACTCGAAGTCGGCATGGGCGTTCACGCGCCGCTGCAGACCGGTGGCGACTCCGTCGGCATCATCGCTTCCCAGACGCCGCTTCAGTCCGCGTTCGGCCTGTCGCAGGACCTACTCTCCGGACTCGCGCTCGGCGTGTTTGGTGAGGGTGTCAGCGTTCCGGTCACCGACCCGACGACGGGCTCCTCGGTCGACCTGACCATTCCGGCCTTCGGCATCGTGCTGAACGCCCTGAAGTCGAACGCGGCGATCAACATCGTCTCGAACCCGACCCTGGTGACGCTCGACAACGAAGAGGCTCGCATCGAGGTCGGTCGCAAGATTCCGTTCCCGACCTCCTCCGGCTTCAGCAACCTCGGTCAGCCGCAGGTCAGCTACCAGCGCGAGGACGTTGCCCTCAAGCTCGAGGTGCTGCCGCGCATCAACTCCTCCGACGAGGTGACCCTCGAGATTCTCGTGGAAGTCAGCGAGATCGAAGAGGACAACCGCGGACTCGACGTCAACACCGCCGGCTTCATCACCTCGAAGCGCGAAGTCGAGACGGTCACGCTCGTAGGCGACAACGAGACAGTCGTGCTCGGCGGTCTGGTCGGCCTCACCGAGACCACGGTCGAGACCAAGGTCCCAGTGCTCGGCGACCTTCCGCTCATCGGCATGCTGTTCCGCGGTTCGCGAAACGAGTCGCGCAAGTCCGACCTGATGATCTTCCTCACGCCGCACATCATCGATGGCCCCGAGGACATGCTCCGCATTCGCCAGGTCAAGGAAGCGCAGCGCCAAGAGTTCATTCGCCGCTTCTATGGCAAGTCCCGCGAGAAGCAGGGTGAGGCCGTGCGCGAGCTGCTTGGCTACTCGATGAACTACATCGGTGAGCCGAGCCAGTTCCCCCCGAAGTCGGTGCCCGAGGACCTGACGCTCGACGACGAGCCGATTCAGCCCGACAGCTTTGACGCGCTCGACGACGCCGCAGACGAAGTCATCGACGAGCCCGGCGAAGGTGCGGGCGAGCTTCCCGAAGAGGACCTCACCATCGACAGCGATGATACGGTCGACGATGCCGCTGGCGAGGGGCTCTAGTCATGGGAGTACGCCGCGTACCGATCGAGGAGACCCTCAGCGAGCTCGGAGTGGGCGACGAGGCGCTGGACTCTGCCCGCACGCTCGCGAAACGCCAGGGTATCCCCGTGCGCGACGCGGCCATCCAGGTCGAGGGCGTCGACCACGGCGCTGTGGCCCAGGCCTTGTCGAACCTCTCCGGGCTGCCGGTGCTCGCCGAGATCGATGGCGATGCGATTCCGAATGAGCTCGTGCACCTGATGCCGATCTCCGTGTCGCGCGGCAGCGGGCTGATGCCTCTTTATGAGTCGCGGGGTCAGCTCGTCGTTGCGGTGTCGAACTTGGGCGCGCTCGATCGCCTGCCCGATCTGCGTATCCTTTACGGCAAGCCACTCCGTCCAGTCATCGTCCGTGCGGACAAGCTCGATAAGGCCATGCAGAAGGCCTACGAGCGCGCGAGCCGCGATGCCTCGGCGGTGCTCGATGCCGTCGACGACGAGATGGATGAGTTCGAGTCGGACCTGAACATCGACGCGGCTGACATCGCCGACGACCCGAACCAGGCCCCGATCATTCGCTTCGTGAACGCGGTGCTCACCCAGGCCGTGAAAGAAGGCGCCTCCGACATTCACATCGAGCCCTTCGAGAAGGACCTCATCGTGCGCTTTCGCGTGGATGGCGTGCTCCGCGAGGCCGTGCGTCCCCCGGGCGGCTTGAAGAACTCGATCGTGGCCCGCATCAAGATCATGGCTGGCCTGAACATCGCCGAGAAGCGCCTGCCGCAAGACGGTCGCATCCAGCGCCGCATGGGCGGCCGCGAGATTGACCTTCGCGTCTCGACCTTGCCCGTTCGCCACGGCGAGCGCGTCGTCATGCGTATTCTCGAGAAGGGCGAGGTCTTCTCGCTCGACGCTTCGGGCATGGAAGACGATGTGCTCGATGTCTGGCGCAAGCTGATTCGTCGCCCGCACGGCATCCTGCTGGTCTCTGGCCCTACGGGCTCTGGAAAGACGACCACGCTCTATTCGGCGCTCGCCGAGATCAACTCGCCCGACCTCAACATTCTCACCATCGAGGACCCGGTCGAGTACGAGCTGAAGGGCATCGGTCAGACCCAGGTCCACTCCAAGATCAACCTCACCTTCGCTTCGGCTCTGCGCGCTCACCTGCGCCAGGACCCCGACGTCATCATGGTGGGTGAGATTCGTGACCGCGAGACCGCCGAGAACGCGGTGCGTGCGTCGCTGACCGGTCACCTCGTGTTCTCGACCATTCACACCAACGACGCGGCCGGCGCCTTTGGCCGTCTGATCGACATGGGCGTCGAGCCCTACCTGGTGGCGGGCTCGCTGCTCGGCGTGCTCGCGCAGCGGCTCGTGCGTCGACTGTGCTCCGAGTGCTGTGAGTCCTACATCCCGACGGATGTGGAGCTCGCCGACCTCGAGCTCAACCGCGAGAAGGTGCCGGGTTCGGTGTTCCGGGCTGTCGGCTGTGAGGTCTGCAACGGTCGCGGCTACAAGGGCCGCGCCGGAATCTACGAGTTCCTCAAGGCCAGCGAGGGCATCAAGACCCTGGTTCAGGGCCACGCCGACGCAGGCAAAATCAAGCGTCAGGCCATGAGCGACGGCATGCGCACCTTGCGTGAAGACGGTGTCGAGAAGGTTCTCGCGGGTGTCACCACGTTCGAGGAGGTGATTCGCGTCACCTCCATCGAACAGGCTGACGAGGAGTAGGCGTGCCTGTCTTCGAGTACAAAGGACTCGACGCCGGGGGCAAGGCCGTCGCCGGCATTGTCGACGCCGACAACCCGAAGGGCGCGCGCAAGCGTCTTCGAGGGCAGGGGGTCTTCCCGACTGAGATTCACGCTCAGGCAAAGGGCGCGACGCGTGGCTCCGGACTCAACCAAGAGATCGACCTCTCGAAGTACCTCGAGCGCGTCACGACCCGCGACGTCGCCATCGCAACCCGCCAGCTTGCCGTGCTTGTCGGCGCCTCCGTGCCGATGGCCGAGGCCCTGACCGCCCTCATCGACCAGGCCGAGAAGAACAAGCTCAAGGTTGCGCTCTCCGAGATCAAAGAGAAGGTGAGCCAGGGCTCGACGCTCGCTGACGCCATGAAGGCACACCCCGCCATCTTCGATGACCTCTACGTGCAGATGATCCGAGCGGGCGAGCAGGCCGGCGCACTCGACGTCGTGCTCAAGCGGCTGTCCGTGTTCGCCGAGGGCTCTGTCGAGCTGCAGGGCAAGGTCTTCGGCGCGATGGCCTACCCAGTGCTGATGGTGTTCGTCGGCATCGGCATGCTCTTCGGCATCTTCTGGTCCGTCGTTCCGCAGATGCGCTCGGTGTTTGCCTCTTTCGGAGGCGAGGACCAGCTGCCTCTGATCACCAAGGCCGTGTTCTTCTTCGGAGACGTACTCACGAGCTGGTGGGCCGTCGTCCCGCTGGTACTCGGGGTCGGTCTTATCGTGGCCTTCTTTGCCTGGAAGCGCAGTGAGAAGGGTGCCCTGCGCTGGGACCTGATCAAGCTTCGCGCGCCGATTTTTGGGGCGCTCAACCGGCGCATCGCGGTCAGCCGCTTCTGCCGCACGCTGTCGACCTTGCTGTCGTCCGGAGTTCCCATCGTCGCCGCCCTCAACATCACCAAGGATGTGGTCGGCAATCTCGTGCTCTCCGAAGCCATTGAGAAGGCGGCAGTGAACATCACCAAGGGCCAGTCGATTGCCGGCCCTCTCAAGGCCTCGGGGCACTTCCCCCCGCTGGTCACCCACATGATTGCCATTGGCGAGCGCACCAACGAAATGGAGGCCATGTTGACAAATGTCGCAGATGCCTACGATTCCGAGGTTGAAGCTGCCATTGCGGCTATGACGACCATGCTGGGACCGGCCATGATCATGGTGCTCGGCGCCATCATTGGCACCGTCGCCATCGGCCTGTTGCTGCCCATGGCCAACATCTCTTCGATGATGAACAACTTCTAGATCGTCTACGCCTACGAAAGGAGGACTCGATGTCCCGCACTACCACCCAGATCGAACGAGACGCGCGCTACCGCGCACTTCGCAAGGTCGTGTCGTCCCGTCGCGGCGTCACGCTCATCGAAGTCATGATCGTCATCGCCATCCTCGTGACCCTGATGGGCGCGCTCGGCTTTGCACTCTCCCGCGCGGCTGCCGGCGCCAAGGTCTCCACGACCGAGCTGACGCTTCGCCAGATCGAGAGTGAGGTCATGCTCTACACGGTTCGCAAGAAGTCTGCGCCGACTGGCGGAGACGGACTCAAGACCATCTACGGCGCCGACGATGTGCCGAAGGATGGCTGGGGCAACGAGTTCATCTACGTCACGCCCGGTCCTGACGGCGCTGCATACGACGTGATCAGCTACGGCGCAGATGGCGTCGAGGGCGGATCTGGCAACGACGAGGACCTCAAGATCTCCGGGCTCAGCTAGGCATGAACGCTTCTGCTTCCACTGCTGAATCGCGTCGGGGGGCCACTCGGCTTGCCCCGCTGCGTCGGCGTGGAGGCAGGCGCGGCATCACGCTGATCGAAGTGATGGTGACCATCGCGATTCTGGTCGTCGTGGCCGGCATCATGATGTTCTCGGTCAGCCGCCTGTTTGGGCTCCAGCAAGCGCGTTCCGCGCGCCAGTTGGGCGTGACCTACGAGCTGCTGCACGACCAGGCGATCCTGAACAACGCGACCTTCCGCATCGCGTTTCACCTCGATGAAGGGCGCTACACCATCGAGGTTGGTGACGGCAAGACGCTGATCTTCACCGACCCCGACGCGCGTGAGGCCTACGAGGACGAGCTCGAAGACCAGCTCCGCATGTTCACCGACGAAGAGAAGGAAGAGCACGAGAAGGGGCAGGGCAAGTTCTCGACCCTATCGTCGGCCTTCGACTCTGAGATCAAGTTGCCCGGCGATACGGTGTTCGCTCGCGTCTACACGCCTCAGTACGGCGGCTGGGTCGAGCCCTCCGAGGACCCCGACGAGCCTGCCGTCGTGTACTCCTACATCTTCCCGAACGGCTTCTCGGAACACGTGGTCATCCAGCTGGCCTCCGAGGGTGCCGAAGACGAAGAGGACGAGGGCTACACCATTCACGTTGAGCCGCTGAGCGGTCGCGTGCACACGGTCTCTGGCCTCGTGCACTGGCGCGAGACGGTCAACGACTTCCCCGATGACGGGCCGGAGCTGCCATGAAGCGTCGCTCCGCCGGCTTCACGCTGCTCGAGGTCATGGTCGCCCTAGCGATCATGGTGGCGAGCTTCGCCATGCTGCTCAAGTCGCAGGGCAATGCGGTCGTGATGACCCGCGAGGCTCGCTACATCATCACGGGTACGCAGCTCGCCCAAGAAAAGATGGCCGAGGTTCGCCTCGAGGTCGAAAAGACCGGCGTCTACGACCGGCAGATCACCGACTCCGGCGACTTCGACTCCTTTGGTGACGAGGCCTTCGACCTCGAGTTCGGCGATGCTTTCGAAGAGTTCCACTACGAGTGGTGGGTGAGCGAGATCGACCTCGAGATCGCCGGCGACATCATGGGCATGGCGAGCGAGTACGCCGGAGACCAGGCCGAAGATGCCGGCCAGGCGAGTGCCGCCGGCGGTGGCGCGGCGGGCAACGACATGCTCGGGATGCTCTCGGGCGACCTGATCACCAACCAAGTCGGCAAGTACTTCCGCGAAGTGCGCGTCCGCGTTTGGTGGGGCGAAGACAGCAAGCACGCCGAAGAGTACGGCAACGAGGTCATCCTCACCGGACACATCGCAGACACGCAGGGCAGCTTCTCGAGCATCCCTCCCGAGGACGGCACATGATCCGCCGTGCTCGCCAGGGCGTGACCATCATGGAAGCGATGGTCGCCATTGCGGTCATCGTGGTGATGAGCGGCATTGCACTGTCGCTGATGACGAATGCCGTCAGGACCCGGGAGGTTCTCGCCGAGCGCGATGAGACGACGCGGGCCGCGCGAGTGGTGATGAGCACGCTCCGTCGGGAGCTTCAGCTGGCCTTCCTGCGGGTCGATACGACCTCGGCTCAGACCTACAGCACCATCTTTGTAGGTGAGGACGACTCGCCGGACGTGATCTGGTTCACGAGTCTCGCTCACGAGCGCCTGTACCGGGACAGCCGAGAGTGCGACCAGACCGAGATCTCCGTCTGGACGGAGCACGACCCCGATGGACCGGGATTCATCCTGTTCCACCGCGAGGCGCCACGCATCGACCACGAGCCCGACGAGGACGGCACGATTCTGCCGCTGGCCTATGGCGTTCGGAGCTTCGAGCTCCGCTACCTCGACCCGACCACCAATGAGTGGCGGGATGAGTGGGACACCCGCGGAACCGACACCCCCAACCGCCTGCCGCGTGCGGTCCAGATCGGGCTGACACTGCTCGGACGCGACGTCGACGACCCCGACCGCACGGTCGAGATGCCTTTCTTCACCACGGTTCAGCTCGAGTACGCCGATCCGTTGAAGAAGGAGATCTGATGGGCTGGCTGTGGCGAGAGCTGACCCGCCCGAGGGGCCACGAAGCGCACCGCTTCTATCGAGGTGGGCGCGGTAGCAAGGGGGGCGTCGCCCTTCTTCTGGTACTCACGAACCTGCTCCTGATGTCGGTGCTGGTCTCCGAGATGACCTTCACCGCCAGTGTTCGCGTCAAGCTTGCCGTGCACCAGCGCGACGAGGCCAAGGCCGAGCAGCTCGCCTACACCGGAGCCCAGCTCTACCAGCTGTTCTTGCTCGCCCAGAAGGGCATCTCGCGCATGCCGCAGATCCAGCAGGCGGCGCAGATGTTCGGCATCGACGTCAACAACCTCTGGCAGGCGCTGCCGATGATCAACACCGGCCTGATGCGCATGGTCTTCGTATCGAATGGGTCGATCGACGAAGAGGACATGGAGCGCGCCGGGACCGAGGGCCTGAGCGAGGAAGAGGTCGAGGAGAGCCGCGAAGAGGGGTCGGGCTCGGACCGAAACTTCCTCGACTTCGACGGCGACTTCGCGGCCGAGATCACCGACGAGAACTCGAAGGTGAATGTCTCGATGATTGGGGGGCAGAACCTGAGTGAGCTGCTCGCCAACCCACAGGCCCAGCAGCTCTACGGCCTGATGGCGGGTGAAGACAACGACCGCTTCTTCCTCGACCGCAACCTCGAGCGCTGGGAGCTGATCGGCAACCTGGCCGACTGGGTCGACGCAGACACGACCCGCGCCTACCAGGGCGGTCCCGAGGATGCGCTCTACAACAACCTCGACTCGCCGTACCTCCCCAAGAACGCGTCGTTCAACAGCTTCGACGAAATTCGGCTGGTCGATGGCTGGCACCGCGACGACGTCTGGGAGCGCTTTGGCCAGCACCTCACCGTGTACGGAAGCGGCCGCATCAACGTCAACTCGGCCCAGCCTGAGGTGATTCGCGGTCTGCTCGTCCACGGCTGCAATGCCACGATGCCCGCGCAGCAGGATCCTGTGATGGCCGCCATCGAGGAGCGACGTCTGCTCATCGGGCCGTTCATGCGGCCGCGCGACTTCATTCAGACGGTGACCGGAACCGGGCTCGAGTGCCCAAACCTGACGAACACGATGATCTCGACCCAGAGCGACATCTTCCGCATCACCTCGACCGGCGTAGTCGGCGAGGCGAAGGCGACGATCACCACGATCATCGACCAGTCCAGCAACCGCGGCCCCGGCAAGGTCGTGCACTTCAAGATTCAGTAGGAAACCATGGCACGCATCATCGCTCTGGACCTCGGGTCCCACACCGTCAAGGGCGCCGTCTTCGATCAGAACGGGCGACGCCTCGAGCTGCAGGACCGCATCTCGATGCCGGTTCCGCAGGACGGCGAGACCATTCCCGGCCAGGAGGCGATCTGGGCTGCCCTCGATGCCTTGCTCGAGGAGCATGCGCGCTGGCGTGCACCGGGCAACGACGTCGGACTGGCGATCTCGGCTGCTGAGTCGGTGCTGCACCGCCTCGACGTTCCCTTCACGGACTCCGCGCAGATCGAGCAGACGCTACCGTTTGCCGTCGAGGCCGAGGTTCCCTTTGACATCGACGATGTGGTCCTTGGCTGGCGTGGGGCCCCGAACGAGGGCGGAACCAGCTGTGTCGTCGCTCTCGCGCGTCGGGACGTCCTCTCGCAGCGCCTCGAAGGACTCTCGACCCGGCAGGTCGAGCCGCGCGTGGTCCACGTCGATGGCGACTTACTGGGCTTCTACGCAGGCGACGACGCGGTCGCTGTAGTCGACGTCGGCCACACTCACACCATCGTCGCGGTAGCCGTCGCCGGCCGTACTCTAGGGGCGCGCGCCGTGGACGTCGGCGGCTGGCACTTCACCCGCGCGATTCAGGACGCCCTCGAGTGTTCCTGGGAGGATGCGGAAGCGCTCAAGCACGGTGAGCGCACGGTTCCCGCCATGGATGAAGGCTCTGACCCCGGGTTTGCGACCGGCACACACCTGCCTCCCGTCGCGGCCCGCGCCGTCGATGCGCAGATGGGCCTGCTGCTCGCAGGTATTCGGTCCTCGCTCATCACGATGGAAGACCAGCTCGGTACCGAGCTCACCGGCGTGATGCTCTCTGGTGGAGGCTCCCGACTCGCACCCTTCGTGGACTACCTGCGCCAAGACTTGGGACTTCCTGTCGAACCGCTTCATGACCCGTTCGGGGACCCGGTTCCCGGGCCCTTTGCCGTGGCCCATGCGCTCGCGATGGACATGGGCGGACGGAGCAAAGCCAAGCCCATCGATCTGCGGGTGGATGAGTTCGCTTTCCGCGGTGGCACCGATGTGCTCAAGTCCGTGGCGCAGCTCTCCGGAGCAGCGGTGATGTTCTTCTCGCTGACGGCCGTGGTCATCGGCGGCTACCAGTACGCCCAGATCTACGGCGAGCGCGCTGAGATGGACGCCCGAATCGCGGACTACACCGTCCGGACCTTCGAGGGCGTCGAAGCCTCGCAGATCACCGATGCGACTCGCGCAAGTGCGCTCGCAAGTGCGCTGACCGCTGACGCCATCCAAAGGGCCCGGGTCCTGGGCACGGCCGACGGCACGCCGCCAACGGTCGACTTGCTGCACAGCATCACCAAGGCGTTTCCGCCGGCGAAGGACCTCACCGTCGACGTGTCAGAGCTGTACATCACGCCCACGACGGTCACGCTCGATGCCCAGACCGCCGGCTACACCGAAGCCGCTGCGGTCGAAGCGGCGATCAAGAAGGCTCCCCGCTTTGCGGATGCCTCGAAGGGCGAGGACAAGCGGGTACGCGACAAGGTCGTGTTCACCGTGACCATTCCGCTCGAAGAAGAGGAGGGCTGATGTCTGAGAAAGTAGGGATTTTCGCCTCTCTCGAGACCCTTGACCGCCGTCAACGCGGCCTCCTCGCCGGTCTGATTGCCTTCGTGGCGATGGTCATCGTGGCCGGCATCTTGCTCGTGACCAAGAGCGTGCTCGACGATGCCGCCAGTCGAGTGGTGCTGCAGAAAGAGAAGTACGAGCTGCTTCAGGATCTGGGACAGGAGTACGCCACCGCCCAGGCTCAGATCGCCGCTGCGGAGAAGCGCGGCTCGCAGTTCTCGGGTCAGCCGCTTCCGGCCTACCTCGAGCGCGTGGCGACCAAGGTCGGTGTCTCCGAGCAGCTGTCCGTGACGCGTTCGGGCACCGAAGAGGCCGGTGGTGTCACTCAGACCCGGTACAAGGTCGAACTCAAGCAAATCGCGCTCGACCTCGGTCTCAACCTCATCCACGAGATGGAGACGTCGGGCTACCCGCTCGACATCGAGACGACTCGGATTCGCACGAACCGTCGCCGCGACGAGGTCTGGTACACCTTCACCTTCGAAGTCGTGACCTTCGCGCTGGAGGGCGCATGATGAAGCGCATTGGCCTTGGAGCGGCAGGCGCCGCGTGGTTCGTCTTCGTGTTCTGGGCCGTCTATCGGCTCACCTTCCCGAGCGCGGCCGTCGCTGACCGCCTTGCCTGGGAGGTGCAGGAACGCACCGACTTTGCGCTCTCGCTCGAGAGTAGCCACCCATGGTGGCTCGGGATTGGCGGCACCGACGTGAAGCTCGCGTCGGTGGACCGACGCGGCAACGCTACCCCACTGGTTGCAGCCGATGCTGTTCGCGCGCGACTGGGCCTGTTTGGCCTACTGACGGGATCCGCGCGGGTAAGCGGTGATGTGACCATGGGCGAGGGCGGCGTGGGCTTCTACGTCGACGCGAGCCAGGGCGAACGCGGTGCCGACATCCACGAGATCGAGCTTAAGGCCGACCAGTTTCCCGTGAACGCCATCCCACCAATGGGAGGCTTCTCGCTCCAGGGACGCGGCGGTTTCGACATCGACGCCGAGCTCGACGCAGCCGATGGGATGAACAAGGCCGACGGACACCTGCGTCTCGGAGGTAAGGACGTCATCATCGAGACGATTCCCGAGGCCGAGGCTCTGCTCAAGACCTTTGACGTGCTTCCCGTGGTCATCGATGACCTGGACATCGACGTCGAGTTCGTGGGCGGAAAGGGGCAGTTCGAGGCCGGAAGGCTCGTGACCACTCTGGGCACGCTCGAGCTGTCGGGCACCGTGACCTTGGCCAAGCGCATTGAACGCTCAAAGTGCGCCGTCGACCTCGAGATCACGCTCACCGACGCGATTCCACCGGCTGTGAAGTCCATGCTGGCTTCGGCCAAGCAGCCGAACGACCACTACAAGTACGAGATTCGCGGGATCTGCTCCCGTGCGATGCCGTCGCCCGTGACGGCTCGAAAGGCCCGGGCGCCACGTCCACGGCCTGCAAAGGCCAGGGGAGCTGCGGCGAAGAGGCCTCGCGGAGGAGCGGCTCGAGCGACGAAGCCGACGGCTGAACTCGGCAAGCGGGGACCAGCGGCGCGTGCGACACCCGCCGGGCGCGACCTGCCCCCGGCGGACGAAGACATCGAAGAGCTGGAAGAGGACGACGAGGCGCTCGAGGACGAGGAGCTGGAAGAGGAACTCGAGCCGGCTGACTTCTAGTCTGCGGTTTCCAGCGTAAGATGCCGCATGCATCCTGAATCCATCGAGCGCTTGCTGAACGCCGTGGTTGAAGGGGACGTCCTGTCCTTGTGGCAGGCGTTTGCGCGAGAAACGGGCACCCAGGATGTCGACCGCTTCGTGATCTGGCTCGAGGCGAGGGGTGAGATCGACGGCAACACCGCGCAGACTCTGTTGCTTGCCGAGCGCCTTGACCTAGCGGGCAGCGCGACGGCCACCTTTGCCGACGACGAGACGACGGGCTCAGGCCGTCTACCCGTCGAGCCTGGCGGGCACACGGTGCTCTCGACCCTCGGGGCCGGGGCCATGGGTGAGGTCTTTCTCGTGCGAGACGAGGCGCTTCGGCGGAAGGTCGCACTCAAGAAGGTCACCAGTCGCGCGGCGAACAACCCGACGCTCCTCGCTCGTTTTCTGACCGAAGCACGGGTCACCGCTCAGCTCGAGCACCCGAGCATTATCCCCGTCTATGGCTTCGAACGGGGCGAGGATGGGGCGCCGTCCTACACGATGAAGCTCATCCAAGGCACGACCTTCAAGGAGTATCTCAGGGTGTGCCGCGCGTTCTACGAGGCGGGCGACAAACCCGATCCAGATCATGGCCTGGACGCGGCCCTGGAACACTTCCTGAAGGTCTGCGATGCGATGGCCTTCGCGCATGACAGAGACATTCTTCACCGTGATCTCAAGCCCGACAACATCATGCTCGGCGCCTTCGGCGAGGTCGTCGTGATGGACTGGGGGATCGCTCGGGTGCGCGGCGAGGACGACGAGGCGCTCGCCACACTCACCGGGCTCGAGGGGCCCAGCACGGCTCAGCTCACCCGACTCGGGCAAGCCATCGGCACGCCGGCCTTCATGTCGCCTGAGCAGGCGCTCGGCGAGAACGAGCGTCTGGATGGCCGCAGCGACCTGTTTTCACTCGGCCTCATCCTCTTCGAGATCGTGACGCTCGAGCGTGCCTACACCGGGCATGCGCCAATGGCGGTGCTCAGCAAGGCGCAGGAGGGGCATCTCCCGCCGGTGGCCGCAAAGCTTGCGGGCTTGCGCGTGTCGCGTCAGCTGGCAGCGGTGGTTCGCAAAGCGACGCGCCGGCGTCCGGCGGACCGCTACGCGGATGTGGCGGCGATGGCCGACGATATTCGCCGCTACCTGCGGGGTGATGCCGTGTCGGCGGTCCGGGAGAGCGGGCTGCAACGAATGGGCCGATGGCTGTCCCGACACCGGCAGCTGACGGCCTTCGCGGTCATTGCATTGGCGCTGCTATCGGTCGCCTCAGTCTTCGGCGGCATGGCGTCCGTGCAACTGCAGCGAGCCGAGGCACAAGAACACGAGTTCCGCCTTGCTCGCTTGCTTGGCGCGGTCGGTGCGCACGCCCACAGGGTGGATGCCCAGCTGCTTCGGTACACGGCACTTCTCGAGAGCTTGGGGGCGACCGCGCGCGTGCGTCTGCAGCAGCCCGCCGATGAGGAACAGCTCTTCCTCAACGAGGCCTTCGCCGAGGGTGGCGAGCCCCCCAGAGACGTCTTCTTCTCTGAGCGCTACCGGCAGAAGGTGAGCTTCGAAGAGCCGGTGCTGAAGCTGGCACCCGGCGTGGAGCAGGCAGAGGTCGACGGCCGATTGAGGCAGCTCGCCGGTGCGAGGAGCGCATTTCGCGAGCTGTTCCTCCGCTCGCACGAAGACGCGTCGGCCCGACTGGCGCGGGTTCAGGCGGACGCGTTGCTCAGGTCGGACCGCGTTCCCGTGGTTTGGGCGTACATCGCGGTCGAGGAGGGGATTCACACCTCCTTCCCGGGTCACGGGCCG
>JAGSGY010000073.1 GCA_023954855.1 Pseudomonadota bacterium | reverse complement strand
GTCGACAAGGTGGTCGCGGATCGGATCCGCGTCGTGCGTGCGCAGCTCGAGCGGGCTGGGGTCACCCTATTCGTCGGCTACCACGCCACGGTGGCGTCGCCGTCAGAGGTCGAGGCCTGGCGTCTCGATCACCCACTCGACACGCTGAGCCTGAACGCCGATCGCATCATCCTCGCTACGGGCTCGCGCCCGCGGCAGGTTCCAGGCGTCCCTGTCGACAACGAGACCGTATTCGACAGCGACAGCGTCACGAACCTGCTCTTCCGGCGTCAGGCGCTGCCTCGAACGATCGTCGTGCTCGGCGCGGGTGTCATCGGTATCGAGATCGCCTCGATGTTTGGTGCGCTCGGGTGTGAGGTCCATCTCGTGAACCGCGGTCCCGAGTTGCTGCCGAGGGTCGATCGCGATCTCGTCGACGTCCTGCAGCAGCGTCTTTCAGCGGATGGCGTCCAGCTCCACAACGGACGGAGCTTTGAGACGGTGGAGTGTTTGGAGTCTGGGTTGGCTCGGGTCAAGCTCGACAGCGGCCAGCACCTCGACGCCGACTGCGTGGTGGCCGCTCTGGGCCGCGAGGTGGCCTCGGAGGTCCTCGGTCTGGATGATGTGGGTGTGGAGCTCAAGCGGCATGGCCTAGTCCGGGTCAACGAGCTCTTTCAGACCAATGTGCCCAGCATCTACGCCGTGGGTGATGTGATCGGGTCGCCATCACTGGCCTCCACGGCATTCGAGGAAGGTCGCAAGGCCGCCTCGTACGCGCTCGGTCGAGCGCCCCGGAACGCGGCGCTTCCGGTGCCGATGTGCATCTACACGATTCCGGCGATTGCCTCGGTCGGGTTCTCCGAGCTGGAGCTCGCCGATCGTGGCGTTCCCCACCGCGTGGGTCGCGCCCAATACGACGCGCTCACCAAGGCGGGTATTGTGGGTGACGACCAGGGCATGGTGAAGCTGCTGTTTGAGCCCAACACACGCCAATTGCTCGGGGCGCACATCGTCGGGGACCTTGCCTCCGAGCTCATCCACATCGCGCAGGCGGTGCTCGCTCACAACGGCACTGTCGAGTACTTCGTGGACAGCGTCGTGAACTTCCCGACGCTGACCGAGGCCTTCAAGTACGCCGCCCTCGACGGGCTCGCTGACGACGACTGATGCCACGGGTCGCCTGGAGCGGCCCGCCGATGGAGACCCCATGATCCTCGCCTTTTCGAAAACCCCCACACACCAGTTCCGGTCGGTGGTGGTGAACAACCGAACGGACCTGTTCCTCGGCACGTTGTGGGCCACGGCGATCTACACTCTGCATCACTACGCCGGCTGGAGCGGCCTGGAGGTGCCGACCACAGCGGTCGCCCTGCTCGGTTCGGCCTTGGCCATCATCCTCGGCTTTCGGAACAACTCGGCCTACGACCGCTGGTGGGAGGCGAGGAAGATCTGGGGCGGGGTGGTGAACGTGTCCCGCAGCTTTGCCGCGACCTTGCTCGCATCCACTCCGGAGGTCGATGCGGCTACTCGGCAGCGCATCATCTACCGTCACCTCGCCTACATCAATGCGGTGCGCGTTCAGCTTCGCGAACGGGACGAGTGGGCGCAGGTTGCCCCTTTCCTGGATGCACAGGAGTGGCAGGACCTTCAGGTGGCGAAGAACCGGGCCACCCAGCTCGCGGCCGCGCAGGCTGCCACCTTGTCCGAACTCAAGCGAGCCGGTGCCATCGATGGCTTCGAGCACAAGAAGCTCATCGAATACATCGAGCGCCTCTACGACCTGCAGGGCATGGCCGAGCGCATCAAGAAGACGGTGTTCCCGGCGTTCTACGACTACTTCACGCACCTGTTCCTGCTGCTGTTCGTCGTGACCCTCCCGTTAGGACTGGTCAAGGACATGGGCTGGCACGCCATCCCGCTGTGCGTGTCCATCTCGTTTGTGTTCGCCATTCTCGAGAAGACCGCCAGAGCAAGTGAAGACCCGCTCGACGCCCGCAGCTCTGGCACCCCCATGGGGGCCATCTGCCGGACCATCGAGATCGACCTACGCCAGATGTTGGGGGAGACCGAGCTGCCTCCGGCCTGGCCCATCAAGACCACGCGTCACGGCTCGACCTTCCTGGACTGATCGCAGCGCTCGCGCGTCCCATCCACCAAACCCACGACCCCGGACACTCCGATGAAGATGATCGTCGCAGTCATTCACACCCACCAACTCGAGGCCATGCGTCGGGCGCTGTCAGAGCATGGCATCCACCACTACATGGCGGCCGAGATTCGGGGCACCGCCCCGACAAGCGAACAGAAGACGTACCACGGGGCAGATCACCTCCCGCAGCTCCTCAAGCGCGTGCGGCTCGATATCGCTGTGAACGAGGAGTTGGTCGAGCCGTGTCTGGCGGCGATCAAGAAGGGCTCGGACAACAGCGGTGTGCACGGCAAGGTGTTCGTGCTCGATCTGCTCGACGTGATGACCACGTGGGATGGGCAACGCGGACCCGAGGCTCTGTAGGTCAACGAACGGTGTCTCCGGCATTGAATCGGCGTGTACCACGATGTCGGGTCCCCCTCCCGAACCGCCAGCACACCGCCCGCGCACCGCGCCAAGCCGGTGGTCCCAGGTTCGAATCCTGCCGGGGGCACCACTTCTCTTGGGGACACCCCCAGTGTGACGGGCTGTGATGCGCCGTGATGGGTCCCACCCACCGAACCGGTTCTTCTGTAGGTGCCAGGAGGCACCATGTTCCGCACCGCCATCACCGCCCTCGTCATCGCACTGTCCACGCCCACCTTGGCGAGCGCCCAGGCCCCTCGCGACACCCAGGGAGAGCGGGTCGAGGTCGCCGAGTCCGGCACAGTCATGCTGTTCTGGTCGATGAGCGACCGCGACGCGGCGGCCAAGCTGGTGCAGCTCGCCAAGCTGGCTGAGAGCGGCTTGGATGTGGTCGCCGTCAACACCGACGATGTCACCGCAAAGGCGCGGGTGCGCCCCTTCGTACGGCGTCTGGGCGTCGACGTGCGCACGGCGCAAGACACCGATGGAGCCCTGCAGAGCACCTGGGATGCCAGCGACGGCGAGGCGTTGGTTCTGCGGCCGGTGCGGGTGGACCAGGTCGTGTGGCGTGGCACGGAACTGGCCGAGCTGATGCCGGTCGAGATGCCCGATGTCGAGCGCGTGGCTCGCTAGTCGGCCATGTGCTCGGTCCAGGCGACGCGCCCCATCGAGTGAGCGCGCACATGGCGTACGCGTCGTGCTAGCCTCCGCGCCGTGGCCACCTTGACGAGCCAGTCCCTGCGGCGACGTGTGTCGCTTCCCAGCCGTTCCCTCGTGGGAAGGGCAGGGTCGGCGTCCGTGCGCCTTTCCGACCCCCTGGTGTCAGGCGAGCATGCCAGCATCTGGTGGGACGGCTCCGACTGGTGCGTGCGCGACCTCGCCAGCCGAAACGGCACCTACGTCGATGGTGTGCGGCTCGAGCCCGGCCAGACCCGCGCCATCGACCCCGGCACCGTGCTCGGCTTCGGCAAGAAAGACGGCTGGAGCGTCGCAGACGTCCATCCACCGGTGGCCTCAGCGACAGCCCGAGGAGGCACCCGCGTCGAAGAGGTGGATGGCTTTCTCTGCCTTCCCGACGCAGACGACCCGAGCCTGATTCTGTTCCGTGGCCCCATGGGGCGGTGGCAGGTCGACGAGAACGGCGAGACGCGCCCCCTAGAAGGCACCGAACTCCGGGTTGCCGGTGTGCTCTACCGTCTCGATCTCCCTCAGGCCTTCGTCGCCACGATGGATGCGGGGCGAGGTGCCGCAGCATCCGAGGTCGGCCTCCGCTTTGGTGTGAGCCTGGATGAGGAGCATGTGCAGGTCGAGGTACGGATTGGCTCGGACTGGCAGAAGCTCAAGCCGCGGGCGCATCACTATCTGTTGCTGACCCTGGCGCGGCTGTCCCTCGCAGACGCCGACTCTGGGCCCGAGCAGCGTGGCTGGGTGCACGTCGACGACCTGTGCAAGATGGTCGGGCTCCGGATGGGCCTGCTCAACATGCAGGTGCTCCGCATTCGACGCGAGTTCGAGGGTCTCGGCGTACGTGGCGCGGCTGAGCTGGTCGAGCGTCGTCCCCTGTCCAGCACCCTGCGACTGGCCGAGCTGGAGCTCGAGGTCAACACACTCGCCTAGTCCGCGCAGGAACTGCCGTAGGTCACGCAAACCCTCTCGGCATCAACGGTATCGAGGTCGGCCTCCTGGTTGTGCGCGAACCACTCACTCGCCGCGTCCCAGACCTGGTCGACCGGCTTGTCGAGCTTCACCATGGCCGCGACACGAATGCGGTGCAGCACACTGAGGGAGCCGTCACGGTCGATCGGGTCAAAGGCGTCAGACAGGGCCAGAGCGTCCTCAGCGGTCGCGAGCGCAATGGCGTAGTCGTCTGCCTTGTAGGCGTCGATGGCCAGCTTCTGCATCAGCACGACACGCTCCGGCTCGATGGCGCTCACGTGGTCCACCGCCAAGGCCCGCCACGTCTCCTTGTCGTCTGCAGCCCATGCTTGGACTAGCAGCAAGTCCGAAGCGAATGCAGCCGTCTCGAGGTCATCGCCGAGGCGGTATCCCTCCAAACAGGCTTGTTGCTCGACAGACAGAAAGCCCTCGATGGCCGCACGCGAGAGCGCCTCAAAGTCCGCGCACTCCGCTTCGGTCACCCGTCGAGCGGGGACGGCGGTGCGTACGCGTCGGACGGCAGGAATGCCCACCGGGGACGGCGCTGGGGTGGACTCCGTCTCGAGCGCGACCACCGGCGCGGAAGCCTCCGGAGACACGAGAGGCCCTGCCGACCGCAGCGCGATGAAGCCCCCAGAGAGGACCAGGCCGATCAGACCAAGCGCAAGCCAGCCTCCCAATCCCAATGCACCACCGGCGCTGGCTCCAAGCACGGCCGCGTTCAACGCGAGAGGAGGAGTAGCCTCCGGATAGGTGCTCAGAGCCTCGCTGAACGCAGTGAGGTCCTCGAAGAGCTTCGCAAGTTCCGGCTCGGCTTCGAGCCTGGCGTGAAGCGCCTGGGTTTCCGCGACACCGAGGTCGCCATCCAGCATCGCCGAGAGTGTCTCGAGTTCGGTCATCGCGCCCTCCTCGTGCGTCGGTACAGCTCGGCGCGTGCCCTGTGCAAGCGCGCCTTCAGGGTGCCAAGAGGCACGTTTTCATCGGCCGCGAGCTGGGTCAGCGGCACCCCCTGCATGCAGTGCGCCACCACCACACGGCGCTGGTCTTCCGACATCGCCAACAGAGCCTGCTCCACCCCCTCCAGCTCCAGGCGGTGTCCGAGTCGAACCTCGGCCGTGGGCGCGATGGGGGGAATGGCATCGAGCGATGCCGAGGGTCTACGACGGGCGCGGCTGCGGGCCCGATCGATCAGGTGGTGGTGCGTCACTCGGCTCACCCAGGTGCCAAATGAGGCACTCCCCTTCACGTCGAACCGGTCGAGCCGCCCGAACAGCTTCTCCCAGATCTCCTGATACGCATCCTCGGGCTCTGGGCAGCTGCGCCGGCACTGACCCCAGACGCGAGGTCCATAGGCCTCGAGAAGGCGCGCTCTCGCGTCACGCTCACCGGCGGTGGCGCGGCGGAGTAGGTCGTGGGATGGTTCGGCCGGCATGCTCATGACTCTCTACACGACCTAGGGTCCGAGAGGGTTGCAGAAAAGATCGACTCGGCCTCCCTGACTGCACCTTTGGCTGCCGCCTCCTGAGGCATGATGGCGCCATGGTTGGTCCTGAGGAGAAGACACTCGAAGGCGGGCGCTATCGGGTGGATGGCGTGATCGGGCAGGGCGGAATGGCCCTCGTGTACCTCGTCCACCACCAACAGCTGCAGACCCCCTTCGCACTCAAGGTGCTTCGAGACGCCGGCGCGAACTCTCAGCGACTCCTTCAAGAGGGACGGGCCCAGGCCCAACTTCGCCACCCCAATCTCGTCCCGGTTGTGGATGCGATTCATGTGGGTGGACGACCGGCACTGGTGATGGAGTACGTACGGGGCCCAAGTCTCGAGCGCGTGATCGGCACCCACCCATTCACCCTCTCCCAAGTCGACGACCTCGCAAGGGGACTGCTCGATGGCATGGCGCAGGCGCACAGCCAAGGGTTCATCCATCGCGACTTGAAGCCCGCAAACGTCCTGCTCGACACCACAGGCGCAGGGGTCCGACCCCGCATTGCCGACTTCGGGTTGGTCAAGGAGATCGACAGCATCGGGCAGGCCGGAGGCACGCGTACCGGCGCCGTCATGGGTACCCCCGCGTACATGGCTCCAGAGCAGATCCGCGATGCAGCCAGAGTGGATGAGCGCGCCGATGTGTTTGCACTCGGTGCGATTCTGTACGAGCTTCTCACCCAGCGTCGGGCCTTCGCGGGTGACGATGCCTTCGAGCTCTTCGAGGCCATCGTCTACGGCCGGTACAGACCCGTCGAAGAGCATGTTGACGGCATCCCCGAGCGCATGCGGGTGGCCATTGCAGCAGCGCTCCACGGCGACCGCGACGCGCGCCCAGCCAACGTGCTTGCCCTTCGCGAGTTGTGGACCGCAGATTCACCGGCCCCCACCGACTGCTGGGACCAGAGCTCCGTGCAGGCAATCCGCGGACTCACGCCCACTGTCGAGGACGCCGACGAGGCCATGTGGGGCAGCCTCGAAGACTCGCGAGAAGGCGCCGGTTGGGCCGGTCTGGCCATGCAGAGCATCCCCGGCGCGGACGATGGACTCGTCGCGGGCCATGGGCTGATCGGAGGTGCACTCGCAGGTGTGCTCCTCTGGTTTGTCGGGCTGGGTAGCCTCGACCCCGCATTCGGGTTCGTTCACCTGCCCTTCGAAGCACGGCTTCTCGGATTTCTGGCGGCACTCGTCGTCCTCAGCCTTGCGGCAGGCCGAGCGGCCTTGCGCGGGCTCGGTTCCCCAGTGGCGAATGGCATCTCCACAGGTGCCTTCGGCGCGACCTGCGCGTGGCTGCTCGGGGCCCTTCCCACCCTGGGCGCACACGTCCTGACCTCGAATCGGTTGGACGACACTGTGGAGTTGCGCCGCTCGCTACGCCAGGCCACAAGCCAAGGCTTCGCCGATGACCTCCGCTCGAGCACCTGGGAGCTGGTGGCGCAGGCGGGCGTGCTCAACACCGTGTTCACCTTCTGGTTGGCGGTCGGCTGCGGCGCGCTTCTCGGAGCACTCGCGGGCGTCTTCGCTGGCGCCCGCAGAGATCGGGAGACCCTCCACGCGCCTTGGCACCCCGTCCTGACCGGTCTTTGGGGCGTGTCCATGCAGGTGTGGTGCACCCTCGTGTTGAGCGTCGTCCTCATGCTCACCAACTCGGACCCGGACCTCGGGGACTCCGCCTGGTCGAGGAGCTTCTTCGGCAGCGCCGTCGGCGCGGGCATCCGCTGGGGCGCGGCCATCTCGGTCGGCCTTGCCTGGCTCAGCGGTGTGGTGAGTGCGTGGTCCAGCATCAGCCAGGACTGGCGCGACGAGTCGACCCGGGCACGCGGAAACGCTACCGTCGTGGGGTGTCTGCTCGCCCTTGCCTTCGCCGTCTGGGGCGTCTTGGGGACCGGCTACGCGCCAGCGTTCTTGGCGACAACTGTGGCTGCTGGCGCCGTCCACGGCGGAGGAATGATCTGGGCGAGCTTGTCTCGTCATCGCGCCGAGCGACCCACGCCCTTTGACGTGGGATCGGCAGCGGCACTCGTCGCCTTCGGCGGCGTCGGCGCAAGCACCGCGCTTCTGGGCGCTGGAGCCGGTGGAGCCGGGATCGTGGTGGCGAACTTCACACGGACGCTCTCCGTCGAGCCACCCTGGGTGTCAGCCCTGGGCGTCGGGGCAGTGCGCGACGTCATGCTTCACTCGTGGAGCGCCGCACTGTTGGTCGGAGCGTTCGTTGCGCTACCCACCGGGCTTGCCGTGGCCGCACTCGCCTGGCGGCGTCGACGTTCCGTTCGGTTGCTCGCGCTGCCCCTTCTTTCGGCTGCGGCACTCTGGCTCGGCCTCACCGGATTGACCCGCCAACCCGCTGAGCTCGAGCGTGCCACGCTGGAGGTTCCGATCCGCCGAGTCGCCTACGCCCCCGTGCCAGAGGGCACCACCGCGGTTCGGCTGGAGAACACGGCACTCGCCGAAGTCAGTCTGCGGCAGGCTGGCCTGCGCGTCATTGGACGAGAGAGGGGCGAGACAGCGGTTTACTTCACGGTCGGCGACGAGACGATTGAGCGCGGCATCCTCGTGACGGCCTCGATCGACGATCCATCCGAGGCCATACACATCGAGCTGGGTATGGCCGCCATCATCCCCATCCCCAAGGAGGCGAATGCATCGGTGATGACGGACGACCCGACCGTCGCACAGGTCAACGCCCAGGGTGGACCGACCCTTCAGCTCAATGCCCGGAGCCTCGGAACGACGTCGCTGACCTTCGAGGCACCCGACGGTCGCTTCGTCGAGCACGATGTCCTGGTGTACGCGCACGAAGATGGCCAGACGCATCCCCCGCCCCATCAAGCCGAGGTGGACTGCTGTCAACGGGTTCGCGTAGCTCTCGATGAAGAAGTCGCCGTCGGTATGCCCCGCAATGCGAAAGGAATCGCCATGGTGGATTCGACCATCGCCGGTGTTCGCATGTTGACCGCGGACCCCACACCCGATGGTCTCGAGCGTCCCCCTATGCTCGCGATCAAAGGACTGAGCCTGGGTCGAACGATGCTCGTGGTGCGGTCCAGCGAACAAGCGCCAACGCTCTACGTCATTGAAGTCGTGGACCCAGCGACGCCCACGATTGATGTGGTCGTCGGCATGGGTACCGTTGTCGCGCGGACGGAAGCCCGCATCGGCAACACAGAGCTTGCGACCGTCACCGAGCTTGGCGACGGAGAGTGGGTGATCGAAGGTCTGGCTCGCGGCTGGACGAATCTGTGGTCCGAAGGGCCGCGCGGTGAAGCCGTCCAAGAGCACCTATGGGTCCACCCGAACAACGAAGCCGAGCCCACACACCGCGCAGAGGTCACGACCCGACAGGTGACGGCCGTCATGGACGAGCCTCTCCTCGTCGATGCGCCGGTCTGGGTAGAGGCCGTCTACGCGACCGAGGGTGTCGACGTGAAGCTCGGCGAGCGCGCGAGCCTTGACGACGGGACTCGTTCGCGCCCCCTCACGGTGACCTCGGGTCGCTCTGGGCGTGTCACCGTCGTGGGGACGGGCAAAGGGCAACCGGTGGTGTGGACCGTGACCGTGAGCCGCTAGTCCGCATGTGATGCGCTGTGATGCCCCGTGATGGGCCCGGGACCGCAAGCACGGCATGTTCTCTCCAGAACCACGCTGGAGGCCCCGATGACCCGCATCGCACTGTCATTCCTCGCCCTCGTCGCCGCCACCGGCTGCCTGGACCCCATCGAAGACTGCGCCGCAGAGGGGCTGTGCCCCGCACCCTTTGCCCACGAACAGGGTCGGCCCTCGCCCTTCTTCGACGACACGCTGGTGTTCGCCGATGCGGGCTTCGAATTCGTCGCCGAGAGCCTGCACCTCGACGGCCTCGTCCTAGTCGGCGAAGTGAGCCACTCCATCGAGTGCAGCGCCCCCGAGGTCAGCGTCGCCATCCAGACCCTCACGGCCACGCTGCCCGCCACCGCTCGCGCGACCGCGGAGATCTTCGCAACGGACGCCTGCGTCGTGGTCCCAGGGGGTGCGGTCCAGACCAGCGAGGTGCGCGTCGATCTCGCACCGACCTTCGCCAACCTCGGCTGCGTCGGCCACCTCGTGCTGTCGGTGCCGGCCCCCGAGACGTCGTCCGGCCAGAGCGATGCCGTCACGCTGTCTATGGGCGATGAGGGCTGCGAGGACGTCGACCTGCCCGCGTTGATCGTGATGCCCGGCGAGTGAGGAAGGGGTTCTCCGCGGGCGCGACGATTGCTCCGCTACGGCTCCGTAGGGGAACCCAAGCGCCACGAGCGAAACTCCGCGAAGTAGTTGACCGGCACCAGCGTGTTTGAGCGCACCTGGTTGTGCCAAGCGGACTTCGTGTCCTGCTGCCAGAGGAAGATGTAGGGGCGCTCGGCGTGCGCAATCCGATGGACCTCGCGCATCGCGTCCATGGCATCGCCGCGCCGTTCAGCCCGCTCCGCCACATCCAGCAGCCGGTCGAGCTCGGGATTCGACCAGGCGAACGGATTGCGTTGGCCCTGGCCGCGGTACCGGCTGTGCAGCAGCGCCCCTGGATCTTCGATCAAGCCGACATGCTCGAGGCCCACTGCCGCATCGAAGTCATTGCGTGCGCGACCGCTCAACACCCTCTCTCGCCAGTCCTTGTCAGTGAACTTGGTGACGACCGGCTCGAGTCCGATGGCCGTGAGCTGCGCCTCGAGCGCCTCGGTCATGCCCGGGGCAAAGTCCTCCACCGTGGCCTGGAGCGCCACCCGGAACCGGGTCGACGGTTCCTCGTCGTCCTCGTCGAGCAGTGCGGCGACGGCCTTCATCTCGCGCATCGCCGCCATCTCGTCGAGCGAGGTGGGGAGAATCTTCGGGTCGGCGTAGCGGCTCCCCGCCGGGAAGGGCCCCGAGATCGGAGTCGCCACGGGACGTGGGTCGTCGGGGTCCTGGCCGATGGTCGCGTCGATGAGGGCATCCCGATCGAGACTCAGGTCGAGGGCACGGCGCGCGCCTGCGTGCTCCAAGGCTCCGGAGCGCGGGTTGAGTGCCATGAACAGGTAGTGACGCGGCACATAGGTCTTCAGTGCGATGGTGTCCGAAGCCGCGAGTGCCGGCCGACGCTTGGCCGCGACCGAGATCATGCCGTGGGAGCGACCACTCCGCAGATAGGCGAGCTGCTCATCCTGGGAGAGTCCGCCGATCATCTGCGCGTACCGAATCTTCACCCGCGTGTCGTGCGGGTTCGCTTCAAAGTCCACGCGTTCGCCATTCAGGCGTCCGACCATGGGCCCCGTACCGACGGGAGCCGTCGAGAAGGAGTCATCCGCGCTCGGGTCACCGTCGAACACATGCTCTGGCAGGATGTGCCAGGGCAAGTAGCGCTCGGGCTCGCGAACGCGCCGTGCGAAGTCGAACGCCGCGACGTGGGTGTCGGTGACGACGCAGTCAATGACGGCATCAGCGGTGTGAGCGATGGTGGAGCCGACGTCCGGATCGACGATGGCCTTGTAGGTAAAGCACACATCCTCGGCGTCGAAGGGCTCGCCATCGGACCACTTCACGTCATCGCGCAGCAAGACGACCAGCCGGTTTCCATCGTCCTCGGTGTGCCAGCTCTCGACCAGGCGACCCTGGATCTCGTCGACGAAGGCCGACTCGTAGAACAGGGGGTCAAAGAGCAGATCGAGCACGCGGCGATCCGTGTCGTTTTGCTGAAACAGCGGGTTGAGCGTGGTGGGCTCCGCAGTCTCGGTCCACACCAGGGTGTCGGTACCGACCACGACGGGGTCGGGCTCGCTGGTGAGTGCAACCACAGCGGCGTCGCCCTGAGGCCGCCATGTAGCGAAGGTCGCCGCACCGAGAGCCACGACTCCACCGAGTCCCAGCAAGGCCCAGCGTGAGCGTCTTGCAGGGAGGGTTGGGGGCAACGACGGATACACGGTCTCGGCACCCTGAAGGGTGGTCGTGGCACCCGAGGGAGCGGGCTCGAGCGAGGACCATGTCGGCGAATTCAGCTCTAAAGGCTCCAGTGGAGCCGCAGCGCGGACCGACTCGACGTCGTCCGGAGTCCAGACGTCCACGCTCGGGGCGGCCGTCTGTCCTCGCCACGCGGCCAAGAGTTCGTTCGCGGACGCGAAGCGGTCATCTCGCTCTACCGAAAGAGCGCGGTCGATCGCCCGGCGCATCCGCTCCGGAAGCTCGGGCATCAGCTCGTCCAGGGACTCGAACTTTCCCCGAACGATGGCCTCGAAGACATCGAAGGTGTCCTGGCCCTCGAAGGCCCGGCGGCGGGTCAGCAGCTCATAGAGAATGGCGCCGAGCGCGAAGACGTCGGCCCGTGCGTCCACGTCCTTTGCATCGCGGACCTGCTCCGGCGCCATGTACGCCGGAGTGCCCATCATCGCGCCAGTGCGGGTCGCGGCCACGGTGGATCCGGTTGCATCATCCGTCTTCACCAGACCGAAGTCGGCGATCTTCGCCACGACCTGGCCGCCCTCGGTAGCGAGCATGACGTTGCCGGGCTTGAGGTCGCGATGAACGAAGCCGGCGCGGTGCGCTGCGGCCATGCCCTCGAGGATGCCATCGGCCAGAGCATCGACTTGCTCGAGCGTGAAAGACACCCGCTTCAGCGCCCGATCAAGAGCCGGGCCGTCGACGAAATCCATGAGCAGTGCCGGCTGTTCGCCGATCCGCAGCACGTCGATCACCGCGACCACGTGCGGATGCTTGAGGGTCGCTTGCGCCCTGCCCTCGCGAAGCAAACGGCCCTGATGTTGGCTGTTGGTGCTGCTCAGCACCTTCAGCGCGAAAGTCTGCCCATCGGCGACCCGCACCACTCGGTACACCACCGCCATGCCCCCCGAACCAAGGGGAGCCTCGACGACGTACGTGCCTTCCGCAACTTCGGTGCCCGGGGAGAGATCCATCGGCGGGATTGTGCCATGGGAGTCGCGAAACACCCCGCCGAAGTGCGTCCACCGCTGGCCATGCCTCGGCGTGAACACGCCCATCGCCATGGAGCTGGAGATGGGCGACCGATGACCGGCGAATCCGTCGGTTGGTAGACGCCGTTATCAGCTGTGATGCGCCGTGATGGGGCGATCGAAGTCAACGAACCATGTTGTGTCCAGACGGAGCCACCGTCGGGAGGTCACCATGACGAAGAACGCCATCACGCTCGCCGCTGCCCTGTTCACCATCGCCGCCACCACCGGCTGCAACGAAGTCGAAGAGTTCGAGTGCGCGACTCCGGAGGAGTGCGGTGTCACCTGGCAGCTGGACCCCGGATTCTCGCCCGCACACTTCCACGATGCCAGCGTCGAGGTCATCGCCGAGCCCGTGCTCGACCACGGCTTCCTGACCTTCCCCGTTCGGCACCCGGCCGACTGCGAAGCGCCGGAGCTGGTCATCAGCGTGCAGGGCATCGGACGCAGCCTGCCGGCCACGGCACTGGCGAGCCTCGAGGTCTTCCCGGGAACCTGCGATGTCCGCACCGCCCGCGACGTCACCCCTGCCGATGCAGACGATGTGACCTTGGAGCCCGTGCTCTCCGACCTGACCCTGGACTTGTCCGAGGCGCTGCCTGCGGGCTTTTGCGTCGGCCACGTGCTGATCGACGTTCCGGGTGTCCGCGCTGTGGACGGCGGCCCGCTGCACTTCACCCTGGCCAGCGAGGTCTGCGGACGCGGCGTGCCTCCGGCAGACCTGAACACGAACTCCCACGGTTGATCACACCTGGAGTCGACGACCCTCGGTGCCCTCGGGCCCCGGGGGTTCTCTCGTTAGCGGCGTGCGCGAAGCACGATGACAGCGCTCACGAGTGCGGCAAGTCCAAACCCGGCGAGCGCGACAGCCAGGGTACTCGGATCCATGCCCATCGCCTCTGCCCCATCTGGCCGAAGCCCCATAATGCCGAGGTCCCCACGCACAGGCCGCGCCTGCCACTCCCCCTTTCGGCTGAGGTAGGCCAGCTTGTCGCCGCAGCGCAGGGTCAAGTGGAAGGCGTACCGAAGCGGGGTGACGGTGGCGAGCCACTGGGCTGTCTCGGTCATCTTGTCGAGCGGCAGCAGCACGCCCGAGAACGCAATCTGCGGGACCAGAAGCAGCACGATGGTGCCGACCGCCGCCTCGGACTTCCGCCACATCGCCGACACCAGCAGTCCGATCGAGACGCCCACCCAGCCGGTCAACACCGACGAGCCCACCAGCGAAGCCGCTGAGAATCCAAGCCCGGGATCGTTGGCCAACCAACCCACGAGGGCAGCAAGTGAGCCGCACTGCACGGCAACGAGAGCACCGAGCACCAGCGCCTTTGCCCCCACCCAGGCCGAGGTCGCGAGTCCAAGCGCGCTCTCTCGTCTCCAGACGATGCCGTCACTGATGAGCTCGCGAACCGATGCCGACATGCCGAACCACAAGCACGACAACGTCAGCAGGAAGAACAGAGCGGCGGTGGGCTCCGGAAAGACCAGGACCATGATCGCCGCGACTGCAGCAGGTTGGGCGGCGAGCACAGCGAGGCTGGTCCGGTCACGCAGCTTGACGGTGGCATAGCGTCGAGTCAGCGCCAGAAGCTGTGCCGGCCAGGAGGGACCGGGGGTCGGCTCCGGCAGAGGGGGCGCTTCGATGAGCGTGGGAATGTAGGCCTGGCGCACCGCCTGCCAGGTCGAGCCCACCTTGCTGTCGCTATACGCTGACGCCCACTCCGTGGGGCTCTTCTCGGGGAGCCGATCGAAGATCTCCGCCGGCTCGCTCACCCGAAAGTGCCGGTTCGCCTCGTCCACGGGACCGAAGAAAGCCAGCCGGCCTCCAGGCGCGAGGACCAGCAGCTGATCCACCTGCGACAGCAATGCGGGCGTCAGGTCGTGCGTCACGATGAAGAGGATGCGACCTTGGTCTGCGATGCGTCGCGCCAGCCTCGCGATGTCGCTTGCGGACCGCGGGTCGAGGCCACTGGTCGGCTCATCGAGAAACAGGATGCGGGTGTCGTCGGAGAGCACTTCCTGGGCGATGTTCACGCGCTTGCGCTGCCCCCCTGAGATCCCGCGCTGCTCGGGGTCGCCGATGCGCTGGTGGCGGATGTGGGACAGACCAAGCACGTCGAGCACGCGGTCGACGCGCCCTCGGTGTGCCTGCCTGGACTCGTGAGGCAGGCGCAACCTGCAGGCCGACAGCAGGCTCTCCTCAACCGTCAGTTCCGGCAGCACGATGTCGTCCTGCGGTACCTCGCCGGCCAGTGTGGGTGTGCGTCCAAGCAGCTCGGCGAAGTCGGTGCCATCCAGGGTGACCGCGCCACCGTCTCGGAGCCCCTTCAGCGCGTGAAGAAGGGTGGTCTTCCCAGCCCCCGACGGTCCAATCACCGCGATGACCTCGCCGGCGAGGGCAGTAAAGCTCACCTCGTCCAGCAGGACTTTGGCGCCCACCGAGCGCACGAGCTCTCTCGCGTGCAGCGCAAAGGGCGGCGCAGGCGACGCGATGTGCAGCGTGTCGCCCTCCCGATGAAGCGTGTAGCCACCCACCCGCACCGGCACGTTTTCCGGGAGAGGCGCACTCGTCACCGACGCATCGCCGATCACGACCGCCCGATCCCCCGCAGAGACCACCCGCCAGCCTTCTCGCGTGCGAATGAGCTCGGCGTGAATCGGGGCGATCCGGGGGTCGGGAAGGGTCAGCTCGCATCCCTTCCAGAAGCCGATACGCACGCGGTCTCCCTTCAGCGTCATCGGCTTGAAGGGCTTCTTGGGCGCAACTGCGGCCGCCGCCGTGACGGGGTCCACGCCCACCGACACCAGTGCATCCGCCGTGCCTGCTGCCGTCGAGATTGTCGTGGCCAGACCCTTCATCAACGCGCCAAGCAGCGCGGCCAGGTCGGTCTCTTCCCAGGCGCGCTCCCGAATCGTCTGCCCGAGGGTCTTCATGCCTCCGCGAATGCCCTGTTCGATGGACTCGGACGAGCGCTCGCTCCGCCTCGCAAGCACCTCGAGCGCGATGGTGAGGGCCCGCGGTGGAAGCGGCTTCACCGCCGCAAGCAACGCTCCGCCCACATTGCGCTGGACCGCGGGCTGGGCGGTGGCCTCACGCGCTGGACCGAGCGCCCCAGTCATCGCCGACCGGGTGACCTCACGAGCGCGCCGGGTCAGGGTGACCGCGAGCGAGCGAGAGAATGCCGCATCCAGACCGGGGTCGCGGGCCAACGCATCCGACAGCCGCGCCACGGGAAACCGAAGACACTCTGCGGGTCCGGCCGCCCGAACATCGGCAGAGACCGGCGCGCCCTCGAGAAAGGACATCTCACCAAAGACATCGCCGGGCCCGAAGTGGGCGAGCACGGTCTCGGGCGAGGTCCGGCTGTCGACCACTTCAAAGGTGCCGGACTGCACGATGAACACGCACGTCGGCGGTTCGCCCCGTCGCAAGACGAGGTTGCCCGCCGACAGTGAAACCAAGTCACCGCGCGTCTCGAGCCTCGCCCACGTGGAGGCGTCGAATCCGGCGCGGAACGTGGCCATCTAGAAGCGCTTGAGCAGGTCGCCCGTGATGGTAGCGGTCTCGCTTGCCCCTTCGAGGCCAATGGCGTCGCGGTCCGAGACGGCCTTGAGCGCGGTCAAGGAGGCCGAGACGTGACCGGCCATCATGCCGACCTTCTCGGCCCCTTCTTCTTCCTGGATGTACTTCAGGAAGAACTCGGCAACCTCGGGACGCTTCAGGAGCTTGTCCGCTGCAGCCTCGTTTTCGCCAGCGACGATGGCGCGGGCGGTGAGCTCGATGCCGGCGAGCCACGCGCCTGCCTGGAGCATGGGTCCGGTGGTGTCGCCCGGTCCCCAGCCCTCCTCGGGAACCGACATGCCCACCTGTGCGTCGAGCTCTTCGAGGAACTCGCTGCGGGATGCCGTGTCGTTCTCGACCTGCTCGATGGCGGTGTCCATCGTCGCGAGCAGGCCCTTGCCGGTGCCGAGCGCTGCCATGCCCTCACGGAGAGCCTTGACCTGAGCGATGAACGCGTCTCGCTCGACCGTCTCGCCGCCGAGCACTGTGTGCGCGAAGAGCATGCCGGTCTGAAACGCGACACGGTCCTTGTCTTCGAGGTTGTCGAAGCTCGTCCGCGCGGCGGGCACCTCGATTTTGTCGAGCACGCCGGCCTCTTTGAGCTCGGCCGCGAGGTCCAGCGGCGAGGGCGCCAGAACCTTGAAGCCGAGATCTGCCGCCGGCTCGGGGGCCGCTTCGGCAGCGGGCTCAGGAGTGGGCGCGTCAGCGGTGCTTGCATCGGTGTCGGTACCGCCGCATGCCATCACGAGTGCAAAGGGGGCGAAGAGCCAGAGATTCCGCATCGAACATACCTCTTGAGGGGGCGGAAGATAGCACACTGGAGAGGTGTGAATGGGGTGACCTGGCAGCCTGTTGACCTCCCTACAAGAGGCGCCTGTTCGCCATCGGGCCAACGGAGGCTGCGCCACCCTCATGAGTCGCCTCGTGGACACGACCTACCAGTCGTAGGGACCCGCGACCTGCTCCTCCTCGGGCAGCCAGCTCTCATGGGCATGGATCCACGCCAGCCCGTGTGGACAGCGGGCATCGCGGACAAACACACAGGTGATGTGCCGCCCGTTGTCCGGTGAAGAGTTCTTCGCGCCGCGCTGCCACATCGTGCACCGCGCGACCACGCACTCGGGACCGTCGGCAACGATGGTGATGTCGCGGATGCGCATGCTGAAGTCGGGGTTGGCGCCATGGCTCGCGGAGATGCCTGCCATTAGGTCGGCCCGCGTCAGCCGTGCGCCGCTCGGAGCCACCAACGCAAACGACGAGTGGAACCGGCTCGACACGTCCGAGAATGCGTCAGCCGAGGAGCGTCCCGTGATCCACGCTTCGACGGACGCGTGCAGCGCGACCACTTCACGAGCGGCGGGGTGCGCTTCCTCCGCCAGGTGGTCGAGAATGCGCTCGGCATCGCCCTCGGCCCCCATGATGAGGCCGGAGATGCGCCGGCGCCCCCACTGCAGGCCCAGGAAGTACAGACCGGAGACCTCGCCCACGCCGTCGGTGTGGCGTGGAAGCCCGGTCGGCTCGCGCCAGCCCTCGGGTAGGTAGGCGAAGGACCCGGTGAATCCCGTGGCCCAGACCACCGTGCGAATGCCGGCTGCGTCGAGGTCGAGCGACCGGACCTCGGCCATGTCCGCGACGCCGTCGAACGGCTCGTCCGCAGGGTCAGCGTCAGCCGGTGGCACATCGAGGCCCTGCGCAGCGATGAAGCCGTCGAGCCCCGTCGTGAGCTTGTCGACGGCGAGGTCTCCGGCGGCGACGTTGTCACGCAGGTCGCTGCCAATCTCGAGCTTCCGTCCGTCGACGGCCATCAGGCGACCGAGGAGGTGGACACCGCGCCTGGCCAGAAGCGGAAGGCTCAGCGACTTGCCACCGTCAGTACCGGAGATCAGACCCTGCCGGGCTTGACGCTGTTCGGCTGGAACATCGTTGGGGCCGTGGTTGTGAAGCCCGAGCGCCTGCGCCCAGTCGGTGATGTCCCGTCCTCGGTAGCGGCGCGGGGCGCGCCCGACCCGGCTTGTGCACAAGTGCACCGTGCGTCCCGCCTGCAACAGGTCCTCGGCGACCTGGCCGCCGCTCTGTGCCGAGCCCACCACGAGCACTGCCCCGTCCGGCAGCGCCGCCGGGTTGGCGTAGTCCAAGACGTGGACCTGGGTGAGGTCCCCGGGCATCTCCGCGGCGAGACTGGGCGTGCGCGGGATGTTCTGGTCCCCCGTGCAGACCACCACATGCCGCGCGGTGAAGCGACCTGCGGTGGTGTCCACCTGGAAGAGTCCGTCGCGCTTGTCCACGCTCGTGACGGTGACCCCGGTCCGCACCGGTAGGTCGAACTTGTTGGCATAGCCCTCCAGGTGCGCAATCCAGGCGTCTCGGCTCCAGAAGACGTCGCGCTCATCGGCCTGCACGTCCGGGAGACAGCTGTTCTGGCTGGGCGTGTTCAGGTGAAACGAGTCCCACCGCGTGCGCCAGCTCGCACCGATGGTGTCGCGTTCCAGGACGAGGTGTGTTCGGCCGGCCTTCTGCAGGCAACGGCTCATGGCAAGACCGGTGTGTCCAGCGCCGAGAACCAGGGTATCGAAGTGGGTCATGGAGAGCCTGCTTGTCAGGGTGTGACGCAAACTTAGGCGAGGCCCACAGACGCCGCTGGTACAAACGTGCTGTCCTCAGGCCACGCCGACGGCGACCTCGACCTGTGCCCGTTTGGCAATCGCCGACGGAGAGAGCGCGAACAGCTGCTTCATCACTCGATTGAAGTGCGCACCGTCTGTAAAGCCCGCGCACAAGGCAGCTTCGGTGGCATCCGCACCGCGGGACATGAGAACGATGGCGTCGATGCAGCGAAGCCATGCGAGATAGGGCCGCAGCGGGATGCCCAGGTGCTCCTTGAGCAGGTGGAGCAGCCGGCTCTTCGACAGACCGACCTCTGCGGCCAGTACATCCGCAGAGATCTTCTTGATCGGCAGCGCACGAAGATGGCGTACAGCCCGGCGCACTGCCGGATGGATGGGTTGAGTGACCTGATGGCCGGTCAGCGTATCCACCACGCGATCCACGAGCGGTCGCAACTCCGCGGCCGACCACCGCTCGGCGTGTGCACGACGCAGAGCGGCGAGCGGCAAGTCAGCGAGCTGCGACTCCGGAAGTGCTCCGCAGCCCGAGCTGCCCGCATGATCTCGCGCGAGGATGCGGGCCGCACGACTGTCGGGCGCCAGCCACAGCAGCAGCTGCTGCCCATCACCGCCATCGTAGGCATGTTCGGCGTGAGCCGCCGCAAAGAGGATGGAGCCCCTCACCGATGCACCCTCGGTGCCCACGCCATGGGGCTGACCATCGAGAGAGACCGTGAGCTGCGCGGCCCCGTGCCGATGCGCAGGCCGCACGAGGTTCTGATGGAAGCTCGCGACGAGCGCGTCGAAGAAGTAGGCGATGTTGCTTTCGCTGTTCACTCGCGGTCCGGGAAGGGTCGTGGGAGTCGCCCTAAGATCGGTCGGATGACTACCGCGCTCCCGGATAGCCAAGCTGGAACGGACCGTAGAACAGATTCAGAGCGTCGAGCGACGCAATCACCAGGTCTGGCACCGTGTCATCGTTGAGGTCGGCGACGGTGATTCCCGTGCCGAACTGACTCGTTCCATTCCCTAGAATGTGGAGCCCGGCGATGGTCGTGCCAACGTTGGCCAGGTCGAGATCGCCGCTGAGACGGTCGACGCCCTGGGCCACGATCCAGGCCTCGCCCACCGTCGTGTTTGACGCGTCCTTGTACGGAACTCCGATCAGCAGGTCGTCCCGGCAGTCACCGTCGAGGTCTCCAGGGGCCGTCGCCATGATCCGACCAAGGCCATTACCCGCGGATGAGATGGTGAAGTCTGCGTGATCGATGTCGGACAAGGCGACGCTGCCCGTGAGTGCATCGAATCCGCCATAGATCACCGCAAGGCCATCTTCGTACCCGACGAGAATGTCGTCCTTGCCGTCGGCGTCCACGTCTCCCGCCGAGGCACCATCCCAGAGCCAGCTTGGGAAGCCGGTAATACGCACACCCCGCGTACCATCGAGCAGCGTGCTCGCGTCGACGGTACCCGAAAGCGCGGTGCCCCCGAAGAGAATCCACACCTCCGTCGGCCCCGTGAGGGTCTTGTGGGGAATGACGACGAGATCGTCAAACGTATCTCCGTTCAGATTCGCAGTGGCCAGCTCCCATCTCGCAACGCTGGATGTCGGCAGGTTTGTGAAGGTGATGTCGGCATCTGTTTCGCTTCCGGACCGGCCGGCGACATCCAGGAAGACCCTGAGAGAGCCCATACCAGGCTCAGAGGCGATGAACCCATCCGGCTTCGTGTCACCGTTGAAGTCTCCGAGCGCTGTGCGGGTCGCGAACCGTCCTGTGCCGGTAATTGTCGAGGAGTTGAGAGCGGACGAGCCTCCCAAGTCATTGACTTGAAGCGCACCGCTCCATGTGTCTCCAATGACGTACGCTTCGCCGGTTCCGTCGTAGCGGTTCCCGGTGAGAATCACCGATCCGCTGGCAGCCAACGGATCTCCGAGGTCACCGCCAGCGTCGGCGGTGGAGAGATGGCCGAACTCATTCGCCGACCCGGTGGTTGGATATGGCGAGCGCCACGTTGCCACTGTGCCGTTGCCGAGGCTGTAGTCAGATGCGACGAGCTCCGGCACCCCGTCCGCGTTCACGTCGTCGAATGGATACAATCGGTTGAGATAGCCGAAGTTGCCACCCGCCGTGTGGACGAGCGTGGCGTCCGCGTCGGTACTGTCGAGCGTCCCCGCAGTCACTGCCGTTGACGGAGGGTCCTGCGGACAGCTGTCGACGTCGACACAAGCGCCAGCGCCCGAGCTGACGGACAGATCATAGGTGGCGTTCCACCCGTTAGAATCACAGCTCTCAGCTTGAGCTGAGGCGAACGGTTCCACCACTACCAACAACTCCTGTGAAGCAGAGGTGCAGCCGACGGTCACCGACTCGTCGGTCAGGCCGCTGTGGGTCGATCCACCGCGACAGCCCCCGGCTGCATCGCACGCGTCCAGGACGTACAGGTCGAGATCGCAGCTCATATTCGCAAGCTGAAAGGTGACATCGCCCGATGCCGGGCAAACGAAGCGGTACAGTACCTCTGACCAGGGCTCGGAGAGGTTCGAGGACGGCGTTCCACACGAATAGGTGGCGAGTTCACCCGTCGTGTCTAGGGTTCTGGACTCCGGAAGCACGGCACCACAGGACAGCGTAGTCGGATCCGGGCAGACGGGAGCACCAGTGTCGGTGTCCGTATCGGCGTCGGTGTCCGCATCCGCGTCGGTGTCCGCATCCGCGTCGGTGTCCGCATCCGCGTCGGTGTCCGCATCCGCGTCGGTGTCCGCATCTGCGTCGGTATCGGCGTCCGCGTCGGTATCGGCGTCCGCGTCGGTGTCCGCATCTGCGTCGGTATCGGCGTCCGCGTCGGTATCGGCGTCCGCGTCGGTGTCCGCATCTGCGTCGGTGTCCGCATCTGCGTCGGTATCGGCGTCCGCGTCAGTGTCCGTGTCCGTATCGACCTCGGATGTGTCACCCGAGTCCGAGTCCGAGTCGCCCCCAAAGACGCCATCGATACCGTCCTCGGTGATGAAACAACCGGCCAGAAGCAAGATGGGCACAATGTGTAAACGCATGGACTACCTCACCACGAAAGAGGCGCCGAGCATGCCGCCCGCACCCACACCCAACACGATGCTGGTTGCGCCTAGCGCGTTGACCAGCCCAGCCTTCGATTCTGCATTGCTCGCCGACGAGGTGTCGGGATTCATGGCACTTCCATACAGCGCCGCGTTGGCGCCCAGCGCCCCAAGGGCCGCAACCCCAAGCCCAATGCCCACCGCACGAAGCGGCTTTCGTGCCGACCGCTGCAGCGCTGGCGTCTCGATGGGCTGCGTCCCCACAGCTGGGCCTTCGGGGTCGGGCTCCACAGGCTCGGCGACGACCGCCTCTGGTTCAAGGTCAGGCGCCAGCGGGTAGGTGGGGATGGCGGCGCTCGGCAGCAGGTAGTCAGCCTGCACCACCCGCCCTTCTCCATCCACGCGCTGAAAGTAGGTCGCTGTGTTCGTCGGTCGTTGAAGGCCCTCGGTGCCATCGAAGAACACCGCGCCGACCTCCGGGGCTCCCACCGCGACAAAGCTCTGCTCCGGAAAGGACAAGACACTGAAGTGCCCGTGATCGGCGTCAAGCTTCACGGCGTGGCGAGCCTCGGGATCAATCGCGTAGGAGGCCGCCAGGCTCTGCACAGATGGCTTGTCCGCCCGCGAGGCTGTGTCCAAGCCGTGAGGGTCGAGTGCGAGGGCAACGGCGCGGTGGTATCGACCCGCCAGCGCCGGTGTAATCGGCTCGGCGAGGCACTGAAGCACGGCATCGACACCTTGCGCAGCGCGCTCGACAGCCTCGGGGGTCGTCGCCCCGTCAACAGCATCGAGCTTGGCCGCCGCGTCCTCTAGGGACCTTGCATAGTCAAATGGGCACTCTGCAAGAGCCGTGTACATACCGAGAATCAAGACCAGCACGATCTCTCCAGAGAAGACGGGATGATACTAAACGTCCAAGCCGAGCGCGAATGCGATGGTGAAGAATAGCTGACGCATGGGGCCTCCTTTGGTGTTCAAACACTTAGGCAATGCTCGAGCGTCGAGCGGGTACACTTCGGTTACCGAGGAGGTTCGGTGGCTGTGTTCGATGTACGAGTCGAAGGAACAGGCTCGCTCCGTCTGGCCAGTGGACGAACCATCACGCTTGGTCGAGCACCCGACGCCGACCTGGTCATCGCTCACCCGCGCGTGTCCTGGCATCATGCATCGCTTTGGGTCGGCGGTGGTCAGCTGTGGCTCTCAGACCTCGGGTCAAGCAACGGCACCACAGTGGATGGACGGCCCGTTCGCCAGGCGGTTGCGCTCCGGACACCGCAGAAGGTGCTACTCGGCGGCCAGGTCGCGGTGGAACTCAGAGAGGTGGATGCATCGCCCCCCCGCTTCGTGGTCCGACGCTCCGACCTTACGGGCGGCCTTGCACTTCGGAAGACCCTTCGCTTCGGCGAGGGCGACGTCGACGTGCCTTTCCCCGTGGCCTTCGAGCTTCACGCAAGTGCGGCCGGGGTCCTGATTCGCGATGACAGCGGCGAACACGACGTGCCCGTCAACGCGGAGTTCACTCGTGCTGGCGTGGTCTTCACCATCGAAGCGGCCGAAGGGAGTCGACGACGCACGGCGCTCGGCACCGATCAAGGACTCGCGTACGCACTTCACGCAGGGCTCACCCCCGCCTTTGCCGAGCTTGTAGAGCCGAGCGGCGAGGTCCTGCTCCGCATCGAAGCTGAGACCCGGGTCACCCTCGCCTATGTGCTGGGCTCCGCCGTCGGCGAGGACCAAGCGGGCTCGCCGCGCGGCCAGGGCTGGGTCGAGGACTACGCTGTGGCGCGGGCGCTCTGGGGTCGGCAGCTCGGCGACGACGTAGGAAACCGCCTGAAGGTGCTTGTGCACAGGGTTCGCAAGGAATTCAAGAGCGCAGGAGTGCCCGGCAACCTGATTGAGCGTCGGGGCGGATGGATGCGACTACGCGTGATGCGGGCGCTACTCGACCCTACTTGACCCTCGATCTACAGGCCGGGTCTGTATTACAGAGCAGGGTCACGGACTGACCCGTCTCGACGGTGACACTCGCCCCTTTCACGAAGGTCTGGGTGCTGCCCGACTTGTACTGAATTCCATAGCTTCCGGACGGCACCGCATCGCCCTCGCCGAGCACGGTTCCACTCGCGTTCACCAAAAAGAACTGGTCGCCATCTGCCAGACCTGCACGACTCACGGAGAGCTTGCCAAGCGTCGGGACAGCGGGCTTCGGAGCCACGGGTTCAGCCTTCGGGACCGAAGGTGGAGGTGTCGGACGGGGTGGTGCGACGACGACCGTCTCCGGTTCGGCTACCGGCGTCGGCACAACCTCAGGCTCCTCCACGGCCGCGACGGCTTCATCCCCTCCGTCGGCGGGTCCAACAGTAGGTTCAGGAGGGACACGAACGGCGTCTGAAGGCTGTGAGACGGCGGCCGACGCGGCGTCGTTCGCGTCTGGCTGGTCACCAGAAGCGGACGACCACATTGCCGCGCCCACGGCACCTGTCGCCGCCAGCGCAACGAGCAACAGAAGTGCCGCACCCGCCAACATCGGACCCTTGGAACGCTCGCGAGGCAAGGCGGCTTCTCGGACGGGCGCTGGCTCATCGGCTGGAGCGGCCACCTTCGCCTGCCCCGTACCCGCCGGCGCAAGCGTGGGCATGGTCTGCTTCCCTGCGGGCTCCTCACCGTCATACGCCATCTGCGTGATGTTGGGCTTGGCCTTCGAGGGGACGCTATCCGCGGGTTCAGCCGAAGCGTCATCCAGTGTCGGTGGAGCGCCAGCATCGTCCATCGTTCCATCAGCCCAGGTCTCAAACTCTCCAGAAGGCGCCGGTGGCGGCAGCGATTCCCCATCCGCGTACCGGGACAGAACCGAATCGTCCCAGGCGCTTCGCGCAGCCGTAGCACTCTCTCGAGCGTGAGTGATTTCGCCCCGCCACAGCGCCGCAAGCGTGCCGACATCTTGGACCCGCTCATCAACGTCCACCACAAGAGCCGACTCGATCGCACGACGCATTCGAGGCGGCGTGTCTGGGCGCACCTCCCCGATTGGGGTGTGTGTTCCAGAGGTGATGGCCGCAAAGATCTCGAAGAGGTCTTCGCCCCCATCGAAGGGCACCTTCCCCGTGAGCATCTCGTACAGAATGCAGCCGAGCGCCCACACATCGGAACGCTCATCTACGCTCTTGGTCGACCGGATCTGCTCCGGGGACATGTAGTGAGCACTACCCATCATCACACCCGAGCGGGTCTGACGGAGGCCGGCCCCTTCTGCACCCAAAGCCTTCACGAGGCCAAAGTCCGCGACCTTCGGCACCAGGCCTCGCGAACTGACCGCACACATGATGTTTGCGGGCTTTAAATCGCGATGGATGAAGCGATGGCTGTGCGCATGCGCCATCGCTTCGAGAATGCCTCGAGCGAGCAGGTCGACCTGCTCAATCGTAAGGGTCTGGTCGTGCAGCAGGTCATCAAGTGCCGGCCCGCGCACGAACTCCATCACGAGCCCGGGCTGACCATCCACATCGATGACGTCAGTGACGTTGACGATGTTGGGATGCCGGAGCTTGGCCTGCGCACGCCCCTCCCGCAGCAGCCGGTCGCGAACCCCGGGGGTCGCATTCAAGACAACCTTCAGCGCGTGCTCTGTGCCCAGCTGCATGTGACGCACCCGGAACACACGTCCCTGACCGCCCTCGCCAATGAGCGCTTCGATGGTGTAGCGCTCAACTTGCCTGCCCAACTCGATCTGCATGAGGGCATCATACCCGCCCTACCCTCGCGGAAGTTCAGTTACCTCGCAGGCCGCAGGGAGCATCGTCCCCGGGCGCAGAAGATCGGCCCATCCAGCCGCCGTCGACGCAATCAGCCGCGTTCGGCGAACGCCGGGTGACTCTTCCATGGTGACGCTGACTCGGGCGCGTAGCGGCGAAATGGCCAACTCGGGGACCTCGGCGCGCAACGCAACCACATCCCTGGCGCCCAGGTTCTTCGTGTGGAGCACATCGAGGATCGCCTCACCTGACTCCGCCAATCGTCCCTGGACGGCGAGACACCCGCTCACACCCCCCACAGCGACCGGCATGCACAAGTCCATCGAGCCGGAGCCATTGTCGAGCCCGCGCACGCTGACGAGCTCTAGAGACTGGCTCTTTCCCTTCAGGGGGGTCGGGGCAAAACGCACCCCCGCAAGGCGCCCTTCGAGGCCTTGAGCCGTCACGGGGTCCACCATGATGCGATTTCGGCCACTCTTTCCCTCGATACGGGCTCCGAGATTGACCGTATCGCCAATGACGGTGAACTCCACCTTGCGCTGGGTGCCAAGATGGCACCCCACGAACTGCCCGGTTGCCAAGCCGATGCCCATCGCCAGTCGATGCTCAGGCTCGAGTTCGCCGTTGAGGCAGTACAGCGCCCGCTGCATTCGGATCGCGGAGAGCACCGCCGCACCCTCGGGGTCCGCGCACTCCGTCAACACGCCCCAGAACGCCATGATGGCGTCCCCCTGGTATTTGTCGAGCGTGCCTTCATGCGCGAACAGAACGTCTTCCATCCGTCCAAAGTAGCGATTGAGTAGATCGACCAGATCGAGCGGCCTGAGGCGCTCCGACAGCGGCGTGAAACCGACGAGATCGCTAAAGAACACCGTCCCGTGACGCATTTCGCCACCCGGGTTGAGGTCCATCTCGCCCTGGGCGACGCGCTTCGCGAGATCGGGCGACAGATACCGAGCGAGCTGCGCCGTGTGCTGCGCCTCGCGTTTGGCCTGCTCGACGAGATGCGTGTTGTGTACCGCCACCGCAAGAATGGCCGCGAGCGCCGAGAAGAGCTGAAGATCCGACTCAGCAAAGGCCTTGTCGCTTCGGTCCGTGTCGACGTAGAGCATGCCGAGAAAGCGGCCATCGACGATCAGCGGCGACGCAAGAAGAGCGGCAATCCCACTGTGAATGATGCTCTGTCGTGTGCCGAGTTCCGCATCGAGCAGAGGATCACGACACAGTACGCTCCGTCCCTGCGATCGAACCATCTCGACGACGGAATCTGAGAGGTGCACATTCGACTCGCCGCGGCGAGCGTGGGCAGATGCGATGCCGAGTCCATCCTCACCGTCGAGCATGATCGCGCAGAGGCGCGCATCGGGAAACACCGCCACGATGCGGTCCAGGGCATGATCCACGAGGTCCTGGGGGTCCCTTAGTCGAGACAAGGACTCCGCGACTTGCAGAATGGCTGACAACCGACTCCCCTGGCCGCTCGATGGCGACCGAAGCCGCTCGGCTTCGTCGAGGGACGCCCGCACCTCGAGGGCGACCGGCTCGCCCAGAGACACGTCGTCGGGAGCATCGATTTCACCAATGAGCGTACGCCGCCGCTTCCGCTCCGGAGCGATGCGCACAGCCCACTCCGTGCGCCCGACCCGAAGCCTTTGGCCATCGACCAAGACCACCCGCTCGATCGGTTCGTCGTCCACGAACGTGCCGTTTCGACTGTTTAGATCCACCACTTCCCAGCCATCACCAGACCGGCGAATCTCCGCGTGGCGACGACTGCATCGAGGGTCGTTCAGGGGTACCGAACAGCCCGGGTCACGGCCAAACACCAGGCCGTGGCGAAGCAAAACCCGCGCACCCTCTTGTCCGATCAACTCCGCCATCGCGCCCCCGGAACGGCGAGTATAGGGCAACGGTACCCAAACCTGGCGGTGTTCCGAGAACCGTCGGCGACCGGGTCCTCCCGCGAGCAACTACGGAGAGCCGAGCACACCTCGCGATGTGCTCGACCCTTGGCTGGAAGTCCGTCCACAGCGCGCCGTCAGAACTCAGAACCGCGAAAGGAACACGTACACCGCATCGTGGGCGAGCACCGCCAGGTCGTCGTAGCCATCGCCGTCCGCATCGAAGAGTGCGACGGCATGCGCCGCGTCGAACGCCTCTTCTGGGTAGACCCGTTGGGGATTGGGTGTGACCGTTCCAGGAAGGAAGAAGGGCTCGACGGGAATCGCGTCGTACCCCGAATCCACCGTGGCGGACGCGGTGACATCCCCAGTGGGGAGCGCGTCTCCGTCTGAAAGCACGACTTGTGCCTGACCGAGACCTGGAGCTCCAGCGACAAAGTCGTCCACTCCGTCGCCATTGATGTCGCCGGCCGAAATCGAGGCGCCGAGGAAGCTATCCGGCGCCCCCCAAAGCCGAGTGGATGCGAAGCTCGCAAGGCCGTTGTGGGCGTCGGGAATCGTTCCGCCGGCCTTCACTGTGACAAGCCCCTGCCCGTAGTAGTCG
>JAGSGY010000135.1 GCA_023954855.1 Pseudomonadota bacterium | reverse complement strand
GTTGCCGCCGGCAATCTGCTCGGCGACCGACGCCGCCACGCCCGGCTGGTTCTCAGCCTTCTTTCCGCTGTTCGCATGGCTGAGGTCGATCATCAAGCCGCGGCGGATGCCCGCGCTCTCGAGCTGGGCAAGGGTCTCGGCGACATGCTCGGGTCCGTAGTTGGGTCCGTTGCTTCCACCGCGGAGGATGACGTGGCAGCCGCCATTTCCGCGGGTGCCGACGATGCCGGCCAAGCCCTGCTTGGTGACACCGAGGAAGTGGTGCGGGTGCGACGCGGAACTGACCGCATCCACCGCCATCTTGGTGCTTCCGCCCGTGCCGTTCTTGAAGCCCACGGGCATCGACAGGCCGCTGGCGAGCTCGCGGTGCACCTGGCTCTCGGTCGTGCGCGCACCGATGGCTCCCCAGGACACGAGGTCGGCCACGAACTGGGGTGAGATGGGATCGAGGAACTCGGTTCCCGTGGGGAGGCCAAGCTCCACCACGTCGCGCAAGAACCCACGCGCCACGCGCAGGCCGTGGTTGATGTTGAAGGTGCCGTCGAGATGCGGGTCGTTGATCAGTCCTTTCCAGCCGACGGTCGTCCGCGGCTTCTCGAAGTAGGTGCGCATGACGATGAGCAGGTCGTCGCCGAGGCGCTGGGCCTGCGCCTGAAGCCGCTCCGCGTACTCGAGGCCCGCCACCGGGTCGTGGACAGAACAGGGGCCGACCACCACGAGCAAGCGGTCATCTTCGCCGAGCACGATGCGACGTGCGGCGGCCCGTGCGTTCGCCGTGGTCTCCATCTGCGCTGCAGATGCGGGAATCTCTTCCATGAGGATGGCGGGCGGAAGCAGCGGCCGAACGGCATCGATGCGGAGGTCGTCTGTGCGAGTGAGCATGCACGCCATCTAGGCCGTCGATCCGTGCTGTCAACCGTCCCGAAGCGCCGACACCGCATCGCCCAGCGGTGAGCCTGGAGCCACACCCAGCGTCTCGGCGATGTCCGAGGCCTCGCTAAACGCACGCTCGGCCGCCTGCGCATCGCCCAAGCTGCGCTCCATATGGGCCCGACGGCACAGCAGTAAGCCCAGCTGCACCGGGTCCTCGATGGCCCGAAGAATCGACTCCCCATCGGCTGACTGTGCGCGCGCCGACGTGGCATCCCCATCGAGCGCAGAGAGCACCGAGGCGTCGCCGAGGAACGAGCCCTCCGCGCGGCGGAGCTTCACAGAACGTACAAGGCGTAGCGCCTCATCGAGTTCCTGGCGTGCTTCGTCCATCCGTCCGAGCACGAGGTGCATCGAGCCCAGGGTGCCGATGACGCAGCCCTCGCCCGCGACATCTCCTAGTGCCCGATAGCCCCCGAGCGCCGCCTCGAGATGGGCCACGGCATCGTCGTGCCGCGCTGAGCGCGCCAGCAGCGCCCCGAGGTTGTATTGCGCGTGCGCCAGAGCAGCACGGCCACCGACGTCCTGCTGTGCCAGCAAGGCGCCGCGGTACGAGGCCTCCGCCTCAGCCAGTCGCCCCCGCTGAACATGCAGCACGCCGAGGTCGCCGAGTACGTGAGCCACCGCGGCTCGCGCTCCCACGTTGCGGTGCATCTCGAGCGCCTTGGCGTAGCCTTCTTCGGCCTCGTCGAACCGACCGCGCTCGTACTCGAGCCCAGACAGGTTGGTGAGGACCACCGCCTCCGACGCGCGAGCGCCGACCCGGCGATGCAGCGCCATGGCTCGCGCGTAGCAGGACCGCGCCTGGTCAACCTGCCCCATGTCGAGCAGGAGATTGCCACGGTTGCCGAGGGCGCGGCCCTCGACCACCTCATCGCCGACAGCCCGAAGGTCAGCGAGCGCTTGCTCGAAACAGGCGGCCGCCTCGGTCGACTCCCCGACGTAGTGGTGCACCACCGCCAGCTCAGCCCGCACAGCCCCTCGGCGCCCGATGTCGTCACCGCTCGCCTCCAGCCCGCGCTGAAGCACCGTTCGCGCCGCCTCCATGTCGCCGGTGGCCCGGTGCATGACCCCGATCCACCGGAGCGCATCGGCCGTCCCCAAAGCATCGCCACGGGCCTCGAAGCCGCGAAGCGCTCGCTCCAGAGTCTCTGCCGCCTCGGCGTTGTGCCCCGAGCGCTGCAGCGCCCCACCGAGCGTCAGTTCGACCCGCCCTCGGTCCTCCGCAGAGAGCGTGCACGCCAGGGCTTGGCGACCGAGCGTGACGCCAAGCTCGAAGGGGCCCGACAGCCGCAGCATCGACCACACACCCTCCAGCAGGTCCGCCGCCTCGGGCCAGTCCCCTAGCACCGCCCGCCGGCAGGCATGCCGAAGGTTCTCGGCTTCCTCGTCCGCATGCTTGCCTCGAGACCCAGGCTCCGCGAAGTAGGAGGCATGGCGGCGCTCGGCGGCGGCGACCGAGTCCCGATCATGCTGACGCACGTAGGCCTGCACGCTGACCAGCATGCCGAGACGGCCCGCGCGTTGGGTCGTGAGCAGGGAGCCGTTCAGTAGTGTCTCCACCACATCGACGACCCACTCATCGCCGGTGACCTCGACGACCTGCTCAGCAGCATCGATCGTGAATCCATCGACGAAGACGCTGCACTGGGCGAGCACCGCCCGCTCTTGCTTCGAGAGGCGCTCCCAGCTCCAGTCCAGCATGCCGCGAAGGGTGGCCTCTCTGGGCGTCAGTGCAGGGTCTTTGCGTCTCAACAGCGAGAAGCGCCGATCCAGACGGGCCAACAGCTTCGCCGGGTCGAGGACGGCGAGCCGACTTGCCGCCAGCTCGATGGCCAGCGGAAGGTAGTCGAGCTGCTTCACAAGCTCGGGAATCGCCGGATCCTGCGTGAATCGGAAGCCCCGGGCCACGGCTCGCGACAACAGCAGCGCCGACGCCTCATCCGCGGCGAGGGGTCCCACTTCGAGCACCTGCTCGCCACGGACGCCTAGCAGCGAGCGAGAGGTCACCAGGAAGCGGGCCTGCGGCGCGAGCTCTCGCCAACGCCGCACCAATCCGACGTGTTCCGCCACCTGCTCGAAGTTGTCGAGCACGAGCAGCATGTCGCCGCGTGCCTCGATGGCCCACCCAATCGTCTGTGCCTGAGTGTCTAGAGCGCCCTTCCGCAGCGGGACCTCGAGGACCGTCGCCACCGCGTGCTGTACGTCGGCAGCTGTGCGAGCCCCCGCCAAGTCGACAAACCAGGCAGGGCTTCCGGTTCGTTCGTGCCAGAGCCGACCGACCCGACGCGCGAGCCGTGTCTTGCCAATGCCCCCCATGCCCTTCAGCGTGGCCAGGACCGGCCCGTCGAGGAGCGCCAATGCCGCGGCGGTCTCGGTCTCCCGGCCTACAAAGCGGTCCGGTTCCTCACCCATATTCGTGAGCGCTCGGTAGGCTCCGATCGGCGACTGGCTGAAGTCCGTGGAGGCACTGAGGAGACTCAGGTCGACCTCGCCAGGCTGGGTCCACTCCGACAAGCCGGGTCCGCTCACCTCGACGCGACGCAGGGCTTCGACGACCTCTCCCATCGATGTAAACCGCGCCTCGCGCTCGACCGGCAAGCAGCGACGAAGCACTCCAGCGAGCCAAGGAACCGCGTCGGGGTGCCGGTCGGGCGCACCGGTGGCCAGGGCTACGAGCACCACCCCAAGCGCGAAGATGTCGGCTCGCGCATCGACTTCGGCGCCGCTCCAGTGCTCAGGGGACATGTAGGCCCGCGTGCCCTGCACCCTGCCTTCGCGGGCAAATCCCCTCGCCCGGCTGATGCCGAGGTCGGCGACTTTCACCATGCCGTGGTGCAGCAGCAGGTTCTCGGGCTTGAGGTCCAGATGGACCAGGCCGACTTCTTCGTGTGCGTGCGCGAGACCCTGCGCCACCTGAATGCCCACCTCGACCACGGCGCGGGGCGGCAGCACGTGGCCGGCTAGAGAGCCACCCCGCATGAGTTCCATCGCACAGACCCAAGTCTGGTCGATCTCCTCGAGCGCGTAGACCTCGACAAGGTTGGGATGGCGCAGCAGTCCGCCTAGGCGGGCCTCTCGAATCAGACCATCGCCGCCGTCGGTCAGGACCTTCAGCGCCACGCGCTTGGTGAAGCCCGCCGGCCCGCGCAGCGTCGCCTCCCACACCGTGCCCATGCCGCCGCGCCCGAGGACGTGGTGCAGCTCATAGCGGCCGAGGGTGGATCCGGGATGCATGCCCCTGAGCATACCCGGCGCGCCCCCCTGCCCGAAGTGAGCAGTGAGACGCGCCGGAAGAGCGCTGGGTACTGGGACTAAACGCGCTCTAGTTGCAGGAGAGCACGATGCGGTAGGTGACTTCGATCGACGCACCGGCCGGCGGGGGTGTGTCGAACAGGATCGAGTTGCTGCCCGCGTCGTAGTACCAGTCGCTGGACGCGGAGCCGTTCACCGTCACCGTCATGCGGGCGCCGGGGTCGGCGAGGTTCTGGAGCTCGAAGCGGCCGAGGCCGGTCAGCGAGGCCGAAGCGAGGTCTTCGACCTGTGCGCCCCAGCTGGAGCTCGTGATGTCGAGCCGGACGCCGCCACCGATGTTCACCGCGTCGAGGTACTCGCCGATGGTGCCGTCCGCGATGCCGCAGCCCGAGGCCGGACAGCCAATCGTGCTCATCTTCACCAGTCCAGCCGTTCCCTTTGCAGAGATGGCGTTGTTCATCATGTTGTTGGCGGTCAGGGAGCCCTGCTCGTACTCATCCGAGACGAAGACGATGTGGAGCAGCGCGCCGGGGCGCATGAAGCCCGCGTTGCAGCCGGCGGTCAGCGAGTTGCTGGCCACGTTGAAGAGCTTCTCGGTGTACGAGCCGCCCGATCCGGCGACCACAGCGCCGTTGAAGTAGCCGGCGGTTCCCGAGTCGATGATGCCGCTGTTGAAGCAGCCGTCGTCGTTGGTCGCAACGCCGATGCGCCAGTCAGAGGTCACGTCATCGATGGTGTCGATGAAGGTGCCGAAGTTGGCCTGCAGGTTGGTCAGCCGCGCGTCCATCGAGCAGGACTGGTCGATCGCGAAGAGGATGTCGACGGGCATCTCGTCGGGCTGCACGAAGGCTTCGGTGTAGGTACCGGCGTGGGTGGCCTCGCCGTACTGGACGGCATCGACGACGCCGCGGGGGTCGTTCGAGGTGACCGAGAGCGTGCCGGTCGAGCTGCCGGCGGTCCAGGCGTCGAAGTTGACGTTGACCTCGCTGGACTGGCCGGGCGCGAGCGTGAGCGGAAGCGTCGGCTGCTGGGTGACGTCCATCAGCCCGCTGGTGTCGAGGTAGGCCAGGTCGGTGATCACGAGGTCCTCGAGGCCCTCGTTGGTGAGGGTGAGTGCCTGGTCCTGGTCACAGCCAATGCTCACCCACTCTTCGCCGAAGTCGTGCGGGTCGGGGCTGACGACGAGGAACGGCGCGGGAGCGAGGCCCTCGAGGGTCACCGGGGCCTCGGGGTTGGTCTCATCGTCCGAGAAGACGGTCGCGAGACCGACGGAGAGGTCTGCGCCAGGAGCCGGCGTGAAGGCCATGTCGATGACGCGCACGTTGGTCGGGTCATCGGCGAGCGGCTCGAGCTCGAAGTCGAGGCCGTACGAGAGAATCGTGAAGCCGGCATCGCCAGTCAGCCGGATTCCGTCGACGTGCAGCGTGGTGTTGCCGGTGTTCGAGATCGTGAACTGGCGAATCTCTTCAGCGCCCTCGGCGACGACGCCGAAGGAGAGGTCAGCGGGCTCGACCAAGATGCGCGGTGCCGCTCCCGGGTTCGGGTCGATGAGCTCGGCGAATTCGTGGTCCGAGCAGCCGGAGAGCAGGGACGTGGTGACGATGGCGAGGCCGATGAAGCGATGCATAAATCCTCCGCAGCGAGAGCGCTGTGAGTGCAACCGAGCAAGAAGCGCCGGTCGACTTGTGCTGACCCTAGAAGCAACAGCCGTGCCAACTTTCTGTCTGCCAAAACGCCGTCAGGAGCCTTATCGGCCAAATTCTGTGGCAAAAATGCCGCACCACCCTGGGCGCGGGTTCCCCGATCTTGCCGATCTGCCAACCACAGCGGCTCGACGGCACAGCCCGCCTGCTCTACGCTTGCCCTAGGGGGCATGCTGCTGACTGTCGGCTGGATTCTGCTTGGATTCGTGGGGCTGACCTTCGGGTCCGACATCGCTGTACGCGCCGCCCGTGTCATCGCGAAGGCACTCGGGGTTCCTACACTTGTGGTGGGGCTGACGGTCGCGTCGGTGGGAACCTCCATCCCCGAGATTGCCACCAACGTCGCCGTCGGCTTTGACACCCTCTCAGGCGCCGCCGATGCCTCGGGAATCGCGGTGGGAAACATCGTGGGCAGCTGCATGTCGCAGGTAACCATTCTGCTCGGGCTCACCGGCTTGGCGCGCGGCCTGCCGTTCCAGTCGATGCGCAGAGATGGTGGGATGTTGGTGCTCGCCATGGTGCTGATGACCGCCGCCAGCGCTGATGGCACCGTCTGGCGCTGGGAAGCCGCGGCACTCATCCTCGCGTACGCCGTGTACCTGGCGGTGGTCTACCGCTCGACCCAGAGCGAGCCTCCGCCCCAAGACACGGCGGACGCATCGATGGATCACCCGCCCATGTGGCCTCGCGTGCTTCAAGGGCTCGTCGGCTTGGCAGTGGTCGCGTACAGCGCAAGTGTCGTCGTCGACCAGGGCGTGGCGCTAGCGCGGGCCTACTCCATGCCCGAGACCCTGATCGGCGTCTACATCGGTGTCGGCACCGGCCTTCCCGAGCTCGCCCTCGCCCTCGGCGCGCTGTTTCGGAATGACGAGGGCATGGCCATCGGCAACCTGCTCGGAAGCAACATCACGGACCCGCTGCTCTCGTTCGGCGCCGGGGCGCTCGTCCACCCCGTCACGGTCTCGATGGCCGCGCTCCGACTCGACTACGTCTTCTGGTTCTTTGCCACCACCGTCGCGTTGTTGCTGCTGCGCACGGGCAAGCGCCTCGACCGCCAGGAGTCCATCGTCCTCTCGCTCACCTTCGTGCTCTACCTGATTGTGCGCTGGGAGACGGCCTAGTTGGGCCGCCGCAACCCGTCCAGCGCCGAGGCGTCGGAGGGGTCTGCGTTGCAACTGGCACGCCACCTCGGCCAGCTCTCAGCCGGAGGGCTTGGCATCGGCCTGTCGACCGCCGTGGCCTGGGCGGGCATCAGCTCCGGCCTCGAGATGCTCCTGGAGGTGACCTGGACCGTCGAGGACGTGGTCGCATTGGCCATCGCCGAGGTGCTGTTCGCCGCGCTGGTCATCGTCGCATCCGTGGTCTGTGCCGGCCTCACGGCTGGCCAGCTCACGCCCACCCTCGACCGCTGGCTGCAGCTGGCGGCGACTGGCCATCCGCATCCACCGGCAGGCGCATCCGCTCCCGTGGCACTGTTGGCCCACGCGACCTTCACGCTACTCGCAGCGGTGGTCGGGGTGCTCGTGCTCCGCGCCGGCTTGGTCGCGGGTGAGCTGAACTGGACCGTCGAAGGTCTGCTTCTACTCGCCATCGGCGGCCTGCTTGGAGGGGTCGGAGCACTGCCCTGGGGACTCGCCGCCCTGCGGGGACCCACCGGTCACCCCGCCGACGAAGCGCTGGTCGAGGCTGGCGAAGAGGGCCTGCTGTTGCTTCTAGCGGCGTCGACGCTTTCGGTGGGCGGCGCGCTGGCCTTGTTGGGCTGGCTACCCATGGTGCTGGCTGTGTCACTGAGGTCCGCGTGAAGCCGCTGCGCTGCTCGAGCTGCGCCAGTCCGGTGGCCCTGGGGCCGGGCGCCGAGCTGACGTGCCCAAGCTGTAGCAGCGCCGTGGCCGTGCCGGAAGACCTCCGCGAAGCGCAGAACACCCTGGCGCTTCGCTCGGAGACACGGCGGCAGCTCGAGCCGTTGTGGGGACGTCTGGGCCACCCACCGTCGAGGGGCTGGACGTGGCTCGGCGTGGCGATGGTCCTCTTGATGCCGTCGTTGGCCACCGGGGTCGCGGCCGTCGTGAGCCTCGACGCGGGACTCGTGGCCGCCACCGTCACTTTCCCCTCGGTCCTTCCGGGCGCCGTGATCTGGCTCGGTGCGGCCGCCATGCGCACCACCACACTGCAGATGCAGCTGGACATGGCCGCCGTGCCCACGGACACCGGTCACGCCTGCCGTTCCTGTGGCGCACCCCTCGCTCTCGACACCGATGCCATCTCGGCCTCCTGCGGCTACTGCGGGGCGGACTCGGTCGTCAGCGCGCTTCCTGCCGCTTCGATCAGCCGCGCACAGGCACGCGCACTCATCCAGACCGTCGAAGAGGCCATGGTGGTGCTGCGCCGGCGTCGGGCGCTGATCTTCGTCGGGCTTGCGGCGCTCACCCTGCCCATCGGGGCGACGAGCATGGCCATCGGCGTTGCGACCTGGCTCGTCGGAAGCACATGAGTCCGAACCGGCCCCGCCATCGCGAGGCACGGTCGGACATCATCGCTAGGGAGTGGGCTCAGCCTCGTCGGCTGGAGCCTCCTCGGGCTCCCCTTCAGGCTTGGTGACCTCGGGGGTCTCCTCGCCTTCTGCACCCGCCTCACCTTCGGCACCCTCTGAGCCTTCGGCACCCTCTGCGCCTTCGGCACCCTCTGCGCCCTCAGCGCCGGCATCGCCCTCGGCCTCGGGCTTGGTCACCGCCGGAGCAGGCGCCGGAGCGGGGGCGGGAGCAGGTGCGGGAGCCGCACCGGGCTTGCGCGAGAGCAGCGGCGTGATGGCCGTCTGCTCGGAGCACACCAACTCATTGGTCGAGTCGTTGAGCTTGCACCAGTTGACCATGCCCGCGCCGCGGTCACAGCCGAGAAAGGCCTTGCACGTGCCTTCCCAGTAGCCGACGTAGACGCCCTGGTCGGTCCAAGTCTCTGCGGTCACGTTGCGAATCTTCATCGAACAGCCGGTGCCCATAGCCACCAGCCCGAGCACCAAGATCAAGCGCTTCATTTGAGACTCCAGCCCGTCTGGACCTGGTAGTCGGTCACGTTGGTGAGAATCAGGTTGGTCTTGCAGTTCGAGGCGATGCCGTTGTTCACATCGCAGATCTGGATGAAGTAGTCGTTGAGGACCGTCTTGTTGTCGCCGCTACCGACCGACCCAGAGGTCTTGATCGACGAGCGCGCCGTCTTCTCGGCGTTCGGCACGAAGGTCTCGTTGAGCATCATCTTCTTCGGCGAGCATGCACAGAGCACGCCAATCGACAGAGCCATTGCTGTAAGGCGCTTCATCTTAGAACCCCATCGCTGTGGGGCAGGCCAAGAGCTCGCCCTCGTCATCCTTCACATCGCAGGTCTGACGACATGTCAGCCCCTGAGCGTCCTCGGCACACTCCCAGTGCACAATCTTCTGCTGGTTGAGGATTACCCACCTCTTGGTGTCGTAGGTCCGCAACACCGTGGTGCGCGTGCCATCCATGGCACTCGGACCATCCTCGATTGACTGGATGAATCGGTAAGAACAGCCGGAGCTCAGGACCATCGCGGCCAGAAGTACAAAGCGCATGATCACTCCCCCTTCTTGAGCCAGGTGATCGGAATGTCGCGGCAGGCGGTGAGATTTCCCTCCGCGTCCACGTCACACTGAATGACCCCGTTCTCGCCGGAGTTGAGTCGGTTGTAGATGAACTTCGCCTGATCGCCCGACGTCGTGATGTCGGTGATGACTCGCGGGTGGGCACAACCGACCGCAAGCGGCAGCAGCACCCATAGAAGAATACGCATTCATTGCCTCCGAGCGGACCATACGACAGGAGAGACCTACACCGCGAGCAGACGCGACTTCGCTACTCTTCGAGAGCTTGCCAAAATCACACCCCCCACATCCGGCTGCATGCCCTGAGGTGCTTCCCGTGCGGTATACCGCCGCCGAGGAGGTGCAATGCCCGCAATCCATGGGTACACCATCAAGCAAGTGACAGGAACCAAGGTCGTTATCGGCCCCGGCAACGCAGCGGCCGCCAACGGTGGCAACATCGCGAACCCGAACGACATCGTGCTCGACGTCACCGCGGACGGCCCGGTAACGAGCGACAGCATGCTGGCTGTGTACGTCGTCGAAGACGGTGGCAAAGTCAGCGGCAAGGCAAGCAGCGACTTCAGCTCCGTCGCGACCACGGGAAAGCAGCGCCGCATTGGCGCCGTCCGGGTGACTGCGGATGGTTCGCTCGCCGAGGCCTTCCAGACCGACTCGGGCCAAGTGCGTCCCACCAAGTACACCGACCCTGGGAACGACACCAAGTTCGACAAGCCCATTCAGCCGACCTGGGGCGTGATCGAGTTCTCGAAGTACATCGTCCCCGGCGGTGAGGTCGAGATCGCCATCACCGCCGCCATCCCGAACGCCGAAGTCAGCGTAAAGGGCACGGACGGCGTCGCAAAGGTCGTCATCGGCGGCGGCATCATCCAGGTGCGCACGAACAACCAGGGCAACGGCGAGTTCACCTCGAAGGATGGCCCGGCCAGCTTCACAGTGCTGTCGTTCCAGGACGTGGTGTAGCACCTTGGTCGAGGCGACCATCGTCGAGATCCTCGGGCGGCACGGGACGGCACTCACCGACGCGTGCCGCACCGAGCTGTCCGAGGCGATGATGCGCTTGGTGCTGGCGCCGAGCGTCAGCCTCCATCTCGACCCAGAAGCGTCCTTCGAAGCCACCACGAGCCAGCACACTTGGACCGGCTTCGCCGAGGCGCCGACACAGTCCAACTCGGTCCTCCCGAGCCGATACGAGGACCTAGGCCTGCTCGGCTACGGCGGCATGGGCCAGGTGCGCCGCGTGCGCGACCGCGTCCTAGGACGCGAAGTCGCCCTCAAGATGATTCGTACCGACAGCTCGGCGCGCAGTCGAAGCCAGTTCAGCGACGAAGCCAAGGTCACGGCCAAGCTCCAGCACCCGGGCATCGTCCCGATCTATGACTTCGGTGTACTCGCCGACGGCGTGCCCTTCTACACCATGCCGGTGGTGTCCGGACGCAGTCTGGCCCACGCGATTGCCCGCGTACACAAGGCCTCTTCCGAGCGCAGCTGGCAGCGTTCCTGGGATGG
>JAGSGY010000106.1 GCA_023954855.1 Pseudomonadota bacterium | reverse complement strand
GGACTCGAGTATGCATCTGTCGGCGAGGGCCTGCGCATGATCGCAGACAGTCCTCGAAACACCTTCCCCGACTCACCTGAAGGCCGAGAGGAAGTGCTTTCAACCGCACGACGGCTGATCGAGAGAGTCGACGCCTTGTCTTCGCCACACTTTGGGGTCCGCCCCTCTGTTGGCGTAGAGGTCGAGCGCGTCCCCGAGTTCCAGGAAGAGTCCTCTCCCTTCGCGACCTACAAGCCACCCGCAATGGACGGCTCACGGCCAGGCCTCTTCGTCGTCAACCTGCGCGATGTGAGCAAGGTGAGTCGGGGTTCCCTCCCAACTCTGGTGTGCCACGAAGCAGTCCCAGGACACCACTTCCAGCTTGCCATCGCCCAGAACCTGGACGGGCTGCCGTTCTTCCGCAAGTTGGTGCCGTTCACCGCTTTCACAGAGGGCTGGGCCCTCTATGCCGAGACCCTGTGTGATGAGATGGGGTTCTTCGACTCGCCGTTGGCTCGGCTCGGCTACCTGGACGCCCAGATGGTCCGAGCGACGCGCCTGATCGTGGACACGGGGCTTCACGACCGCGAGTGGACCCGTGAACAGGCCATCACATTCATGGCCGAGCACACCGGACTGCCCCTGAGTGACATCGAGGTCGAGGTGAACCGCTACACCATGCTGCCCGGACAAGCCTGTGGCTATATGGTGGGCCAGCAGCGAATTCTAGAGATTCGAGGGCGTGCGGAAGACGCGCTGGGGGAGCGGTTCGATGCAAAAGCCTTCCACGACCGACTGCTGACTTTCGGTTCGCTGCCGCTCGATCTGCTGGAGCGGGAGATGGACGCGTGGGTGGACGCAGAGATGCGAGCGCAGAGGCCATAGTTTGCCCCCAAGAAGCTCGCCTACCGCGTTCGCAGCTCTGGGGGCGCAGCCGGTTCGATCGCCGTCGCCAGCGCCGGACGATGCTTGCCGCTCCACCAACTTACGACGGGTTAGCCCTTCCTACTACGGCCGCTTTGGAGGGCCTTTTGCCGCCGCGTGGTTTTTTGGCCCTGTTGGGCTGCCTCTACTCCACTCCCTCTATCGCTCAGGAGCCGGTCTGCCTGTCAGACGGCCAGGTCGTTTCCGGTGTTGTCCAGCGCTTGGATTCGCACGTGGCACTGGGATTGCCGCGAGGGAGGATCAGGATTCCACTGGCCTCGATCGGTCTGGACTGCGACACGAGCGAGTTTTCTCGCCCTTCGAAGGATGTGCAGAAGTTGCTGCTGAGCAACGACGAGGTCCTCTGGGGTACTCCAAGGACCATGACAGAATCGACCCTCTACCTCCGACTCGTGGACGGACAGGTCGTGATGCTTGACGACGGGGCCGCCGTCTCAGTCAGTCCTCGCCCCCCTCTCCGGGGGGACGGTGCCGGAAACGCCGTGAGTGCTGCTGTAGTGGTCGGCTCGATGGTTGTGGTGGTTGGCGGTCTTGTTGCCTTCACGGCAATCGTAAGCGCCTCTCAGCAGAGGTAGACTCAACCGAATCGTGCAACGGCAACCCGCGCCCACACCAGCCGGGACTGCTCACACACCCCGGCGCTCCTGGAGACGTCGACCCGTCGACGCCCGAAGGCCAGCGCTGCCCGCTTCGCGCTGACGGATTCGTTTCGACGAGGCGTGGAACGGCTCGAAGCATCGGCATTCAGCCCACTTCGAAGGATGCACGGACAGATGCGTCCGGCTCAGGGCCACGCGGCGTCCAATACCCCAACCCGCGCGTGTCGACGGTGGCCGACCACTCCAAGACTCGTGACTCGTCGCCATCTGGATAGACATACACCTCGAGATTCCAGTCCAGCAGATCGACGCGCCCCTCTCCATTTCGATAGCCAAAAACACTCGTGGAATAGTCCACAGTCCCGACCGCTCCACGAAGCAGGTCCCCACTCAGCACAATGCGGGCACCGTCCCAACTACCTGTCACCTGCACCGTCTCTAGGCAGGTGGCCTGCTCCGCGTTGTCAGCAGAGCCGCGCAGCAGCCACGGCGCGAGCGTGACAGTCGCCGTGTCTTCATCGAGGGAGTCGACGCGAAGGCTGAACATCGGACCGCGAGCGAGGTCAACGAGGAAGACAGAGACGTTCTGACCCGAACCGTCTACCGGCGACGGAGACACTCCGAACGTGCGCCCGATGAGTTCACTTGGTGATGTGACCGGGCCCCCAAGCCCGTGGGTCGTAAACGCGCCCATGACCGGTGCGCAGCTTGAATCCACCATCACGGACCAATCGTACCGCGTGGCGGGGCTCAACGGCATCGTCGGAGTGAAAGCGACGCCGTTGTAGGCCCCCGTTACGGGCTCCCCGTCTTGCGAGAGCTCGACCGAGATGGCGTCCGGAAAGTCTAGCGCCAGCCATCCAAAGTGCTCTTCGTGAGAAGCCTGGTACTCGGCGCAGTCAGGACGACCACACCCCGGCAATGCAAGAGCAGAAAGGACCGGCAAGACGACGAACAGACGGGCGTTGGATTGCGCGCACGGTATCAGATCGGCGGGGTGGCGAAGTCGCCTAGATCACTAGAGGGGCGCGCCTTGTCCGACCGGGTCGGCGCCTAGCTCGAACTCGCGCAGCTGCCGCCTGAACTTTCGCCGTCGCCACCGTCGCCACCGTCGCCACCGTCGCCACCGTCGCCACCGTCGCCACCGTCGCCACCGTCGCCACCGCCTTCAGACGCCTCCCAGGAGAAGATCGCACCGGCCACTGCGCCGAAGCCCAATCCACCGAGAAGTCCGCCCGCCGCGGTACCTCCTCCAGGCTGGACCAACGTGCCAGCAGCGGCACCCATGGACCCTCCTGCGGCGATTCCTCCGATTGCGCCCTCTACGTCAGCTTTGGCCACGGTTGCCACGGTGACCTTCTTGCTGAAAGACGCCGCTGGGGGGGGATTGTTCACCCAATGGTGCACGCTATCCCGCAAAACCGACGTTGCCATCAGCGCGACAGCGAGCCTTCCACCTGAAAAGTTCGCCTTGGCAGTCCGGTCGAGAGCGGCCGCGCCGCTAGACACGTCGACCACGTAGCCGCACCCGAAGGTGTTGTCCGTATTCGCAGCGTCGGCGAGTGCCAGAACGTCATCGAGGTGGGCCTCCAACCGGGCGGGATAACCTAGGCTGTGAATGAGATCCGGGCGACCAGAGTAGGACGCCACCGACTCAAAGTAGTCATGCATGGCGAGCTCCATCGCGACCGTGTCGTCGGACACATCCTTGCCATCCAAGTCGGTCGTCACCGAGAAGCCGTGGCCCAAAGCGTATTCCAAGGCATATTCGACCACCTCCGAACAAGCCATATCCTCATCGGGTAGGGTTGAAAGCATCGCGCTGTGGTGCGATGCCAGAGGCATGAGTGCATTCCCGTCGTCAGGCAGGGGACAGCTCTTGGGACCTGCGAAAGCATTGACGCTAACAGTGGTGAAAGCAGCAGCAATAAGAACTCGGGACATAGCGTTACTCCTCTGGCCGCCAGAGGAAAGACCGAGCGCCAGGAACTTGATTGACCGCATCATATTCAACTCCAAATCATTTCGCATGGGTTACGAGCATCAGCTAGCTCGTTCATCTTCCTGCGCAACCAGAAGATTGCTTTTGTTGAGGCAACCATGCGCAGACATTGTCTACATCTGGGACGCGGAAGGCTCGTGGCCCATCCCGTGGCAGTACGCTCCCTCGAACTTCGGGATGAGTACCCGCTGTGGTCGAGGAGGCGGCACCAGCTATGAGCTTTGCCGGACGGCGCCTTCTGGGCGCGGTGGCCGCGTTCGTGTTCGGAGCTGAGTTCAGCGCGTTTTCAGGCAACTCCTGGCGCTGACCTGAGAGCGGACTCGACGACCTCGAGCCGTCGCGCGAACTTGACCCTTGCCCGGTCCGTCGCCACCGCAGCGCTCACCGCGTGCCGCGGATCGACGACAGAACTGTCCAAGGCGTGCGCGAATCGGAAGTGGCGGCGGATAGAATAGCCCCATCATCCATCGCCCCATTCAGGAGACTCGATGCCAGCCCTCGACCTCGAAGTCGGCCAGACAGCCACACGCTCCACCACGTTCAGTCGTGAGGACGTTGACGCGTACGCAAAGCTCACGGGGGACTACAACCCGCTCCACTTCGACGAGGACTACGCGGGTCGCACGCCGATGGGACGCCTGGTTGTCCATGGTGGGCTCACCAGTGGCATCTTGAACGCACTCGTGGCCGAGGACATGCCCGGTCCAGGAACGGTGTTCATGAGCATGGATCTCAAGTTCATTGCTCCCGTCTACGTTGGCGACACAATCACGGCGACGGCCACTGTGCTCGAGCGCCATGCCAGCAAGCCGGTGTGCAAACTCGAGATGCGGATTGTCCGACAGGATGGCGAGGAGGTCCTCACGGGGACGACCTGGTGCTATCGGATGCTACCGAGGGACTAGATACCAGACCCCCTGTCCAGTTCTCGGATACGCCCGCTCAGCCGGCGATGCGCCCCCCACCTATATCGGTGCGCCGCGTGGCCAAACGAGGGTTTCAACGGCAGAAGAGCGTTCCTGTGACAGTACTGGTCCCACGTCTGTAGACGGACTATCTCGCCCCGCGCAAGGGAGACCGATGTTCCGTTCCGCCTTTTTCGTGTCACTTTCGCTGCTCATCGCCTGCAACGGCCCCATGGAGAGGGGCAAGGCCGGAAACCACGGTTTCTACGGCCAATGCGTCGTGGACGGAACGACCGAAACCACGGTCCACTTCGGGGCATTCGAACAGAACGGATCCGAGTTGTCTTCGATGGGTTCCATCTCCGGGGTTCCCCTTGCTGAGTACATGTCCCAGTGGGAGATGGATCCCTACGAGCCCGACTTCGTCGGCGGCTACGTCTAGAGCACCATTCAGCAGCGTCAGATCCACCTCGAGATGAACAACGTCAACAATGCCGAGGCCCTGGCCGGGTCGAGTACGGCCGTGCCAGACGAATGGTACGAGTCCGTCGTGAGCTTCGACTTGCAGCTTCATACGCGCGCGAACGAGTGTGAGGGCCTGACCACAGGGAAAGAACATCGATGCCTGCTCGGCACGTGCACGCTTCCAGACGGCCGTGGGGGAACTGCGAGACTCGGCCCAGGCTCGAACTACATCTGGCCTTGCAACACCGGTCCGGCGCGTCCGGCATGGATGGCCTTGCTGCTCGTTGTGGTGCTGCTCCGGCGCGGTCGCGAATAACAATGGGGGGGAGCGCGACGAAGGCGAAGAAACAGCGTCCTGTCCGCCGGTCACTCTGAAAGCACCGCCCGAGCGCGAGCGATGGCTTCCCGCGCCACGGCGTGCCCTTCGGGGGCGAGCTGTTCGGCGGCAGAGAGCATGACCTGGGCCGTCTCACGATCGCCGCGCACACAGCAGACTTCAACGCGGGCCGCCACGAGCTCGGCCAGGTGCGCCTCATCCCCGACTTCGCGGAGCCGGGCCTCGCCCAGCTCAAGCTGCGCGTCGGCCTGCTCGATCCGGCCGACCGCAATCTCGAGGCTTGCTAGACGTAGGCGCCAGACACCTTCCTCCCGGCGGGACTTGGTCTCCCTTGCCGCGGCGATGGCTTCCTCGAACAGGGGGCGCGCGAGGTCGACCTCACCTCGTGTCCGATGAAGGACGCCTTGCATGCCGAGCACATGGCCCTCGTAGCGCCGATGGCCGAGCTGCCGCGCGAGTCTGAGTGCCCGGTCGTAGTGCTCACCCGCACGGGTGGTGTTTCCCTGAGCAACGTGGAGAGCGGCGATATTGCCAAGCTCGATGGCCGTCGATAGCGTGCTGCCAACCTCGTTATGAAGGTCCAACGCCCGAACCGCGAGCTGCATACCCTCGTCGATCCGCCCGCGCTCCCGGGCCAGGTTGCCCAGGTTACCCAGCACCAGCCCCTCAGAGCGCCGGTTCCCGAACGCACGGTGCACATCCAGCGCCCGCTTGTAGTAGACCTCCCCTTCCGCCAGGTTGCCGCGTTCCCGGTGGATGTTGCCCAGAGACGTGAGCGCAACTCCCTCTGTCCTCCGGTCACCGACCTCTCGAGCAATGGCCAGTGCGGCCTCCTGGTGTCGCCGCGCTCCCTCCATGTCGCCGCGCTCCCTGCAGTTGATTCCTAAAAAGCCTCGGGCCACGCCTTCGGAGCGGCGGTCACCGACCGCACGATGGGCGACCAGGGCCCTCTCGGCAAACCGGGTGGACTCATCCGGCCGACTCTGGACTAGACAGGCACCGGCCATCCGCCCCAGGACCATTCCCTCCAGTGCCCTATCTCCCCGCTTGCGGGCCACCTGTAGCGCCGACTCGAGCATCACAAGCGCCTCCGGGACCCGGCCCGCTCGCTCCAGGATGCGGCCGCGAAGAAGCCCACATCGGGCCTGCTCCATGGGCCCCACGACCGACCCCAGAGCCTCTGCGAGAGGCAACGCCGCACTAACAGGACCGCTCATCACCAGGGCCTCCCAGGCAGCTTCCAGAGTCGAGAGGGCAACGGGCCCATCCCGGCGACCGATTGCCCGGCGGCAGGCAGCCATGAGGTTGTCGAGCTCGGTCTGGAGTTTGCGCATCCACGCCCGGCTTCCTCGCAGGCCGGACCTCTCTTGGACCTCGGCATACCAACTCCCATGCCGCGTCTCGACCTGGCGCCGGTTGGCAAGGCGGTCCTCGGTGAAGGCCCGCACGGCGCTCAGCATTCCCAGCCGGCCGTCCCTTCCGAACAGCCAGGACTGCTGGAGAAGCCGCTCGACCACGTCGACAGCCCATTCGCCATCGGGAAGCTCAAGCACCGCCTCCGCAGCCTCGACCGTGAACCCATCGCGAAAGACGGAGAGCTGTGTCAGACCCGCATGGTCCACGTCCTGGAGCAGCTCCCAACTCCACTCCAGCGCCGCCTCCAGCGTGCCGTGTCGGTCGTCCTGCCCGCTGCGAAGCAGCTTCAGCTCCAGCCGGTCCAGTACGTCCCGGACCGACAACACCCCCAGACGACCAGCCGCCAGCTCCAGAGCCAGCGGAAGCCCATCGAGCCGGTCGGCCAGTTCAGCGAGGTCGGCATCGTCGTCCAGCTCGACTCCGCGGGACAATGCCCGGGACACAACCAGTGCCCGCGCCTCCTCCCCCCCGAGCACATCCACGTCGACCAGCTGCTCATGAGCGAGCCCTACGGCGACCCGGGAGGTCACCAAAAAGCGTGCCTCGGGGGCTTGGCCAAGCCATCGCTCCACGACATCGACGCACTCCGATAGGTGCTCGAAGCCATCCAAGACCACAACGACGGGTCCCCGGCTGGCAAGAGCGTGGCCCAGCTGCTGGACTGGATCGCCGCGGCCGAGGGGAACCTGAAGCGCTTCAGCGACCCTCTGTGCAAGCTCAGACACGCTCCTCGCCTCAGCGAGGGCACACAGGTAGGCAGCGCCATGACCAGCCCGGATCCAACGACGTGCCGCGGCGGCGGCCAGGCGAGACTTGCCCACCCCGGCCGGCCCCTTCAGAGTCAACGCTCCGGGTCGGGTCAGCGCCTCTGCCAACTGCTGCAACTCCGCCTGCCGGCCGATGAAAGCGTTCGGCTCTTGAGCCAGGCTCCCCCGCTGCCCCAGACTGGAGTCGTCCACCGCGTCGACCAACCCGAGGTGCTCTCGCAGGCCGTGTCCAGCAGGCTGCAGAGCTCGGAGCGCGGCAGCAAGAGCCCCCATGGTGGGACGGTCAAACGGAGACGGCGCCAGGCAGGCCTCTAGAGTGCGCTCGAGCCATGCGGCCGTCGGGGTCGGGGGCACCTCCATAGGTGCGGGCTCATCCAGCGCTAGGGTGTGCGCCTGGTCAGCCGTCGCATCCTGGAGCCAGGCCCCTGTGGGTGAGGGCTCGCTGGGGCTACATCCCGCCAGGTCCAAGAGAGTCTTGGCCAAGGCGTACACGTCGGCCTTGGCATCTACCTCAGCCCCGCGCAGTTGCTCGGGCGCCATGAAGCCGCGGGTCCCGCGAATCCTCCCATCCGACTCGAAGCCCTCCGCCCTGGCGATTCCCAGATCGGCCACCTTCACAATGCCGGCGGCGCTAAACAGCAGGTTCTCTGGCTTGAGATCCAAGTGAACCAAGCCCAGTTCCTCATGGGCGTACTGGAGCGCTTCGCACACCGCGACCCCCACCTCTACTACGCTTCGCGGGGGAAGCGGTCGATGCTCGAAGAGGCTTCCCGCGCAGCGCTCCATGGCACAGAACCAGGTGCCGTCTTGCTCACCGACTTCGTAGACGTCCACAAGGTTTCGATGGCGGAGCAGGCCTCCGATTCGGGCTTCACGGCGGAGAGCATCGCCCCCGCGAAGGAGCACCTTGACGGCCACCGGCTTTCGCAGTCCTCCAGGGCCCACGAGCGTGGCCTCGACAACGCGACCCGCACCACCCTCACCGAGGACTCGTCCGAGCTCGTAGCGACCCAGCGTCTGCATCTCGGTTCCTTACCGCGCGGTCCGTTGCGTCTCGACACGAGAAGTCACGGTACCACGCCCCAAGCCCCCGAGCGCCCGAGCACCTACCAGTTGAACTGAGGAGGAGTAGAACGGAGGCCTGGATAGCCTCCACACACGCCGATCCACAGCATAAATGCCAGGAACCAAGCGAAGGGGTTCACCACGAGCATCCACACACCATACAGGGCGAAGACGACGAGCCTGCCAAGAACTTCGATCAGCCACGGTCCGCTGTCGTAAGTCGTCTCGGCAGCATCGTCGTCAGAGTCGTCGCTCATTCACTCTCCCGATCCGGCCAGAACAGCTCACTCATACAGACCCGATGTCTCCATACGTAGCATGCGGGCCCCAACCCGTTTCCATGGGAACTTCGCGCTGCTCCCCGCTACTCCACGGCCGCGGATTCAGCAGCCGTTGCCACCGAATGGAGCGCTGTCCAAGATGACCGACAGGCAGCTCGTCTCGTTGGGGGTGCTTCCCGTCAGGGTGATGAGCGCTCCTTTCGGCAGACGTAGTCTAAATGCGCACATAATGAGGCTCCGCGGCTTGAAAGTCGGCGTACGATTCCACAACTTCGGACTCCGGTCAACGGGCATGTAGAGCGATGACAGAGGTTCGTCTTTGGGTTGGAACACGTGCGCTCACGGAGCTCGTCGGAACAACGCACGACCTTCGTGGAGGATCTTGGGACCTACGGATGGGCGTCAAGTACGCGAGGCAAGCCGTAGTACAGACTCACCAGCGGCACCGAGCCGTGACTCTCGTCGTCGAAGTACTGGTGAGTGAAGTTGAAGTCGGTGGTCTTCGCACGCTCGAGCGAGGCCGCGAAGTCCCGCCCGTTTGCCTGCATCATGGGCCAACACCCGGGCGTCTTGCAGTCCGAGTTGTTGGCGAGCGACATGTAGACGCTAGCCTTGCGCCCGTGGCCTTCTGCGAGGACCGCCTCGGCCTGCTTCAGCAGCAATTGGTCGTCCCACCAGAGGGAGGGGTCCATGGCGAGGTGGCCGTCGAACATATCGGGCTGGTCGAGCAGTGCGTAGAGCGCCAGAAGACCGCCTGCCGAGTGTCCGGCTAGGATTCGGTGGTCACTCGCCTGGTAGGTGTCCTCCACCTTTGGGAAGAGCTCCTCACGCATGAAACGGAGAAAGTCCTGTCCGCCTCCGGTCTTGCCGTCGTACTCGGGATGGGCCTTGCCATCCAAGCCGAGTGTGGACTCGGTCGGTGACAGGTCCATCATTCGGTTGGGGCTCGGGATTCCCACAACGATCAGCTCTGGGATCTGGTGGGGGCTCATATGGTCGACGACACCGATCGCCGCCTGGAAGTGTACGTCCCCATCCAACAAGTAGAGGACCGGGTACGTGGGACGCCCGCGTGACGTGCCGTAGGACGGAGGCAAGTAGACCCAGTAGTCGCGGTCCTCTCCGAGCACCTCGGAATGCATCGAGAACTTCTCGCCTATCACCAGCTGCTGACCGCCGGAGGGCCCCTCCCCATTCAGCGTGACGGGGCTGGAGCAGCCGAAGAGCAAGCTTGCAAGGAGGGGGAGCACGATGCGTAGGGTCATAGAGCCTCGTGGTGAGCGGGTGTGGCAAAAACAGTAGGCACGTGACCCCGAGGGTCAACGCGTTGACGTCGTCGCCGAATCGGACCGAGGCGCACCTCCACGCCCACCCGCTATACTCCCGAGAACGGCGACTTTGGGCCGCTACGCTCAACGTCGAACTCGGTAGGTACCCACGATGCGAACGATTCAAAGACTCGTTGGAGCAAGCCTCCTCCTCGCACCCCTTGCCCTCGCCATGTCCTGCGCAGGGACCCACGAAGAGACGGCCACAGACGACGTCAACGACACCGAGGCCCAGGACTCTGGCGAGCCCGTTGCCAGCTGGGACGACGCTCGCCCGATCATCGAGGCCCACTGCAGCCGCTGCCACAGCGCCAACCGGTTGTCGACCTACCGGCGGCTTGAGACCCATCTCGAGGTGTCGGCCCTGCGTTCGTCCATCCTCGACAAGATCGAAACGAACCCGCCCCGGGGCCTGCAGATGCCGCTGGCGTCGAACCACACCGACACGGACACATGCACGCCAGCGCACACGCAGATCAACGACAAGCGACTCACCGAAGCCGAGAAGGACACGCTCACCGCGTATCTCCAGCGAACGGACCACTTGGACTACGTCGACAGCCACCCGCCTCTCGTTGCCCCGGTCGTCCAGGAACTCGCCAACTCCACAGCGTACACGTCATCGCAGTTCGACGTCGTCAACGACGGATTCCTCGAGCACCCGGATGGTGCCGATGACGGCTACATGCACGACTACGGATACGACCAACGCAAGTACGACCAGATGGAGGATGACTGGTTCTGCATCTCGTTCGACCCCGGGCGGACCGAAGCCGGCTACCTCACCGGCCTACAGGCGCTGACCGAGAGCGGGCAGATCTACTTGAACTCCCAGGTTGTCATCGACACCACCGGAGAGAGCGCCACAGCGAGGGCTACCGCGGCCGAGTCGGGAAGCGACTGGTACCGCTGCGACCCCGGCCTGGGGTTCTCCGACGCCATTCCCCTTTGGCGCACCGTCCCTGGCGGGGAGGCTGTCGAGCTTCCCGAAGGGACGGGCCTGCGCTTCGAGCCGGGTTGGACATTCGTGCTGCGCGCCGTCTTTCACACCCACTACGACGCCGAGGAATTCGACCGGCTCAACCAAAACGGCATCATCGACCGCGACGCCGGCACCATGACCTGGTTCAACCGAGCCACCCTGCGCGCGACGTGGGCGAGCCCTCAAGAGATCGCCCGCGAGCTGGACTGGGTGACCGTCGAGCCTACGACCCAGACCGAGCGAGACGCCTTCGCGGTCGCTCCCGGGGCGAGCACGCACACCTATCGCGCCACCGTCCCGGCCGACTCCGACACCGAGTACGCCGTGTTCTCGGCGGAAGTCGGCATGGGAAAGAACGGCACAGCCGCCAGCCTCACCGAGTCTACGGGCGCGACCTGCATCGCCAGCAACGGCGACTTCTCACCGAAATGGATCGAGCAGGCCATCTACGCCGAGGCGGACGCTCCGCGACTGAGCGCCAATAGCGAACTCGAGCTTCGCTGTGACTATCGGAACCCGACCCAGGACGCGGTGACCTGGGGGCCAGAGAGCGAGGCGACCGTATGGGGACGCAAGGAGCGGTGTAGCGCCGTCGTCTTCTACTACGAGCTGCCCTAGACACGGCGCATTGCCCATACCTCCTCCACGGCCCCACCATACTCAATCGTGCGGGTGGGAGCTTCTGTTCGCGCGCTTCGAGGCCGCGATCAGGTTTGCCGTCCGAGAGTTCACCTCCACGACGTGCGGAACTCCGCCACCAAGGACGGCCGACGCTCCTCGCTGTCGAGCCAGAAGGTCATCGGGGCGTGGCTATGGGAGACTCGGCGTCCACAAACAAGCTGAAGCCCCAGACGCGGCGGGGACCAGCTCTTGGAGGAACATGTCCGACGCGGTTCACGTCACCGGCCATTGCTACTGCGGCGAAGTTCACTTCTCGGTGGACCTAGGCCCGGCGGAAAGGCCCATCTTCACCGCCTACTGCCACTGTGACAGCTGCCGGCGCAGCCATGCGGCTCCGCTCTACCAGGTGGCCTGCGTGACCGCGACGCAGTTCAGACTCACCCAGGGCGAGGACAAGGTGAATCGGTTTCAGAAGCCGGGCGGCAGCATCGTCCGCGCCTTCACCACGTGCTGTGGGACACGAATCTTCAATGGCTTTCCCGGCTGGACGCCACATGGGCTCACGCCGATCGTGTTCTTCCCAAACCTGCTGACCGAGGGCACCATGGCGACGCTCCCAGAGGCGCTTCGACCCACGCGACAGAACAACAGCGGGGACTGCGTGCTGGAGGTCCGTTTTCTGGAGGAGCTCTTCGCCTCGCGCTGATGTGGGGCCCACAGACCCCGAAGACGAGACTCAGGCCGCAGCCAATGCTCGGATCGCAAGCCGAGCATCCCAGCGCACCGCCTCGGGGCCTGCATCAACCCATCTTCCCCGCCGAACTCACGGTAGAGCCCCGGCTTCGAGATGCCAATCACCTGGCAGAGCTGGTTGAGCGAGACGGCGCGAAGGCCCTCTCTCCAGAAGTGGTCCACGGCCTTGGCAATCACCGCGTTGCGGTCGCTCGACCTGGGGCGCTGGGCCGGATCGAGCTGCGTATCGCCGTCATCCCGCTAGAATCGCCCAGCCAAGGCGAGCCCCGCGCCATCGCGTAGCGGTGTCGGCAGCACGGCGACCTCGACGGCACCACGCAGTCTCTGCTGGTTGACGAGACGCTGAACCAAGGCCGGGATGAGTGCCACCCCTGGGCCGATCGCAATCAACCAGGCGGACTGACTGTTCAAGCGAAGCTGAACGGCCCCGTAGCCGTCGTCGGGTTTGGACTCGGCCAAGCCCCAGAGCAGACCCGCGACCCCAGCAGTTCCGACCGCCACCCCGAGCCCTGCGTAAGCCCAAGTCTGGGGGCCTCCCATGCCCCGCGCCTTCAACGCCCGCCCTTCCAAGAGCGCGCCTGTGCTCGTGAGGAGCGCGCCGCCCACGTAGCCGACGATGCCCACTCGATTGAGCGCAAAGACGGCCGGGGAGCAGGGACCCGTGTTGAACCAAGAGCACGTGTTCACTCTCATCACCGTTCCGGCGGCCATCAAGCCAAAGCCGCCTGCAGCCACGCCGTACCCGATGTGATGCATACGGATTCCGGCCCGGTACAGCTTGTCCTGCTGCGCCATTTCACTCTGCAGCTGAGCCAGCTTCACCAGCTCCTCGCTTTCTTGGGCGTGCGCAGGGGCGAGCGTGAGCGAAAGAAGCAGTGCGATCATGGGTCCTCCCGATTGGTGAAAGTGCAACCCGCGTGCCAGCGAGCTGCGGGCGCACGTCGTTCGGGCCCCTCAGGGTCGCCAAATCCCGCCGCCTTCGCCCCTCTCTTCATCGCACGGGCTGGTCGCGCCGCCCCCCCAGACAAACAGCGCATCGTCGGTCCACTGCATGGCGGGGAGGTTGAGGGCTCTCGGACGGGCCTTCGGAGTCGCCTTGAACCAGTCCCCGCTCGCCGGCTCATAGAACACACCACGTGTGTCGCCGGCCCAAGACACGATGCGTTCCTCGGTCCACGCCATCTTCGTGCCGCCGTTCGGACCGAGCGGACCGATGCGCCAGCTGTCGGCAGCTGGGTCGTAGTGCCAAGGCCGGGTCTTGCCCGCATCATCCAAGAGAATGAACTCCTCACCGCTCCACACGGCGGGACTATCCCAATCCAGCGACTCGACGGGTCCCCCCTCGGTGCCCAGGTCGGTCCACGTGTCGGTCGCGGGTGTGTAGCGATAGAACAGGGTGGACTCGAGGGTGCCGTACGGCCGATACGACCAGATCAGCATGTCCGTGCCGGTCCAGGCGCGTCGCGAGAAACGGTCGACGCCCGGGTCGCCAAACGAGCGGATCGCACGCCACGAGTCTGTGGACGGGTCGTAGGCGGCCGAGTCGTACCCGGGGGCCCAGGCAATCAGTTCTTCCCCGGTCCAGACCGGGTGGTAGGTCGGGTCGTGCTCGAGCATCTCCTCCGGATCGGCTGCGGCCGTCCAGGAGTCGTCGCCGGGGTCATACAAATGGAGGTAGGGACGCTCGGCGCCACCAAGCTGAGTCCAGACGAGAGCGCGCGCCCCCGTCCACCAGATCTCCAATCCTCCGCTGGTCTCGGGGGCCCCTTCGAGAGACGTGGGAGTCCAGGTGTCCGTGCTCGGGTCGTAGAGCGCGCCAGTCCTGAGGTCATTGGCGCCCATCAAACAGCCGAACTGCTCCTGGTTGATGTTTCCACCCCACAAGAACACCTCCGAGCCGGTCCACGTCGTGGCGGCACCCGAGCGCATTTCGGGAGCATCCTCCTCCGAAACAGCAGTCCACTCACCCGCGCCGCAGCCCACAAGCATCAGCAACGTAAGAATCGCCCGCATACCCGCCTCCCGTGGTCAAAAGAGCAAGGAGCATGCCACCGCCCGCCACCGCGAAAGCACCACAGCACGCCGCAGAGTGGGCCAAAAGACACTTCTCTGGCGGCTTCTCGCACAGGCTTCTGAAGGACGCGCAGAACGCGTCTCACCCCCATGCTCGTCTGCCGGACCTCACGAGGCGCTATCGGATGGAGGTTCGTGCCTCGTCGGCGGCACGTTCTTGCGCCGCATGGATGCTGTGAACCAGGAGAGGTGCCCGTTCGTTCGAAAGTGGGTGCAAATGCACCGCCCCGCCGTCGAGCTCGACCCAGTCCCAGCCGTCAAAGTCGATTTCGTGCGCAACCGCACAATCCCTCGGGAGTCGACGCGCCCAGAGCGGCACGACGTACCAGGTGTCCAGCACCCAAAGGGTACGTGGCGTCACCCAGAGCACACGGTGAAGGCCCATGCCGAGCGCGAGGACAGTCCCAGCAGCGACGAGCGCCGCGGCACCCCACCACATCCAGTGCCCCCACACCCAGACCAGCACTGGAAAGCCCAACATCATGAGGCCCTGAAACACCGCGAGCGACCAGGTGTGAGGACCGGCACCGATCAGCGTCCTCCCGCCCCCCAGTGACCACTCGTAATCGCCCAGTGCGAGCCGAAAGAACCGCATGAGAATCCCTATCACGAGTATAGGCGAGGACCAGCGCGGGTGACCCGTCAGTGGGGCTGCCAAGCCTCGAGCCAGACCGGATGACCGTCCAGCCAGGCCAGGGCCAGCTCGATACCCTCGGGATTCGCCGCGGGCGGCTCGTCATCGAGAACCTTCGCGGCGGCGTCCAACCAGTCCGGCTCGCCTTCGACTTCGAGCCCCTCGAGCGCCACCGGCTGCTCCACAACGCGGCCGCTGCGCAAGCCCCAGGCCACCCGGCTGCAGCGCCGCACGACTACTTCGCCTCGAGCTGCGGCGGCCAGCGCCATGAGCTCGGGCAGCGCCGTTTCGAGGGTCTCGATGGGGTGCAATCGTTG
>JAGSGY010000139.1 GCA_023954855.1 Pseudomonadota bacterium | reverse complement strand
CCGAACCTCGTTGTAGTCGGTCGAGGAGCGGTTCTGCGTCGGCCAGTACTTGTAGAGGGTGTAGCCGTCGTCCTCCATGTTGTTGACCCACCAGCGGCCGCCGTCGACGAGCATCTGGCGCAGGCTGTCGTCGGTCACGTTCTCCATCGGCTCTTCGGGGACGGCGCGGAACAGACGCACGGCATCGCCACCGCCACGCTCGCTCTCCATGAAGTGCTGGGTGCGGATGATCTGGAGCTTGGTGCGCGTGTCTTGCTCCCACGGCCGACGATCGTGCCATCCGCCTTCCTTGACGGCGCGACGCAGGAAGTGGTCCGACGACTTGAGGGAACGCGTGATGTGCTCGGAGCCCGGCAACACGCTGAACTTCTCGTCGAGCTTCTCGCCGCGCTTCGGATCGCGCTGCGAGAACATGACGCCGTCGACGCCCATCTCCCAGAGATCGAAGATCGCGTAGCGACTGCGCGGCTCGACGTAGGCGTTCTCCATCACCACGTGCAGCTCGAGGCGGATGTCCTCGAGACGCTCGTCGAGACTGCCATGTCCGTCGACTTCGATGTTCCGCGTCCACTCGCGGCGAAGCTTGCGGGCCAGGTCATCGAGCCCGCGCTCTAGGTCCTTGCTGACCTCGTAGCGGGTGACCAGCGTTCCGCCCTGAAGGCGCATCGTGGCGATCAGGCGAACGTTCTCTGGACTCCAGCTCTGCGCGGGGCGGGCCTTGCCCTCGAGGCGAGCGCGCAGGCCCTTGAGAAGGCGATCGCCGGTGGCCACTGGGACCTTCGCGGGCGTCTTGCGCACCGTGTAGAGGAAGGCCTCTTCGGTGACGTGACGGAGCTGGAACCACTCGAGGTAGTCGTGCTGTGCGAGACGCGAGAGCACCTTTTTGTCGCGGTCGAGTGCGCCGGTCAGATCGCGGGCCACGACCACGCCGCGCACATCCTTGTCGCGCAGGGCCGTCGCCACCGCAGACTCATCGACGTCGAGGAGCAGGGTCTCGAGCTCGCTTCCAAGCTCGAAGGACTCGGCCTCGACACCCTCGACCGCCACCGCGCCTCCGATCACGAAGACGCCGCCACGCTTGGCCATCTTCTGAATCTCGGTGGAGGCCCGAGTGGACATCGGGAGGTGCCCGAGGTCGCCGAGGCAGGCCTTCAGACGCGCGTCGAGCTCGCCGGTGAGCTGCTGGCAATCGCGCACACGATCGGCCTTCAGGCGTGGGTTCTCGGCCTCCACCTTGTCGTGCGAAGCACCCGAATCGCCCTGACCGGCAAAGAAGATCAGCCCGCCAATGAGGGCGATAGCGCCGATCCCGATCCAAAACCCGTCGATCTTCATACAGTCTCCGTGGGGGCGAGGCATATCCCACAAAGCGGCACTCTCGCACAACAACTCCGCCGATCGTGCGCTTGACACGCAGGACGGCTGCGATAAACGGGGCCGGTGACTCAGGGACCTAGCTGGATGGTCGGCGCCCAACGCGCGAGACCCAAGTGTCCCCACCGAGGATTTCATGGCTAAGAAGAGCATGCTCAACCGCGAAAAGAAGCGCGAGCGCCTCGTGCGCAAGTTCGCTGCACGTCGTGCCGAGCTCAAGCGCATCGCGAAGGACCCGAGCAACACCCCCGAGGCTCGCCTCGAGGCCCAGCAGAAGCTGGCGAAGCTCCCCCGCAACTCGTCGCCCGTCCGCCTGACCACGCGCTGCGTTGTCTCCGGCCGTCCGCGCGCCGTGTACCGGAAGCTCGGCATCAGCCGCATCGCCCTCCGCGAGCTCGCGCTCACGGGCATGCTGCCTGGTATCCACAAGGCGTCCTGGTAGCTGCGTCGCGCTTCGGCGCGTAGCAAACCAACCCTCCAAGACCCTGGTGCTCCGCGCACCGGGGTTTTGGTGTTTCTTCGTCTGTACCTGGCGGGTCGAATGCGAGCGGACCCCCTGTTCGGGCCGATCCTCGCCGCGATCTCAGGTAGACTGTGCGCATGACGCACGACCCGTATCCGGCACCCGGCTCAGCCGAGGAGCTCGCCGCCTTCGAGGCCCTCCAATCCCGAACCGGCGCGCTGTATCGGGCGCTCTCGACGGACCCGCGCATTCCGCAGGACGTCGTGATCGTGCCCTCGCTCTCGCTCGATGCGCGAGAGCTGGCGAAGATCAGCGGCGTCTACCACTACGAAGAGCGCATGCTCGTGAACCTGATGCTTCTGCGTCAGCCGCGCACGCGCCTCATCTTCGTCACCAGCCAGCAGCTCGATCCGGTGGTCGTCGACTACTACTTGGCACTGCTGCCCGGCGTCCCGGCCAGCCATGCCCGCTCGCGCCTGGTCATGCTGCACTGCAGTGACGCCTCGAGCCTGCCGCTCTCGGACAAGATCTTGCAGCGGCCCCGACTCATTGAGCGCATCAAGCGCGAGATCCGCACCCCCGACCGAGCGCACCTCGTCTGCTTCAACAGCACCTCCCGCGAGCGCACCCTCGCGATTCGCCTCGGGCTGCCGCTCAACTCCGTCGACCCCGCACTCGCCGATCTCGGCACCAAGTCGGGCTGTCGCGAGGTGTTCCGCGAGGCGGGCGTCGACATGCCCTTCGGCTTCGAGCGCCTCCAGACCGTCGACGACATCGCCAAGGCCCTCGCCGAGGTGAAGCGCAACGCCCCTTCCCTTTCACGCGGCGTGGTCAAGCTCAACGACGGCTTCTCGGGTGAGGGCAACGCCGTCTTTCCGATGGGCGATCTCGACGGCAACGCGTCGGTCAACGATCTCTCCGCGAAGATCAAGGACCTTCTCCCAGAGCGCCTGAAGTTCGAAGCACCCGCAGAGCATTGGGAAAGCTTCATCGAGAAGTACAACGACATGCAGGGCATCGTTGAAGCCTGGGTCGAAGGCGACCACAAGATGTCGCCCTCCGCACAGTGTCGTGTGAACGCGATCGGCGAGCCCCAGGTCATCTCCACGCATGACCAGGTGCTCGGCGGACCGAGTGGCCAGGTCTTCCTCGGCTGCACCTTTCCAGCTGCCGACGCCTATCGTCTCGACATCCAGGACTCAGCAGCGAAGGTCGCCGAAGTCCTCGCAAAGAAGGGCGTGATCGGCCGCTTCGGCATCGACTACGTGAGCGTGCCTACCGAAGACGGCTGGAAGCACAGCGCCATCGAGATCAACCTGCGCAAGGGCGGCACGACCCACCCCTTCCTCACGCTCAAGTTCCTGACCGCCGGCTCGTACAGCCTCGAGGACGGTCTGTTCTACGCGCCGAGCGGAAGGCCCAAGTACTACTTCGGCACCGACACCCTCCAAGAGGACCGCTACCGAGGGCTGCTTCCCGAGGACCTTGTCGATATCGCCGTCTACCACGGTCTCCACTTCCATGGACCGACCGAGAGAGGCGTCGTCTTCCACCTGATTGGGGCCCTCTCGGAGTACGGCAAGATTGGCGTTGTGGCGATTGGCGACAACCCGCAGCAGGCTCGATTCCTCTATCAGCGCACCATGCAGGTGCTCGATGAAGAGACTGGAGTGCGTGGGCGTAATACGTAGGCACTTCAGGAGTGCCCTTGAACCCCACGCCATCGCGCTGGCCCGCCATTGCCGGCTTCGCCCTCATTGGTCTCGTCGTCCTCTGGATCGCCTCCATGCCGTTCCAGCTCTCGGCGACCGAGGTCACCTGGACCGAGTTCAAGCAACTCGTCGTCGACGGTGAGATCGAGAAGGTCACCATCAACGCCGAGGCCGCTACGGTGACCGGTGCCCGAAAGGGCGAGCCCGTCAAGGAAGGCGAGGTTCCAGCACGACGGGAAGTGCGCACCAACTTCGTGCCCGTCGACGAGGGCTTCGTTCCGCTCCTCGAAGAGCACAACGTGCCATACCAGGCCACCGCGCGCAGCGGCTGTGAGAGCCCCATGCTCTTCCTGCTCATGCCGATGGCCTTCATTCTCATCTTCTGGATGATGATGAGTCGCCGCGACTCGGGTGGCCGAGGCATGGCCGCCTTCGGTCGCAGCTCGGCGCAGCTCGCCCCCGAAGAGGGCACTGGCGTGACCTTCGAGGACGTCGCCGGCGTCGAAGAAGCCGCCGAGGAGCTTCGCGAAGTCGTGGCCTTCCTCAAGACCCCCGAGAAGTTCTCGACGCTCGGCGGACGTCCCCCGAAGGGTGTGCTGCTCGTCGGCCCCCCAGGAACCGGAAAGACCCTGCTCGCACGCGCTGTTGCCGGCGAAGCCGAGGTCCCCTTCTTCTCGATCAGTGGCTCCAACTTCGTCGAGATGTTCGTCGGTGTGGGTGCCGCACGTGTGCGAGACCTCTTCAAGACCGCCGTCGAGCACGAGCCCTGCATCGTGTTCATCGACGAGCTCGACGCCGTAGGCCGCTCCCGCTCAGTCGGAGGCCCCGGCGGCAACGAAGAGCGCGAGCAGACCCTGAACCAGCTGCTCGTCGAGATGGACGGCTTCGACAACCGCGGCGGTATCATCGTGATGGCCGCAACCAACCGTCCCGAGATTCTCGACCCCGCGCTGCTCCGCCCCGGTCGCTTCGACCGTCAGGTCGTCGTGGACCGCCCAGGCCTCGACGGCCGTCACCAGATCTTGCTCGTTCACGCCAAGAAGCTGGTGATGTCCGACGAGCTCGACCTCGAGGAGATCGCCAAACTCACGCCCGGATTTGCGGGCGCAGATCTCGCGAACATGCTCAACGAAGCCGCGATCCTCGCCGCACGGCGCGACGGTGACGCCGTCGAGATGGAAGACATCAAGGAAGCGATCGAGCGCACCGTCGTAGGCCTCGAGAAGAAGACCCTGCGCCTCTCCGAGAAAGAGAAGCGCATCGTCGCCTTCCACGAGTGTGGCCACGCCATCGCCGGCGCCGCCAGCCCGGGCTCCGATCCCGTGCAGCGCATCAGCATCATCCCTCGCGGCATCGCCGCGCTCGGCTACACGAGCTTCCTCCCCGAGGAGGACCGCCACCTATCCACCAAGGCCGAGCTCCTGAACCGGATCACCATGGCCTTCGGCGGCCGAGCGGCCGAAGAGCTGGTGTTCGGCGACGTCACCAACGGCGCCTCCGACGACATCCGCCGTGCCAGCGAGCTAGCCCGCAAGATGGTCAGCGAGTTCGGTATGTCCAAGCGCATTGGCTGCGTGAACTACGGATCCAGCGACAACCGCTCCGCATGGGGCTTCCCCGGCGTCGGCGGTGCGGCCGGAGGCTCTCCCGAGACGGCAGAGGTCATCGAGACCGAGATTCGCCGCATTCTCGACCAGTGCCACAAGCGCGCCATCGACATCCTCATCCAGAACCGCGTCATCCTCGAAGAGATGAGCGCGCGCCTGCTCGAGGTCGAGGTTCTCGACGGCAGCGAGATGCAGACCTTCCTCACCCGAGTGGCCGCTGCAGAGTCCTGGGAGGACCGTCCCACCGCCGAGTGGATTCCCGCGGAACACGCCGGGAAGTAGGCTTTCTGTCCCCCGACTGTCGTTTGACGGCGTGTGCCAAACCACCACCCGGCGAGTGAGGTAGTCTGCGCCATGAGCGGACGCCTTCCAGATCCCGAAGAGGACTTCGAGATCGAGGTCGACGACGGCGAAGACTTCGAGATCGAGGTCGACGACGGCGAAGACTTCGACTTTGAGGCGTCCCTCGACTTCGATCTGCCGGATGGACCGACCATCGAGACCCAAGCCGCCGACATCGTCGATGTCATCGAGCGAGGCGTCGCTGGATCCGGGTTTACCGCAGAGGCACCGAGCGAAGACCTCTGGGATCCGGGCACGCCGAACGAAGCCCGCACCCTGTGGGGCAAGGGCTGGGACATTCACGCCGCCCTCGCCGCCGCCAACGCCGTTCGGGTCGACGCCCCATTGGTCAGCGAGGAACTGCTCGACCCACCCCACTTTGACGAGCTCTCAGCACCGCTGCCACCCTCGGCGACAACGACGGTCACGCCACTCGACAGCTTCGCGGGGCCCGACGCCCTGGACGAGCCCACCCTGCCGACCGCGAGTCCACCGCGAGCCGCCACCCCGATCTGGGTGATTGGCGCGGCCGCGGCGGCGGCCATGGTGCTGATGCTCATCGCTCTGGGCGCGCTGAGCGCGGTGTTCATCCGGGGTTCTGCAGAGCCCACTGCGGTCGAGCCCGTACTCACCCTCCCCGAGGCCCCCCCCGCCCCGGCGCCGATTGTCGCGGAACCCGTGCTCGAGCTCCAGCCCGAAGCCGAGCCCACTCCCGAAGCGCCTCCAGAGGTCGCCCCGAGTCCGAAGGCGGCTGCGGCGCCGAGCCCACGGCCCACGACCGTGGCACAACCCAAGCCCGCTCCAAGGGCCGAGCCAGCACCTACCGAGACCAAGAAGAAGAAGCTCTTCGGCCGGAAAAAGCGCAAGAAGTAGCGCTAACTCACTGCCCCTCGGGCTCGAATCCCGTGGGCTCCGCCGGCCCCTCAGCACCGCCAAACTCGAGCTGGCTGGCGTCCGTCACAGGCGCCTCGATGGCCAGGCGACCCGGCACCGGAGGCAGTGGCGGACGGTCCACCGCCGCGAGTACGGCAATCGCCGCCTCTTCGGCGAGGCGATGGGCCGCATGTAGGGCGAGCTGGCCATCATTCGGCAGGGGCTCAGTCTCTTCGGCGCGGTGATCGAGGAACAGCTGGCCCACGGTGTACTTGCCCTCCTCGCGCTCGAGGCTGAGGTTGATGGGCCCCTCGACCCCATCTTCGCGGCGTAGCTCACCGCGCACAATGGCCTCGGTGGAGTGCGAGAGCTCGAGTGGCTTCGAGAGCACCTGCTCCGCGGTGCCGGGGTCGGTGACCCGCACGCTGCCCGCGATGCGCCAGCGCACCGACTCCCGCGTCTCATCCCACATGAGCACGTGCGGGTCGTCACACCACTGGTCTTCCTGGTCGTAGTACGGGCCATCCGGCGGCGGACAGAGCTCGCGCTTCTTGGTGTCGACCGTCTTGGTCTCGGTGTTCGGCTCGTCGCGCTCTTTTCGGTACTGGGTCACGCGCCCACGAACCTCGTAGAGATGCCCAGGCCTGGGCTCTGCGTCTGGCGCTGTAAACGCGCGAGCGGCGTCGGCGTCGAGGAGCTTGATGAACTCGGACCCACGCGAAGAGAGTTCGTGCACGACCTGATCCGAAGCCACGGCACCGAGAGACGTTCCCGAGATCGACTCGCCGGCAATCTCGTCGAACCGGTCCACGACCAACTCGACACGCGCGCATGCCTCGGCGCGCTCGGCCTCGGGGTTCAGCTCGGTGTCGTGGATGGCACCGCGGTCGACGCGACGGAACTCCAGGGCCGCAAAGCGGCAGTGACCGGTCGACAAGTAGTAGCGACCGAGCGCCGCAGAGACGGCCGAGCCCCACGCGATGGACTCGTGTCCAGCACCGCGGGTCACCGCCTCGGCAAAGTGATCCGACGCCTGCCGATAGCGACCGCCCTTGACCTCAGCGAGGCCCCACTGATGAAAGGCCGACGTCGTCAGGGCCTTGGTGTCTTCGTAGTTCGGGCGCACCTCTTGGGCCGCGGCAAACGAGGCGATCCCCTGCTCGAACTGGCCCTTCGCGACAAGGTCTTTGCCGTTGACGTAGTGCTCCAGCGCCAGGCGGTCCCGCACCTCTTCGCGCTCGATGTCGAGGGCATCACCCGGGTTCCAGGCCACCGCGTCGTAGTCCTTCAGCACCACGAGCCAGGCCTCTGCCTCGTCGAAAGCCGCCAGCGAGTCGGCAAACCGTCGGTCCGCCTCAGCCTCGCGGGCCACATCCAGCTTCACTTCATACGAGTCACGCGCGACCCGATCGAGTCCTCTCCCGGCGACTTCGTCGTACGCATCATCGTCGAGCCGCTGCATGAAGTAGCGAGCTGCCCCTTCGAAGTCGCCCTGCTCGGCGATGTCGAGGCCGGCCTTGAGGGTGGGCGGCATGCAAGCCGGAAGCAGAACGAGAATGGCGAGCAGAGAAGCGTGACGCAACGGACCTCCGTGACGCGAGCTTACCTGGCGCTGCGACTATGCGCGCGGATGAGCGTGCCGGTAGCGGTCGCCACGCACTCCCGGTACCGTGACCCCACACGGAGACTCCATGCGCACTCTGGTCCTCGCCGCAGCCCTCTGCACCTTCTCGCCCGATGCCGAAGCCGCCCCCAAGCACGTGGGGCAAGCGCTGATCACGCTCGGGGCGACCTATGGCGGAGGCGTGGCGGGCGGACTGATCGGGATCGGGGCCTACGACCTGTATGACCCATATCGGCGCAATGCCGACGATGCCGAGTCGTTCTTGATCGGCGGGCCCACGGGCTTTGCGCTCGGCGGATGGGGCGGCGCCACGGTCTCGCACCTCGTCATGGGCAGCCCGGTCGGCGCGAAGGTCTGGACCTACACCGGAGTGATGGCGCTTCTCGGCGGCGGGCTCGTGTTCGCCACCCCCGCCCTGTACGAGAACTTCGCAGACAATCGCTTCGCCACCGCCTGGGTGTCAGGCCTACTGGTCACCGTCGTGGCGATGCCATTCACGGCCTTTGGCGCAGTGATGTTCGGAAAGAAGAAGGAGTCGGAGGCCGTGGCCCTGGCTCGCCCCGAACGGAAACGCCTCGAAGTCTCGGTGCTTCCTTCCATCACGAAGGAACGCCGTTCTCTAACACTGGCCGCGCGCTTCTGAGAGAGTTGGACCTTTTGCACCTTTCTTCGAAAAAGTAGGTTTGCCCCGCGGAAAGCCCCCGCACCGTACTGTGGCGCCCAACGGAATCGGCGCCCGCCAACGCAGTCGTAGCAGTATCCGCCCAGAGCGGCCGCCTGCGGGGATAAACTGCGGTCCCTCGGAGTTGCTGTGACTCTTGCTTCCCAAACTGCCAACCAGGATGTCTTGCCTCGCAGGCTCGCGTCCCGCTTCGACGTTCGTCGTCTGATCGCGGATGGTTGGCTCACCCGTACATGGGAAGTGGTCGACAAGACAAACGGCGAACGCTGCGCGCTCAAGATCTTGCATCCTCATCTCGCCTCGCTGTCCGGGAAGGACGGGCGAACGGCGCGCGCCCTCGAAGCGTATCGAGCAAGCGTCGCGCTTCACCACCCCGCGTTCGTCACCAGCTACGACCTCGGCCCCGTCGCGGTCGACGGCGCTGTCTCGGCCTTTCTGCTGACCGAGTACGTCGACGGGAAGTCGCTCTGCAAGTTGGTCGCCGAACGTCCGCTCGACCTCGAAGCGACGACGAACATTCTCGTCGCGGTGACCGATGCGCTTGAACAAGCCTCTCCGCACGGCCCCCACCTCGGGCTCTGTCCGCGAAACGTGCTGCTCCAGACCGCGCCCACCACGCGGATCCGCATCACCGACCACGGTCTGCTCCTGGCGCTCAACCGCGAGGTGCCCACCCTGGCGCTCGAGCGTCCGGGCCGATCCGCATGGCTCGCTCCTGAGCAGCTAGCTGGGGGCCACAGCGGCGCACAGACGGACATGTGGGCCATCGGCGGTCTACTTCGGTTCGCGCTGACCGGAGCGGGTCCCACCCAGCCGATCGCGCCGGACGCGTTGCCTCCGCAGGCCAAGCGCTTGGTTCGGTGGCTGATGCATCCCGATCCACTCGAGCGACCCGACCGCTTCGATGTGGTGCGCCTACAACTCGATGCGCTGGCCCAAGGAATCGACGATCTTCGAACGGCGCCAACGCTCGACCCCCGAGCCAACAGAAGCCCGGTGCAGCTCCAGAACGCCGAGCCTGCTACCGCCGATGGACGCAAGTGGGTCTACGCACTCGCGGTCGCCGCGACTGCCGCCGCTGCGGCTGCCTTTCTCGCCTAGAGACTAGGTGATGGGCGGAAAGCGCCCCGTCTTGAGATAGCGCATCGTCCCGCGGACCACCGTGGGGTGCCGCATCAGGAAGGTGTGGACGCCCTGCACGAT
>JAGSGY010000053.1 GCA_023954855.1 Pseudomonadota bacterium | reverse complement strand
CGGGTGGGCCCAGTTACTGCCTGTACCGGGACAACTCGACGGCCACGCCGAGCGGCAGCGGCGTCAGCTATGTCACCGGGACCGGAGGGGCTGGTGGCCTGAAGGGTGGTAGTGGCGCCGGAGACGGGATCATCGGCGCGTCGGGCAACACGAACTGATGGGCTATGCGCCGGTCATGACCGGCGCGTAGCTGCTAGGGCCAGCGACCCATCACCGCCAGCTCGACACCCAACGGTGCGTGCGCGCGGCCCGCAAGCGGCATGTGAAAGCCCAGCTCGGCGGACATCACATTGCTGAAGCCGAAGCGGAAGGCCGGCTCGAGGGACAGATGGTCGAGGCCACTGACCCCGTAGCCGTAGGTGCCGGCGGCATCGAGCACGACGCCAAAGGTCTGGCCGGCGCGAATCTCGGTGCCGAGTGTGCCGCCCACTCCGAACCACGGGTCCGCGGGACCTGCCGATGCGGCCGCCGAGAACAGCGTGTTCACGGTCGCATGCGGCCGGAACGGTCCCGCGCGAAGCTCGAAGGTACCGCCGAGGTCGGCGGCGAAGGGGAAAGCGTTCTTGTACAGCGCTGAAGCGGTGGGAAGTACCAGACGGGTGTGGGCCGCAAAGCCCCAGCTCTCACCTTCGGCCAAGCGACGAGCGGCGCCGACCATGGTGTGCCCGGTCCCGAGGGTCGAGTCCGAGAACGCGGAGATGAGGGAGTCGTAGCGCACGATTTCGAACTGGGCGTAGAGCTCGGTCTTGTCATCGACCGCCCAGCTGCCCTGCGCGGAGAGTCCGCCGGCGATGTTGCCGTAGAAGGCCGGCCCGTCGACGACCAGGCCGCCGCTCACGCTTCCGCCGATCTCGGAGCGAGGGCACACGCGGTGTCCGCTGCCGAGGTCGCCTGGGCGTGGATTGTTGGTGGAAGGACCGACGGCCATGCCGCGGTCGGTGTCATCGCAGGGCCCCGCAAGCGCGGTGGCGAGAAGCAGCGCGATCATTGCGTCACCCCCGTGAACTCACCGTCGCCATCGAGGTCGAGCACCAGTGGATTTGTGAAGGCAAGCGGGTAGCCGTGCGGGGTGACCGCATGGAAGAAGTAGTCAGCCGAGGACCGGTCCTCGGGAATCGGCGGGTCCTTCAGCGGCCCGGCGTCGCCAATGGCGAAGCAGTCGCTCTCAGGCGCCTCTTCGACGCCCTCGACGTCTCGCCAGTCAATGCTGCCGTCTTCGTTGTTGTCGCCGGTGTCGGGCCAGCCGTCACAGTCGAGGTCGGCGTTGTCGATGAGGGGGGTGCCCGCCTCGACGCTGATCCAGGCATCGCCACTGTCGGGCAGCAGCCCCGCGAGCGAGACGGTGGTCTGCAGGCGAACGACATCGGCCGCAGCGGCTGGAATCGAGAGCGGGTCGGGCTGGGCGGCCAGGTCGGTGAGGGTCTCGACGACCTCGCCGTTCACGACGATGCGCACCTCTTGCACGTCGACCCACGGTGCGGCGCGCACCTCGATCGAGAGCTCGGCGCTGTCGCCGGGCTCGAAGATGTCGAGCGACGGGGCGCGGGTGTCGCCGGCATCGTCGGTGGTCGAGACGAGCAACACCGGACCGTTGGTGCCGGTCATGCGGCCTTCGCGCACAGCAGCGTTGAAGGTGACCGGGTCGAAGGTCGCCACGGTCGTGTCGGTCGTGACGAGGGTACGCGGCGTGCCGACGACGTTGTCGGTCAGGGTGTGGCTGTCGGAGTTGGCAGTGCCAGCGCGCAGCACGCCCTGGTTCAAGAGGTAGTGCCAGAACGCCCGGTACTGCAGGAACTGGCCGTTGTTCGTGCCGTTCATGATCTCTTGCACGTGGTAGTCGTCGTTCGCGAAGTCGGAGCCCTCGGGCGTGCGCGAGAACAATCCCTGGGTGGTCGCGTCGTCGTCGTTCAGGTCCTCGTTGCCGTCGATGAGCGCGGCGGAGGCCCAGCCAAAGTCGCGGCCGAACTGCACGCCGCCGACGGGGTGGTTGAGCTGAATGACGCCGCTGTCGGCGGGCCACGAGAGGTCGGCGGCGCGGGTGAATAGCTCACCGGGCTCGACCAGCTCATCCCAGGGAGCGCCGCGCCAGGGCGCGCCGGGGTCGTAGGTGAGGGGCCAGATGATCCAGTGACCGGTCACCTGCGGGTAGGTCACGGTGGGGTTCCAGTACCAGAGCACGTGGCCCGTGGACTCGGTGCCGGTCATGATCGCGATGTCATCGCTGGCGCCGAGGTCTGCGGCGACCTGGCTGAAGTCGTAGACCAGGTCGTGCTCGGTGGAGGCCATGACCTCGAGCTTGCTCGCGAGCACGGCGCGCATGCGGTCGACGTCGGGAAGCGACGAGTCGAACGAGCTTCGCGCGTGGATGTGGAAGTCACCGGTGAGGGTGCCCGCGGGCTGCAGACCGTCGATGGTCTCGAGGTCCAGGTGCACGCTCTGTGCGGTGCCCGGCTCGACGACGACACCGCCAACCCGGGCCAGCGTCGAGAAGGGGCCGGCGACCGCGAAGAAGTCGTAGGTGCCGGGAACCAGCGAGACGGTCTCGACATCGCCCTCGCGGACGAGCACGCGGTTGCAGGCGGGGCTGCCGCCGTAGGGATGGCCGAGCATCGGTGCGCAAGACTCGAAGTGGCCGAGCATGATGCCCTCGGACTCCTCGAGGGTCAGGTCGTCGGAGGGATGGACCAAGAGGTAAATCTCGTCGCCGTCATCGGCGCCGTTGAGCGTGCCCGAGAGGCTGACATCGGCGATGGCGGGTAGCTCGATGTCGCCGAGATCAGCGGCAGAGCTTCCGACGTCGACCTCGGCTTCTGCGACGACACGGCCCATGGCCTCGACCTCGGCCACATAGGAGCGGTCTGCGGGGACGCGTACCGTGAAGGCGCCGTCGTCATCGGGAATGGCGACGGTCCAGGGCGTGCGCTCTTCGGCGTCCATCGCGAGGGTGCCCTCGGAGATCGTGACCAGGGCTCGGATGCCCTCACCGACGGCGCTGTTGTCGTCCTGCGGCACCGAGACCGAGCCCGAGAGCTCGGTGTAGGGCTCGTCGAAGAGCTGGCTGCGCACCTCGAGGGCCAGGTCAGCGCCGACCGAGACCGCGCTTCCGTCCCCGACGGCCAGGAACCGCTCGAACACGATGTAGTCGCGCGGCATGACCAGGGTGGGCGACACGCCGACGGGCACGATCTCTTCGGTGAGGAAGGTCGTGACCGTCTCGTCGTTGCAGGCGATGGTCGCGTAGGTCGCGGCAGGCTCGGTGTGCATACCCGAGACCACGTAGGGCACGGGCGTCATGACCTCGGTGAGGTCGCCGAGACCGAACTCGCGGAACTTGAAGCCGCCGCCGGGGAAGGGGGCGAACCCGAGGTTCTCGCGGCCGCCGAAGTACATGCCGTCGAGCAGGGCCCACGAGGAGGGCTCGGCCTCGAGGTTGACGATCTCAGTGCGAATGCGAACGCCGGGCTCGCAGGGATGCAGCTCGTAGCGGGTGTGGACCGGCGCATCGGGGCGTCCCTGCAGGGTTCCGTGCAGCTGAATCGACTTCACATCGCCGTCTTCGAGGACTTCGAGCTCGGTGTACTCGACGTAGTCGAAGGGGAGCAGACCCGTGGCCTGCCAGTAGTGGCGCAGGCTGTCGTGGTCTTGGCCGGGCACCACCATGTCCACGATGCTGCCGCCCGAGATGCCGAGGTAGTGCGGGTGATCGAGGGCTTCGATCACGACCTTCACCTGGTCGTTCTCGAGCACGTAGTCGCCGATCGCACCCGAAGCGGAGATGCCGCCAGGGATCTGGCTCACGTCGTCGATGACGTAGACCTGGGTGGTTCCGCCATCGCAGGTGAACGCCAGGTCTTCGCAGGCCGTGGCGACGACGCAGTCATCGGCGCCGCTGAGGCAGCTGGGTTCGCCACAGCCCGAGAGGGCGAGGGCAGAGAGGACGGACGGTACGAGAATGCGCTTCATGCGCCGATCGTACCTCTCAGGACGGGTCTTGTCCCGACAGCCAACTCAGCAGTGCGGCGTTCACGTCCTCGGCGGCGTCGACATTGACCCAGTGGCTGATGCCATCGAGCCGCTTCACACGGGCATCCTCGGCATGAGCGAGCGAGGGGTCGATCATCGATTCGCCGAGCGCGTGGTCGGCAGTTCCCCAGATCAGCAGCAGGGGAGCCGGAATCGTCTCGGCGCGCCGCGGGGCAGGGGGCACGCGGATGGATGCCCGGTAGTAGTTCAGCATCGCCGTGAGGGCGTAGGGCTGGGACCAGGCCTCGGTGTAGACCGCGCGGTCTGCATCCGTGAACACGCCGCGGTTCGAGGCCTTCTTGGCCATCGCCGCCCACGCGCTCGCGTAGTTGTTCTTGGCGATGTAGCGCTCGGGGATGAACGGCAGCTGGAACATGAAGATGTACCAAGACCGCTTCCGCTGTGCGCTGTCCTTGAAGAGCGCTTCGCGAATCGTGTCGGGATGCGGGCAGTTGAGCACCGCGAGGCGGCTCGCCCGGTCGGGATGGCGATGGCCAAAGTGCCAGGTGATGGCCCCACCCCAGTCGTGTCCGATGATCGGGGCCTTGTCGGCGCCGTAGTGGTTGAGCAGTCCGGCGACGTCGTCGGCGAGGTCGTCAATGCCGTAGTGCTTCACGCCCCGGGGCTTGTCCGAGTGCTCGTAGCCGCGCAGGTTCGGTGCAATGACCCGGTAGCCAGCCTCGACCAGGGCGGGGATCTGGTGCCGCCAGCAGTACCAAAACTCGGGAAATCCGTGCAGCAAGACGACCATCGGACCGTCTTCAGGCCCCGCCACGGCGACGTTCAGGGTCACGCCGTTTGTCGCCACGCGCTCAAAGTGCACGCCTTCCATCTACGCCTCCGGTGGGTTGAGGTAGCGCATGCGCGATGGAGACACCACGGTGTCACGCTTGGGCGCGCTATGCGTCTGTCGGCTCGGAGGCAGAGATGGCCAAGTACGACGTAGACCTGTTTGTGATCGGCGGTGGCAGTGCCGGCGTGCGCTTGTCGCGCATGGCTGCCGGCTTTGGCGCCAGTGTCATGCTCGCTGAGTCCGGGAGACTCGGCGGAACCTGCGTGAACGTCGGATGCGTGCCCAAGAAGCTCCTCGTCTACGGCTCGGCCTTCCGCGAAGAGGTCGAGGACATGGCCGGCTTCGGCTGGACCGTCGAAGGCATGAAGCACGACTGGAGCAAGCTGTTCGCCAACAAGGACGAGGAGATCGGCCGTCTCAACGGGATCTACGAGCGCATGTTGGTCGGTGCCGGCGTACAGCTGGTCCGCGGGCGTGCGTCTGTGACGGGACCCCACAGCGTCGAGATCAACGGAAAGGTGGTGACGGCCGAGCGCATCGCTGTGTGTACGGGCGGTGCCCCCCGTCGGCCCTCGATCCCCGGCGCCGAGCTCGCCATCACCTCGGACGAGGCCTTCACCTTGAAGGCGTGCCCCAAGCGGGTGCTCGTGGTGGGCGGTGGCTACATCGGCCTCGAGTTTGCCGGCATCTTCCAGGGCTACGGGGCCGAGGTGACGCTGATGCACCGCGGTGGCCACGTGCTGCGCGGCTTCGACCAGGCCCTCCGCGAGCACATCGAGGTGGAGCTCCGCCGCAAGGGCATCGAAGTCCGCACCGAGACCGAGGTTGTGTCGATCAAGAAGACCGACACCGGTCTGGCCGTCGAGATCAGCGGCTCGAAGATGCTGTCGGACGACCTGGTGCTCGAGGCTTGCAACGAGGTCTGTGAGTACGACGTGGTCATGTTCGCCGTGGGTCGAGTGCCCGCGACCTCGGGCATGGGTCTTGCCGAAATCGGCGTGAAGATGGACCGCCGAGGCCAGATCGAGGTGAACGGTGAGTACGAGACCAGCGTTCCGAGCATCTACGCGATGGGCGACATCATCGACTACCCCCGCCTCACGCCGGTCGCGCTCGCGCAGGGCATGTATCTGGCGCGCAAGCTCTACGGCCCCGGAAGCGCGGCGGTCCGCTACGACAACGTCGCCACTGCGGTGTTCTCTCAGCCCAACATCGGAACGGTCGGTCTGACCGAGCGCGAAGCCCTCGAGAAGTGCTACGTCGTCGACGTCTACGAGTCCTCCTTTCGCGGCATGAAGCTGACCATGACCGAGCGCAAGGAGCGCACCTGGATGAAGATCCTGGTCGACGGCGAGACCGACAAGGTGCTGGGAATGCACATGATCGGCCCCGATGCCGGCGAGATCATCCAAGGCTTCGCGGTGGCGATGACCTGCGGTGTGACGAAGACCCAGCTCGATGCGACTATCGGCATCCACCCGACCTCGGCCGAGGAGTTCGTGACCATGCGAACCCGCGCCCGTCGCATCGAGCGCTGACCGCGGCGGAAGCACGCGTTAGCCCTGCGCCATGAGCGCTGACCAAGCCGCCATGCAGGACGAGAGAGCGGGGTTCGGTACCTTCACGGGCGTCGTGCGTCCCGTCGCGCTGACGATTCTCGGCGCCATGCTCTACCTGCGCGAGGGTTGGCTCGTCGGGCAGGCGGGTGTGGTCGGCTCGCTGATGATCATCGCGCTGGCGGTCAGCATCACCGGTACCACCGCGCTGTCTCTCGCGTCGCTCGCGAGCAATGTCCGCGTGAAGCCGGGCGGAGCCTTCGCCATCATCAGCCAGGCGCTCGGGCTCGAGGCGGGCGGCGCCATCGGCGTGCCGCTGTACATCGCGCAGGCGGCGTCTTCGGCCATGTACGTCTACGCGTTCACCGAGGCCTGGGCGTATCTGTTCCCCACCCACGGGCCCGGCTGGGTCGCGATGCTGGCCTACGGCGCGCTCGCGGTCCTTGCTTACGTCTCGGCCAACCTCGCGTTCACCGCCCAGGCCTACATGATGTGGGTCATCGTCCTCGCCCTTCTGTCAGGCGCCTTCGGCATCTTCACCGTAGACGCCCTCTCGACGCCGGTGCTCATTGGACGGTTCTCTGAGGCCAGTCCCGTGGCGGCGTTCGCGATCTTCTTCCCGGCAGTCACCGGCATCATGGTCGGCGCCGGAATGTCCGGAAGCCTGGCCGACCCGCGCCGTGCGATTCCAAAGGGGACGCTGGTCGCTTGGGGTTCCACGGCGATCATCTACGCGGTGTTCGCCGTCTGGTACGGCTTCATGGGCTCCCCCGACGAGCTGATTCAGAACAAGACGCTGATCATCGACAAGGCCCTGTTTCCGCCGCTCGTCATCGGTGGCCTGCTCGTGTCGACATTGATGGCGGCGCTGTCCTCCTTGGTCGCGGCCCCCCGCCTGCTCCAGGCGATGGCCGAACAGGGCGTGCTTCCGGCGAGTCGCTGGCTCTCGCAGACCACTGCGTCTGGCGAGCCCCGCAATGCCGTCATCGTGACCACTGCACTCGGTGCGCTCGGCCTCGCGGCCGGTTCGCTGGATGCCATCGCGCCGATCATCACCAGCTTCTTTATCATGGCGTACCTCGCGATCAATGGCGTGGTCTACGTCGAGCAGACTCTTGGGATGATCTCGTTTCGTCCCTCGTTTCGGATTGCGACCTCCACGCCACTGATGGGCGTCGGCCTCTGTCTTCTCGGCTTGGCCGCCGGCAGCCCGTTCGGCGGCGTGCTGGAGCTCGCCGTCGTGGTCGGGGTCTACGCGCTCATTGCCCAGCGCAAGGTCGAGACGCCCTGGGAGACGGTGCGCTCGGGCATCACGGTGACGGTGGCGGACTGGGCTGCGCGACGGGCCGCCCACATGGAGCGCAGCGAGCGGGCCTGGAAGCCGGACCTGCTGGTGCCGATTGCGACGGTCTACGACGGGGTGGCGCTCAAGGTGCTGGCCGAGGACCTGGCGCGTCGCAATGGCTCGGTGCGCTGGCTCGGCATCGGCACGGATCAGGACCTGGGCTCTCGACTCGAGATTGCTTCGGCACGGGAGCGTGCGACGGGGCTGTTCGCGAGCTGGACGCAGATGCGCACTGGGGACCAAGCTCTGGGGGTCTCGATGGCGCTCGATGCGCTGCAGGGCGCGCTGTTTCCGCCGAACCTCCTCTTGCTGGATGCACGACGGGTCACCGATGAGGAGCTCTCCGTCCACTTGGAACGGTGCCGTGAGCTGTCGGTGGGCCTCGCCCTCTGGGTGCCTGGGAAGAAGGGGGAGCACGCGGTGGCGGCAAAGACCATCGATGTCTGGCTCTCGGACCGCTCGCCGGAGTGGACGCTAGAGCTGCATCTACAGAACCTCGACCTTCCGGTGTTGGTGGCCTTTCTGCTTGCCGATGCTTGGGGCGGACGCATTCGCCTTCGCACGGTGGTGCAGGACCCCGAGCAGACCGAGGCGGCAGGCCGCTTTCTTGGGGCGCTCATCGATCAGGCCCGCCTGCCTCCCTCGACAGAGCTGATGGTCTCCTCGGGTAGCTTCAACGACGCGCTCGACTCGGACCACGGCGACCTGAACCTGTTCGGCATGCCGCCGACCGTCTCGCTCGCCCGTCTTCACGAGATTCGGGACCGGGCCGATGGTCCTTGCCTGTGGCTGCTTGATTCGGGCGGGGAGTCAGCGCTCGCCTGAGGCCGCTGGCAGCGCTTGTCGCCACTGCATTTCGATGCCGATGCGCGAGCCGACATCGCCGTCCCAGGTGGTCTTCAGGCCCTCTTCCTCGAGTACCGCGACGATTCGCTTCGCGAGGCCTGGCGTGTCGTCGCCGTAGTAGTCGCCATAGTTCAACCAGAGCATGCCGTGGTCGGCCGCGCGCTGCGTGTCGTGCTCGGTGAAGAAGATCCAGCCGGTCGAGCGGGAGCCGCGTCGGTTTCGCTCGATCAGGGCGTGCTTCATGGCGGCCCAGGCGCAGTCTACGCAGTCCTCGTAGTTCTGCTCGATGTGCACGCCGTCGTCGGCCAGCCTCTGGAATGCGCTTCCGAGTCGGGCGTTGTCCGTGGGCTGCGTCCAGGAGGCCATCTCAGCGTCCCAGCTCGCGATCTGGGCGTCGAACACGGCGTCTGCGAGCATAGGGCCGCGTGCGCCGAGCAGGTCTTCCGCCCGGTCTCGGGTGGCGGCGGCCAGGCTGTCCCGGTCCTCGAATCCGCGCTTCAGTCGCGCGTCGAGCCAGTCCGCCAGCTGTCTTCGAACTCGGGCCTCGGCGGCGGCGAAGACCGACAACTCGAGCTCTAGACTCTCCTCGGCGGTGAGTGGACGGGCCAGCTGGCCGTCGACCATGCGCTGTGCGAGCAGCGCAGACGCCCCGGCAGAGAGGTCCTCGACCCGGGCTTCTGAGGCGGTGTGCAGCTCGAAGGGCGCGCCGTTTTGCTGGGCCGCGCGCTGCATCCGGAACGGCCCCGACTTCGGAAAGCCGCGCTCGCCCCAAAGGTAGAGCACCGGGGACTGCAGCTGCTCTGCGAAGGCGATGGGGGAGCGAAGGCGGTGATTGTCAGGGCTTGGGTTGTACTCGGTCGGGTCGTAGCCGGCGGGGTAGCGCTCGTGCAGGTCGACGAGGTCTACCGGACTCGAGAGCACGATGACCTTCTCGAAGTCAGGGGACTCGGCCGCAGCGAGAAGTGCGAGGGTGCCGCCGGCATACGCGCCGTGCAGCACGATGCGATCGGGGTCGACCCAGGACTGCGCTGCGAGGTGTTCTCGGGCCACCAACAGGTCCTGGACTTCGTCCCAGTAGCGGTCGGGTCGCCCGGCGTTGCCATGCCGGCCGCGCGTGGTGGCGAGGAACACGGGGATGCCGGCGTCGGTGTAGGCACTGAGGTTCACCTCTTCGCCGATGTCGACGTATTCCGATGGTTTAGAGAACGCGACGACCAGCAGAACGGGGTGCTTGCCCTCGGATGGAGGCGGTGTGTGCCATCCCACAAGCGGACCGGCGGAGCCCGTCAGCTCGACGCGCTCGAGGCCTTCTGGCGTCTCCGGTTCCGTCGAGGGTGTGTCGACGTCGTCCCTGAGATCGGCTCCCAAATCTCCACGGGCGATCGACGGCGGCGTGGTGCTCTGGACATAGGGAGTGGTCCCCGAAAACGAGCTCCAGTGTTGGCCGCGCGGAGGTGCGGTGAGGGTCAGACCCCGGGCAAGCTCGACGGCCTTGTCGAAGCGGTCTGGTTCCGTCGCGACGCCCCACGCGTGCAAGTAGACGTGGCGGTCGGGCAGGTCGATGAGGGCGTACCAGTGGGTGATGTCGGTGCCGTGCTCCATCGTTGTCCATGTGCGTCGCGTCAGCGCAGGCCAGCCGTCGATGCTCTCGGTGCCGACCGGGCTGGGTTGTTCTTCGCCCGGCCCCGTCCAGCGCTCGCCGACGGTGAAGCGGTCCAGAGCGGTGAGCGGTGAGAGGGCGTCGCCGCGCTCGGCCTTGGCCCAGGACTCCACGCTGATGTACTGGTCGCCGCCGATTCGCTCGACCCAGAGCTCGATGCCGTCGTCGTCTGGGCCACGGTCGACGTAGCCGAACGGCACCTCGAGAGCACAGCCGCAGTTGTCGTCCTTGACGGTGTGGTTGCCGAATCCCGTGCAGGCGAGACCGATGGCCAGAAAACCGAGAGCAGCGATGCGAGAAGCCAACATGGCGGCAGCCTACTACGGGCAGGCGAGGAACTCTGCGCCGAGGTCCCAGGTCTTCACCAGCGTCGAGAAGCCGGTGGGCACGGCCGAACAAGCGGTGGAAGCGAGCGCATCCGCATCGGCCCAGTCGTCGACGTACTCGGTGTGAAACACGGCCATGCCCGAGGCCAACCAGGTGTCGTAGACCTCACACTCGTCATAGGACAGGCACTCTTCGTTCAGCGCCCAGTCGAACCACGGCTGAAGATCCTCGAGCTGGTCGAGGTCGTTCTTGAGGCCGATGGAGAGGTCGCGTGCGTGGGCTTCGTCAGCCAGCCAGCGGTTGAAGTCCAGCTGCTCGGTGGCGTTGATGCCAAAGCCCGTGTTGTTGTTGAAGGCGGTGATGTTGTCGGGCTCCACACCGTCGCACTCTTTCTCGACGGCCATGTCCAGCCGTGCCGCGAGGACTTCGCGAACGCCTGGGTCTCGGATGTCCAGCCAGCGCTCGTCGGGCCAGCCATCGAGCTGGCGTCCTACAGCCTTGACGGGGAAGTCGTCGGCATCCGGCCTCCACTCCTCCCAGGAACCTGCCGAGAAGTAGCAAATGAGGGTGCGGTCTGACAGCGCGTCAGCGACGTCGTCGGTCAGGTCAAAGAGGTCGACGTCGTACATCGCGACGTCCAGGCTGGTGTCGACCGTGCCGGTGATCTGCCACTGCCAGGTGGTCCCGACCTCGGGGGTCCACACCGTCGCTTCCACCGGAGCCTCGGGGCTGTAGGGAGTGCATGTGCCCGCTTCGAGCACCTCGCCCGTTTCGCAGTCCATCGGCTGGCTGCAGGCCACAAGTCCAAGAATCCAGAGAGTGCGCATGCCCAACTGTAGCCGTCGACGATGCTGGCAGAAGAGGAATGCGGTCCTTTTCGAGATTTTCGGTAATGGTTTGGCGTGGACTGGGAACTCTAGATCTTCAAGGAGAAAGCATGTCCAAGCTACTTCCCAACAATGAGCATCCGATCGAGCGCGGCGTCCGCGTGGTCGCGGGTCTCGGCATCCTCTCGCTGCTCGCCGTCGGTCCAGTGCCTGGCTGGGGACTCGTAGGGTTGTTCGGCCTCGTGCCGCTTGCCACGGGAGCCATTGGCTCCTGCCCGATCTACACCGCTCTTGGCTTTTCGACCGCCCCCAAGGCGTAGAAGCGGCTATCGTCCGGGTCTGTGAGTCGGCGCGTGTTGCGCGGACTGCCAGGTCCGGACGGAGGACAGATGCAGGACTCGGAGGGGGACCTCTTGATGCGCGCAGCGGCAGGAGAACGCGATGCCTTCGACGTCTTCGTGGGTACGACTTCGCCTTCGGTCTGGCGCCTGGTACGTCGCTTGACAGCGGATGCGGAGACGGCAGAAGAGGTGTTGCAAGAGACCTATGTGGCCGCTTGGCGCGGACTGGCTGGGTTTCGGCAGACCTCGTCGGCGCGGTCTTGGCTGCTGGGCATTGCGCGCAAGCAGGCCGCCCGAACCTGGCGTCGCCGTGCGGGACAGCCGACCTTTGCCGAGCCGCTGGACGCAGAGCTGGGTCTGGCCGCAGGCTGGGGCAGCGACCCGGAGCTCGCTGCGAGTCGGGCCGAGGATCGACAGAGGCTGCTCGCCGCGCTCTCGACGCTTCCTGAGGCCGACCAAGAGGTCATCACTCGCTGTGACCTCGAGGGGTCGACGGCGGTGGAGTTCGGCGCCGAGAACGGGCTCAGCCCGAACGCGAGCCGAGTGCGCCTGCACCGTGCGCGGCTTCGTCTGATGGCCGCACTCCGTGGGGGGCAGCATGAGTGAAGTCCAGCGGGGTGGCCTGTGGTGCCACGAAGTACTGGGCCTGCTCGACCGCTACGTCGACGCAGAGCTGACGCCTTCCGAGCTCTCGGCGGTGACCGAGCACGTGGGTGGCTGCGACGTGTGCGCTTCGTTCGGCGGAGCGTACGCGCGCACCGTTCAAGCCCTTCGGGGGGAAGACCCGGCCCCCCTCGGCGATGCGGGCCTGCAGCGGCTCACGCGGCGACTTGAACAGGAGGCATCGTGAATCTCGGCGCAGTGATCTTCAGCTTCATCGTGGGCATGGTGGTGCTCAGCTTCGCGGCTCAGTTCGCCATGGCGCGTAAGTCGAAGGCTGCCGAGGGCAAACCTGCCCCCGAGCTCGACGGTGCCATTGGACAAGCCGTTCGCGGAAGCACGGTCCTGTGGTTTCACAGCCCGACCTGTGGTCCGTGTCGCTCGATGGAGCCTACGGCCAACGAGCTGCAGGCCGCTGGAAAGCTGCATGTGGTCGATGTGTCGAAGCGCATGGACATCGCGATGGCCTTTGGCGTGATGGCCACACCCACGACCATTCAGGTGGTGGACGGCCAGGTCGAACTCGTGCAGCTGGGGGTCTTGCCGCCTGACCGGCTCATGGCGCTGGCCGGCTGATCTTGCGGTTCTGGCAATGCCTTGGAGCACGAACAGAGTTCGGCCTGTGACAAAGTGAGACATTGCTGTCGCGAAACGAAGTGCTGCTTCGACCCCTCCGTACGCTGGAGGGAGAGCCCATGCCCAACGCGACCACCGTCTCGAAACCGACCCCGCTTCCGTCTCGAAACCTCGCCGGCCTGGCGCTCGTCATGGCTCTGCTGGCGAGTCCAGCGGCTGAGGCCGGAGGCGGACCGTGGACCCTGTCGGGAGACGACCTCTCGACCTACGTCGGTGTGTCCTACACGCGCTGGCGAACCTTTCTCGGCGGCGAAGGTGCCGAGGCTGTCAAGCTGCCCTCCGCGGTGACTCGGACCGACCTCGGCGGCGAGGTCACGTACGGCTTGCTCACTTCGGTGGATGTGGAAGTCCGCGGTGGCATTGGCTGGTCGGGCATCGGCCGTGCCGACGCGGACATCTGTGCACAGGACACCGCCTGCGACTCCACGCTGTCACTGACGCCGATTCGCGCTCGCGGCAAAGTGCGGCTGCTCGACGAGCTTCGCGGGGCGCCGTTCACGTTGGCCGTGGGTCCCGAGGTCCGGTTTGGCGACTTCACTCGCGAGCAGCGTATGCGTGTCACCGCCCTCGGCGATGGGCAGACCGATGTGGCGCTCTTTGCGTCCGTAGGCCGACTTGGCGGGCTCGGGTCGATGTCCTACTCCACCTACATCGAGGGCATCGGGCGCCACCGTCTCGCGTCGACGGAGATTCTCGGCCAGAAGGTCCCCGCAGACGAGATCAGCGCGAGCGGCGAGTTCTTGCTCTACCCCACGCCAAACGTCTCGGCCGGGCTCGCGGTTGACGCCCTACACAGCATCGGCGGCCTCGACTTTGGTGAGGTTCCGCTCGACGACCCGGACCGGTTCACGGCGCTCTCCGTCACCTCGGTGAAGCTGGGTGGCAAGATCGGCGTTCGCAGCGTGCAGAACACGACCCTGTCCATCTCAGTGCTCGGCACGCTCTACGCCGAGAACAACCCCGCTGACTTCTTCACGGTCGGTGTCGGCATCGGCTCGTTCCGCGCGAGCGGGGAGGGCAAGTGACCGCCGAGCAAGCCTCATCGGGCCGCGCCTTCGAGCTGATCGAGCGTATCGGTGCCGGCGCGTACGGGGAGGTCTACCTCGCGGAGTCGCGATCCGGAGAGGCAGGGTTTACCCGCCGGGTCGCGGTGAAAGTACTGCACGCGCACCGCCGAGACGAAGCAACCAACCGGCGTATCCGCGACGAGGCGCGCATTCTCGGACATATCCACCACCGCAGCGTGGTGACCGTCCTCGACCTCGTCCGCCTGGGAGAGCGATGGGCAGTGGTCATGGACTTCGTCCCCGGCGGGGACCTGGAGCAGATCCATCAGGCCCTCGAGAAGGCCGGCGAGCGGATGGCCGTCGGTGCGGCCCTCGCCATTGGTGCCGAGATCAGTGCGGCCCTTCACGCGGCCTTTGTCGCCATGGATGGGGGAGGTCGGCAGCTCGGCGTCGTGCACCGCGACATCAAGCCGTCGAATGTGCGCATCACTCCGGACGGTGATGTGAAGGTGCTCGACTTTGGCCTCGCATGGGTAGACCTTCCCACGCGAGAGGCCGAGTCTGGCGAGCTCGTCGTGGGAACACGGCGGTACATGTCGCCCGAGCGGCTGAACGGCGATCCGGGTGGGCCGGAGGGCGACGTGTATGCGGCGGCCAAGCTGGTGGCCGAGCTCTTGGCCGGTCGTGTGTTTGGCACCTCGCCGGCGGACGATGAGGCACATGACGGCTGGGTGCGCTCCTGTCTGGCCGAGGTCGAGGCAGCGGTCGGGCCGGGGCCTACGCTGTCGTTGCTCGCTCCGCTGCTCCAGTCGGCACTGGCCACCGAGCCTGACCAACGTCCCAAGGCGGCAGAGCTGGCCGATCAGCTGGGCTATCTCGCTCGGTCGGTTCCCGATGCCTCACTCGAGGAGTTCGCGGCGGCCTTCCTGCCACGCATGGAGACTCTCGCCCCGCGCGCGTCGGTACCCGCCACGGGCGTGTTGCGTGAGGCTTCGTCGGGGGCGGCTCGCTACACGCCGCTGCCGCTCTCCCTCGAGCGAGAGCTTCCCCCTCGGCCTACGCCACCGCTGTCAGACTCCGTGTCGGATGCGCTCTCGGATGCGTCGAGTGGTGGGGCGGTGTTCGTCGCCCGGCGCTCGTCCCCCTGGGCACTCGTCATTGCACTGGTGGCTTTGCTGGCGGCGGTGTCGGCCGTTGGCGTCGTGTTGATGTCGGGGGGAGTGGACAACGCGGAGCCTGTCGAGGCGACCCCTGAGGTGCAGAGCTTCGTCGGAGCGGACCGGCCACCCCCAGCGGCCCCGGAACCTATTCCCGCGGCGCCCGAGCCCGTGCAGCCGGCCGTGATCGACCCCTCTCCAAGGCCCCGGAGTGCGCCCCGAACCCGGCCATCGCCGGCGCCGACTCCCATCGAGGTGCCTAGAGTTGCGGCGGAACCGCTGCTTGAAACGCTCGCAGAAGGGGACGCCGTGGTCGAGGCGGCCCAGGTGAGCGAGCCCGTCGAAGTGGCTGTGGTCGCAGAACCCGTCGTCGAGCCAGAGCCCGTCGTCGAGCTGCAACCCGCGGAGCCCAGATACCCCAAGATCGGTGGGAGCTGGGTGGGGGTCGTTTCGGGGCGCCCGCTCACCCTTCGCATCTCGGGAGCGGGACCCTCCATCACAGCGACGGCTGAATTGGTGCAAGGACCGACCATTCGCACTGTGGATCTCAGCGGTACCGTCACCGAGGCCGGTGCGGTGATCCTCAAGGAGTCCGGAAAGGGCATGGCTTTCCGCGGAACCCTCGGAGGTGGCGCAATGACGGGCTTCTGGCAGTTGAAGGAAGGCGGGAAACGACTCTCGTTCGAGGTGCGTCGGCCCTGAAGCATTGCGCTTTTGAAAGCAATTACACTCAATTCTGGACGGCTGGTCAGAAGATACGCTAGAGTATTGTGACTGGCGGGTCGTTTTGGGGAAAGCGAAGCGTCAAAGGGGGGAAGATGGGAAACCTGGCGCATATGTTCCACGCGCTCCGCGACGGTGTCGAGCACGCCGCACCCGACGTCGCGGTGCAGCTTCTTCGGGCCGCAGGTGTTGGCGCGCACGTTCGCGTGCAGCTCTTCGAGGGTGAGCTCACCCTGTTCGAGGCGCTTGCCTACGCCCGCATGCTTCGCGAGATCGGCGACGAGGCTCGTGCCGACGAGCTGTACGGCGAGGTGCTGCGGGCTGCCTTTGCGCCAAACTACGGTTTGCCGATGATGTCGCAGGTCGGCGAGGCCTAGTCGACCCAGCGGTGCGCGCTACTTCAGCGTGATGCGAATGGGCGCCTCTGGGAGCGCGTCCAGGTCGTCCGGGAAGCTGCTCACCTCGAGGCGCGGCGGCACGAGATCGCCGTGAACCCGTGTTTCCACATGTTCGGGGAGCACAGCCCACTCGACGGTTCGAGTGCTGCCGTCTGCAGTCTCGAGCACGATGAAGTCGACGACCGGCAGTAGCGTGGTCACGCCCTGGCGCAGTTGGGCAAGCGACACCGCGAACTGTGGACCGACGAAGACCGAGAAGTCTGCCAGGTGGGCGTCGTGGTCGATTTCGTGCTTCTGCAGGCGATACTGCTGTCCCGCGAGCACGAGCTGGTTTCGCCGCAGCAAGGGAGCCAGCGGCCCCTCGGAGACCAGGTAGGGAGCGAGCTCACCGTCGACTGAGGTGTACAGCCCCGGAGACACGGGATCTCCGGCTCGGCGGTAGCCCGCGTACCCGATTCGCAGCAGCTCCTCGATGGCCTCGGTGTCTTCGGATCCGCAGACCAGTAGTGTGCGCGCATCGGGTGCCGCCGCGACGGGCACCCCGTCCACCATCTCGGCGAAGGCCTCGAGCCAGCCTGGCAGGATCAGTCTCGAGGCGTCGTAGCCATCGCCGGCATCGAGCTGAAAGAAGGGGCCCTTGCGGGTGAGGCCCTGGGTCGCGGGCATGTTCGCCCGGGCCTGGTGGAAGACCCGATGTCCGTCGACCTGCCACATCTCGAGGTGCTTCGGCGTGATGTAGTGGCGGGTGTGAGGCCCATCCCAGACCACGAGCTCGCTCAGGAAGGGAGCGGCCGGTCGGCGGATGGGTGCCGTACGGGGCTCAGTGGCAAGCCTCGTCAGGCTTCCGGGGGGACGAGACACACCGCGGAGGACAGGCAGCAGGTCGCCGCGTGCCTCGAGCCACTCCTCTGGGGGACCGCTCATCGACTGCTCAGAGCATGTCTTCGGTCTTGCCCATGACCACGTAGTACCAACCGAGCGAGTTCATTCGGTTGTACGTGATCAGGTACTGTACTCCGTCCTTCTCGACCTCGATGTGTCCGTCGAGGTGCTTCTTGACGGCCTCGACGACCTGGCGATGCTCGAACTCGGGGGTGCGAAGCTCGCGGGTACGGCTGCTCGAGGACTTGTATTCCTTACCCTTCTTCGCGGAGTCGATAATGACCTTGCCATCTTCGGAGAGAAGGTAGCTCTGGTACTTGCCCGCCGGGTAGTCCTCGGACTCCATCAGCTCGTTGATGATGTAGTCAAAGGTGACCTCGACGGCCGCGACGCCGAGCAGACGGTCGTCTGCGTCGTAGAGCGCCATTGAGCAGGGCAGCAGCAGGCCTAGACCGGAGTTGTCGATGTGAGCGGCTCCCCAAGTCGGGCCGCGGGCACCCTTGGCGAGGGCGTACCAGGGCTCTCGACGAGCGTCGAACTTCGGGTTGAAGCCGCCATGGCCCGGGTAGCCGGCGAAGAGTCCGCTCTCGAGGCCGATGTACGACCACGCAATCGGCACACCTGTGGAGGTGATCAGACGCTCGGCGCGCTTCGGCGTGTAGGTGACTGCATCTTCGCTGTTGGAGCGAAGCAGCGCCCGACTGAAGTCACGCTTCATTGGCGCGAGGCGCGAGAGGGCACCATCGACCCGGTAGCGCTCGACGCCCGGGGGAATGATGTACGCGGGCTCGGCGAGCGAGAGGTCGAGGTCGTTGTAGGCCTCGGCGGAGGCCAGGTCTTCGGGCCAACGGCCGTTCGGTGCGCCGGCGTCTGGGAGTTTCGCCAGGTCGAAGGAGTTCCCGTAGAACACCGGGTCCGCGTCGTCGGGAATCGGCTGGTCCATACGCTGGATCGCCGTGGCTGCCACTGAGGTGAGAATGCCTTCGTAACGAGCGAATGCGCCATCGATCAGGCCGGCTTGGCGACCGGCGGTGGTGATGATGTGCGAGAGGCTCTCTTCGCGTTCGGCCGCTTGCTGGAGCGAGACGTAGGAGTAGGCCAGGGTGCTGGTGGTGAGCACGGCCATCGACAGCAGTACGCCCATGACGCTGAACATCACTGCGGTGCGGTTGCGGGCGGCCCAACGCGAGATGCGTCGCGGCATGTTGTCGGGGTAGGCACGCGTCTCTTCAGAGCGGAGCCAGCGGCGAATGTCGTCGGCGAGCTCGCGCAGGTCGACGTAGCGATCGGCTTTGGCGCGCGCGGTGCACTTCATGACGATGGCACGCAGAGCCGGGTCAATGGCCTCGCCCGTCACGTGGTTGAGCGGGTCCTTCTCGCCGTCCTGCTGGCGCATGACGATCTTGATCGGCGTCTTGCCGGTGACGGCTTGGCGCAGCGAGACCAGCTCATAGAGGATCAGGCCGAGGCTGTACTGGTCGGACTGTCCGTCGAGCTCGTTGACCTTGCCGTGCGCCTGCTCCGGCGACATGTACTGGGGCGTACCGATGATCGTCTCGTCATCTTCCTCGGGCTCGTCGAGGAGGGTGACCGGGTCTTCGGGTGCCGAGCCATGGATACGCCGGGCGATGCCCCAGTCCATGACGTAGACCTCGCCATAGGCGCCGATCATGATGTTTTCGGGCTTGAGGTCCCGGTGCACGATGCCGCGATCGTGCGAGTAGGACATGGCGTCGAGCACCTTGAGGAACTGCTCGAGATGGTGCTCGAGGGAGTGGTCCTCGGGAATCGGCTTCTTGCTGACTGCGAGCTCGACCGTCTCTTGGATGACGTCCTCGATGGTCTTGCCGCGAATCAGCTTCATCGAGTAGGCGAGCGAGCCCTCTTCGGTGCGCTCGAGGCTGTAGATCGGAACGATGTTCGGGTGGTCAAGCTGGGCGGTGATCTGTGCTTCTGAGTAGAACTTGGCGGCGAGAGCTTTCTGCTTCGCCGTCTCCTCGCTCATCTGCTTGAACGCGACCTTTCGGTTCAGGTCGAGGTCTTCTGCAAGCAGGACCTGGCCCATCGCGCCTTCGCCGACGTGTCCGACGAAGTCGTAGCGCCCGGTGGTCATCTTTCCGGGCTGGTTGGAGCGCCCCTCGTCCAGGCGGCCGGTCTTGCGCAGACCGCGGCGTCCGCCAGGCTTCGGCTGTTCGCCGGTGCGACGACGTGGGTTCGGCTGCTCGCCGGTGCGGCGGCGTGGATTCGGCTGCTCGCCGGTGCGACGTCGTGGATTGCGCTGTTCGCCAGTGCGGCGTCGGGGGTCGCGCTGTTCGCCGGTGCGGCGTCGGGGATCGCGTTGCTCTCCGGTGCGCCGCCGGGCGTCGCGTCGCTCGGCCTTGGGGGCCTCTTCGCCTTCCGAAGAGGAGGCAGCCTCGGCGCGTGGTGCGTCACCGCTGCGCCGCAGGGAGCGACGGGCTGCGCGGACGTCGGTGTTCTCGTCGAGCGGATCCTCGCCCTTCAGCTCGCTGGGACTGGTGACCAGCGTGGGGTTGAGACTGCGCGGAACGCCTGGTGGAGGCGGCGGCGGCGGTGTTGCGCTGGTGGGCGCTAGCGTGCCCGTCGTCAGCAGCTTGCGCAGCACACCCGTGCTCAGCATGTTCTGCGAATGCAGCCAGGTGAGGAAGTCGTCCGGTTCCGTGGAGGGGAACTCGGCTGTGAACTGAGCCCAGAGCTCGTCGAAGTTCCCGTCTTTCAGGGAAGGACTGACGGCGGCTCTTAGGGCAGCAAGGTCTTGTCCGTTCATGGGCCTCGTGGGGTTCTACCGGCGCAGAGGCGGAGACCTTACCACCGAAGGGTGTTGCCAGTCAGGCACCTGCCCGGATAGCGCACGGGGAGGAGTCACCTATGCCTATCGTGAACGAGATCAGCGCCCAACTCAAGACTGCCATGCGTGCCCGCGATGCGGCGCGCACAGCGGCGCTTCGGGGGATTCGCGCGGCATTCCTCACCGCCGAGAAGGCCGACGGCGCCGGGGAGGCCCTCACCGACGAGGCCGCAATGACGATCCTCCGCCGTCTTGCCAAGCAGCGGGGGGAGAGCATCGAGGCCTACGATCAGGGCGGTCGTGACGAGCTTGCCGCCGCGGAGCGCGCGGAACTCGCCGTGATCCAAGAGTTTCTCCCGCAGCTCGCCGATGAAGCACAGACGCGCGCTTGGGTCGAAGAGGCCATCGCCAAGACGGGCGCCAGCGCGATGCGAGACATGGGCAAGGTCATGGGCATGCTCATGGGGGCGCACAAGGCCGAGCTCGATGGAAAGCTCACCAACGTGATCGTCCGCGAGCTGCTGAGCTAGTCCTTGGGCAGACAGCCCATCGTCTTCAGGCGAAACCACTCGTCGAGTGTGACCAGGGCGTACATCGCGGCAGGGCCGGGGAAGGCCTCGGGGTCCATGCGAGCTCCGCTGTTCTGGTAGCTCGACACGTAGGTCTTGAGTTGAGAACGGCAAGCCTCATTGGGCTTGTCGGGGATCTGGACGGCGTCGGTGACCGCGTAGATCGCCTCGATGGAGTCGAGTTCTGCCGGCACGCCTTTGAGGCAGCCGACCGCCCGCGCCGACGCGACGACCCACCACAGGTCGTCGATGTTGTGCGTCGTGTCGTGACCCTCGGCTTGGCGCTTCGCGATGAACTCAAGCTTGTGCTCTGCCGCAGACTTCCGGGTCTCGGCGAGACTGGAGCAGAAGGGGCCCTCGACCTCGATCAACTCGGTGTTCGTCTCGGCGTACGCACGGGCTACGCCGAGGAGTTCCTCTTCGCTCATGCCCATGCGCTTTACCGACCGTAGCTCGGCCTCTCGGGCCTCCCGCTTCAATGCCTCTTGGTGGCGAATCCAGGCCTCACCGCTGCTCACAATCCTCGCCGACATGTTGTTGGCGTAGAACTCGTCCAGGCTCCCCGGCTCGACCCGCGCGAGCCATGCGGCCGACAGTGCCTCGGCCTCGGCATCGAGGCCCTGGTGGAGCACACGCGTCGAGGCGAGGTGGGCGTCGAGAGCGTCGCTGACGGTAAAGCCGTGGTCACTGTCGAAGTCGTGAGCGAGGCCGGGGTCTCCTTGGAGGGAGGAGTGGATCCGGCGGAGCTCCGCGACCTCTTCATCGCCGTCGAAGCAGGCATGGAGGGAAGAGACCATCCCCGCTTTGTCCTCAACTTGCGAGGGTGAGCCAGCCAGGGAGTAGAACTCCCAGAGAAAGTGGTCGGGCGAGCGCACCGGGGCCATCAGCCCTGAAAGTGGAAGGCTCCACTCGGAGGGAAGCAACGCGTAGGGGTTGCCATTCGGCGGATCGACGAAGGCATCTTCCCATCCGGGCCTGTCCTCGAACTTGCCCAGCGCTATCGCGCGGCGGAGCGTCTCTTGGGTCAGGTGCTCGGGCCTCGACGTCGGTAGGCCCTCCCGCTCGAGATAGGCCCGCATCTCTTCGTAGCGAACGCAGTGCTCTCCAATGCGCTCCAGCGCGTCGAGGCGCAGCACCCATTCGGCTAGACTCCCGGCGTCGTGGCGAAAGCCCTTCTTCCGGGTGCGCTCGTCGACGCTCTCAGTGATTGCGCGCTCGTAGCGGTCTGCGGCGGCATCAAGCCGCGCGGCCTCACGGCGCTCGGTGACGGCTTCGACCGCCGCACCCAGGCGTTCCACAGCGGCCTTGGCCTCCGCGAAGTCCGGGTCGGCAACGAGGGCAGCGGTAAAGGCGGCGCGAGCCTCGTCGTCGTCCCCCTCTAAGGTATGGACCAGGCCGGCGCCGTACTGAGAGAAGGCGTCGAGGCTCTCGGTGGGTGCAGACCCGATGATCTTGCGGCGCTCAGCGCCACTCAGCGTGACCTCCAGGTCTTCGATCAGGGCCTCGACAACGGCCTTCTCGACGGTCACGAAGTCATCGATGGTGCCTTTGGCACGGTCCGCCTTGGCGATCTTGCCGGTCTCGACTCTGACGATGCGAGCGTCGATGACCAGGCTCTCGCCCACCACACTCCAGGTCCCGGTGACGACGTGATCTGCCGCAAGTCCTCGACCGAGCTGCTGGGCGGTGCGCTTGTCGACAAAGTCCGTTGTGGACAGCTCAAGCTCACCGAGGATGTCGTCGAGCCGCGCGCGCTCAACGACGGTGAGGCCGTCCACCTTGGTCAGATCGGTGGTGATCATTGCGGCGAGTGCGTGTCCGAGGCCGTCGTAGGCCTCTGGCGCACTGCCTCGCTCGAGGGGCAGGACCGCGATGGTCGAAGCTGAGGCGATGGTGAACAGCAGGGAGAGCATGAAGACCTCGACCCGAGCCTACCCCGACGCATTCCCGGCCTCGTCTGCTACCTTGCGCGTCTCGGAGGCTTCGATGAGCGTGAACGGCAGATTCTTATGGTACGACCTGATGACTTCGGATGTGGCGGCCGCCGTCGAGTTCTACAAGGCCGTCGTCGGGTTCACCATGACGGACTGGGACGGGCCCGAGGACTACGCCATGTTCACAGCCGGCAACGGCGAACCGATGGGGGGTGTCGTCGAGCAGGCGGACGGACCCTCTACCTGGACCGCCTACATCGGCGTCGACGACATCGACACGGCTTGCGGTCAGGTGCGCCTCTTCGGTGGCCAGGTGGTGTCTGGGCCGACCGAGATCGAGGGCGTGGGGCGCATGGCCACGATCCTCGACCCTTCTGGCGCGTCCCAGGGACTGATCTGCCCTCTCGATGACGGTGGCGAGGCATCCGATGCGACGCCGACTGCCGGTGAAGTCACCTGGTGTGATCTACAGACCAGCGACCCCGAGAAGGCCGTGCGTTTCTGGTTCAGACTCACCGGATGGACCGACGTCGACACGATGATGAGTCCTCGCGGCAAGTACATGATGTTCGGCCCATCCCGCAGCAAGCCGGCCCTCGGGGGCATGCACCAGAGCGACACCTCCGCGTGGCTGTACTACCTCCACGTGGACGATCTCGACGCCGCGGTCGCTGAGGTTCAGAGCCGTGGCGGACAGGTGCTCATGGGGCCGATGAAGGTGCCTAGCGGTGACCGGGTCGCCCAGTGCGTCGATCCGCAGGGCGCCCCGTTTGCGCTGCATGGCTTCGCCTAGGGCTGCGTCGCTCGGCTGCATGGACGAACAGAAGGTCTGTGGTCACCTTCCCCTCGGAGGTCTTCCATGAAGTCCACAGTTACGCTCGTCGAGAACATGGCCTTTGATGTCGATCAAGACGGCCATCACTTCACCATCGATGCAAAGGCCGAGCACGGTGGCGAGGACTCGGGGCCAAGTCCCAAGGCGCTTCTGTTGTCCAGCCTTGCTGGCTGCGCATCGATGGACGTCGTCAGCATCCTGCGCAAGATGCGTCAGCCACTCACCAAGCTCGCCGTTCACGCCGAGGCCGAGCTCACCGAGGAGCACCCCAAGGTCTTCGGCGAGATGACGGTGGTCGTCGAAGTCGAGGGCGACGTCAATCCCAAGCGGCTCTGGCGATCGGTTGCCTTGTCGCGGGATCAGTACTGCGGAGTCGCCGCCATGCTGCGCTCGCATGCGCCGATCCACTACAAGGTGCTTCTTAATGGCGTCGAGCTTCCTGAGCCCACCTAGTCGTCACGGCGTGTCTGCAGACGTCGCCGGGCATTGTCGACTCTAGGTCGGCGCGCAGATTCGCCGCAGGAGGCCGAATGGTCGCTAGTCTTCTCTTCGCCACAGCCGGGGTCGTGCACTCGCTGCTCCGACTCGCCTACGGCATCTTTCTTGTTCGCATCGTGCTGTCGTGGGTGAACCCAAGCCCGCCGCCGGGAATCGTGCGGACGGTGATCGAAGCCATCTACGACATCACCGACCCGGTGCTCGACGGCGCCCGCAAGATGATGCCCTTCTTGCGGGCAGGCATGTTCGATCTGAGCCCGATCGCGGTGTTCCTCGCGATTGGGTTCCTCGACAGCTTCTTGTACGGCTCGCTGATGAGCTTGGCTCGGTCCATGGCGTAGAGCGGCGTGGGACCGTTGACCGGCAGGCTCGGGCTGCGTGCTGGCGGCCTACCAGGTATTTTCACACTCTTGCCCTGACGGCTCCCATCCCATGTCGTTGCAGTTGACCTGCGCGTCCACCAAGTCGGCAAACATCTGGTCATGGGCCTGGTCGGAGTCGGGGCAATCGTTTGCAATCGTGCCGGTGCCGATCAGGGGCTCGCCACCAGGATCGGGATTGGGTACTTCGACAATAATCTCGGTGAACTCTTCGCATTCCGGCGGGTAGAAGTAGCTGCACCACGAGGCTTGGGCTTCCGCCTTCTTTTCGAAGCAGACGCGGTCGCGGAGAGCTTTCCAGCGCTTCTTCCCGAACAGCTGCTCAGCCTCAGCATCCGTGGCCGACTCGCCGAGGATGACCACCACCTTGGTGCTGACGGGCTCCCGAGCCACTGCGGTGGAGGAGAGGGCGATGCCCAGGAAGACAGACGCAACAATTCCAGTGGTCAAACGCATCAAACACCCCAGAGCATGATCTTCATGCCGTGTCGCACCCCGGCCAAGTTGGCGAGTGCTCATTTGTTTCAACATTGAATGATGATCATTCAAGGTGCTGGGTGTTTAACCGCTGGACATGCGTTCGCAAGAAAAGAAGTAGCCGAAGATGCCTTGCGTGTTGCGCGTCTGGAAGGCGGGGTGGCGGTGGTTGGTGCTCTTTTGTGAAGCGCGTCGCGGTGTGGGGCTATGCAGGTGGGGTTGAGTTTGACCGGTTTGGGTGCGTTTACGCCTTCTTCAAGAACTCGGTCTTGAGGAAGATGGCGGTGCCCTTCACCCGGCCTTCGACCAGTCCTGGGTCTTCATTGAGGCGAATGCCGCGCACCAGTGTGCCGCGCTTTGCCGTGAAGTTGGCGCCCTTTACGTCCAGGTCCTTGATCAGCGTCACCGAGTCTCCGTTCGAGAGCTGGGTGCCGTTGCTATCGACCGTCTTGGCCTGGTTGGGGTCGGCGATCTCTTGGCGTGCCCAGTCGAGCACGTCTTCTTCCATGTAGATCTGCTCGATCAACTCGGATGCCCAGCCCTCGCTGCTGCGATGGAGCAGGCGGTAGCTCAGCACCTGGACGGCGGGCACTTCACTCCACGCCGACTCTTGCAGGCAGAACCAGTGGGGACCCTCGAGGGTCTCGGCCTCGATCCCAGCCTGGCAGCTCGCACAGGCGAGCACGGCGCGATCGACCTGCGGCAGATCCGACGGGCCCACCTCGACGGGAGCGAGTTCCGTCGTGTCGCCGCACAGCTCGCAGATGGAGCCAGCGCGGTCAGAGAGGGGCGCGTGCAGCGCGGTGAGTAGGTCGTTTGCCATGGGGCCTCCGGGCGGGCCTCATGCGTCGTTGAGGGGGCTGAGGCAACTCAGGGGTCTGGGGCACCCTCCGTCTCGGCAGCTCTGCGCTCCCGGGCGGCTTCCCACATGACACCCTCCAGCTCTCTGAAGGCGTCGAGCTGGGAGGCGTCTACGGCTTGTCGGGAGCTCTCGCCCACCTGGCACTCGGCATCGGTCCAACGCACCCAGAGGAATCGCGAGCCGAAGTGGGGGCTTCGGCGGCTGGGCTCGGAGCGCATCGAGCCAAAGTCGTGGTCGACGAACGCCGTCCAGAGTGCCTGTGCGTCCTCGGGCTCGATCGAGAAGCACGGAACCCTCTCCCCGCAGTTCACACGGTCCGAGACCAACTCGACAGCCCTGCGCTCCACGTCTGCGCCCTTGGGAATCGTCGTTCGGGACACGCCGAAGACCGCGTTGGCGGGAAGGGAGTCAGGCAGCACACAGCCCTCCGGTGCCTCAGCCACAGGCGTGGGCGGCTCGGCTGGGGTCGGCGGGACAGGGGGCTCACCACAGGCGAGCAGAACCAGAAGGGGAGCCAGCATGCAGGCCTCCACTCGTACCTTAGCGTGCATCCAGTTCGTGAAGGGCCGCTTCGAAGGCGCGTCCGATGCGTGTCTGGTCACGAATCAGGGCGACCTTGGGCCACACGCTGCGCTCGCCCTCGCGGATGAAGGCATCGAGGTCGTCGCGCGTGGGGTTCGACATCACCTTCTTGTACAGGCTCCAGTGGAACTGAGGGTGGATGTCGATGTCGCCGCGGTAGTCCTGGTTCACGAGCGCGTAGGCCTGGTCGGCGATCTGGCGCAGCGCACCTGGGGCTCGCTTGGTCGCCCGCCGCGCAATGTCGGCGCTGTAAGCTCCGTAGCTTCGGATGGCGGCGCTGGTCATGCCCGCGACGGCTGGCCGCAGGCCTTGCTGACCGTGGTGGCGCACGAAGGGCAGCACATGCGGGTTGGTCTGGCTCACGATGAAGTGGTTCACGTTGTGAAGGCGTGCGAGCCGGAGCTTCGGCAGGTCCCCGTGAATCGAGCCGTCGACCCAGCGCTCGCCGGGAACGTGGGGAATGACCTCGCCGCCGTGATGGCGGGCCTTGAGCTGCACGGGCGGGAACAACCCGGGAAGCGCACTCGAGGCCAGCGCGGCGCTCGACACCAAGACGTCCGGAGCGGTCAGGTGGGTGAGCAGCCGGGGCTTCTGGCGGGTGCGGGTTGGCGACACCGAGATGTTCAAGGTGCGCCCGCTGTGCGCATAGGCCTCTGCGAAGGTCGCGGGCCCGATGTTGTGGGAGAGCACATCATCGAGCTGGTTGGGGTCGAGCCAGGCACCCTCGCGCATCGCAGAGCGCACGCCCACGGGCAGCAAGCCGTCGCGGCGAATACTGTCCGGGTCGTCGTACATCGCCTGCAGCTCTTCGTCGTTTCGGGCACAGACTCCGGCGGCGATCATCGCCCCCGTCGAGGCTCCAGACAGAATGGAAGGGAGCAGGCCCAGCTTGAACAGGCCCTTGACGACGCCCAGGTGGTGAAAGCCGAGCGTCGCGCCGCCCGAGAGCATCAGCGCACTGTTGCCGTACACCTTGAAGGCCGTGCGGAAGCGCTGCTTACGCTCTTCGGTGGGCACGCCGGGTACCTCGGTCTTGGCGAGCCACTCGAGCGCGGCGACGGCTTCGTCGAGGTAGTCGCTGACGAAGTGCTTGGGACCGGCGAGGGCCACTCCGTACAGCTCGATGTCGGCCAGGTCCGAGGCGTGGCGGTACAAGCTGTCGTTGAGAAGCGAGGCGAGCTCGAGTGCGTCCCCACCACTTCGCAGGGCGCGCATCTGGGCGATGTGTTCGCGGAGCTCGGCGGCATCGACGTGGGAGCTGTGGTCGTCGGCGCGCCACTCGTTGGCGCCTGTGTGGACGTCATGAGCCAGCGCGGCTTCGTGCCACTCCTCGTAGGTCGTGGCGTGGTCCAGGGCGGCGTAGAGTTCGGTGAGGCGGCGTCGAGACATGGCTGCGAAATAACCACCGCTTGTCTTCGTTACGTCACAGCTGCGGATGGGGTGCGCGGCGAGGTCGGCGTCGCCGTGCTACCGGCCCGCGGGAGTCTTTATGCTGACGGTCACCGACCTCTCCAAGCAGTACGGCGGACAGGTCCTGTTCACCGACGCCAATCTGCAGTTTCACGCGGGAAATCGCTACGGCATCGTCGGGGCCAATGGCTCGGGCAAGTCCACCTTCCTACGCATTCTGACGGGCGAAGAGAGCGCCTCGACGGGTGATGTGACCATTCCGAAACGAGCGACCGTCGGTGTGCTCGAGCAGGACCACTTTGCCTACGACGACGTTCCGATCCTGCACGTCGTGATGATGGGGCATGCCGAGGTCTGGGCCGCGATGGCCGAGAAGGAAGTCATGCTCTCGGGTCCCGAAGAGGACTTCGACGAGCATCGCTTCGGAGACCTCGAGGACGCCATCTTGCGCTTGGATGGCTACTCGCTCGAAGCGAAAGCCTCCGAGATCCTCGAAGGCATGCAGATCCCGACGGCGGTGCACTACGAGCCGCTCTCGACCCTCTCGGGTGGCTTCAAGCTGCGGGTGTTGCTGGCCCGAACGCTCGCGAGCAAGCCGGACCTGCTTCTGCTCGACGAACCGAACAACCACTTGGACATCGTCTCGCTTCAGTGGCTCGAGAAGTTTCTCGTCGGCTTCTCGGGCTGCGCGATGATCGTCTCGCATGACCACCGCTTCCTCAACAATGTCTGCACCCACATCGTGGACGTCGACTACCAGCAGGTGAACGTCTACACCGGCAACTACGAGGCCTTCCAGACCCTCAAGCACGCCGACCGCGACCTGCGGGAGCGCGCCAACGCCAAGCGCGAGAAGGAAATCGCGGACCACAAGGCGTTCATCAGCCGCTTCAAGGCCAAGGCGACCAAGGCAAGGCAGGCGAACAGTCGCCAGAAGCGCATGGAGAAGATCGTCATCGAGAGCTTGTCGCCGAGCTCGCGACGGCATCCCCGGTTCAGGTTCAAGCAGTGCCGCCCGAGTGGCCGAAAGGTGGTCGAGGCGATCGGCATCTCGAAGGCCTACGGCGATAAGGTGGTCTTGGACGGCGTCGACGTGACCATCCAGCGCGGCGAGCGACTGGCGATCATCGGGCCGAACGGCATCGGAAAGTCCACGCTCCTCAAGAGCCTGATCGGCGAGGTCGAGGCGGATGACGGACTGGTCGAGTGGGGACACGAGACGCACCTCGGCTACTTCGCCCAGGACCACCACGAGATGCTGAAGGACGGAAACGACACCGTCTCGAACTGGCTCTGGGGACAGGTCCCGATGGATGACATCGGCGCCATCTACGGGCGACTCGCCGCCGTGCTCTTCTCGCGCGATGAGGCAGACAAGCGGCTCGGAAATCTCTCGGGTGGCGAAGCGGCCCGGCTTGGATTGTGCGGCATCGGGGCGAAGGAGCCGAACGTCATTCTGCTCGACGAACCCACGAACCACCTCGACCTCGAGGGCATCGAGTCGTTGGCCAAGGGCCTGCAAGAGACCGAGGCGACGGTGATCTTCGTCAGCCACGACCGCTGGTTCGTGCAGCAGGTTGCCACCCGCATCCTCGAGATCCGCCCAGATGGCATGCAGAGCTTCGCCGGCACCTACGACGAGTTCATGGCGGTAGGCGAGGCCGACCACCTCGATCGAGAGGCGGTCGTCGAGTCCGCTCGTGCGGCCAAGCGAAAGAAGAAGAACAAGAAGAAGCGCTAGTCAGCGCTGCCGCCTGACCCCGATGGCGACGAGCCCGAGCACCCATCCCGAGACGCCGAGCGGAAACACCGCGCACCCGAAGCCGCCGACCCAGTCAGGGGACGATGGGTCCATACCGAACCTGGGGACGAACTCGTCGCTGTCGTCGAACGACCGGAACTCGAGGATTTCCCCTGTGCTTCGGTCGATCTGAGTCACCCACATCTCGGTGGGATCCGACGTCGGGTCCCCCCCGTGCAGGGCAAGGAGGTCCAGGCGCTCACCGTCCGCCGCCTCGACGTGACTGAGGCCGACGATCGGGCGCTCAGTGGAGGTCGTCCACAAGGGGTCTCCGGAGTAGCTCACGGCTGAGAGGCTGGCCTCACCGGGCCAGTACGCGAAGATCGTCTCGAGCTCGTCGACCCACACGCGTTGGCTGCCGTCGAGGCCGCAGACATTCGCGGCGGGCTGCCAACCCATCTCGGTCCAGGTCGCCGTCTGGTCTTCCGCCTCGTAGGTAAAGCACCAGGGTCTCTCGTCTGGGCAAGCGTGGCAGTCCGTGCCGACACTGCCGATGAGTTCGCAGGCCCAATCGAGGTCCCCGACCATGAAGTCACGTAGGTCGAAGACCCCAGAGAAGGTCGCATGGGTGAGCCACTGCCCTTGGGGGTCGAAGGTCGCGTCGAGGGTGAAGTCGAGCACAGTGACGACGCCCTCTCCACCGATGACTTCGAGGTCCAGAGGGCCCAGGCGAACGAAAGGATTCTCGAAGTCGGCGACGAGCGAAGTGGTGGACGCGCACGTCTGCTGGGTCGGGGTCTCTTCGCTCGGGTCTGGAGGAATCAGCTCGAGGTGAATCTGGCCGGCCTCTTCGTCAACGCCCGTGACGGCCAGGAAGGGCAGCCAAGCCATGTCCACCATGCTGTTCTGCGAGTCGCCCGGGCTTGCGAACACGCGCCCGATGAGTTGATCGGACGGCTCCACGGGGCCGAGACCATAGCCCCGGTACCCCTCGAACAGGGTGCGTCGCTCGTCTACCGGGTTTCCCCGGTGTTGGCAGCGTCGCTCGTAGACGAGCGCATAGGCATGCATCGGCCTTGGCTCAAAGGACAACTTCAACCACCCTCGTTCTTCCTCCTCCATGACGGCAATCTCCACCTTCTCGTATTCCTCGCAGGCGGTCTTGCTTGGGCAGGGCTCCACCGTCTCGTAGAGGACGAGGCGGGTGTCGTGGCCTCGGGCGTGTACGCGAACCTCGACGAACTCGGCGAGCTCGGGCTCGATACCGACCGCTTCCCACTGCGGCTCTGCGCAGTCTGGCGCCCAACAACCCGAGCCGCCCACGAGACCCAACAACCAGAGCTTGCGAAACATCGAACCCTCCCTTGGCCAGGACACGGCCACTGGCCAGGACAAAGCAGGGACCGTGCCAACGCCGGAGCGGCCGGCCAGGCACCATGCGGCATGCCGACCGTCGCGGGTTGACGTCATCGGTCACGGATCGTGGACGTCGAAACGAGCTTCGACGCAGGCGGGCTAGCGACTCATGTCTGCGAGAAAGGCGTCGATCTGGGCGTCGGTGACGTGCTCCATCACCACGATCTTGCGCCACTTCGCGTCATCATGGCTGTCGGCGACCAGCAGGTAGCGCTCGCTGAGCTCGGCGGGAACGTCCTCATTACGCATGGCAACCACGTTCATTCCCGGCGTGCGCACGTAGCGAATGCCGAGGGAATCGAGCCCCGCGCAGAGCCGATCCGTTCGGGTGACCAGGGCGTCGCAGAACGCCGTACCGCCCTCGGAACCGTAGGTCATCAAGATCATCCACACCGCGACCGCGTTGGCTCCCGAGCGGCTGCCCGCCAGGGTGCAGTCGAGGCCGGGCACGTAGCTGGCCGTCTCGGTGGTGGTGTGCTGCAGAAAACCCTTTCGGATCAGATGGATGCCGGTGCCGTACGGGGCTTGCAGCATCTTGTGCGCATCGAGGGTGACCGAGTCGATGCGCGGGTCCACGAAGCTGAGCGGGGTGGTGTCGTGGGTGAACGGGTAGATGAACCCGCCGAAGGCCGCATCGACATGGGCGCGGAAGGGGATGCCGCGGCGTTCGAGGGGTCCGAGCAGGGCGTTGGCCTCGTCCACGCTCCCGAACATCGTCGTGCCGAGGTTCAGCATGGCGATGATGTGTGTGACGCCTCGAGCCTGCAGTCGCTCAATCGATGCATCGACCGACCTGGCCTCGAGCGCACGACTCCATGTGTCGACGGCGACCGTCTCGATGTGCAGCCCGAGGAGGTCGGTGGCCTTGTGTACCGAGTAGTGCGTATCCTCCGAGCACAGCAGTCCAATCGAGCCGGCCGAGACCCCGTCCTCGCGGGCCCAGCGATTGCGAAACGCCCAGATGGCCTGGATGTTCGACTCAGTGCCGCCGCTGGCGACGTAGCCGTCCACGGTGTCGGGTTCGGCGCCCATGATCTGCTCGGCGCAGATGGCGATGACCTCGCGCTCTAGGCCGTGGGTTCCGGCGAATGCGGGCTCTGAGGAACCGAGGGTGTGGCAGCCGATGTGATTCGGATTCTCGGTCGCGGTGCGGAGCCATGCGCGCTTGGCGAAGTCGGGGAGGGCGGGAAAGACCTCGCCGTCCAGCAAGGTGCCGGGCAGGCCGAGCACGGTGCGGGTGCGGTACGAGAGGTTGCGGTCGAGTGCGCGGTGCACGCGGCGTTGAATCTCTGCGGGCGGAAGGGCGTTCCAGTGCATGTGAACTCCGCGCTCTCTCTAGCCTTGCTTCACGTCTTCGCGCCTTGGGCTGCTGCGATCGGACGCGGCCTCCAGCGAGGCCTCCGGCGCGGCCTCCGGCGCGGCCTCTCGAGGGGCGCTTCTGAGGAGCGGGGTCTCGGCCTGCTCCTGCACCGTCTCGAGCTCGCGTACCCAGGTCTCGAGGTCCCGAAGCTGAAAGGCGACGCTGTCCTCACCCTCGGCGGTGCGAAACACGACCTTCAGAAGCGGTGTGGCTCGCGAGGCTCCGAGATGGCTCATCGGGGTCTCGATGCGCACGATGTCCGAGCGACGGATGCGCAGGGTGCGGCGCGGCACCCACTGGACGGCGACCAACTCCTCTCGCGAGGCGACCAGCGCGACATTGCCCCGAAGCTGAGTGCGTCCCCAAGACTCGACGCCCAGGCTCACCGCCATCGACTCATCGAGGACGACCTCGCCTTCGGTGGTCATCAGTGCTTCGCCGAGCACATGGGAGCGGAAGGTCCGCACGATGACGAAGAGCACGCCGAGGACCGCCGCCGCAATGCCCAGGGTCATCAGTAGGGTCATCAGGACGGCGAGGAGGGCAGACATGGACCAGAGACTCCGAAGTCGTCAGAGCACGAAGGGAATCAGCGCGCGGCGGGTCTCTGGATAGCTCGGAAAGGTGCGCTGATACCAGCGGTGTGTGGCGAGTGCGCGGGACCAGGTTCGCCAAAGAGACCAGCAGAATGAACCACCCACCCGGGCAGGCGCTCGCGACCATGAGTCCGGTCCAGGCGAAGATCTCGCCGAGGTAGTGCGGGGAGCTGACCCCAGCCACGACATCGGGAAGGCCACGAGCCGAGTGGCATAGTGCAGGGTCCAGACCGCTGCGAAGACGAGAGGGACGAGCTCGAACGCGTCGGGAGACTGGAAGTAGAAGGCATAGAAGGACAGGGCCGGCAGCTCCATCAGCACCCAACCGACGCGTGTGGGCACGGTCGGCCCGAGCTTGGCAGCACTGAATCGGCCATAGGGCGTGGTGACGAACAGCCCAGATAGGGCCGTGAGTGCGGCCATGACGAGCCCGCACCCCAGTGCCCGTCGTAGGTCGAGTGCCCGGTCATGGCTTGGGCGGGTTCATCGTGGAAGCTGCACGACGACTTCGAGTCCGCCGTCGGCGTGATTCCGGGCCAAGACGGTTCCGCCGAGCTCACCGACGATGCCGGCCACGAGCGACAGGCCAATGCCAGTGCCACGCGTCTTGCGGGTGAGCTCTCGTTCTCCGCGGAAAAACGGGGTGAACATCTGGGTGCGCACCGCCTCGGTCACGCCAGGACCGTGGTCGCGAATGACCAGTTTCAGGGCGGTGGATGTGGCGGTGGCCTCGATGTGGATGCGGCGGTCGGTCGCATCCACACTGAACTTGCTGGCGTTGTCGATGAGGTTGCTGAGGACCTGGGTCAGCGCATCGGCGGGCACGGGAATGCTGCGAGCGGGCTCGCTTACCTCGATGTGAATCGTCTGGTTCTGGGCGCCGACGACCGGCTGAACCGTCGCCGCGACCCTGGTGATGACGTCGCCGAGCGGCTCGGGTGCGGCGAGCACCAGACCTCCGCGCTCGAGCCCGGCCATGGTCAGGACGTCTTCGACCAGCCGGCTCAAGCGCTCGGCTTCTTCGCGGATGACCGTGTGGTACTCGGCGGCCGTCCCCGGATCGGCGGCCATGCCGGACTCGAGCATCTCGGCGTACATGCGGATGCTCGTGAGCGGTGAGCGCAGCTCATGGGTCACCGCCGAGACAAAGTCGCTTCGTTCCTCGGCAAGCGCGAGGCTGGCGGTGGTGGTCCGCCAGGCGGCGCCGAGACCGACGGCTGCGATGGCCGCAACGAGCGCGGTCAGGCCGAGGATGTAGTTCCAGGGGGAGTCTGAGGCGTCGAGAGGGTGCACCGTGAGCGAGGCAGTCACCCCCTCGAAGGGCGCGGCGAAGCGGTGCTCGAACTCGCCATCCGACCAACTCAAGGTCGCCACCTCTTCGAGGGGCCGCAGGCTCTTGGCGAGGTCGGCGCGCAGGGCGTCGTCGTCGATGAGCATGCCCTGAACCCAAGTACGTCCGTCGACTCGCACTGTGCGAGTGAGCCAGCGGCCCTGTGCGTCCACCGTCGAGCTTAGCGGCGAGACGGCCACATCCACGGCGCTTGATCGCGCGTCCGGGACCTGCACTTGAATGACTCGGGGGGCCGGGATGGCTGGCGCCGGTGCGGCCTGTTGGATGGCTTGCTCGATGTCCTGAACGGGTTCCTCGACCGGTGTGGCCGCCTGTTGGATGGCTTGCTCGATTTCCTGAACGGGTTCCTCGACCGGTGTGGCCGCCTGCTGGAGGGCTTGCTGGATGTTCTGAACGGGCTCGTCGAGCGGCGCAGCGGCCTGGGGTTCGAGCTCGGCCTGGAAGTCTTCAATCTGGCCAGGGTCGACGAAGTTGCTGACCTGCGTCTGCATGACCGTCTGCTGCATCTCGCGGCGCTGCGACCGCTTGGATGCGCCTCGACTGATGGTCTGGCTCACATCGAGGAGGGCGCGTTGCTCGGTAGCGCCCACGTTGTGGGTCGACTTGCTTGGGGCCGCCGGTGCGGGCTTCGGAGCTGGCTTCGAAGCCGCCATCTGCACGTTGTTCTTGGGGGAGGGCGGAACCACGACGTCGATGGTTCGGGTCTCGACGGCGTCTCCTCCCCAGCCCTCGAAGCGCTGACCGAGGTCCTCGCGTGTGGCGGGGTGCTCGGCCGGGAGCTCGTGCGGGTTGCTGACGGTCGCATCAGGGTCAATCTGAAAGTAGGCGACGACGAACGACTCCGGCGGACCTTCCGCAAGCGGAGAGGGCACGAGAGTGGCGCTTCCCTGGGCGAGCACGGTTGGACGCCAGTGGTCGAAGGGGCGAGCATCTTCTTGGGCGATGAAGGCAGTGAGCGTCTGCTCCATGTCGTCGAAGAGGCGCTCTGCGATGACCTCGCGCTGTAGAGCCGCTTCTCGGTCGGCCACGGCGAGTGCCCGGTTCGCGAGCATCGCAAGCGCGGCAGTGAGTGCCACAGCGATGAGCACGAGCACGGCCGCCACCCGGCCTCTGGACGGCGGCGTCTTCACAAGGCCCGGCTCAGCCGGTAGCCCGCGCCTCTCACCGTCTCGATCAGGGCGAGTTCGCCCGCCACGGCAGCAAGCTTACGGCGTAACTTCACCATGTGCATGTCCACCGCGCGTGTCTCGACGTGGTCGACGCGCTGGTAGCCCCAGACCTCGGTCAGCAGCTCGGTTCGTGGAACCACCCGGTCCTTGTGTTGGAGCAGATGGCCGATGACGGCCACGTCGCGCGGAGAGAGCTCCACCTCGGTCTGGCCGTTGCTCGCGACGAGCTGGTGGGCGTCTACCTCGACGGGGCCGAGTGTCCAGCGCGTTGGAGTCGTCGAGGCCCGCCGCACTAGAGCACCCACTCGCGCCACGAGCTGCGGCATCGAGAAGGGCTTGGCCACGTAGTCATCGCATCCGGCTTCGAAGCCCGCGAGGATGTCGGCCTCGGATCCCTTGGCGGTCAGCATCAGGATGGCTTGCCCGGGTCGTGCTTCGCGGAGGGTGCGGCACAGGGTGACGCCGTCGACGCCCGGCAGCATCACGTCGAGGATCACGAGGTCCCAGGGTTGGGAGAGCATCTGCTCTCGCCCGGAAAGACCATCTGCGGCACCGGTGGGCTGATAGCCATTGTAGGCCAGCAGGTCGCAGAGCCCCCGGCGGATGTGGGGCTCGTCTTCGACAACGAGAATGGAAGGCCGCGTGCTCATGCATCCTCAGAATCGGCGGAAGGCCCCAGGTCAAGGGACATTTACTGGGCCGTTACAGTGGGCTCGCTGCGAGCGTACTTCATGGGGTGGTGGAGACGTGGGTCCTCGGTGGCGCTTGGCTGTGCACTTACACCGTATCTGACCAGGAAATCGGCACGCTGTGGGGGCGGTCGGATATGCCTTTGCTGCGATTCCGATCTCCGCGCTCCCAGGTGGCTCCGCATGCTCTTCTCACACCGCGACGACCCAAACCGAACCGCCAGCATCGACCCCAAGCAGGGGGTGGCCGACGCCTTTGTGGCGCTGCATACCGACGCCGCCGGCAAGTCGCGGAAGAAGACCTTCAAGAATGGCTACCACGCCGCGCTTCGCTTCCTCCTAAACAAGGAAGGCTACATCGTGCGCGGGCCCCAAGATGGGCGCATTCGATGGATGACGCGGCTGATGATGAACTATTACGGCGAAATCGGTCATGGAGTCGACCGCCGCATGGGCCGAGTCTGGGTCGCGGATCCAGAGGATGCCGTGCACTGCATCGAGGCGGACAGCTGCGTGACCCGAACGGCTCGAGTGGGGTCTGGAAACCAGAGCCCGGGTTGCCAGGTGGTCTGCGATGAGACGGGCACGGCCTGGGTGAAGTCGCATGCGTGGTCGCGGGTGGAGGGCGGACTGCACCGTCTGTTCACTCTGACTCGGGTCCATGCCGAGGAAGGCCTTAGGGTCGAGCGGGTGGTCCAGTTCCAGGGGCCAGAGGTCCTCGATGCCCTCTCGGCGACCGATTCGGGTCTCATTCTCGGCCCCGATGCGGATGGGGCAGCGCTCTACTCGAGCGACGGGTCGGTGGTGCAGCGCTGGACGTGTCAGGCGCTCATCGAGCCGACCGGTAGTGCGGCGCCATCTCCAGTCGGTGCGATCAGCCGAAGCGGTGAGTGGGTGGCCCTCTCCATGCTAGGCGTCGTTCGCCGCATTCACGTCAGCAGCGGTGCCGAGGAGGTCTTGCCGGCAGACTTCAAGACGGTCAATGGCGTTCAGATCGCGAATGACGGGACTGTGTTCGTCAGTGGGTTCTGCTACCCATCCCATGGCCTTTATGTGCTTCGAGATGGGCAACACCGCGTCTCTGATGACATCCGGGCGACCATCTCCGCCGATGGATCGCGCTTTGTCGAGGCCTCCGGCGGATGGGTTTCGGTGTACGATAGCTATCGGGAGAGTGAGGACCCGATGAGGCTTCGCCACGCGCATTGGCGTCAACACCTCATGCCTCTCGGAATGGCCAAGTACGGGCGTGCAGAGTTTCTCGACGCACAGACCTTGGCCGTGCTCACCGACGCGTATACGGTCTCGGTGGTCCGCATTTCAGAGTAGCTACTTACACTGTAAATGGATGTCGTTTTTTGACGGCGACTCAAGGGCAGCCTATCTGGGTCAAGCTCTTTGTCAGTCAGCGCAAGAAGGTGTCCCGCAGCAAGAATGCGGGATGAAACGGGAAGCCGGTACGCAGTTCGCTGCAAGTCCGGCGCGGCCCCCGCCACTGTAACCGGGGATGGCCACCGCAATGAAACCACTGGAGCTCACGCTCTGGGAAGGTGCTGCGGCCAGGTGATCCGGAAGCCAGGAGACCGGCCTTCAGAATGCGCGCGCATCGTTCTTCGGGGAAGAAGAACGGGTGGTTCCCTTTGCAGGGACACGCTCGATCCTCCCCGGCGGAGGGTCTTCCCTGCTGCCGGTCACGCCAATTCTATTTCTGTTCACGCCGCTCTTGCACGCTCAAGAGCCGGTCGACACTACCCGTGCGCCTCACGAGATCGTGGTGGAAGCCGAGGCTCCGAAGCTGGACCCAGGGCAGACGTCGGCCGCGGTGACCGTCATCGAAGTGGATGAGCGACTGCCCGCCAGCGCGGACCTGGCTTCGGTGGTCGACAGTGCGTCAGGGGTGGTGGTGCGCCGTCTGGGTGGGCTCGGCGACTACTCAGCCGTGAGCGTACGCGGCTCCAGTTTTCGCCAGGTTCAGGTGTTTCTCGACGGGGTGCCGCTCAACCCCCACGGCGGCGCCGCCGTGAACCTTGCGGAGCTGCCGCTCGCCGCCTTCGAGAGGGTTGAGGTCTATCGGGGCAATGCACCTGTCGAGTTCGGTGCCGCACCGGTCGGCGGGGTCGTCAACCTAGTGAGCAGCGCCGAGGGACTGCCCACAGGTGGCAGTGTCGCGTCAGGTGCGCACCAGACGGCACGCATGACGGGGCAGACGAGCCAGCCGTTCACTGTCGGTGCCATGCCGGGTGACGTCATGGCCTTCGCCGAGCTGTTCGGTACTCAGGGCAACTACCGCTTCTTCTCGAACAACGGCACCATCTACGAGGTGTTCGACGACGAGCGCCGCCTGCGCGCGAACAACGACAAGAGCCAACTCTCCGCCCACCTCCGAGCGCGCGTCGGGGAGCGCCACACCGCGACCCTCAGCAATGCGTGGCTGTCCCGCCAAGAGGGCGTTCCCGGCCACCTCAACAGCCCCACCGAGTCGGTCCGGCTCGGCACTTGGCGCAACCTGTCGACGCTACGTCTGCAGCAGCGACCAGGGGTTTGGAGCCTCTCGGAGCGCGTCTGGCTGCACCATCGTCACGAGAGCTTCAACGACCGCGAGGGCGAAGTCGGTGTGGGCCGTCAGTGGGACCGCTACGCGACCTCGAGTGTGGGGGCGCTTGCCCATGCCGCATGGGCCGGCAATGCGCTGGTCGTTCCGTCAGTGACCGTCTCGGCCCGACGTGATGGATACGTGCAGACCGACCGAATGCTCGACCGGGTCGCAGACCCCCGCGTTCGCTATGTCGCGAGCGCTTCGGCATCGGCGGACGTCTGGCTGCTCGATGAGCGTCTGCGCCTGACCCCGGTCGGGCAGGTCGACGTGCTCGACAATCGCCTGCTCGGAAAGGTGCCCTTTGCTGAGACGGCCATCGCGCCGGATGGGCGCGACGTTCAGGTGGTGGGTTCGCCGCGCCTCGGTGTGCTGTTTCGTCCGGTCTCAGGGCTCGCGCTCAAGGCCAACGGGGGCCGCTTCTTCCGTCCGCCGGACTTTGCTGAGCTGTTCGGAGACCGCGGGGGCATCGTCGGAAACACGGACCTTCTGCCCGAAGTCGGCTGGCAGGCTGATGTGGGTGTTCGAGGCCAGGCTGCTGCGGGTCCGGTCGATGCCGTGGTCGAGCTCACGCACTTCCAGTCGCACGTCAAAGACCAGATCATCTTCGTTCAGAACGGCCAGGGCACCAGCATCCCGACCAACTTCGGCCGCACGTCGACGCTCGGGCTCGAAGCCGCCCTTACGCTGTCCACGCCCTGGCTCGACAGCCAATCGAACCTGACCTGGACGCGCTCACGAAACCGGACGGACCGGCCGGAGCTGACCGGCAAGCAGCTGCCTCGCGTGCCAGAGCTGGAGCTCTCGCAGTCGACGTCGGTGCACGTCGGGGAGTTCCGG
>JAGSGY010000171.1 GCA_023954855.1 Pseudomonadota bacterium | reverse complement strand
GGATGCCGACACGGACGCGGATGCCGACACGGACGCGGATGCCGACACGGACGCGGATGCCGACACGGACGCGGATGCCGACACGGACGCCGACACCGATACGGACCCTGCCTGCGTCGCCGATCGGTATGAGGCCAACGACCGCCGGCGCGCGGCGACGGACGTCACGCTAGGGACACACTCAGACCTGTCGATCTGCGCCGGAGACTACGACTGGATGCGGATCAACGTTCCGGGGGGCTCCACGCTGCGAGCGACGGTGGTCGACGGGCCGTCTGACACGTGCGGGGCGGGTCTCGACTCCGACCTTACGCTGTACGCGAACAACGGGCGCGATGTGCTCGACAGCAACGACGACATCTCGGCGTCGAATGCCTGCTCCGAAGTGAGCTGGACCGCGGTCGCCGATTCCGGCGTCTACGTGGTCACGCATGCCGGGGCGACGTCGCCGGAGTTCACCTATGGGCTCGAGCTCGCCCTCGAGGCGGACACCGACACCGACGCGGACACCGATGCCGACGCAGACACCGATGCGGACTCGGACACCGACGCGGACGCGGACACGGACGCCGACGCCGATACGGACGCGGATTCCGACACCGACACCGACACCGACGCCGACGCGGATGTGGCACGCGTCTGTGGCGCCTGGAACACCGGGCGCGCGAACACGGCAGAGGGGGCCTGGACGGGCGACGAGTCCACATGCGACGCAGGGGACCTCCAGGACCCGGGACGCGCCAATACGCTGACTCAGGTCAACTTGATGCGTTGGCTCGCGGGCCTTCCTGCGGTGACCTACGACGCCGGCAAGAACGCGTCGGCCCAAGACTGCGCGGTGATCCAGCATGCGAATGGCGGCCTCTCGCACAATCCGCCGAACGACTGGCCGAATGGCGAGTGCCTCAACCTCACCGCCGGCTCGACCTCGGCGGGACAGAGCAACATCGCCTCGACCCGAGCGGTTCAGGCCATTGACCTGTACATGGTCGACTTCGGCGGTGGCAATGCCGCCTCGATGGGGCATCGCCGCTGGATTCTCTCGAATAGCCTAGGGCCCATCGGTATCGGCAGTACCGACAGCTACTCTTGCCTCCAGGTGATCGGGGGAAGCGGAAACGCCGGTGCCGAATGGACAGCCTGGCCCCCACCGGGAGTGGTGCCCGCGGATGCCCTCGCGCCGGCATCGATCTGGTGGACGGACACCGACGAAAATGGCTGGTCGGTCCAGTCGGACACGCTCAATCTCAATGCAAACGACGTCGTGGTTTCCGTGTCTCGGGACGGAAGCCCGGTTGCCGTCACGCAGCGCTCGCTGCTCCAGTTCTACGGCAGTCGCTACGCGGTGGGGTGGACCTTCGACAACGTGGCGAGTGTGACGCCCGGGCACAGCTACCACGTCGAAGTGTCGGGTAGTTTCGCGACGATCGCCTACGACGTGGACGTGGTTGACTGCACGGGCTTCTGAACCCCCTCGACCTCGTGCACCCGGATCGTGTACAACGCTCCCTTGCGGCTGCTTCGCCGCGCAGGTGAGACCTCATGCGCATTCTCCTCGGTGTAGACCTACGAATCGGCGGCCACGAATGGCTTGTCGAGCAAGCGAGCCACTTTGCCGTGCGTCTCGGCGGAAAGCTCGACTTGCTGTTTGCGTCGGGACGCGAAGACGAAACGCAGATGGCCAAGCGCAAGGCAGCCCTCGAGACCATGCTTCAGGCGGTGCCCGAGGCCGTGCGCGGCGAGACCATCGTGAAGCCGGGTGCGCCAATCGAGGTCTTGATCGAGCAGACCGAACACGTCGATGCGCTGGTCGTTGGCCCTCGGGAACCTAGCGCCCTGGTGCGGTGGTTCGTAGGTCCCATGGCGGCACGCGTCATTCACCGGGCGCATTGCCCCGTGCTGATTCCACGGGCGGAGCTGCCCGAGGGCGAGGAGTTTCGCCTGTTGGTGGGCGTGGACCCGCATCGCGAGAGCGCGCGGTGGCTGGTCGAGATGGGCGGCGAGTGGGCCACGGCGCTGAAGGGACGCATCGACATCGCGTATGTGGATCCCGTGCGCGTGCCCCACATTGCAGACGCCACCGTCCGCGCCCAAGCTGAACGCGAGCTTGCTGAAGCCCGAAAGCCTGATCTACGTGCCATCGAGTCCTTGCTGGTGACCCTCGACGCGTCGATTCGAGGCGATGCGATTCTCGCCGAAGGGGAGCCTGGGGCAGGTGTGGTCGAGCGCTCCGAGAACTATGCGCTGGTGCTCGTAGGCACTCTCGAGCGCACGGGAGTGTCGCGCCTCGTGATGGGGTCGGTGGCCGAGCACGTCGTCCGCAACGCCGCGTGCAGCGTGCTCACCCTCCCGGCGATTCTCCGCTCCGGGGAGCCGGAAGAGGGCTGATCTGCGTGCCTGAGTCGGCTCTGTAGGCGGATTCGCAGGCTTGACGTCTGTCTTGCTTGACGGACGTCAACGGGTCGGGCTGAGTGCGCCCATCCGGGAGGACTCGTGGCACGTTTTCTGACTCTCTTCGCGCTCACCATGGCGATTGGCTGCAATGGCGAGGACGTAGGCGCTGATAGCGATAGCGACATGGTCGACCTCATCGACCCCGACGTGGACAATTATGTGCCCGAGAGCTACCCACCGGCGTCCCCGACGACGGCCATCTTCTTTGGCGACTCGATTACCGCGGGCGTGGGCGCGGGAGACACGCTGTCCTGGTCCGAGCTGTTGGTGCAGAACAACGACACCACCTGGGGCGGATACGAGGCGCACGATCTCCAGGACGCCTTTCCGTCAATCACTCGCACGGTGAATGTGGCGAAGGGGGGAGATACCACCGGCGACCTTCTCACTCAGGCTGCTGCAGCCGAGGCGGAGCTGACCTTTCCCGTGTCGGGCCCAGTCTTCATCGGCGTCACGATTGGCGGAAATGACCTCGTCAGTGTCATCCTTCAGCCCAGCGCCCAGCCGCAAACGGTCGCGGCGATGAATACGAACATCGGCGCGTTCATCGACTGGACCCAGGACACGTCGAAGTTCCCCGATGGTGCGTATGTCTATATGGCCAACGTCTACGACCCATCCGATGGCGTGGGCACGGCGGCCGCGTGTTTCCAGGGCTTCGACACCTCGTCGGCGGTCGCCGCACTTCAGCAGGCCAACGACAACCTGCGCACCATGGCCGAGACACGGGGTTTCTCGGTCGTCGACATGCACGGCCACTTCGCTGGCCATGGGCTCAACTACACGATGACCGACATCGACACCTACGACGCGACGGATCCGTCGCTGTGGTTCGAGAGTGACTGCATTCACCCGAACCAGCGTGGCCACCATGAGCTGCGCCGCATCTTCTTCGCGGCCGCTGTGGACGAAGAGCTGCCGACCGTCGGGCCGTAAGCTTCGCTAGAGGCGCCGGAACCAGCCACTCGCGCCGGTGACGGCGGTGGTCTCACCGCGAATCGCGCACTGCGATAGGCTCGGGGCGCCATCGGGCGTCTCGTCGGTCCAAGTGGTGCCCGCGTCGGTGGAACGCAACAGAAGGCCCGCACTGCGCGTGCTGTACTCGCCGACCGCGACCAGCTCGTCGCCGTTGCGGCACACGCCTCGAATCCAGGTAGGCTCGCTCGACACGGTCTCGACGTCCAGAGCCTCCCAGTCGGCGACGACGCTGGGGTCCCCGCCGTTGAGCCAGAACACCATGCCCACGTTGCGCTGTTGGTCCACACCACCGGCGATCAAGCCGACGCCGTCCGTGTCGACGGACCACAGCTCACCTTCGTAGCTTCCGAGTGCGGTGGGGGTCATCGCGAAGCCTTGGCCCGCCACGTGGGTGAATACGTGCGGCGCTTGAATGATGGTGCTGCCGACTCCGACGAGGGTGTCTCCGAACACGACCATGTCGAGGACCTGGTAGCTCTCGGAGTCGGTCGGCCAGCCGTAGCCGTCCTGCCAGGCTTCGGTATCGGCGCTGCGCCAGGCGAGGTCTGCGCCCGTGTGGGACTCAGCCACGGAGAGACCGGCGTCGGTGCGCGCAAAGGTGCCGACTTGAAAGCTGTTCCAGGTCTGGCTCTGCGAGGCGAACACGAGCTCATGCTCGGTGTCGCTGACGATGGCGCGCACGCGCTCGCTGCCGTCGGTGTCGGTACCGGCGACGTAGAGCTTGCCGTCTGTTGCGCGGTGAACGTGGTTGACCCGCCAGCTCTCGTAGCCGGCCACTTCGATCCACGAGTCGCCGAGGTCGAGACTCCGGTACAGGCCGTAGCCCTCGGTGGTGCTTCCGCAGCCCACCCAGACAGAGTCATCGTCGTCGACCCAGACCGTATCCGTTCGATTGCCAAAGCAGGGGTGGTCTGTTCCACCAGGACCTGAACCGAGCGGGCCCACCCCCGTGCCGTCAGTGCAGGCGGTCGCCACAAGAAGCGCAGACAAGAAGCACACGCGGGTCATCGAACCTCCGAGGGAAGGGTACCGCGATTGGGAGGTCGATCGAGGCAAACCGCTCACTCGAGGAGGTTTTGGGCTACGTGAGCACATGCCTCACTCTCGACCTCACGCCGCTCGTGCCGCCATCGTCGGCCTCGCTTGTCTGTGGGTCGTCGGCTGCAAGCCCGCAGTCACCAGCGACGACCGCTCATCTGACAGTAACGACAGCGCGGAGGTCGAGAACGTCTGCAGCAACAGCAGCGACAACTGTCAGTGCTTGGCCCCCGACGACACCTGGTGTTTTTCGATGGCCTCCGAGATTCACACCGCGGAAGAGGCCGAGACCGAGTGCGGCGCGGCCGGTGGGGTCCTACGCAGAGAGCGCTGTCCGACCAAGGGGCTCGTGGGGTCTTGCGAGCAGATCGACGACTGCTATGGAAACAACTTCTACTTCTACCCGGGCTACGCGGGCGGCATGGAGGATTGGACGACCATCGCCGAAGCGAGGGCCGACTGTGAGGCCGGCACCTCGCCTGGATGCGCAGACTGGAGTGAGCCGAGCCGCTAGGCCGCGACCCGAATGCCGCGTGCGTGCAGAGGCATGACGATCTTGCGTGCAATCGCTCGCT
>JAGSGY010000117.1 GCA_023954855.1 Pseudomonadota bacterium | reverse complement strand
CTGCTCCACAACGCGGCCGCTGCGCAAGCCCCAGGCCACCCGGCTGCAGCGCCGCACGACTACTTCGCCTCGAGCTGCGGCGGCCAGCGCCATGAGCTCGGGCAGCGCCGTTTCGAGGGTCTCGATGGGGTGCAATCGTTGTTCCAGGGCGGCCCATAGGTCCCCCGCTGAGCAGCTTGCCAAGTCAGCGACATCCACCTCTAGGGGTCCGCGCTCTTCCCGCCATCCCGTCGCGAACACTACGCCCAATCGGCCAAGCACCACGGTCGCCCGTGCCCCGTCGGCGACCAGGGTCCATTCCCGCTCATCGGCAATGCGGTTCCACGCAAACATGGCGATGAGCGCCGTGCCCACAAGAGTCAAGAACCCGCCGCCAACCCAGCCAGCGACCCCCTCCAGCGTCAGCAGCAGGTACGCGGCGACTCCAAGCGAGAACACTCCGAGCCCCAGCAGGCCATACACCGAGCCATCGGCGGGACTGGGGTCAACCTGATCAGGCGCCGGCGTTCCGCACTTCTGACAGGGCGCCCGGGCCGGACTGCAACCACAGCCTGGACAATACGAAGCGAGCAGTTCAGGCCGGTCCATCACGCCTCCACCTGGGACCTGTAGCGAACGGACAGGGGCCAAGCCACACACGGCGCACGTTGTGACCTGGGTAACAGTGTAAGGCCGAGCCAGGGCCATGCGGTGCTCGCCCACCTCTAGGGCGTTCCGTGGGATTGACGATGGGTGTCCACACCGCCGCACAGCGCTAACCGCCAGCAACTCGGAGACTCCATGACTCGAATCGTCCAGCCTGCCGCCCTTCTTGCCCTGCTTACCGCCTCGGCAGCGTTCGGGCAGGATAGGGACCCGACCCCAATTGAGCCGCAACTTGAGATTGTCGAACTGCTCGAGAGCGCAGTCCGCGGTGTGAGCGTCGAACTCTCATTGGAAGCCCCGCCGTTTGAGGCCTACGCGTACCAGGTCTCAGTCACCCTCTCGGAACGGAACCACCGCGAGGAAATCGCCTGGGGCACCGTTCGGGCGGACCGCGACCATGAGCTGAATTTTGCGTTCTACACGCCCACAAGCGTGGACCTCAGCATCTTGATGGTAGCGGTCGATGAGCGTGGCTTCGAGATTCACCCCACATGTGGCGAGGTCGCGTCGAGCGGCGACGCAGAAGCATGCGCGACAGTGAAGACAGCCGCAAAGCGAAAGAAGAAGAAGAAGGCCAAGGTCGACGCCGCGGGACAGATTCACATCACATCGAGCCTCAACTAGGCATCGGCCGACGCGGCCCTCTGAACACACCTGGTCCCCGTGCGCACAGGGCTCTTTCCCGGCCCTTTCTCCGGCTGTCCGGACGCGGATCGCACGAGTATACTTGTGCAATGCGTCGCTTTCCCACTCCTCTGCTATTCGCCCTCACCGCTTGTGGCGGCATCGAGGGCACGCTCGCAGGAGGGGACGGTACCTGGCAAATCGCCGAGTACAGACTCACTATCCGCGACGCGTCGACTGGCGAGGTGCGCTTCGAAGAGACGCTCGCATACGCCGGCTCGATCCGGTTCGTCACCGAATATGACGACTGGGGTGGACAGTACGCGATCATGGAGCTCCCCACGCCCCGACCACTCTATCCATCCGCCACAGTCTACGGTCCGGACGCCGTGCCCACCGAGCTGTGGCCCAACACCCGATACGTCCTCTGGGACACTGGCAAGGACGGGCGGCTGAAGTTCGCCTGGGGAAGCGGCTGGTCGGAGCCGGAAGAGCTGCCCCTTGAACGCGATGGTGACGGCTACAGCGGTAGCAGCACCATCGACTTCGACTTCGACATCGCATCGACCGAGACCTGGGAGCAGCGCTATGTGCTCGTCCCCTAGGCTCTTAGCTGCCCTCGCCATCCCATTGTTGGCAGTGGGTCTCGCGTGCGCGAATGGCGGAGAGGACGAGGACCACACTCCGGTGGTAGAGGACACGCAGTACCTGGACTGGGACCTCACGGCGCAGTGGCCGACCGACATCCCTGCGCAGAACCCATTCGCCGGCGCGGTGCTGACCTCCGATGGCACGCGACTCCTGCTCTCGTACGGAGCGCAGGGCGGACGAGGCCTGACGGTTCTGGACGTCAGCCGCTATGGCGAGCTGCTGCCGTACGCGCAGTTCAACGAACTCGACATCCATCTGTACCGTGCGGAGGTCCACGGCGACGCGCTCTGGACGCTGGGCGACGGCCAACTCAAGGTCTGGGACATCAGCCAGGTGGACCTCAGCGGGGCGACGCTCTCCCAAGACCACATGGGCATCGGCAACGTGTGGGACTTCGAGGTGACCGATGCACACGTCTACGTTGGCTCGCATGCGGGTCTGTATGTCTTCGAGCGAAGCACCCTAGAGTCGACGACCTCGACCTACGAGGACGCCATCGGGTTCGTCGAGACGCCCAATGCGATCAACGACTACACCGTCACGGCCCAGGGCAACGACTGGGTCTGGCTCGGAGGACTCGAGGGCAAAGCACTGTTCGATGTCTCGGACAAGGCGAGCCCCACGTTCGTGCGGAGCCTCGGCGATCTGAACGAGCAGCACGTCTTCCTCGTCGGCGACAGACTCGTCTCTCACGGGCGTACCTGGGATGTCAGCGACCCCCACAATCCGGAGTGGGTTGCCTTTCTACCCTTCACCTACGGCTACCAGACGCTCTTGGACCCCACGACGGTCGTCTCGTCATCCGAGGGCCTGGTCTGGACCGACTTTGCCCAGGAACCGCCGCTTGAGGTGCGCCGCATCGAGACCAGTGACCAGTTCACTCCGCTCTCCAACGGAGATGCCATTTTTGGCGTGGACGACTTCTTCGTCTACCGGGTGGAGGGGTCTCCATGAGACTCGGACTGCTCACCGTCGGCTTGTCCTTGTGCATCGGTTGCGCGGGCACAACCACAGAGGAAGGTGGCACGGAATGCACAGCGGACACCGACTGTGACCCGGCTCAGATCTGCGGCGAGGCTGGCGTGCACGACCCCGAGGCGGGGCAGTGCCTCTGGGTGACGGGCCGGCTGTTCCACGTGCTCTTTATCTCTGCCGAGGTCACCGGGGGTGGAAGCGAGGACGGTGGCGGCACGACCTGGGATCTCGTCGGCGCATCCAATGGCAACCCGGACCTGAAGGCCGGCGCGAGCCAGGGGCTGGGTGATCGAATGGACTGCACCGGAGCCGGATCGGAGAGCTTCTCGGTGACCTTCGCGGATGCTACGGACAACCCCGCCGTCGAGAGCAACTGCATGTTCAACGTGCAGCCTGGCCAGCCGCTGACGCTGTACCTGATGGACAACGACACGCCGGGAGACGGTGGCGGAGAAGACGACATCATCGACTCCTGGACCTGGGAAGGCGAGGAGAGCTACGCGGAGCTGCTGCGCGAACCGGCGACGAAACGCTTGGAGGGAACGTGGAGCTCCATGTTCATCACCGTCTACGACCTGTAGTGCTCGCTGGGCTCCTGGCCGGCACGGGATGCAACTTGTTCGGAGGCGGGTCGCCAATCAGCGGCCCGCCGGAGGTTCCCTGGACGACCCGCGCCGATATCGACGGCGACACCCCGACGCGCTACGAGGTGGACAACGAGGTGCTCCTCAACGCACTCGTGGACGGCGTCGACGAGCCGACCCGGTACGAGGTCGACAACGAGGTCCTGCTCAACGATCCGCTCTAGGGACGCCCGGCCTTACGGAAACTGGACCTCGACCCGTTCGATGAGCTGGCGGGCCTGCATGGAGCGCACAGCGGTGTCGATGACCGCGACGACCCACAGGTGCATGGGGCCGTTGGTGTAGTAGCTGTCGCGGTCGCCACTGCTCGGCACATAGGTCTGCAACGTCTCGCTGGCGACGGTCAGCGCCGCGCCCTTCCACTTTGGCCGTTCCATTGCAGCCGCGCCCGCTACGGCATCTGCGAAGAGCGCTCGGTCCGCCTCACTGGGTATCTCGGCGAAGACGACGCGCAGAGCGATGCGGCGCTGCATGCCCGTGTTGGCGAGTCCCGCCAGATACGCGTCGATGTCGAAGGGAAACGGCAGGTGCGAGAGCCAGTGCATCGCTCGGCCTACGGCCCGACGCTCGGTCAGCTTGATCGCCGCGAAGAGGACCGCAGCAAAGGTGACCCCTAGGACGATCAATGCGACCGCAGCGGCCACGCCCTCCAGCACGGCGGGAATCGCCATGCCGAGCGCTACGACCGGCGCGATGCCGAGCAGCCACAAGCCCATGCCCCCTTTCGATGTCGCGAGAGACCGCCGGACGACCCGGTCGTCGAGTGCCTGCTGAGCGCGCTGCTCTGCCGCCCTGCTCGCCTGCTGAGCGGCATCGCGAGAGGCCTGGTCCTTGGCGCCCTTCGCGGCGAGTTGTTCGAGGGAATCGGACATGCCTGACGATAGCAGGGAGCGGAAGGCCGAGCGCCTACACCAGGTGCATGGCCAGGCCGACCGCGTGAAGCGTCGCGAACAGCATCTCCGAGACCAGCCCGTTCACAAGGTCCTTGTTCGGGTCAGTCTGCGACGACCACGACGAGAGCGATCAAGCCCATCACCACCAGGCTTCCTCCCACCACGAGTAGGACGACCCGGTTTTCCCTTCGGCGGAAGTCCGCCGTGTTCATCCAGTTGAGTAGGCCATCGATGAGATTCAAGGGACGCTCCGATCAGGAACCTGCGCACCGTGGGTTCGCGGGGAAGACCACCTCCCTCGAGACCTAGACGCTCTGCCCTCCGGGCGCGGCGCCTACCAGCTTGCGTAGAGCCGCCGGAACACTGCCCTCGGCGGATCCAGCGTCCTCAGCGACCGCCTTCCGGAGCAGCAGCACCAAGCGAGCCTCTTCGTCTCGAGTCATGCCGCGGTTCGGCAGCTCAAGTACACCCGAATCGGTGAACGCGTACACACTCAAAGCCCCCCTGTCTCCGGGCGACGGCCGGGAGACATCGGGGGCCCCCGTCGTAGGCAGTGCACGGGCAGCTCTACCTATCCAAGAGGGCAGCCGCCTCGGCACACGCGACCTCAGCCATCTCCCGATGCGCCTGAGACTCGGCACTCGACCGTCCGGGCTTCCGCGGAATGGCGCCGCACCACACGTCGGGGTCGAACTGAATCTGCCGGGCCTCATACACCCTCGATCGCAAGAAGAGGTCCAGAGAGGCCTGCCCACACGCCGTGCTCTCAAAGTCGCCGACAAAGCTATTCAGCGCAAAGCTCGCCGCAAAGCCCGGATGGGAGAGGGCCACGGTCGGCGACAGCGTCCACCCGGCATACGCGCAGACGTCCTGCTCGCAGACCACCGCGACCGGCAAGCCACAGGCCTCACTCGTTCCGAGAATCTGAGCGGTCGCACTGTCGTAGAAGGGGTCACCGGGCTCATGGCCGATGGCGTCCTGCGGCGCGCGACTGGACAGCACCCAACACCCGACCCATGTGGCCAAGACCAGCGCCGCCAATACCCAAGGCCATCGTGTTCTCATGGGCCTAGCGTACACACAAGGGGCCGGGCGACGAGACGCGAGCGCGCGAGACGGAGGCTGCCGCCATCACAATCCGACCCACAGTCGGTACACGGACGCTATCCTAGGTCCAGGAGGTCGGATGCCCCCGGAGATCGACATCGCCACCATCGCCCAAGTGACCCAAGCCGTGGGCACTGTCGGAGAGCGCTCCCTCTTGGTTGTCGCCTCGTCGATGGCCTTTGGCAAGCCGCTGACCCCCAGGGTCGGCGTGCTCGACGTGACTGCAGCACCGACGGTCGTGTGGGAGGGCTTCCTGCCCCGAGATCAGGTCGAGGCACTGGCGGGCGCCCTAGGCGCAAGTCAGGGCGGCTGGGACGCCATGTTCTCCACCGCGTGGAGCAAGGCCTGGACCTCGAAGGGCGCATTTAGCCTGTGGACCCCCGCCGGCATCCACACCGAAGCGTCGGTCGGAAGACTCGTCGTGGAAGGCGTGATCTACACGATCGACGCGGATCACGTCGACACCTACGCCTTGCCTGGCTGGGTCGAGCGCGGCGTCCGGGTGAAGCGCTTCGAGGGGCCACCGCAAGACATCGTCGAAGAGAGCGAGCTCATGGCTGAGGCGGACCCCACCTATGACCTCATCGATCTCGAAGGCGACGCCGGATGGGCTGTGGCACTCGGCAAGGCGCTCGCGGACGCACTCGCCGTACCGCACTACGTCAGCTGGCGCTGAGGGGGGCTTGCGCCCTAGGTCTTCGGGCTCGTTTGCCCCGAACTCGCACCACTCGTGTTGCTGCCGAGCGCCGACTTGTTCACGTCCTGGTTCGAGCGCTTGGACGAGCCGATGATCTGCCGGTAGGCGTCTTCGTCGGTGTCGGCTCCACGCGCCTTGGCCTGCTCGAAGAGCTGCTCGAAGCTCGGCCCCATCGGCTGCCCGTACAGAGCGGTGTCGCGGCCATTGAGGCAGGCGACCGCGTTCTCGTCGATCATCAGCGAGCGCACGTACATCTTCTTGGTCTCGCGGTACATATGCATGAGCTGCGCGACCGTCTCAGCATCCTCTCCAGCGACCTCGAGAGCGTGCTGCCAGTCGGCCATCAGCTCCTCGGCACCCACGTAGATGCCCCGCAGGTCTTTGCCTTCCGTCGAGTTGGTCTCTGCGGCGATCTTCTTGGAGATCGCCATGTACCGCCCAAGGTAGTCCTTGCTCTGGTCCTTGGTCATCGTGCCGGGCTTGTAGGCGCGGATCTCGTCGAGAAGCGGCTTGAACTCTCCGCGAGCCGTCTTCGTCGCCTCTTCGTAGGCCTTGATGGCCGAGCCGAATTCGCCCCGGATCGCGGCGATGACGTCTTGACTCGTGCGAGGAACCTTGGCCTTGGCCTTGGCCAGCGAGTCCTGACTCTGGCCATTCGACTGCTGCTGGACCTGGGAGGTGTCCGTGGTCTGCGTGGTCGCCTGAGTCTGCTGCTGATCAGAAGACTGCTGGGTCTGCTTGGGCATCGGTCCCCCGAAGTTTGGCGGCACGCAGCGTGACCCAGAGGGGGAGCCACACGCACCTGGCTTAAGAATACACCGTTGAACCCCGTTTGTCATCGACACAGGGCCCAACGCGGACCGAACCACGCCCGGGGCCGTCTACAGCGACCAGAAGTCGACCACTTGCTCAGGTTGCTCGCCGGCGTGTAGTAGTCGCGCGCCGTCTCGCTCGTAGCCAATGCTCGGGGGGAGTCCCCTGCTGCAGTGCCGTGACCACATCGAGAGCGTGTAGGCCCCGGTGTCGCGAATCATCAGCAAGTCGCCGGGCTCGGCACCAGGGAGCGGACGGTCAAGCGCGAGCAGGTCCCCGGAGAAGCAGAGCGGGCCGGCGATCTGGCTAGGCCGCTCGGGACCTTGTTTCGGCGTGCCATCGGGGTTCAGCAGCACGAACTCGTGGTCCCACTGCTCCGCCCGGTACACCCGCCGAAGCAGCAGGTCTGCGCCAAGGTGAATCACCAAGGTCTCGCGCCCATCGATCTGTTTCGTGCAGACGACCTCGGAGAGGGCCCAGCCCGTCGGTGCGTGAACAGACCGGCCCACCTCGGTGAGCACCTTGATGTGGCTGGGAATCGACGCGACGGCCTTGGCCCACGCCGCGAAGGTGGGCGGCATCGGCGCATCATCGCGGTAGCGCACGGGAATGCCGCCACCAATGTCAATCCACTCGAGCCCGTGGGCCTCGACCACCTCGGCCACGGCGAGTGCGGCTTGCTCTAGAAGCGCCAGCCCAACGCCCTGCGAGCCGGTGTGAACGTGCAGGCCGGACAGGAATGGAAAGCGCTTCAGCAGCTCGGGCGCTCGCTGCAGCGGCACACCGAACTTGCTCTTTCGGCCGACCGTGCTGGTCATGGCGATCGAGCCTTCGCCGAGCTGGGGGTTCACCCGCAAGCCAACGCGGGCGTTTCCAGGCGCTCCGAGGGCTTGCAGTCGCTCGAGCTCCTGGTCGTTGTCGGCGTTGATCCAGACGCCGAGGGCCAGTGACTGCCGAAGCTCGTCGTCGGTCTTTGCAGGCGAGTCGAAGACGATGCGGTCCGCGGGACAGCCGGCGGCGACGGCACACTGCACCTCTTCCCAGCTCGCCGCTTCGAGACCCGCCCCGGTCGCCACGATGGTGCGAAGCACTTCGATCACCGGATTGGCCTTGATGGCCACGGCGTGCAGCGTGTCGTCGGGGAACGCCGCCTGGAGCGCCGAGATGCGACCTCTCAAGCCGTCGAGGTCGTGAAACAGCGCCGCCTTCACCGGCCAGAGTCCGGCCTCCCGAGCCGCTTGCAGGGCCTCTGGAACCGCCTCGACGGGACAGCGCGCGTCACCCATCGGAGTGCTCCAGACCCTCGGACAGCAAGTGCTCGATCTTGGCGCGAAGCGCGCGAATGCGACCCCGCATCCAGCGACCTCCGGCATCGGGCTCGCGGGCTAGGTCGGTGACCGTTCGCGCACCGAGTGCCACTCGCAGCAGCACACGCCGGTCCTCCCCTGGCGGCCCCAGGGCCACCGGCTGACCGAGGTGATGGGCGCCGAACGGACCCGACTCGTCCTCGTCGAGAAGCCGGTGAAGCGTCTTCATGCGGGGAGTGTCCAGCCAGCCATGCTCGTCGCGCACGCGAAAGCCGAACACCGTCGGAAACGCGCCCAGGCCGGTGACGAGGCCGTGGGTCGGAGGCCGCGGAAACTCAAGGTCGATGGGACCGTCGGGACCGAGAATCTCGTGCACGGCACCCGCAAAGGTCGCGTAGACCGCGGCACGACGGCGCGGCACAATCGCGTGGTAGGCGATGATCTCGGCCATCGCGGCGCGCCAACGCAGCATCAAGCCAGGGTTCGAGGCGTGGCTCAGGCTCGCGCGGGCGAGGTGCCAGGCCGTCGGCAGGCTTGCAGCGTCGAACCAGGAATGAAGGGCGGCGGGAATCGGGCCGGGGTCGCCGGCCCACTCACCAGGCAAGAACAGCGCGCCCGAGAACGGGGGGCCCGAGTAGAACTTCGAGCCTGTGAACATGACCACGAAGCCACAGGTCAGCGCTAGGCGGACATCGGCCGGCGCGACGCGGCCCTGAGCGGCGTCGACAAAGATCAGGACACGATTGCCGTAGCGCTGCTTGAGCCGCTTGCCCAAGTCGAAGGAAGGCGCACGCAGTCCGGTCTTGGAGTGGGCGACGAGGTGCACAACCACGACCGTGTCCGGAGCCGCGGCGGCGTGTACCCGCTGCTCGACCACGTGATCGATCGCGTCGAGATCGAGGCGCATTCCAGCCGCTTCCCGCAGGTACACGGCCTCCGCACTGCAGCGCTCGGCCACTCCCTCGAGGGGCAGCCCGATCTCGAGGTCGCCCCCAAACGGACGCTGTGCCGAGAAGGTCTTGCCCTCACTGGCGCGGACAGTGCCGCCTCCCAGCTCGCTCGCCCCCACGACCACGTGATGGGCATGCCGGTCTCGTTGGTGCACGAGAGCGTTGAGCAAGTAGAGGACGTCCGTTCCCGATGGCGTGAGCACAATCGAGGTGCCTGGCGACAGGGTGAAGGTCTCGCGCAGCTCGTCGCGCGTCTTCTGCTGCAGCTCCTCGATGACCGCGTCGGAGCGACCAGAGGCCTTCCACTGGTCAAAGGCCACGCGTGCGGCCTCCAGGCCTCGAACCCCCGGATTGCTGGCCGTGCATGAGCCAAAGGGCGTCGAGTTCCGCACATGCAGCGACACGCGGTAGGGCGACAGCTCGTCCTCGCCAGCGATGAGGCGATGGTCACCGCCGCGCTGCAGCCAGTCCGTCAGGTCGTCGTTCATCCACTCTTCCCGGTTCATCATTCGGTCGCCGCAGCGCTGTTCGCGTGGTCGCGCAGCTTCTGTAGCTCTTCCGAGACCACGGGAGCGAGTAGCAACAGGCCAAAGACATTCGGAACGCAGAGCACGAAGACCATCGCATCACTGAAGTCGAGCACCGCGTCGAGCTTGATCGAGGCGCCGATGACGATGAACACGCAGAAAGCGATCTTGTACGCGGTCTGGCCGCCCGCGGACGGTCCGATCAGGTAGGTCAGGCCCTGCATGCCGTAGTAGGACCACGACAACATCGTCGACACCGCAAACAGCACCGCGGCGACAGCAAGCGGGTACGGGAACCACCAGACCGTGCGGCGGAACGCATCCGACGTCATCGCGACGCCCTTGAGTCCAGAGTCCATGAACTCCGGCCAAGTGACGCCGGCCACGCCGATGACCAGCGCCGTGAGCGTACAGATCACGATGGTGTCGATGAAGGGCTCGAAGAGCGCCACCAACCCCTCGGTCGCCGGAAGGCGGGTGCGAACCGCCGAGTGGGCAATCGACGCCGAGCCGATGCCGGCTTCGTTGCTGAAGACCGCGCGCTGCATACCCACGACCATCGCGCCAATCGCGCCGCCCGCCACCGCATGCCCCGTGAAGGCGCCGTGCACGATGGCCACGACGGCCGCAGGAAGCGCCGAGATGTTCATCAGAATCACCGCGATGGCGCCGACGAAGTAGAGCCCGGCCATGAGTGGAACCAAACGGGCGGTGACCGCAGCGATGGAGCGAATGCCGCCCAAGATGACGCCACCCACCACCAGAGCCAGCACGAGCCCAACCGCCCAGCCGTATCCATCGATGGGGCTCGCGTCTCCACCGGTCACGGCTCGGACCTGCACGTAGGCCTGGTTCGCCTGGAACATGTTGCCGGCGCCCAGGCAGCCGATCATGATGCCGACCGCGTAGAAGCTGCCCAGGACGCGACCCGCGCCGCCCCAGCCGCGCTGCTCGAGACCCCGTCGCAGGTAGAACATCGGCCCGCCAGACACGGTGCCGTCGGGATGAACGGTGCGGTAGCGAACGCCAAGCGTGCACTCCGCGAACTTGGTGGCCATGCCGAGAAAGCCCGCGACAATCATCCAGAAAGTCGCCCCGGGACCGCCCGCCGCAATGGCAATCGCCACGCCACCGATGTTGCCGATGCCCACGGTGCCCGAGATGGCCGTCGCGAGCGCTTGGAAGTGGCTGATCTGGCCCGGTGCGTCCTCTTCATCGAACTCGCCGCGCAGGGTGCGAATGGCGAGTGGGATTCCACTCAGGTTCACGAACCGGAAGTAGAGGGTGAAGAACACCGCTCCAGCCACGAGCCAGAGGACGACCAACGGCACCCCGACGCCGAAGATGGGGAGCTCGAAGAACACGAGGTTCGAGAAGGCCTTGCTCGCCGGTGCGAGGGCCTGGTTGATCTGTTCGTCGACCGTGGGTGAGGGCAAGTGGGCTCCTGGGGTGGAGCCCACTAATGCGGAGGCTCACCGCGCGAGCCCCCAGCCTCAGGAAACGCTCGCTAGAACGAGTGCTTCACGTCCATCCACGTCACCACGGGCTCACCCGCGAGGAACGGCGCGAGCGCGTCCATCAGGCCGGTCTCGATGCGCCAGGCAAAGTAGGCCTCTTGGTTTGCGCGGGTCGCCCAGCGCTCGAAGAACAGCACGTTGCTGTCGTTGTCTTCGGGAAGCCAGAGGTCAACGCCGAGACAGCCTTCGTAGGCGCGGGTGTCGGGCAAGACACCCCCCATCATCTGCGCGAACTCATCGCGCTTCTCGGGCTTCACGGGGATGGTCAGAATCATGGTCTCGGCCATAGTAGGGCTCCTTCAAGGCTGGTCGGTTCAAGCGAACGAGAGCAGACCGCCCGGCACCCTCAGTTGTCAAACACACAATCATAGGTCGGCCTGGCCTGCCGATCCGCACTTCATTTCAATTCTCTCGACCCTATTCCCAGTGCCGCACGGTGGCAGACCCCATCGGCGAAGAGGGTGGCGACGCACCAGAGCGTTGCCCTTGGAATGAACGCAGCGCAGCGCGTGTGTGCCATTGGGCCCCCTGCCCCACGAAAGCAGCCCCCCGAGGTTACGTGCATCAAACGGAGGGCCGCCGATGATCACCATCGAATACTGCGTCGTTTGAAACTACTTGCCTCGCGCGACCGGGTCGGCCGCCGCAATCAAGCAAGCGTTGGGTCTCGAAGCCATCCTCATCAAGGGAGGCCGAGGCATCTTCGAAGTGAAGGTCGACGGAACCACCGTCGCGAAGAAGACGCTCGACGGCTTTCCGACGCCCGAGGAAATTGTCGCTGCCGTCCGGCAAGCCACGCCCTAGACCGCCAGCGTTCAGCCGACGGTCTGGCCCTTCGAGCTACGGGCCTGCCCACGCAGAGCACTGAGTTCCTCGGGAATCGGTTCGGGTAGGCCCACCACGCCTGCCTGCCGACGAAGCTGCTCCACGAGCTGCTCGTACCGCTCGCCGTGCTCCTCCTTCACGCGAAGCTCCAGGGCAATCGTGCCCCGTCGCGTCTCGAGCATCAGCAGTCGGTCCTCGTCGTCATCCGCCTGATCGACGTTCACGAGATCAGACCACGGAATCTCGAGCCCATCGTCGTCGCCATAGAATCGCGCCACACTTCTCGGCACACCTTCGCTAGTGATGCCCTTCCCCTGAAAGCGAAGCCGCAGCCCATCCCGAGAGATGCCGAACTCCCAGCGCCCGGAACCCTTGCGGGCGGTGAGTCCACTGCGAAACTCACTCGAGAGAAGGAGCAACAGCGCAAGCGGCCCGACAATGAACCACGCGATGACGAGGATGACCCACTTCTCGACGTTGCGGGACCCGCGAACGCCCGAAGCGACCTCGAAGCGGTCGCCGTCCATCGAGGACTCCACCGACACGGCACCACCGGTCTTGCGCCTTCCGGAAGCCCCAAAGCCCTCGAGCAGTTCGTCGAGGTGAATGTCAAGGTCGTCGAGGTCGAGGTTCTTGAACCCTCTCCTCCGTCGTCGATGTCGTCGCTTCTTCATGGAAGGAAGATGCCACCGTCGGGGCGAGCGTCAAGGATCAAACCCAAGCTCGACCATCCCAGCCCTGAAGTAGGCTGTCGCGAGGAGGGTCGATGAGAGTCGCAGTACTCACCAGTGGCGGAGACGCACCCGGCATGAACGCGGCCGTACGCGCAGCGGTCAAACTCTGCGCCCGTGAAGGCCTGGACATCGTCGGCGTGAAGAACGGCTACGAGGGGCTCATCGACGGCGCCTTCGAGCCCCTCACCCCGCGCGATGTCGACCCCATTGGGGCCTACGGCGGCACGGTGCTCGGCTCGGCTCGGTCGACGCGATTTCGCACACCCGAGGGACGCGCAGAAGCCGCCCGCCAGCTCGATGGCCGCGGCTTGCTCGTCATCGGAGGCAACGGCTCACTCACCGGCGCCCACATCCTGCACGAAGAACACGGCACACCACTGGTCGGCTTGCCCGCCTCGATCGACAACGACATCGGCTGCACCAGCTTCGCGATTGGCGTCGACACCGCACTGAACACCATCGTCGAGGCCTGCGACCGCATCAGCGACACCGCCCGCGCGCATCGCCGCGTGTTTGTCGTCGAGGTGATGGGCCGCCACTGCGGCTACCTGGCCATGGCGAGTGCGGTGGCCGCAGGCGCCGACGCCTGCCTGTTCAGAGAGAGCGGCAAGGACGAAGACACGCTGGTGGACGAGCTCTCCGAGGTGATCGACCGCGGCTTCGGCCCCGAGCGCGGCAAGCAGCGGGTGCTGATCATGAAGGCCGAGGGGGTCGAGGTCCCCACCGACCGCTTGGTTCGCCGACTGCAAGCCCGCGCAGAAGCCGCTCATGCCGAGGTTCGCGGCACCGTCCTCGGACACTTGGTTCGCGGGGGTGCACCGTCGTACCAGGACCGCATGATTGCAGGACGCATGACCGTGTCTGCACTCACCGCCCTGCTGAACGGAAGACACGACGTCATGGTGGGCTGGCAACCCTGGGAGAGCGGCGAAGCCACGGCCG
>JAGSGY010000003.1 GCA_023954855.1 Pseudomonadota bacterium | reverse complement strand
CCATCGGCGCAGGCTCGGGCTTCGGGTCGGGACGGACCATCGGCGCAGGCTCGGGCTTCGGGTCGGGACGGACCATCGGCGCAGGCTCGGGCCTCGGGTCGGGACGGACCATCGGCTGCGGTGTCGGGGTCGGCGCCACAGCAACCGCGTCAGGAACCGGAGCCGGCGCGGCGTCGGGCACCACTGCGGCGACGGGCTCCGGAACCGGGTCCGGCGGCGGCGGTGGTGGCGGTGCCTTGGCCGCAGCAGCGATTCCCGAGTAGTCGGACAGACCACTGAACGGGTTGAAGGCCGCGGTAGGCTTCAACGTGAGGAAGTCGATGCGCTGGTTTGCCGGCGTGGGGTTGCGAGCATCCCCCCGAGTGGGCTCAGGGGTGACATGCTCCCCTTTTACGACGCAGCCGACCCAGCCATCATGGCACGGAAAGGTCGGGAACATCCCAGCGTAATCAGACCAATCTGTCGCGTGGGCAGTGCCCGAGAGTGCAAACAGAAGAGCGAAGGAGACGGAGAACCGGGTCATGTAGACGCGCCTCATGGATCAGTCGCGAGGACGATCGCGGTGGAACTGGATGATCGGGTCGTCCATCTCTTCAGTGTCGTCCTCGAGGTTGAGCCTCTTGAGGACGACCGGAAACGCATTTCTGCGCTTGCGGACGAGGTATTTGACGGGCTGATTTTCGAAGCCAGGAGCGGAAACCTCGAGCACGAGCTCGACCCCCTTCTCCATGATCAGCTCGGTGCCATCGGGCAGGTAGAGCACCTGAAGGGTGACCTTGCCGTCGACCGTGTTTACGGCGCGCGGCAGCTTCTCTTCAGGGTGACGGACGGATGCGGTGCTGACGGGAGCGCCATCTTCGTCCAGGACCGTAATCTCGACAGGCAGACCGACATCTTCTGCCAGCGCGGTCCCTGGCAGGACCACGGCAGACACGGTCAACGTGCTGAACGCGAGAGCAAAGGGAAGGAGGGCGGCTTTGAGGGACGCGCGGCTCATCGATTCTCCAGGTAGGTCGAGAGGAGCGTCTCGCCAGGTGCCGCATCACGCGCCGCCTTGACTGCTCCTGCCTGAAGAAGACCCGCTGCCGCACTGGGGGATTCCCCAACATCGGCGAGCAAGGCCTTGGCGACATCTCGGTCCTTGGAGAGTGCCGCGGCCGTAGCCTTGGCGTCGATGAGGCCAGCCATCGGAATGGCTCCGCCCTCCGCAGCTGTCGTCAGCGCGGTGAACGTCTCTTGGGCGGTGTCGTACTCACCGTCGACGATGTCGATCATCGCGCCGGTGGCCTGAACCCGCCAGATGTTGGGACCCGCGTCCTCGATCGCATCGAGAAGGCTTCGTGCCGTACCCGGGCGGTTGGACGTGACCGCCCTTCCGGCCCAGAGCAAGAGCAGCTGGTCTCGTTCGTCGGACTCGATGTCCTTCACGATCTCTTCGGCCTGCTCGCAGGCGTCTTCGCGAAGTCCAAGAGCCCAAAGAGCCGTGGCCTCGGCGAGTCCAGAGCGGTAGCGGTCGCCGCTCTGAAGGTCATCCAAGTACCGCTTGGCGGTCTTCGACGCTGCGCCCGAGCCGGCGACGGCTTGGTTGAGGAGACCGGTGGCCTCTTCTTGCTCGGCATCGACAAGGTGAACCTCGGCGGCGAGCACCAGGCCTTCGGGAAGGCCTGACTCGGTGCCGTAGCGCTTCACGTCATCGAGATTGCCAGCCGCGAGTGCGATCATGGCGCGACGAAGGCGCAGCTCCTTGCCGGAGCCAGCCTTGTCTGCAGCGGGTTGCGCTGCTTCGAGGACGCTCTGAGCCTTGGCGTGGTCGCCAGACAGGAGCAGGGAGTGCGCGAGGCCGGTGGCCGCGAACACGGATTCTGGGTTGGCAGTCGCGATCGACTCGTACTGGGCATGGGCCTCGGGGAGGCTGTTTCCAGCAAGGAGATCGTCAGCAGGCTGCGTGACATCCGGGCTGTCCCCTCCACCAAGGCAGGCCGTGAAGACGGCGAGCGCAAGGGCGATCGGGATCAGTCGCATGTGGGTCATGTAGGCACCTCTTGCCCCACCTGGGGCCGAACTTGCGCACTCTGACACGGTAGGCGGGGCAATTCAACCCGGGCGGCACGCGATGAGGGCGTGCTAGGTTCTCAGAGCGGAAGTCCTCCTCCTCCGCATTCGGGAGCCAAGAGCTTGCTCGCCGCGCACGACACACCCCGTCGTATCGACCTCCTTCGGGAGATTGCGACGGGTCCGTCCTCGGCTGTCTTCGTGGCCAGCTGTGAGCGCGAGCGCGGTGCATCGCTCGCTGCCGTGAAGTTGGTCCGTCCGCGCGATCGTCGCGATCTTGAGCGCTTGGTGCAGGTGCGCGATCGCGGGCGCGTGCTTGCGGCGCTGGGGCATCGCCACATTGCGGCCGCTACCGAGCTCGCCCGGGTGGGCGACTACCCTGCCCTAGTGGCTCCCTGGGTGGATGGCGTCGACCTGCTCGACTGGGTGGAGATTCTGCGCGAGACGGGCACCGTGCTGCCGGGCCGCGTGATCTGCGACATCGTGCGCTCGACGGCTGTGGCGCTCGATGCCGCCCAGAATCGAGCCCCATGGCCCTCTCACAAACCCCTAGGCATCGCGCACCGGGATCTGAAGCCCAGCAACATCATGATCGGCCGGGATGGTGAGCTGGTGGTCGTAGACTTCGGGACGGGGTTCACGTCGCTGGCGGGACGGTCAGCACGCGCGGGTGCGCTGAAGCGCGGTCTCGTGAAGTACCTGTCCCCCGAGCGGCGTGAGGGAAAGCGAGCGGGGGCATCCTCTGATGTGTACGCCCTCGGCATCATCGCAGTCGAGCTGTTTCGGGGGCGCTGGTTGCGCCGGCTGCGCGCCAAGAATCCGGCGCACGATCGCCACCTCGCGGAGGTGGTCGCCACGATCGGCCGCATGGACATGCGAACCACCGCTGACGACGCCACGCTGCGATCGCTGTTGTTGCGCATGGTCGCGTTCGACCGTGACGCTCGGCCCACGGCGGCCGAGATCGCTCAGACCTTTCGGGTACTTGGGGATCGCGCAATGGGCCCGTCGCTGGAGCACTTTGCGCACGATCAGCTTCTGCCTTGGCTCGAGCCGGTCCCAGACCGGCCTGACGAGGCCTTGGAGGGCTTGTCCCCCACGCTTGTCGAAGACCAGAACGGCTTGGCGGCGCTACCCGTTCACGAAGCGGAAGGCAGCCGCGGCCAAGATGGTCCCCCGTCGGGCTGGATTGAGACCGAGGAAGGCTGGCGGGAGCACGAAGAGGAGGAGCAGCTGCTTGGACGCGCATCCGGCGGCCGAGACTTCCTTGACGAGTCCACGGGACTGGCACTCGCCCGCATGGTGGGTGAGCTGGATGACCCCACGGATGATGCCTCGATCCTGGACCCGCACCTGGCCGACGCCAGCACGACCGGTGCGCTTGAGCCGCTTACCCAACCTGCCCTCGTCGACTACGACACAGACACCCAAACCGTCGAAGTGGAGGCATTGCCTCCGCGCAGAGTGCAGAGCGCCTCGAAGGGGTGGTTGTACCTGGTTGGAGGCATGTTTGTTGGGGTGGTGCTTGGCGGGCTCACCGTGGGGATTGTCGCCTGGGGAGTGCTGGGAGGATAGATGGCTCCGGTCCTGGAGAACCGGTGTCCCTCGTCATTCGCGACATTCCTATTGAACCCCGCCTGATCCTCGCTCCCATGGAGGGCGTGACCGATGTCGTGTTTCGCCGTCTGGTTCGGCGCATCGGTGGTTGTGGGCTGACGGTCACGGAGTTCATCGCCGCAGAAGCGCTTCGCCGAAACGTGAAGAAGATCCTTCAGATGGCCGAGTTCGACGCGGACGAGTCCCCGCTCTCGATTCAGATCTACGGACGCAATCCCGAAGCCATGGCCGAAGGCGCGAAGATGGTCCAGGACCTGGGCGCCGACATCGTCGACCTGAACATGGGCTGCCCCTCGAAGAAGGTCTGCGCACACTCCGGCGGCTCGGCCCTGATGAAGGAGCCAGAGCTGGCCAAGGAGATCGTGCGCGCCATGCGCGGCGCCGTCGACATCCCGTTCACGGTGAAGATGCGCTCTGGCTGGGACCACGACAACAAGAACGCCCCCGAGATCGCCTACATGTGCCAGGAAGAAGGTGCCGAAATGGTGGCGGTCCACTGGCGTACTCGGACCGACCAGTACGGAGGTGTGCGCGAGTTGGACACCATTCGCCAGGTGGTCGACACGCTCAGCATCCCAGTCGTCGCGAACGGCGACATCATCGATGCTGCGAGTGCGCTCGACACCCTAGAGCGGACCGGCTGTGCGGGTCTCATGATCGGCCGCGGCGCGATCCGAAACCCTTGGGTCTTTCGCGAGATCGAGGCCGCCCTCAAGGGCGAGCCTGCCCTTAGCGTGGAGTTCGGCGACCGCAAGGACGTGCTGCTCGGCTACCTCGCCGACATCCGCGACCGCTTCCACAGTGAACGCGGCACCCTCGGACGCTTCAAGAAGATCAGCGGCTACTTCACGAAGGGTGTTCCCTTCGGCAGCGAGCTCCGCCAAGGCATCTTCCACAGCCAGGAGATCGAACAGGCCATCGACGTGGTCGAGACCTTCTTCGACACGCTAGACGACAGGCTGGAGCCCAGGCACCGCGCCCACCTTCGCAGCGCTTAGCGCTGGGAAGGGACCTCAACGAGTCGTAGGGTGCGGAGCAGCGCATCCTCGGCGTCGTCCGCTTCGGCGTGGAACCAGTGCTTCACGTAGTCGCGATTCGCGAGGGTCGTGATGTCGGCTTCTTCGAGACCATGGGCGTCCAGCACATCGCGGAAGCTCGGGTCATCTGGGTAGGTGTAGATGATGCCATCGGCGTCGAGCACCAGTTGCTCTTCGGCGCCCCCGCGCACCCAGAACTCGCCGCGCGCGTCGTGGTAGACGAGGTCGGCGGCCGCTTGGAGGGCTGCGACGACCTCATCGTGGGTCAGTTCGAGTGCGATGAAGTCCCGAGACGGAAGCGTGGTGGACGGAGTGACCCCATCCGCGACGCTGCGCCGGTCGATCTTCTGGCGGTAGAGAAAGGACAGCGGCGCTGAAAGTGCTCGGACGAGGTCCTGGTGGACTGCCGCGAGGTTCTCGGTGGGCACGCTCACGATCAGTCGCGTACCGGCGTCGAGGCTCATCTCTCCATGGTAGCCGGGCTCGATCGACCAGCCATCGGCTTCTGCCTCGACGGTGACGCTCGTCGCTTTGGGGCTCGTGAGCGCCATCAGTTTGCCTGGTCCAAGAACTGCTCGAGCGAGCCGTTCACGCGCTCGAGGTTGGGCGTGATCAGCGCCACGATGAACTTCTCGATCTGCGGTGCAATGCGCTTTGCGACGAAGCTCGGCACACCCTTGACCTTGCGAATGTCGAGGTTGAAGTCGCCCACGAGCCTGACGATGGTGGCGTCGCCATCGGCGTGGAGCTCAGTGCGGCCCGTGCAGTCTACGGCCTCGGTGAAGGCACGGGTGCGCAGAATCCACTCGCAGTAGGTGCCCTCGGTGTGCCAGGTCGCAAAGTCGTCCCAGCGCAGGTGCTCAGGCTTGATGAACTTCGACACCATCGCCGGAATCTCGCGGTCGCTCACCCACTCGTTGTGGAGCTTCACCTGACCGTCCTGCTCCTCGCGCGAGAGGACGTTGATCTGCGACACGTCGGGAATGTAGGGGACCACGTCCGCAAGCTGGTCCCGGTAGACGGGGAACACCTTGTCGATGGGGTGGGCAATCCTTGACTCACTGTGGATTCGCATGCGGTACACCTCTGGCGGCCGGTGCCATAACTCGGAAGCGCTGGGTTAGTCTGCCGCGTCGGAGGGGCTTTGGAGATCGTTCGCTTGACCGCACAGTGGGAGGCTGCCCTCGAGGCCTTCCTCGAGACGGACAAGGCTCTGAACCTCTTCCTGCTTGGGTTCCTCGAGGTCCACCCCATCGGCCGTGCACACTGGTTTGCCGGCATAGACGGGGACAGTCTTCTCGGAGTGGTGATGTTGGTGCCCGGGAGGCTGGCGGTCCCCTTCTCACCCGACGTGGCCGTGGCCACCGCGATCGGGAGCCATCTGCGGCGGCGGAAGTATCGGGCAACCATGACCGTGGGCCCGCGAGCAGCCTGTGATGGTCTCTGGACGGAGTGGGCTGGCGGAACACCAACGCGATGCTTTTTCGACCAGCGTCTCTACGTCTGCCGCGAGCCGCCTCCAGGCGCCTCTGTCGATGGCTTTCGTAAGGCTCTGGAGTCCGAGTGGAAGACCATTGCAGTGAACTCGGGCCTGATGGAGCATGAGGACCTGGGACGGAACCCCTACGAGGACGACTCCTCGCTGCACGAAGCTGTGGTCGTGGACCGCATTCGCTCCGGAAGGACCTGGGTGATCGAGCGAGAGGGTGAGCTGGTGTTTCAGATCAACCTCGGCACCACCGCCGAGCATGGATGCCAGGTGGGCGGAACCTACGTCCCGCCGGCGCATCGAGGTCGAGGCATTGCGACGGCTGGTATGCGGGAGCTCTGTCGGCGGCTGCTCGCCAAGCATGCCTGCGTCACGCTGCACGTGAATGAGGCGAACACGGGTGCGGTTCGCACCTATGAGCGTTCCGGTTTTTCTAGAGAAAGCGCGATGCGACTGATCACACTGGAGTCTCCAGCATGAGTGAACCCACCCTTAGCGAGCTGCAAGCTGAAGTCGTCGCCTTTTCAGAAGAGCGGGATTGGGCGCAGTTTCACTCTCCGAAGAACCTGGCGATGGCGCTCTCGGTCGAGGCCGGGGAGCTGCTTGAGCTGTTCCTATGGGCCCCAGAGGGAACCGGGGTCCCGCCGGAACGGCAAGCCAAGGTGAGCCACGAGGCTGCGGACGTGCTCATGTGTCTTCTCAACTTCTGCGCACGCGCTGAGATTGATCTGGCCGGCGCCCTTCGCGAGAAGCTCGAGGTGGCAGCCCGGAAATACCCTGTCGAACGGGTTCGTGGTCGTTCCCTGAAGTACGACGAGTACCCGGAATGGCACGAGGAGTGATGCCCGTTCTCGCCGGTTGCGCCTGACGCAGATAGATGGGCTCCCATGCTTCTTCTCAGTCTCTTGTTCGCACCTGCGCAAGCCGCAGCGCCCGGTTCACACATCCTCCCCGACGCCGTCTACCGGCCCGCAGGGCGTGGTGAGGCCTGGGTTGGCGGCTACTACGGGCCGTTCGTGGCCGACAGCTTTGACCTCGGACCGGCGGGAGTCGCCATCGGAGTCGACACCGGAACCTCAGAGGTCTGTACGGCCGGCCTGACGGGTGCTGGGGCGCCGCAGGGCTCGATCAAGCAGTGGGACTGGATGCTGAGCGGCTACGGTCGCTGCAGTCCGATTCAGCTCGAAGACAACGTCTTCAACCTCGGCGGCTACCTGTTCGCCGGCGCTGCCGGGTACGGCAATATGGAAGGCGACATCAACGGCGACTGGACCGGTGACTGGGCCGGCGTCGGCATTCTCGGCATCGCCGCGGAAGGCGGCATCGAGTACGTTCGCGGCGATGTGTCCGTGCCCGTTGTGCCCATCGTCTTTCGGGACCCGTGGTTCGAGGCCGAGATGTACAAGAGCTTCGAGGCGGGAATCACCGGGCAGTACTCCGGCCACTACCTGCGCATTGGTATCGCCAAGCTGTCGCCGACCCTCACGTACAAGGTCGACATCGAGGGCTACTCGATTGCGGTCACCGGCACGCTCTGGGAGGGCGAGCCTGGTGTGATCGGACGGGTCGGCTACCAATTCTGAGATTGCGGTAGCGCTTCTTGACCTCGCCGGTGTCCAAGCTGTCGGGAGGTCTACTTGACCGCGTCCATTCCACCGATAGCCATCTTTGGCGATACAGTGCGCGTACAGGCGCACAGCGAACCAAGGAGGGCCGCCCTGAACGTCGAGGCCCTCTACCGCCGGTACGGTGACCTCGTATTGGGTCGGTGTCGCACGCTTCTTCGCAACGAGGCTGACGCCCAAGAGGTGTGCCAAGAAGTATTCCTGCGTCTGCACCGGTACCGTTCCAGCTTCCGGGGAGACGCTGCGCCGAGTACCTACCTGTTTCGAATCGCGACCACGGCCAGCCTCAATCGGCTTCGCTATCGTCGGCGGCACCCTGAGGACCCGGTGGAAGACTTTCCCATGGTCGCCGCGCAGGACTCTCTGCTCGATGCCACGGAGATCAAGGACCTGCTGGACCGCGTTCTTGCCGAGGCCGATTCGGGAACCGTGGACGCGCTGATCTACCACTTCGTCGACGGCATGACTTACGCTGAGGTCGGCGAGATTCTTGGCGTCACGGGAGGAGCCGTTCGCAAGCGCATCGGCGTGTTCCGAAAGCGCCTGGCCCAGTCACCCCCGGCCTGGCTCGATGAGGTGGAATCATGAGCGGTCATCTGTCGACCCTGAAGCTGCACCAGCTCCGATACGGTGAACTCTCCTCCGACCTCGAGCGCGATGCACGCGTGCACATCGCCGAATGCGACCGCTGCCGCGCTCGTCTTGGTGCCCAGGAACAGCAACGGCGGGCGTTCGAGGCCAGTCCGGTCCCGGAATCGATCCAGCAGCTCGAGAGCAACGTCATTCGCCCCCGCTTCCCCGTTTGGGGTGGGGCGGCTCTCGCCATCGCAGCCGCCGTTCTGTTGATGCTCCGGATGGCTCCCGCCCCCACCGAGACGATCAAGGGCGGCGATGGTGTGATGGAGGCCTGGATCGAAGATGCCGAGGGTGCTCATGCGCTCGAGGTCGGCGAGCTGGTTCATGCTGGCGATCGAATACAGCTCAAGTTCAAGCGTCCACCGCTGCAGCAGGTGGCCCTCGCCGGGGTCGATGCAACTGGTGTGACCGAGGTCTATGGCCAGTGGACCGCCGAGCAGGAGCCCTCTCGATGGCAAGCCGCCCCCTTCGCACTTCGACTCGACGACACCCCTGGGGATGTGCAGATGGTCCTGGTGTTCTCCAAGACAACCCTGTCGGAACGGCAAGTTGTTGCGGCGGCCGAAGGCCAACCGGGCGCGGGTGTGCACGTGCGGCGCGTGCTGCTGGACAAGGAATGATTGCCTCGCTGTTCGCGCTGTCCCTGTCCGTCTCGGCGCAGGCCGCATCGGTCGGCGAAGAGGTTGCCGAGACCGCTGCGGTCGAGCTTCCGGAAGCTGCAACGCCTGCGACAAACCCCCGCCGGCGCGCAGTGTTGGTGGGCGCAAACGACGGCGGAACAGCTCTTCAGCAGCTGCAATACGCGGAGATCGACGCGGAGCGGGTCGCAGAGGTGCTCGAAAACCTCGGCGGCTTTGCGCCCGAGGACATCCTGCTGATCTCTTCGCCCTCCGCGGACGAGCTCAGCGCGACCCTCGGAGACCTTGCACTCCAAGGTTCCCAGGACCTCTTCGTCTTCTACTACTCGGGACATGCGGACACCCGCGGGCTCCAACTCGGGGAGGAAATCTACGGGTACGAACGACTGAAGGCGGACATGCGAGGCATCGAGGCGGACGTCCGACTCGGCGTACTCGACGCTTGCCGGTCGGGTGCCGTGACCACCGTGAAGGGAGCGACGGTCGAGGCCCCCTTCCTGATCGAGGACGGAACCGAGGCTCGGGGCGAGGCGTGGATTGCCGCATCCGCGGCATTCGAGGATGCGCAGGAATCCCCTCTTCTCGGTGGCAGCTTCTTCACCTACTACCTGTTGTCCGGTCTGCGCGGCGCGGCCGACAGCGGTGATGGCTGGGTCAGCCTCTCCGAGGCCTACAAGTACGCTTACGACCGCACTGTGGCCCGTACAGCCGGGACGCTCGGTGGAACCCAACATCCCGCGTACAACTTTCAGATGGAAGGGAATGGGGAGCTGCAGCTGACCGAGGTTCGTCGTGCCACGGCGCGCCTACAGTTTCCGGCGGCCCACGCCGGAACGGTGACAGTGCTCCGGTTGCCCGAGCGCACGCCGATTGCCGAGATTGCCATGTCCTCCGGCCGGGCCTCCGAGCTAGCCATCCCACCGGGTCGCTACCTACTGCGAAAGCGCGCGGACCAGGAGCTGCAAGAAGTGCGCATCACCCTCACTGAGGGCGGTGTGGTGATGGTCGACCGATGGGGTGACGCTCAGGTCGAGGTCGCGTCCGTGAAGGGCGGCGAAGAGGATGGGCGTCGCTACCTTAAGATTCCCCTCAACTTCGATCCCTCGAACTTCCCAAAGATCAATCCATGGAAAAGCGCGGCCCTGGCGGGTGGCGCGTCGGCGTTGCTGCCTGGCGCTGGTCAGGTCTACGACAAGCGCCTTGGCGATGGCGTGCTGTTCTTCACAGCAGCGGCCGTGCTCAACGGTGCCGGTTGGGGCTTGGCCGAGAAGACGCGCGGCGGGCTCGCGAGTCGGATCTGGCCTGGGCCGAACGTGTTTACCTGGCTGGGGACGGCGACCTACTTCTGGTCGATCAACGACGCGGCCTGGGGCGTCCACCAACGTGAAGACTTCCGGCCTCGAACCGGCGTGATGCTGGGAGCCGAGACCAGCTGGGGCCACTCCCTGCTCTCGGCAGAATCGATGGGCGTCTCCATAGACGTCGTGCCCGTTCCCGGGTTCGCGATTGGCCTCGACCGTGCAGGCGCACTTCCCGGCGAGGATGAGGTGCGCGTGTCCTACGGTGGAAGGATTACTCTGGGCCCCGAACTCGACCGTGCGCGGCCCGAGTTTGTGATGGCGGCGGGCATGTACTCCACTCACCCCCTTCCCCGTGACGTGCCGTCGCACCTCGTGCAGAGTGACGTCCCAGAAGCCGTCTACAACCCCTACTTCGCGAGCGGGGCTGCGATTCGCTGGTACCTGACCCCTCGATACTTCGTGCGCGCTGAGGCTCGACTGGAGTCTACGAACCTGCGCCAGTGGCGGCCCCGCTGGAGCGGAGGCATTGGCGCACACATCGGAGGAAAGGCGCCTACGCGGCCGAATGTGGCCACACCTCTGGAAAAGGAAGATCCCGAGTAGCGCTTCTGGTCATGCCTGGTGTCGAAAGTGCAGACACCTAAGGAGACACCATGACTCGTTTCGCCTCACTGCTCGTGCTCGCCTTGCCCCTTCAGGCCTGCATCTTCTATACGTCCGAAGGTTGGGACGACGACTGGGACCAGACCTTCGACGAGGACAGCGAGTGGGTGGAAGACACCGCAGTTGACGCGAACCCACTCGGGTTGTTCTTGGACCCGGCGTTTCTCGACCAGGGTGGAATGAACATCCTCAGTCTGCAGAGCTCCGCGGGCGCTGACCTGTCCACCGTACAGACGGTCGAGTTCCACGGCGACATCGCTGTACACGCGCTCCAAGCACGCGAGCGCGAGGTGGTGCTGTCACTAGGCGCTGGCCAGGAACTTGGCTGGGTCGACGCCACCATCCACTTCGACAGCGGCGAGAGCTACTGGCTGACACAGGCGCTGGAGATCATCGGCGCCGAGGGTGACACCGGGGATCCCTGCGAGGACTAGCTAAGGGGCTTGCGGAACGCGAACACGTGTTCCCATCGCGAGGTTCCTCGTGCGTGGTCGGGCCGCTCTAGGCTCGCCCTCGCCACGTTCTCCAAGCCTGCGACCCGAGCTGCCTGCTCTGTGACCTGGGAGCTGTCGATCGGGCCGGCCGGCGTGAGGCCGTCGCCGATGACGACCACGAGATGTCCTCCCGGCTCGAGGGCTGCCGCAGCGGACGTCGTCCACTCGGCGCTAGCGCCTGCCCAGTCCCTGCGAGCCTGCTTTCCACCCGCACGCCAAGAGCGGCGCGAGCCGATTTCATGGGCCTCGTCGTGGCGGTCCTCCATGAACCAGATGCGGCGTAGGTGCTGCAGCGGAAGGTAGTCGTAGGTGCCTGGGTACGGAGGAGACGTGAGGATCAGCTGGACCGGATCTTCCAAGCGCAGGTGACGTGCATCCCCGATGCGAAGCTTGGCTTCGGGCGTGCCTTCCGGAATCGCGTCCCGATAGGCTGCGAGGTGGCGCGCGAGCTCGCGGGTCTTCTTGTGGAAGAGAATGGCGGTGGTACCGGCGGGGCGGTGGTGCCTTTCGCGACCACCGGACGTGTCGGATCGGCGCCACGACACCTTGATCAAGATGCTCGAGAACAAGGCCTTCAGGAGAGGCTTGAGGTCTTCCTCCGACTCGGAGATGCCCTGCCGAATGCTCTCGAGTTCCCAGAGCGCATGCGGCGCGTACCACTCATGCACCCCTTGGTAAACCTGCTCAGGCGGGTCTTCGCGGGCTTCGCGGGCGATCGCTGTGAGCTTTCGGGCGCGGCTCCGTAGACGGGTCAAGAACGCCTCGTCTGGAGATGCCGTTCGTGCGCGGGCCACGCGAAGAGCAATCGTCGACAGGTCTTGGCCAAGGGCGATACGGCCTGCTGCACGAACTTCGACGGGCACGGTGCCGCCGCCGCAGAACGGGTCGAGCACCCGCTCACCCTCGAAGAGCTGAAGCAGGTCCCGAGCCGCGTCGGGGTGAAGGCCCGCCGGGTAGGTGTGGAAGCGATGGGCGTAGCGGTCCACCTGCTCCTCGAGTGCGAGGGCCTCGGCCATCGCCTCGCCGATTTTTGAGTCGCCGAGCACAATGCGCTCGTAGGTCGGTTTTCCACGGGTCGTACGCATGGCCCGCGGATAACCCGGCGGCTTAGGCGGCGCGCTTCCGGCGACGGAGCAGTGCCAGGAATGGCAGCCACACCCACGTTCCCGTTGGTGCCGTTGAGCTACAGCCACAGTTGTCCGTCGGCGTGGGCACAAAGCCGTCGCAGCCTTCGTCGATGTCCTCGTCGCAGTCGTTGTCGATGCCGTCATCGCAGAGTTCGTTGCGTCCGGGGGTGACCCACCCGTTGTCGTCGTCGCAGTCGCCGTCGGTCTCGCTCACGCCGTCGCCATCGCGGTCGGCAAAGCCCTCATCGACCGTGCCGTCACAGTCGTTGTCGATGCCGTCTTCGAGCTCCTCGGCGCCAGGGTAAATCGCCCGCTCAGAGTCGTCGCAGTCTCCGGCTTCATCGCTGAACCCATCGAGGTCATCGTCAGCCGAAGCCGTACCCTCGTCGACCACGCCATCGCAGTCGTCGTCGATCTCGTTCTCGACTTCAGTGCCGTTGAGGCTCACCTGGTCGGTGGTGTCATTGCAGTCGCCAGCGGTGCTGCCGTCGCCGCAGTCGAGACCGCCGGTGTTGTCGAGGTTCGCGCCTTCGCATGACCCGTCACCGTCGTCGTCGCCTGCGGTTGTCCCCTCGTCGGTGGTGCCATCGCAGTCGTTGTCGACGGCGTCTGGGACTTCGGGAGCCCCTGGGAAGGTCGAGGCATCGTCGGGCGCACAGTCTCCCGCGGACTCCAACACGCCATCGCCGTCCGGATCAGATGCCTGGCTGTCGACGGTGCCGTCGCAGTCATCGTCGATGCCGTTTCCGTCCTGTTCGGTGATGCCGGGAGACACCGTGGATAGGCCGTCATTACAGTCACCGGGTGTCGTGCCATCCGCGCAGGCTGGCCCCTCACAGAACCCGTCACCGTCGTCGTCGTAGCACTCGGTGCCCTCGTCGACGGTGCCGTCGCAGTCCTCGTCGTTGCCGTTGCAGAACTCGGTTGCGGTGGGGTTGAACGAGGTCTGGGAGTCATTGCAATCGCCCCCAGACTCAGTGAAGCCATCACCGTCGTCGTCGTAGCACTCGGTGCCCTCGTCCACCGTGACGTTGCAGTTGTTGTCGATGCCGTCGCAGGTCTCGGGGTTGCCCGGGAAGCGCGTCGCGTGGGCGTCGTCACAGTCAGTGGCTGTGGCGAGCCCGTTGCTCGGCTGTGTGCAGGCGCGTACCGAGTTGTTGGAATCGGCGTGACCATCGCCGTCGGTGTCGAGGTACCAGGTCGGGGCGGAGTTGAGATCGAGGTCCGGGTCGTCGTCGTCAACCAGGCCGTCGCCGTCGTTGTCGACTCCGTCGCAGATCTCATTGTCGGCGCAGTCCGGAATACCGTTTCCGTCGCTGTCGAAGCCTTCGTCGGTGTTGCCGTCGCAGTCATCGTCGATCGCGTTGCAGATCTCGGTGGCACCGGGGTTCACCTGGACGTTGGCGTCGTCACAGTCCCCGCCAACCTCGGCGTAGCCCGTTGGCGCGCCACAGTCGGTGACCGCCGTCGAGTCGAGTCCATAGCCGTCCCCGTCATCGTCGAGGTAGTAGGTCGCTGAGGCGTTCTCATCGATCTGGCCGTCGCAGTCATTGTCACTGCCGTCGCAGACCTCGGGGTTGCCGGGAAAGTTGTTGATGTCGGCGTCGTCACAGTCTTGGGAAGCCACGGGCATGCGGTCGCAGCCATCGTCCGGATTGAAGAAGCCGTCGCCATCGTCATCGAAGCAGCACTCGATGCCCGAGATCTCGGCGTGGTAGTCCGGTGCACCCGTTGATTGACCCTGGCTGTCGAAGGACAGAAAGTAGTCGCGGTTTGCGTCGGCTGAGAACCAAGTGATCCAGTTCGAGGCCTGCCACTGGCCTGATACGCAGGTGATGACGTCGCCGCAGGGCTCGTCGACCGCCGTGTAGTAGTTCATGGCCAGCCGCGATCCGTAGCCAAGCTCGACTTGAACCCAGACGTTCTGGTTCGACGTGAACTGAAAGATGTGATCCGGTGAGGTCGCGGAGATCGGCTGGCCACAAGGGTTGCTGGCATAGCTGTCGCAGTCGTCGTCGGAGTTCAGATCGTTGAAGTTGTCAACGAACCAGGTGCCATCGCAGTCAATGACCGCGTCGGCGTCCTGCGCGAAGGACGGAAGGGCGAGCAACAGCAACCAGGTCATGAACACTCCTGCCGCACTCTACTCCACTTTGCAATTCACCCGCTAGACGCCGTCAAGTTCGTCGTCTGGCCAGTCCCCAAATAGGGCGTCTGGGACGTTCGGCGCCGAGCATGCCTCGACGAGGCGTTCCGCGAGCTTGGTGTGGCGGACCTCGCGACGGGACTCGCTCACGGCTCGTCGCCACGCCTGACCATCGCCCACCACGCAGAGAAAACGCTTGGCTCGGGTGACAGCGGTGTAGAAGAGGTTTCGGCGAAGCATCACATGGTGACCCCGTGCGAGTGCGACGACCACTGCGGGGTATTCGCTGCCTTGGCTCTTGTGGATGGTCACCGCGTAGGCGAGCTCAAGCGTGTTGATCTCATCCCAGGTCCAAGAGACCTCGCGTCCAGAGAAATCGACGCGAAGACCGGCTGGTTCTTTCGCGGCGATGCGGCCGACATCGCCGTTGAAGACTTCGACGTCGTAGCGATTGCGCACGCAGATCACCCTGTCGCCGACGCGCAGGTTGCAGCCCTTCCGTTCAATGACGGCCCCATCGGGGTTCAGACGGGCTTGCAGCGCTTCGTTGAGTGCGTGGGTGCCGAGCGGCCCGCGTCGCATCGGTGCGAGCACCTGCACCTGCCTCATCGGGTCGAAGCCCTTGGCCGCGAGACGCTCGGCGACAATGGTAACGAGCGCAGCTCTCGCTCGGTTTGGGTCGTCGCGATGCACGAGGAAGAAGTCGTCCCAGCCGGCTTTCTCGCCCGACTCGGGGACTCGACCGGCGAGGATTTCCGCAGCTCCCACGACAATTCCAGAGCGGTCGCCCTGACGGTAGATGCGCTGGAGTCGGACTACCGGGACCGTCTCGCTCGCGATGAGGTCGGCGAGGACCGCTCCGGGCCCCACACTGGGAAGCTGGTCCGCGTCTCCAACCAGCACGAGCGGAAACGGTGGTGGCGGCAGCGCAGCCAAGAACGCTGTGAGCAGGCTCTGGTCGACCATCGAGACCTCGTCGATGACGAGGCCATCGCCCTCGAGAGGGTTGCTGGCCCCGCGACCGAATCCCCCCTCCCCGGGGTTGTATTCGAGCAAGCGATGCAGGGTCGAGGCGGGCGACCCAGTAGCCTCCTCGAGCCGGCGAGCTGCGCGACCGGTGGGCGATGCGAGCAGCCAACGCTCCTGTCGAAGGATGGCCGCCCGGATCAGGACCTTCACCAGGGTGGTCTTGCCTGTGCCGGGGCCCCCCGTGATCACGACTACGCCTCCACCGAGCGCCGTGGCGACGGCCTCCGCCTGTAGAGGGTCCAGTTCAACGCCCTCTAGCCGTGCGGCCGTCTCGACTTCCTTCGCGGTTGCGGGCTCGCCCTCGGCGCTCACGCGCTCGCTGAGCAGAGAGGCCGAGAGTCGCTCCTCGGCGAGCCGCTCGGGGGCGTATACGGCATCACCTTCCAAGGCCACCCGCCGGTCCAGAAGCAGCCCGTGGAGGGCATCCTCGATGCCATCGGTGGGCACATCAATGCGAGCGACTCGGCTGTGTAGCTCCACGCGGGGAAGGTAGATGTGGCCGTCTTGTTCGCCAGTGCGAAGGCAGTGAATGATCGCAGCCCGTACGCGCTCCGGGGCGTCCGGCGGAAGTCCGAGCTGGGCCGCAAGGGTGTCGGCGGTCTTGAAGCCCACACCGCGCACTTCTTCTGAGAGACGGTAGGGTTCGCGATGCACCACGTGAGAAGCGCGGTCACCAAAGCGCTTGCGGATGCGCTCGACCATCCGGGCCGACATCCCGAGGCCTCGTAGGGTGACCACCAGGGAGCGACCCTCCTCGTCGTCGGCCCACTTGCTGGCGATGGCCTGTGCACGCTTCACTCCGATGCCTGAGATCTCGGTGAGCCGCTCGGGGCTGCCCTCAAGGACCGCGAGGGAGCGCACCCCAAAGGCCTCGACAATCCGCGCGGCCAGCTTGGGTCCGATGCCCAACACGCCCGCGCTGGCCAGGTACAGCTCGAGGCCATGTAGGGTGCGCGGCAAGCCTTGTAAGAAGCCCGAAGCTCGGAACTGACGCCCGTGCACAGCGTGGCTCTCCCACCGGCCCTCGAGGGCCACAAAGCTATCGATGAGCCCATCCGGGTCATCCGCAAGTGGGCCCAGCGTTCCCACCGCCGTGACTTCGTCCTCGCCGTCATGAACCCGAACGACGGCGTAGCCGGACTCTGGAGAGGCCCAGACCACCCGTCGCACTCGGCCCTCGAGCCAAGCGCTCACTTCTCGGTCAGGTCATCGAGCGGCGTCATGCCATCATCGCGGTGCGTCAGCTTCGAGACCTCGTTCTTCTCCATCAGCTTGCGATCCGGCGCCACGATGCCGGCAGACATGATGAGCTTGAACGCCTCTTCGACAGTCAGATCGAGCGGGCGGATCTCGGGACGCGGAAGCATCAGGTAGAAGCCACTTGTCGGGTTTGGGGTCGTTGGCAGGAAGACGTTGACGAGCTCCTCGTCGGGGTCGTCTGCCGTCAAGAACGCCTCTCCGGTGTGAAACGCGATGGCGTAGACCCCTCGGCGCGGCCACTCGACGAGCACGACCTGACGAAACTGATTGTTGTTGCCGCCCGAGAACAGGGCCTCTGTGAGTTGCTTCACACCCTGGTAGATGCTGCTGACGATCGGAACGCGAGCCAGCATGGCCTCGTAGAAGTCGATGACCCGTTGACCGATGAAGCTGCGGGTCAGACCACCGGCGAGCATCACTGCCGAGATGGTGATCAGAATCCCGAGACCCGGGAGAGGGCGACCGACGACCGCTTCTGGCTGCCACCCCGAAGGGAGCAGGCGAATCGTGCCCTCAAGGAAGCCCATCACAAAGGTCAGAACCCAGATGGTGGCCGCCAAAGGCACCAGAATGAGGATTCCGGCGATGAAGGCACCGCGGATCCACTGAAAGAGGCGGGTGATCATGAAAGGCATCCGAAGCGCATGACTGCCCTTAGCCCACGCAAGCTACTTCGCGTAGACCTCGTACTGCTCCGGATGGTAGTGGCCGAGAGCGCGCACGATGATTCTCCGCCCCAAAGCCTCTTCTGCGGACTCGAGGTCATTGAACCGCGGTCCGTAGAGCATGTCGGCGATGTCAGGCGTCGTGTTGACGTAGATGGCGGCCGCTTCCTTGCGGCGGTTCGCCTCGCGGCGGATCTCGCGGAGGATGTCGAAGCACAGGGTGGCTCGCGAACGAACGACTCCGGTGCCCTCGCAGACCTTGCAGTCCTCAGAGAGGTAGCGGTCGAGGCCTTCCTGCACGCGCTTTCGGGTCATCTCGACGAGGCCGAGGTCGCTGATCCGAAGCACGTTGGTGCGAGCTCGATCCGCGCGTAGCGCATCTTCAAGCGTCTTCGTGACCTTGTCGCGGCTAGCCTCGCGCTCCATGTCGATGAAGTCGATGATGATGATGCCGCCCATGTTGCGTAGGCGGAGCTGGTGGACGACCTCTTGCGCGGCCTCGATATTCGTCATCAGCGTGGTCTCTTCAAGCGAAGAGGTGCCGACGAACTTGCCCGAGTTGACGTCGATGGCCATGAGCGCTTCGGTCTGGTCGATGACGAGGTAGCCCCCTGACTTCAGCCAGACCTTACGGCCCAGGCTCCGCTTGATCTGGACCTCGACGTTGTAGTTGTCGAAGGTCGGATCTTTGCCGCGGTACAGGTGGACCCGGTCTTTCACGGTCGGCATGAAGTCCGACATGAAGCCGCGCACCTCTTCGTAGAGGTCCTTGTCGTCGATCACGAGCCGGTCGAGCTCGCCGTCGACCATGTCCCGGACGCTCCGCAGAACCAGGCCGTAGTCCTCGTGGACCATCGCCGGCGCCTTCTTCTCTTTCGAGGCCGTCTGGATGCGCTCCCAGCTCTTGAGCAGGAAGTTCATGTCGGCGCGCAGGGTCTCTTCAGGCTGCCCTTCGCAGACCGTGCGCACGATGAAGCCAGCGCCCTTTGGACGGGCGCGATCGACGAGATCCCGCAGACGGCGGCGCTCGCGGTCGCGCTCGATGCGGCGCGAGATGCCGACATGCTCGACCGTCGGCATGAAGACGACGTAGCGGCCGGGCAGCGCGATGTGCGTAGTCAGGCGAGCGCCCTTGGTGCCGATCGGGTCCTTGGCCACCTGCACGACGATGTTCTGGCCTTCGGTGAGAAGGTCCTGAATCGGCGGCTGGTTTGCCCGGCTGGACGAACGGCCCTTCGGCACCTCGGCGGTGTCTTCCGACGATGCGCCCTGCTCCTCATGCATCGTGAGGAACTCGCGGTAGATGTCCCCGACATAGAGGAATGCGGCGCGCTCGAGCCCAATGTCTACGAAAGCGGCTTGCATGCCCGGAAGCACGCGTACGACGCGGCCAAGGTAGACGTTGCCCACGAAGCCGCGGTTGTCACCGCGGTCGATGAGCAGTTCAGCGAGGCGGCCAGCCTCGAGCACGGCAAGACGGGTCTCTTGGCCCGTCTTGTTGACGATAATCTCGGTACCCACGGGGAACCTCTCGACCCTCTGGACGCGATGTGCGGGATCGCGGGCTTGCAGCCCAGGCGTTCGACCGTCGCATGGCGTTGTTGAGGGGTGTCATGTGATGAAAAATGGGGGTTCGGACCCGGATGAACGGAAGTCCGATGTGAGGCTGCACGCGGCAGCTTGCACGGCTGAGCCGTACCGACCCCTCTCTTCACACGCGAGCGGCCCCTCCGTCAACCTTCAAGCTGTTGTGGGGCCTATAGACGCCGAAGCAGGGCGAACTTCAGATAGCGGCCCTCGACGTGGTGCAGCGCGACGGGATGGTCCGGCGGCTCGACGCTGACGTGGTGCCAGGACCAGTCCCCTTTGGACTGCAGTCCATCCGCGACGGCGCGACGCCAGTCTGCGAGCGAGAGCCGGGCCGTACAGGAGGCCGTGGCAAGTAGCCCATCCCGATGGACAAACGGCGCGAGACGGGAATGTAGGCTCTTGTACGCACGCGCTGCGGCATCGTCAGAGCGCTGGCCTCGGGTCAGCGACGGTGGGTCGACGACGAGAAGGTCCATGGGCCGCTTTGGGGTCCACTTGAAGACGTCCGCCACTTCGAAACCATGCGCGTCGGGCTGAAGGCCGTTGAGCTTGAAGTTCTCGCGGGCGTCTTCGACGGCCTCGGGTGCCAAGTCCACGGTGGTGACACGAGCCGCGCCACCGAGAGCCGCAGCGACCGAGAAGCCCCCGTTGTAGGCGAAGAGGTTGGCGACCACTCGGCCACTGCTCCACTTCCGGATCAGTGAGCGGTGCTCCCGCTGGTCCAAGAACAGGCCCGTCTTCTGACCCACCTTGGGACGCACCAGCATCTTCATGCCGTCTTCACAGACCACCAATGTGTCGGGCACTTCCGCGCCAGCCAGAAGCTCGCCGCCATCGCGGCCGTCCACCCGACGCACACCGAAGCGGCGGTAGATAGTCGTCGCCCAGCCCAGTGCTTCGATCGCTTCGACCACCAAGTCGAGGTGGAACTCCCACGCCTTCGAGTACACCCGCACGACAGCGAGCTCGCCGTATCGGTCGACCACCAGGCCGGGTAGCCCGTCGCCGGGGCCGTGAATCACGCGGTAGGCATCGGTGTCGGGCGGAAGCAATCGCCATCGCACCGCGTCGGCCCGGCGAACGCGATCGAGGACGTAGGCGCGCAGGTCCGTGGCGGGTCCACGGCTTAGGACCCGGACGGCGATGGGACCCTCGTCAGCGAGTCCCCACGCGATGACTTGGCCGTCGCTAGTGAGCTCGACCACGGTCCCGGCCTCGGCGGTCTTGCCTTCCTTATAGAGCCAGGGGTGACCACGGCGGAGGGGCCCCGCGGCCTTGCGCGAGACGGGGATGCGGGTTTCGCAGCTCAAATGGAGAGGCTCAGCGTCGTCTCGATGCGGGGTTTCGGAGCAGACGTGAGTAGCTGATCGAGCTCGCCAAGCACGTCCATGCGGCGAAGCTCCTCATAGCCACCCACGTGGACGTCTGAGATGAAGATCTGCGGAACGGTGGCGGAGCCGGTCAAGCGCTGCAGGACGCGGCGTGCTGTGGGGTCCCCGACATCGATCTCGGTCACCGCGACCCCCTTTGCACGCAGGTACCGACGCGCGGCATTGCAAAAGGCGCAATGGGGTTCGATGAACAGGATGACGTCAGCCATGAGTGTCTCCACGTCTATTCTGCCAGATTGGACCCCGTTGCGTGGGACGGGTTCGGCAATCCGTGCTTTCCTTCGGGCTGAGGCGAGTTTTCGGTGGCGCGCCCCGCGGTGATCGCCGAGGCGCATCGATCGCCTTCCGGGTCCACGATCACCCTGAAACCCATGTATTCGAGGAGAAGGTTTGCGCGCACCGACGAGGATGTGGTAACTCTGGCTCGGGACCCACACTCCCATCCCCTCCGCGGCTCCCCGCCGCACCCCCCGGCCGCTCACTTCCCCTCCTACCCTCCCCGGGTTTCATCATGACGCTCCCGTTGTCCGCCCCGGACGCGCCGCCTCAGATTGTCCGCCTAGACGATTCCGTCCCGGTTGTGCGCATTCCCTCGAACCTGCAGTTTGAGGAAGTCCGTGAATGGCTTCGCGTTCGACTGCCTGAGCATCTCGGCACCATCGGCGGACGTCAGACGCGTCTGGACCTTGGCGACCGCGAGATTCGCCTCTTTGACCTGCGGCGTGTGCTCTCGTTCATGCGGGACCAGTTCCAGATTGAAGTGACCGGCATCTACGCTCGTGAGAGCCGGATCATTCGCTACGCCGAGCGCGAGCTGAAGCTCAAGTTGTTCCCAACCACTCCCGAAGTGGCCGCGCTCCCCTCGCCTGCCGAGTTGGCCGCGGAGCTCGCGGGTGACGTCCAGCTCACCGAAGAGCCTGGACCCATCGCGACGGACATTCCGCAGAACGAGCAGCCTGCTCCGATCACGGAAGAAGAAGTCGACGTCGAAGACGAAGAGCCCGAAGCTGTCGTGGAGCCTGCGCCGGAAGAAGAGCCCGAGCCTGCGAAGCCGCAGCCTGCCTTCGAGCAGCCCGTAGCCGCCCTCATGGACGCAGCCGGCGCCGGAGACAAGGGCGACCGAACCCTCACGCTTCATCGCACGCTTCGTTCTGGCGCCTGCATTCGCTACGACGGTGACATCACCATCTTCGGTGACGTCAACCCAGGCGCCCAACTGTTTGCCTCCGGAAACATCGTCGTGCTCGGCACCCTCAAGGGCATGGCCCACGCGGGAGCCACCGGCGCGGAGGACTCTTTCATCTTCGGATTCGATCTGCAGCCGACCCAGCTGCGCATCGGCCGCAAGATTGCAATCGTCCCAGGCAAGAAGCCTGGACGGTCAGGCCTCGAGCCTGACATCGCCCGTGTCGAGGACGGCAAGATCGTCATCGAACCTTACAAGAGCGGGTCTTCTCGCTAATCCCCAGAGGTGTGACCATGGCAGAGTGCATCGTCATCACGTCGGGCAAGGGTGGAGTCGGTAAGACTACGACTTCAGCCAACCTCGCCGTGGCCCTAGCACTGTCCGGAAAGCGCGTCACCGTTGTGGATGCCGATATCGGCCTCCGCAACCTCGACGTCATTCTTGGACTCGAAAATCGAATCGTCTACGACTTGGTCCACGTGATCGAGGGTGAGTGCAAGCTCAAGCAGGCGCTGGTTCGGGACAAGCGCGTCGAGGGGCTGTACTTGCTCCCCGCCGCACAGACGCGCGACAAGAACGCCGTCGGACCCGAGGACATGAAGAAGCTCGTTCAGAACCTCAAAGACGAGGGAATGGACTACATCATCATCGACTGCCCAGCGGGCATCGAGCAGGGCTTCAAGAACTCGATCGCCGGCGCCGACCGCGCCCTGATCGTGACGACGCCAGAGGTCAGCGCGATCCGTGATGCCGATCGCATCATTGGACTCGTCGAGGCCCACGAGCTTCCCGAGCCGAAGCTCCTCGTCAACCGCTACCGCGCCAGCATGGTTGAGCGTGGTGACATGGTGAACGTCGAGGACATCCTCGAGATCCTCGCCATTCCGATGGTCGGACTGATTCCCGACCACGAGGACATCATCATCTCTGCCAACCGCGGAACGCCTGCCGTCTTCGACGAGAAGTCGGTGGTGGGTGCCGCATACCTTCGCATCGCCGACCGCATCATGGGTGAGGACATTCCGATCCCCTCGTTCGCGGAAGACAACGGCATGTGGTCCACCTTCAAGCGTTGGATGGGCATGACGCCCGTTCGGGAGGCGCTCTAATGCGTGACATCCTCTCTCGATTCGGCCCCACTGTGGAGCGTTTCTTCGGCAAAGCCGCTGGCTCGAAGGACGACGCGAAGCAGCGCCTCAAGTTCCTCCTCATTCACGACCAAGTGGATCTGACCCCAGCACAACTGGAGACGATGAAGAACGAAATCATGGACGTGATTTCGCGCTACGTCGAGATCGACAGTGACTCGATGGAGTTCAGCCTCAACCGCGAGGACGGACACATCGCCTTGGTCAGCTCGATTCCGGTCAAGCGCGTCACGGCACGCGCCAGCTAGACCGACCCGTTTGGGATCGAGGGCCACTCCGATTGGGGTGGCCCTTTTTCTTTGGATCAGTCCTCGAGGAAGCGGACCATGTCCGCCAAGGTACGCCTCAGAAGCTGCATGCGCGCCGGGCCAAGCTCATTCGCGACCTCACCCTCGACCCGCCCGAGAACTTGAAGGCCTTCGAGAAGCATTTCGCGGCCGCTCTCCGAGAAGCAGACGAGGTTAGCCCTTCCGTCATCGGAATCCGGCATGCGTTCGAGAAGGCCGTGCCGCTCAAGCTCGCGCACTTGTTTGGCAACCGCCTGCCGACTGACACCCACGCGTCCGGCCAGGGTAGTGAGCCGGGTGCCCTCGAGGTCGATGTGAGGAAGGAGTGCAGTGTGTGCGGGTCGAACGCGAACGCCTGTCTCGGTTCGAACCCGTTCCAGCGCACGTTGGTTGAACAGGCGTGCACAGCGAAGGAGCAGCTGCCCAGTGGAGTTCCGCTTCGCAGACTCCAGTCGTTCGTAGAATTCGTCATCCATGAGTGACTATAAGCGCAACCTAGTTACATAACAACGCAACCCGGGTGCCCACATGTGGAGACTCTGATGACCTACGCCGAGCATGTACTTCCCCACGGGCCGTTGACGCGGGTCGCGGAAGACGTTTGGGTGATTCGCGGCACACTCCCGCGCGGCCCCCTGCCTCGGAACATGGTCGTCGTGAGGCACGACGGCGGCGTGTGGCTGCACTCCCCGGTCGCGGTGGGCGAGGACGTGCTCGCAGAGCTTCTCGCTATGGGGCCGATCACGCACATTGTCGTGCCGAGCGGTCTGCATCGACTCGATGCCGCAGTGTTTGCCGAGCGGTTCCCCACCGCCCAAGTCCTTGCGCCCAGCTTCGCTCGTGAGCGGGTCGAGAAGCTCGTAAAGGTGCACGCACACAGCGAGGATGGACTGAAGAGCCTCGGCGTGGGGTTCGAGCAGCCCCATGGAACCAAGCCGGCAGAACTGGCGCTGCGGGTTCCGTCTGGAGATGGGCACGTGCTTGTGGTCTGTGACCTGCTCTTCAACATCGAGGGCCGGCTGCCGGGCTTCGGGGGCTGGCTTGTCGAGCTGATCGGTAGTTCTGGCTTCTTTGGAATGACGCGCATCGGTCGGATGGGCATGTTGAGTTCAGCCTCCGAACTCGCAAGCTGGCTACGCGCAGAGGCCGACCGCGACGGCTTGCGCGCGGTCATTCCAGCGCATGGTTCACCGGTGGTGGATGACCCCGGCGGTCGGCTGCGAGCGGCTGCAGATCGTCTGTGACAATCCGAGGCGGGACAGCAGGCGTGCGCGCGATACCAAGGGCCGACAGGAGTTTGCTTGGCGCGATCTGACCGACCCCACCGGACTGCACTGAAGGCGGCCGGTCCCGCAGCAGCGGCAGCTGTGGTGTGGGGGCCTGAACAACTAGCCCAAGGTGGCCTCGCCCCTGTGGTTGTCGCTACGATGACGGCGGTGCTTGTGGCCGCCCCCCTATCGGCGCGCCTGTGGGGACTGGCAAAGGAGTCGAGTTCGGCGGTCAGCGCCCTCCGAATGTCTGGCCGGCTCTGTCTCTCCTTGGTCACAGCAGGAGCGATGGCACAGGTCATGCCCCACACGACCACGGGCACCCTTCTCGGAGCGGGCTTGCTTTGCTTGGGGGTCGCCGTGTCTCAGGTGCGCGCTGGCATCGCCCTTCCCGTCGCGACGATTGCCGCCATCGCCGCGATCACCCAGGGGAACCCGACTCCGTGGACCCTGCTGGATCCGGTTTGGACCACCTGGCAGCAGTGGCTCGCGCTCTCGGTCGGCACGGGCTTTCTGCTCGGTTCGGCTGGCTTTGGCGGTTGGGCCGAGGGTCGACCGGCCATTCCCGGCTGGCGACGAGGACCTTGGGTGACAGTCGGTCTCGGGACACTCCTGTTCGCGATGGGGGTGACGGCCTGGGCACAGCAGTTCGAGGTTGGCGATCTTGCGACCACTCCCCTCCCCGCTCTCCTCGCGATCGTGGTCGCCACGGGCTGGGGCGACCGCGAAGAACTCCCGACCTGGTCTGGGGTCTTCGGCCTACTCGCTGTCTACTTATGGCTCTGCAGTCCTCTCGCCCCGAATATGGCGCTGTTCTGGACCCTCACACTGCTACTCCCGCCAGTGCTGGGAGCCTGCCTGTTGGCCTACCAGGCCCGGGGCGCGGTTCGCGTCCAGATGGCTGGAACGGCAGTCCTGGGTCTTGGGGCTCTCGGTCTGGGGTGGCCGGGCTTTGGGGCCTCGGCCACAGCTGCTGCCATGGCCATGCTTCCTCTGCTGCTTGTGCTCTGGACTGGTGGCACCCACGTTGCGCTGCGGAGATCGGCATGAACGGCCTGTTCGTACTCCTGCTCGCGACGGCGCTGGCGACCGTCGAGCTCTCGGAGCCGCCGGTCGATGGCCTCGAGACGCTCGTCACGATCACAGACGACCGAGGCAACCCGGTGCACGGGGCCACGGTGCGGGTCATTCATCGGGCTGGCCTCGCCGACTCGGCTGAGATGGCGATCGGCATCTCAGACGCTGAGGGACAGGTGCCCTGGGTTCCGGCCCAGTCCGGAACAGCCGAGCTCATCGCCGGGGACCAGACGCTGCCTGTGCAGGTGGCCTGGACCACGATTCCCACGGGGCCAGCGTCGGCCTTGCTCATGGTCGTGATAGCGGCCGTCCTCAGCCTCGGCTACGGACTGCGGCCTAGGAGCTGACGTGCGTATTGCCCATCTGACCGACATCCACTGGCAGGTTCCTCCGACGCTCAGTGAACTCTCGCCCAAGCGGGTGCTGGGTTCGGTGAATCTCTACGTCGTTGGGCGGCACAGCCACTTCACCGAGGCTGTGCAGACGAGCCTGGTCGAACACGTCGTCGCGCTTGCCCCGGACGCGGTGTTCATCACCGGAGACCTCACTGCTCAGTCGCTGAGCTCCGAGTTCGCAAAGGCACGCGAGGCCCTGCAGCCAATCCTCGACGCCTTCCCCACCCTGATCATCCCTGGCAACCACGACGTGTACACGCAGGGGGCACAACGTTCACAGCGCATCCGCGAGCTCTTCGGCGAGTGGATGGGCTTGTCCGAGGGGCCCGTCGGCCGGCTCGACATCGGCAATGTGACGCTCCTTGGACTCGACCCGAACCGCCCCCACTTGATCCATGCTTCAGGCGTCGTCCCGAATGACCAGTTGGCGGGACTCGCTGCGATTCTCGCTGACCCGTCGATGCAGGGGCGCCGCATTCTGCTGGGCATCCACCATCCGCCTGTGGATCGGCACGGTGAGCTGTACACGCGTACGCACCACGGGTTGATCAATGCACAGGACTTGGTCGACACCTTGGATGCTGCGCCCGTGCGGCCAGACGCAATCCTCTCGGGGCACGTGCACCACGGCTTTCGCTCCGAGATGGTGCTGTCTGACGCGAAGATCCCCGTGCTCGACTGCGGAAGCTCTGGCTACGCTTGGCTCCCAGAGCAAAAGCGCGCCGCGGCCATGGGGCTCTATGACCTCTCGGGCCAGGACCTTGGCGTGTCGCGCTACCTGCACGATGGGACGGGCTTCGCCCCGGAACCTGGCGGCGCGTTCGCGACGGGGCGCTAGCGGCTGCGCGAGTTTGGATTCTGCCAAAACGCTTCGGGTTGCCCAGCCTCGAAGGCCGCGAAGCGGGCGAGGACGAACAGAAGGTCCGAGAGGCGGTTCAGGTACCGCATGGACTCGAGACCCACGTCCTCCTCTGCCTCGATGAGGTCCAAGGCTCGACGCTCTGCACGTCGACAGACTGTCCGTGCCTGGTGTAGGAAGGCGGCGCCGACACCCCCACCAGGGAGGATGAATTCCTTCAGCGGCTCGAGTTGGTCGTTGTACGTGTCGCACCAACCTTCCAGGCGCGTCACGTAGACGTCATCCGGCCGCACCATGCCGTCCCAACGCGCGTCCGCGGGCGTCGCGAGATCGGTCCCCACGTCGAATAGTTCGCTCTGAATCGTGCCGAGAACCGAGTCGAAGCTGGCGGCTGGAACCAGTGCCCGGGCCAATCCGATCACACTATTGAGCTCGTCGACGGTTCCGTAGGCCTCGATCCGAACATTGTTCTTCGCGACCTCCTGGTTGCCCACAAGCCTGGTTGTGCCTTGATCGCCAGTCCTTGTGTAGACCTTGCTGATACGCATCGTGTGCTGTTCCTCGCCGCAGGTTGAGCGCGCGGCCCTCGCATGGGGTTACGAGCACTCCTTGGGAGGCCCTCTTGGCATACAGGCTTAACCTCGGTGCGCTTCGCGGCATGGACGCACTTACTCTTGAGATCACCATCCAGGACGCGCTTCGACGTCCGCTTAGCGGTGTGGAACCCTCCACGCTGGCGGATCTCATGGCTCTCGGCGAATCCGATGTGCTTTCTGCTTCGGTCCGTCCTGGCCTGGATACCTTTGTGGGGCGCATGCCCAGCGAGATCTCGGACCTTCCGTCGACCGGGTTTGCCTCCCTGGTGCACGAGCTCAATGCGCTCGGCGCCGCGCGCATCCCCGAGACCTTGCGCGGGGCCGTCCTCTCCGAGCTCGGACGCGACAGCCGGATGAATGAACAGCGCGACCTCTCTGTGATCGTCAAGAGCTGGGCTGATATCGAGGCCACGCCCTTTGAGATTAGTGCGCAGGCACCCCGAGTTGCCCGCGCACCCGAAGCGCGCCGAAATGATGCTCGCTTCCAGGGCGCGCGTACTGCGCCACGCGGCGAGCCGGCGACGAAGACGAAGCGCGCAAGCAAGACGCCCCAGGCCCGCTCCCTCGACCTGTCGAGTTCCACGGATCTGGATCGCGATCGCTACCTCGAGCAAGCCTGCCAAGAGCGGCTCGTAGGCGTCAGCGAGAAGGGGCTCCTCGAAGCGGTGCTCATCGCAGGCGTTCGTCATGGCGCGCGGTCACGCTACCCGGAGCTCGGTGGCCATGAAGTGAAGTCGGCTCTTCAGCGCCTCCTCAAGCGTGGTGCAGCGCGCTTCTCTGCCGGCCGCTGGTCGCACGCGGGTCGCCGCTACTAGTCGGGAGCGCCCGTCCTGCTCCGCGCAGCACGGGCTTTCGCCGAACCTCCGCCCACAACCAGAACATCCCCGCCGTGCGGCGAGGATGTCTTTGTTTTGGTAGGGGCGGAGGGACCCTACGTCCCGTCCCGCGCTCCGCGCAGCACGGGCTTTCGCCGAAACTCCGCCCACAACCAGAACATCCCCGCCGTGCGGCGAGGATGTCTTTGTTTTGGTAGGGGCGGAGGGACTCGAACCCTCAAGACCGAAGGCCACTCGATTTTGAATCGAGCGCGTCTACCAATTCCGCCACGCCCCCAATGGCCCTTCCGGTAGCCCTTGGACGGCCAATCGGCCACCCAAAGCTAGTTGAGATTAGCGATCAGCACGCCGACCCCGACCCCTGCGACGGCAAGCAACAACAGGTTCACCGCCAGTACTGCGACGATCGCAATTGGCAGCAGTCGCTGGAGCGGAGGCGTGGGTGCTGGCGGCCGATGCTCTGCGGCCGCGATCGCCTCGTCGCGTTCGATGCGTACGTCGGTGAGCTCGCGCTCCAGAGAAGCGGCGCGGGCCTCAGCGGCGACGGCGAGCCGGCGCAGACGCTGGATCTCGAGGGTCTCGGGGGCAGGCCCCTTCGGCGCAGGCTTGCGCGCGGATACCGTTGAGAGCTCGAGGTACCGTCGGGTGAGCCCCTCGAAGGCCGCAGCGAGGTCTCTGGCACTCGTGTAGCGATGTGCCGGGTCGATGCTCATGCCATGGTCGAAGAGCTCGAGGAGCAGCTCGTAGATGGCCTTCTCCGAGCTCTCACCACTCTCTGGGAAGATGCCGCGGACGGACTCTCGGATGGCTCGACGGTCCTGCTCCGGAAGCTCAAGTGGATCCGGGAAGGCTTCGAGGTCCAGGGGTCGAGCGCGGAACCGTGTCGGATCGGCGCTGTAGACCTCGATCACTTGGTGAATGCGATGCATCCGAAACCGAGGGGAGCGCGTCCCATTTCGCGGCACGACGCCGTCGTCGAGAATCAGCCGGCGCAGCTGCAGCAGAGCAAAGCAACTCGCCACGAGCGACCACGTGTCGAGCGCAGCAGGAAATGGCTGGTCGGCGTGGAAGAGCAGCTCGGGGGCTACGTAGTTCTCGGTTCCGACGATGACGCGGGAGCTCGCCCAAGGTGAGTCGTCAGGTTCCGCGACCTGGGGCTTACCGAAGTCCGAGAGCAGCCATCGGCCATCCGCTGCCATCAGGATGTTGCTGGGCTTGAGGTCCCCGTGGCCCGACTCGAGTCCGCTGCGCTGGGCGTGGAAGACGTGGTAGTCGCTCACCCGCCTGCACACGGTGGCCATCGTCGCCATGAGCCGACCAAAGGCATCGGGCTCGGCGAGCTTCTCTCGCCACCAGAGCTCGAGGTCGACGGGGCACCACTCCATCACCAGACCGGTGACGAGCGGCGTACCTACGAGATCGTAGAGCCTCGGGCACGGCAATTCATCGTCGCTCGACGAGAGCTCGACCAGAACCCGTGCCTGCTCTTGGAGCTGGTCGAGGGCAACCTCGTCGCCTTCGTTCCAGAGCTTGAGCGCAAGCGGTGTTCCGTCGGGGATGGCAGAGGTGCCGGCAGGGCCCCCGTCCCCGGTGACCCGTCGCACAACGGACGCGACCCCATGTCGAGGACGCCCCCCGCTCTGCGGCACATAGGTCCGACCACTTCGCCCCCTCCACACGAGGGGAAGGGTTGCGGTGGCCATCTAGAAGCGGACGTTGATACCGGGCAGCGGAGTTCCGCCGGCGTCGACGATGATGCCCCACGTGAGGGTGCCTGCACCCGCTGCAACCAACACGCCAGAGACGATGACCAACTGGTTGGTCGCTTTCTGGAACTTGGTGAGCGATGCCTCGTCCTTGGACTCGTTGAACTTCCCGCGGGTGCCGCTACTCGCGACATACGCGGCCACACCACCGCCCATCAGGGCCACGCCGCCGACCATCAGAGGGGTCTTTTCCCACGGCCGTTCGCGCTTCACGAAGCCATCGGTCGTTCCGGCGGCGGGCTTGGTCTTGGCTGGCTTCGGCGGCTTGCCAGGCTTGGGCTCTTTGCCGGCCTTCGCCTGCTTCGGCGGCTTCTCGGGCTTGGAGGAGCCCACGTCGCTTGCCGAGGACTCGTCGATGACGAGGACGGCAGGCATGAAGTCGTTTCCGAACATCAGCTTGGTGAGCACCTGCTCTGCCTCGTACTGGTACAGGTGTGGACGCTCGAGCGTCGCCGTAGCTTCGGTCCAACGACGCCCATCGAGGTAGTGTGTACCGCCTTCGAGCAGCATCATGCCTTCGACAGCAACCGGCGCGATGTCGGCGCCCTCGCGGGACTCCGCGTAGAAGATGCGCATCGGATTATCGGCGCCGAGATCGTCAATCCCGTAGTCGAACTGAGAGTCGGCCTCGATGGCGGTCTGGAACCAGGCGCGCGCCTTCTCCATGTTGCCGTTGAGGTAGTGAGCGCCAGCCACTGCGCGGTAGGTCCGCGGAATGACGATGGTCGGAAGGATCTCACCAAGGCAAGGCAAGCCCGCTTCGAGGCTTGCGGCCGCTGGACCTGCAACGCCCGCGTCGGAATCGCGAACACCCTTCTCGGCATTCGCCAAGTCGGTGATGAGTTGGTCGACGGGGTAGACCGCGGTGCATGCCGCCTGGGCCGAAGCCGAGAAAAGCGTGAGACCGAGAACTCCGAAGATGGTGGTCGCCAGGCGCAAAGACCCTCCAAAGCGCTTCCGAGAGGCTAGCACACGCTCGGCGGGCCAGCAGGCTCGAGTGCGGCCGAGGCGCCTATTCAAGCCAGAATAGTGGAGCGCCCGCCTCTACCGAGGTGGCCTCATCCACGCAGACCCGAATGAGCTTTCCCGCACGGGGAGCGCGAACGGGCGAGAATGTCTTCATGACTTCGACGAGCGCGAGCGTCGCGTTGGCCGAGACTTCGCTGCCCGGCTCCGCGAATGCCGCAGAGGCCGGATCGGGGCGCAAGTACACCGTGCCATCCGTGTCGGCGCGGATGACTTGCACGCCTTCGGGGACATCGGCTTCGTCAGGAGCGGACTGGGCGGTGAACGCCACTGCTCCCCCACCCTCGCCAGCTACAACGAGGACGGCGCCGTACTCGACCCAGCTGCCGGCGGGCACGATCTCGATCGCCACCCCGGCACATCCGGGGGGTACGCGGAGCGTGAGGGTCTTGCCCGCCTTGCGGAGCGTGCCGACCACCTGACCCTCGACAAGGGCGGCCCCCAGGTCCAAGCGGGGCATGAAGGTGCCCACCGTCGGCGAGCCAAGTCCTGCATCGATCTTCAGCGCGTTGGACACAGGACCTCCAGGTCGTGAACCGACCAGATGCGCGGGTTCTTCACCCGGCGATAACCGGCGGATTGCCAGGCCGACTCGACCAGGCACTCAAGCCAAGGCCGAAGCTCACTCACCGGGACCAACTCGTCGGTATCCATGCGCGAAGCGGCGCGAACCGGGTCCATGTCGGCCTCGATGCGTGCGGCCGTGTCGGCCATCCCCTTCTCGATTGCCGCCCGCTCCTCGGGGTCGTCGGTGGCGATCTCGAAGTCGTCGTCGAGCTTGGAGTTGTAAGTCGCGATGGCCAGCGTTCGGCCCTCCATCACGGCGAGCCTGGTCATGGGCGTCGAGAGCTGCACCACAGGGTCGTAGGGCAGCCCGTTCATGGCGTAGTAGCCAGCGCCGGATGCCTTTCGGAGCAACACCGTGAACATTGGGACGTCGTTGGTGCTGTTCGTGTAGATCAGGTTCGAGCCATATCCGAGAAGGCCCTGCCGCTCGGCCTCGGCACCAATGTCGAAGCCACTGATGTCCTGAAGCCAGATGATCGGAATGCCATCGGCGTTGCAAGCGCGCGAGAACTGGCTGATCTTCGCGATGCCCTCACGGTAGAGGGCGCCACCCGCCCGCTTGCCGCGGCCTGGCTCGTCTACGAGGCCCTGTCGGTTCGCAATGAAGCCGCACCACAGGCCGGACACCCGTCCGAGTCCAACGACCATCTCGCGGCCCACGCCGCTCAACACCTCGTGGAAGAGCGACTGATCGACGAGCCGGGCGATGACCTGCTCGATGGCGTAGCCCTGGCGGAAGTCGGGCGGAAACAGAGACGTGAGCTCGTGGGTATCAAAGGTGGGCGGCGCCGCGTCGACGCCGTGACGGTAAAACTCCGCGGCACTCGTCGGCAGACGCTCGACCTCGTTGCGGATCTGTGTCAGCGCGGCCGGGTCGTCGGGCACACGCACGTCGGCGCAGCCTGACTGATGAACGTGAACTTCAGGGCCACCGATGTCGAGGCTCGTGAGCTTCAGGGACTTCGCACCGCGAATGAGTGCTGCACCCGCGATCACCATGTACGCCGACTCGGTCATGTACACGCGGTCGCTGATGATGGGCATGTACCCGCCGCCTGCGATGCAGTCACCGAATACGCCCGCGATCTGCGGCACGCCATTCGCGGCGAGCAGACTGTTCTTCTTGAAGATGTGGCCGGCGCCCGTCGCGCCCGCAAAGGAGCGAGACTGCTCGGGCAGAAACAGACCCGAGCAATCCACGAGGTAGACGACCGGAAGGCGGAGCCGCAGCGCCATCTCTTGTGCTCGCTCGATCTTCTCGGGGGTCTTCGGCCACCAGGCACCGCTCGCCACGGTGTTGTCGTTCGCGATGATCACAACCCAGCGGTTCGCGACGCGGGCGAAACAGGTGACCACACCGGCTCCGGGCGCGGGCCGACGGCTTCCCGCGAACTCGACGCCCCAGTTCACGAGCGTGCCCACTTCGAAGACGCGAGAGCCTTCATCCTTGAGTGCATTGATGCGCTCCCAAGTGGTCAGCTTGCCCTTTGTATGAACGCGGTTGACGTACTTCTCGCCCCAGCCTGCGCGGACTTGGTCGAGCTTGTCGTTCAGCGCCTCATCGAGATCTTGCTGGAACTCGCCATTGCGAGCGATCTCAGCGTCGTCGAGCTCCTGGGAGAGCGGAGAGCCGACGCGGTGAAGTAGTGCGCGGGCCATCTAGGCCTCCTTCATGAATTCGGACTCGAGCGATGTCGTGTCGTAGTTGCCAGAGGTAAACGCCTCCCAGTCGAGGATGCGCTGATGCAGGCCCACGTTGGTGATCACACCCTCGACCGTCGTGCCGGCCAAGGCCTCGCGCATGCGGGCGATGGCATCGTCTCGGTCCTTGCCGTGCACAATGATCTTGGCGACCATCGAGTCGTAGTGGGGCGAGATTCGGTCCCCAGACGCGAGGGCGGTATCGACGCGAATCCCCTCCCCCTCCGGCAGCCGAAGTGCAGTGACGAGACCCGGGGAAGGTCGAAACCCGTTGTCCGGGTCCTCGGCGTTGATGCGGCACTCGATGGCGTGGCCCTGGACGGAAATGTCGTCCTGGCTGAAGCCGAGCGGCTCGTTCGCCGCCACCCGAAGCTGCCATTCCACGAGATCAAGCCCAGTGATGGCCTCGCTGACCGGGTGCTCGACCTGAAGCCGAGTGTTCATTTCCATGAAGTAGGCCTTGCCTGACTGGTCCACAAGCATCTCGACGGTACCGGCGTTTCGATAGCCAGAGCGGCGCACAACGTCGGTCACGATGGGCAGGATTCGGGCCCGCTCCTCGACAGACAACCCCGGTGCGGGGGCCTCTTCGAGAACTTTCTGGTGCCGTCTCTGAAGCGAGCACTCACGCTCGCCGAGGTGCACGACGTTGCCGTAAGCATCGGCGAGGATCTGGACCTCGACATGGCGGCCGCCGACAATGCGTCGCTCGAGATACATCCGGCCGTCGCCAAAGCTCGCCGTCGCCTCGGCGGAGGCCTCCTCAAATGCCGACGCGAGTTGTTCGGGAGTGTCGACCGCCCGCATGCCGCGACCACCTCCGCCCGCAACGGCCTTCAAGAGCACGGGGTAGCCAACTTCTTCGGCGACCACGCGGGCCTGCTCGACGTTCGCCACCGGTTCCTTCGAGCCTGGGATGAGCGGCATGCCGAGCGCGCCCATGGTCGCCCGTGCGAGTGACTTGTCACCCATGGTGCGCATGTGCGTCGAGGAGGGCCCAATGAAGGTCAAACCGGCTTGTTCACAGCGCGCTGCGAAGTGCTCGTTCTCGGACAGAAAGCCCCAACCCGGATGTACAGCCGCACAGCCCGTGTGCCGTCCGACCTCGATGAGCGCATCGGCGTCGAGGTAGCTCTCGCTCGCGCGGGGTGGACCGATCACGACGACGCGATCGACGGCGGAGAGCCAGGCCTGGCCCTTGTCAGCGGTCGAAGCGACCGCCACGGTCTCGATACCCAAGTGAGCACAGGTCCGGGCGACGCGCGCGGCGACCTCGCCCCGGTTTGCGATCAGGATGCGGCGAAACATTCGGCTCCTCAGAGTGGTCGGCGAATGTATGGAGTGGGAGCCCTCGCGTCCACGCGTGCATCTCGCAGAGCAGAAAGCTAGGCAGGGTCACCGGAGATCAACTGGTGTTTGCCGCAATCCCCTTCTTCCAGCTGGGCGTCTACAACCTAGGCCCCATCCCGCTCGACTCATGGGCCATCCTGGTCATTGTCGGCATCATCGTTGGCCTCGAGGTCGCCCGCTATCGCGGGTTGAAGCTCGGCATGCACCCACGTGACATCGTCGATGCAGCAGCCTGCATCGTCGGGTCTGGCTTTGTGATGGCCCACGTGGTCACCGTGGTTGCCTACCACCCCGAGCGGCTTCAAGAAGACGGCATCTGGGCGATCCTTCGCATCTGGGAAGGTTTCTCTTCCTTTGGTGGATTCCTCGGCGCGGTGCTCGGCGCGATCCTCTTCTTCAAGTGGATTCGCCCGTTGCCCGGACTTCGCTACGCAGATGTCATCACCTACGGCTTTCCGTTTGGATGGCTGTTCGGACGTCTCGGGTGCGCCAGCGTGCACGACCATATTGGGCGAGAGACCACTTTCTTCTTGGGTATGGACTTCGACCACGGCTTCGGTCCTTGGCCGGATGGCCTACGTGGCGTGAGCGGTGTTCGCCATGAGCTCGGCCTCTACGAAGCCTTGTTCATGCTGCTTGTCTGCGCGCTGTTTTGGCAGCTCGGCAAGAAGGACCGCCCGCCAGGCTTCTTCCTCGGCACCTTCGCGGTGGTCTACGCACCTGTGCGCTTTGGTTTCGACTTCCTTCGCAACGTCGATCTCCAATACGCCGACGCTCGCTACTTCTCCCTGACCCCGGCACAGTGGGGCGCGGTCGCGATGTTTGTCGCCGGCGCGGCGCTGCTCGCGTCGCTCGATCACAAGGGCCACAAGGCTTGGGCCATGGACTTCAAGCCCGATCAGGCCACCCGCGCAGAAGAAGCGGCGTGAGTGAGCGCGAGGTCCAGCAGGGCCTGTTCGCCGGGTGTCTGATCCGGGTTGGCATCGCGCTGCTCGTCTTTCTTCCGGTGTGGGGCATTCTCGCCATGTCGATTGCCCAGCTTGCTGGGGACGAGGGCGGGTGGGACCAGTACACGAACTTTGAGCGCATCCTCAGGGCTGGCTGGATCACCTTTCCCTTCGCCGCGGGTGGCACCTCGATCGTCGCCGTACTCGGCCGTTCGGTCACCTCCACCGGCGCTGTGTTCGAGCGCATGCAAGAACGCCAGGCACGGTCAAAGTACGAGGCCCTGAGCGCAGGAGCGGACCAGCTACCGGCCTGGGAGAGCGACCATCTCGACGTCTCCCGCGAGCACACGCTGGACGCCGGAGCGAGTCTGGACGAGTAGCGCACCGTCCGTGTCGATATCGACGGCCCTGCCCTCATGACCCGCCACCCGCACGCGTTCACCGAGCATCTTGGCGTGCACACGCCAGCGCGCGAGCACCTGCTGCGGTCGTGTCGCCACTTGATCTGGTAGCGCGTGAAGCCCTTGGAGCAGCGCGAGCGCGAGCTCGGTGCGGTCGGTTTGGCCGCCGAGGGAGCCGAGGCTCGTCGCCGGCACGGTGTCGGGGGCAGACCGCACATTGACGCCGATGCCGAGCACGAGCCACTGCAGCACCCCACCCCGTTGTTCAGCCTCAGCGAGGAGCCCAGCCACCTTGCGGCCATCGGGAGCAAGCAGGTCGTTCGGCCACTTGATGTGAAGCGGTGTGCCTGCGATCTCTGCCAGGACCGCGGCGGCCCCCAGGCAGATCAGCGGAACCCTGTCGAAGCGAAGCGAAGGACGGAGCAGCACTGAGAGGTAGAGGTTCTCACCTGGCGGCGACACCCAGTCTCGGCCAAGCCGCCCTTTACCCGCACTCTGTGCGTCAGCGACGTAGGCGGAGCCATGCACGGCACCCGCTCGTGCGAGCGCCTTGAGGTCGGCATTCGTCGAGCCCGTGTGGGCCACCACTGAGACGGGGCCTAGTCCACGCGCAGCCGCACGGGAGGAGAGCTCGCTGAGATCTGCCGGAAGGCTCACTCAGCCATGTCCATGCCGAGATCGATCCAACGCGCCTGGTGAATCAGGCCACCAGAGCTCACGACATCGATGTCGAGCCCCTTCTCGGCAATCCCGCGGATCCGCTCAGGGGTGACGTTGCCGCTCGCTTCAAGGACGACGCGAGGATCCGCTGCCCGAGCGACGGCGATCGCCGCTTCGAGCGTGGCGTCATCCATGTTGTCGAGCAACAACACATCGGCTCCCGCCTCGATGGCGGCCTCGATCTGGTCAATGCGGTCGACCTCGACCTCGACCTTGACCAGGTGGTGGCAGCTGGCCTTGACCGCAGTCACCGCCTCGTGGATGCCGCCTGCAGCGACGATGTGGTTGTCCTTCACCATCGCCCCGTCGTAGAGCGCAAAACGATGGTTATGCCCACCACCATGCCGGACAGCGGCCTTCTCGAGGGCTCTCCACAGCGGCGTGGTCTTGCGCGTGTCGACAATGCGCATGGGATGCGAGCCCTTGGCCCGGGTGTAGGCGCCCACATGGGTGGCGATGCCCGACAGCTTCATCAGGCCATTCAGCGCCGGTCGTTCGCCGATGAGAATGCCTTGCGCCGGACCGGTGATGCGTGCGACAGCCACGCCCTTGGCCACCGCTGAACCCTCGGGAAGCAGCGCCTCGTAGTTCACGGCAACGCCCAAGCGCCGGCCGACTTCAGTGAAGATGGCTCGCGCAAAGCTGTGCCCGCTGACGACAAGATCCGTGCGGGCACGAATGAGGGCGTCTCCCTCCACTTCGAGGCCGATACAGGCAGGAGTGGTCAGGTCTCCCGGCCCCCAGTCTTCGTCGAGGGCGAGAGAGGCGAGTGTGGCGACGTTCATGCGAGGGCCTGGGCAAGGCGTTCACGGCTCGCGCGAAGCGTGGCCTGGCGGGACTTTGCCGCCTCGAGCTTGGTCCGCACTTCGGCGATGACCTCGGCGGGCGCGCGCTCGGCGAACTTCGGGTTCGAGAGACGGCGGTCGAGCTGCTGGACGTCCTTGTCGACCTTGGCGAGGACCTTGTCGAGACGCTTCACCTCTTCAGCGAAGTCCACGACACCCTCGAGTGGAATCAGGCACTCGATGCCGTGCACGACGGCCGTCGCCACGCCCGTGGGACGGTCGGTCAACGCCTCGATCTGGATGCCCGCGAGGTCGTCGAGCGCGCTGGCGTGCGCCTGGAGCGTCGCAAGGAGCGCGTCGTCAGCGACAAGGAAGCGGAGTCCCACGCGGGGTGACAGCTCCATCTCGCCGCGAATGCGACGGATCTCGGTGATGGTCTCTTGGAGGAGCGCCACTTCATCCAGAACCGCCTGGTCCTGCGGGAACTCATCGACCGTCGGGTAGGCCGCCGTTGCGACAAAGCCCTCGGTGCCGGGCAAGCGGCTCCAGATGTCCTCGCTGAGGAACGGCATGATCGGGTGGATGAGACGCATGATGGTGCCCATCGTCTCGAAGAGCACGTGGCGAGTGCCGTTCTTGCGGGCCTCGGACAACTCCTTGCTGTAGCGGGTGGTCTTCGAGAGCTCGAGGTACCAGTCACAGTACTCACCCCAGACGAACTGGTAGATCTCGGTGGCGACCTCGTTGAATTTGTAGCCGTCGATGGCCTTGCGCACCCGCTCGGTGGCAGCACCAGAGCGTGCGCGAATCCAGTGCTCGTAGGGGCCGAACTCCATCGGCGCAGTCGGGTCGTAGGCCTCGGCGTCGAGGAAGCAGTAGCGGAGTGCCTGCCAGATCTTGGTCGTGAAGCGGTGGTAGCCCTCGACCCGCTTCGGGTTCCAGAGCACATCGCGGCCCTGCGCCGCAAAGGCGATCAGCGTGAAGCGGAACGCGTCGGCACCCCACTCGTCGATGACCACGAGCGGATCGACCACGTTGCCAGTCGTCTTGCTCATCTTCTTGCCGTGTTCGTCTCGAACGAGTGCGTGGATGTACACGTCGTCGAACGGCACCTGGCCGGTGAAGTGAATGCCGGCGAACATCATGCGCGCGACCCAGAAGAAGATGATGTCGAAGCCCGTGACCAACACGCTGGTCGGGTAGTACTTCGCGAGATCTTCCGTCTTCTCGGGCCAACCCATGGTCGAGAACGGCCACAGAGCCGAGGAGAACCATGTGTCGAGCACGTCCTCGTCCTGGTGCCAGTTCGCCGAGCCGCAGGCATCGCAGGCTTCGGGAGCCGTCCGGAGCACCATCGTGTGCTTACAGTCATCGCAGTAGTAGGCGGGAATGCGGTGGCCCCACCACAGCTGACGGCTGATGCACCAGTCGCGAATGTCGCGAAGCCAGGCGTAGTAGGTGTTCTCCCACTGCTTGGGTACGAACTTGGTGGCGCCGTGCTCGACTGCCGCAAGGGCGGGTGTGGCGAGCGGGTTCATCTTCACGAACCACTGGGTGGACAGCATCGGCTCCACGATGGCCTTCGAGCGCTGGCTGCGCCCGATGTTCATCTGGTGCTCTTTCGTGCCACGGAACAGACCGAGCTCTTCGATGGCCTCCTTGACGGCCTTGCGGGCGTCGACCCGATCGAGGCCCTCAAAGCGGCCCCCCTCTTCGTTGATGGAACCATCGCGGTTGAGGATGTTGATCATCGGGAGGTTGTGGCGCTTGCCGACCTCGAAGTCGTTGAAGTCATGCGCCGGGGTGATCTTCACACAGCCGGTTCCGAACTCGGGGTCGACGAGGATGCTGTCGGCCACGATCGGGATCAGGCGATCGACGAAGGGATGCTTCACCGACTGGCCAACGAGGTGCTTGTACCGCTCGTCATCCGGATGGACGGCTACGGCGGTATCGCCCAGCATCGTCTCGGGACGGGTGGTGGCGACGACCACCTCACCGGAGCCGTCGGCGAGTGGGTAGGCGAAGCTCCACAGCTCTCCCGCGACGCCTTCTTCGTGCTCGACCTCGAGGTCCGAGAGCGCGGTCTCGTCCTTCGGGTCCCAGTTGATCAGGCGCTCGCCACGGTAGATCAAGCCGTCTTCGTAGAGCTTGCAGAAATGCTCTGCGACCGCATCTGCGAGGCCGGCGTCGAGGGTGAAACGCTCACGCGTCCAGTCGCAAGACACGCCCAGGCGCTTCAGCTGGTTGGTGATGTTGGCCTGGCTCTGGCCCTTCCAGGCCCAGGCGCGCTCTAGGAAATCGTCCCGGCCGTTCTCAAGGAAGTCGAGGCCCTCGGCTTCGATCTGACGGCGGACCACCCACTGGGTCGCGATGCCTGCGTGGTCGACGCCGGGCACCCAAAGGGTGTTGTAGCCATCCATGCGCTTGTAGCGAATCAGCACGTCCTGAAGCGTGTTGTTCAGCGCGTGACCCATGTGCAGCGAGCCCGTCACGTTCGGAGGCGGGATCACGATGCTGTAGGGCTCGCCCTCGGCGTTCGGGTCCGCGACGAATACGCCAGCCTTGGCCCAGGCGACGGACCACTTCTCGGCGGCGGCAGCGGGATCGTAGGCGGACGGGAGCTCTTCGGCGGACATGCGACTCTCACTCTTGAGGGAAGCCGCGACTTATCCGGTTCCGAGCGTAGGCCCAAGTGCAAGCCGCTACGGTCTGTGCCCCTGCGCGTCGAAGGCCCGCGTAGACAGCCTAGAGTGAGGCCAAGAGCTGCTCGGCCTGAGCGCGGTACGGGGCGTTCTTCTTGGCTTTGGCGAGGAAGGTCTCGACAGAGGAGCGGACGGTGCGTGGGTCGTCGAGCTCGGCGTAGATCCGGGCTTTCCAGAACCACAGGTCGTTGCGAGGCTTCTTTTTTGCCGTGAGGTCATCGATGACCTGCTTTGCCTCGTCGAGCTTGCGACCGCCCCACAGGGCGATCAGCCGGGCTCGCACGCCGGCAGCGCCTTCGATGGCGTCGAGCGCGGGTGCCATGGCAGGGAACGCTTGAGGCGCGAGGGCGTCGGCTCGGTCCTCGAGAAGGTCGACGAGCGCCGAACCGTCCTGTCGCCACCAGCTCTTCTGCGCCGTTTGAATCACGGCTCGCCGCTCGTAAAACTCACCCGGTGGCGCCGCGAACAACAGCCGGGCGGGCTCGTCGCCGAGCTGAAAGCGGCCCTCGGCGTCGAACGTCAGCTGTCCGAGAGACCCGTCCGGGCCCTGCATCGAGCCGTCGATGATCGCGAGCCAGCCGGCGTCTCCGGGTTCGCCCTTCTCGGCAACGTCCAGGCCCGTGCAGGTCCAGAAGCCGGCGTACGTCGCGACATCCTGGCGCGAGCGGTTGCGCTCCAGGGCGGCGTCGACAGCCTCGCGCACCTGCTCGCTCTGTGTGGCCAGCTTGCGCAGCAGATCGTCGGAGTGGGCCCAGCCGAGCTCCCCCGCCAGCTTCGCGAGCTCTAGAGCTGCGTCGGGGGTCAGCTTTCGCGCAGACTCACCCGCAAGGGCCTCGATGAGCGACACGTCGAAGGCACGCGCAGACAACGCCATGCGGCGCAACGCGACAATGGCCCCGGCACGGACGGCATTTCGAGGGTCTCGAACCATGCGGAACAAGCGCTTGATGATCGCGCGCTCTGGAAATGGGGACCAGAGCATCAGCAGACTCGGGTTTGCCGCGGGATCCGCTGGGCGTAGCCACTCCTCGATCTTTGGGCGAAGCGCGATGAGGTCCTCTCCGCCACGTGAGGCGATGTCCGCGGCCGCCGCCGCCGAGTAGAGGCGAATGGCTGAGCTCTTCTCGGTGAGCGCCATGCGCACCAGCCGCTCCAGATCGTCGGCTGTGCCGATGCGCGCGAGATCGCGAGCCGCAGCCGCTCGAGTGCTCACGTCCTTGGCGCCCAGCGCGACGCGGGGATCGTCGGTCTCCATGCATTGCCTCCACTTCAAGGCTAACGTCCGCGAAGTGCCGATCGCATGAAGGTCCGTCTGAAGAAAGACGGCTCTCGGTCGTCCAGGCTTCTAGAGCGACGCTACGTCGCCGATTTGGAGGAAGCGTGCCAGACCGCGCACAACGTCCACGCCGCTTGCAGAACACCGGCAGTTTCGCGCTCATTCTTGGATGCACGCTCCTCGCGGGCTGTCCGAGCTCTGTGCTCGACGACTATGAGGCGGCACGCGAGGCAGCGCTCGCAATCCCCGGGGCCCCGGGCGCGAACTGGAAGCCTGACGCCGTCGTCTCCCTGTCTGAACCTCTCTTGGACGCCATCTTGGCCGAGGCCCTGCGGGAAGGCGGCGCACTCAACGACGAGCTGCCGATCCGTGGTCCCCTCGGGGTGAGCGGAAAGGTTCGGCCGGATCTCACGATTGACTCGCTCGAACTCTCACCCAGCTCCGGGTGTGAGAGCTGCTTGTCGGTGGACGCGGAGCTCTCGGGTTCGGTGCGCTGGACGCTCGGCCCGGCCAAGGGCACCGTCCCGATCGACGCAGTGGTGTCGCTGGACACCGAGCTCGGGGCCACGAAGACCGCTGAGGGTTGGGAGGTGTTCGCGCGACCCGATGACGTCCGCGAAGTGTCCGTCGACCTTGGCAGCGGCGGACGCCAGATTGCGACGCTCGCCGAAGGTCCACTCAAAGAATGGGTCCAAGAAGCGGTCAAGGAGCGCACCAAGCCCGTGCGGCTGACCCGCTTCGAGGCCGACGAACTTCCACTTCGTGCCGTCCGCATCCTCCCCGTCGACTCTGGCGTGCGGGTTGAGATGCTCACGATGGCGCCGGGATCGTCGACCGCGAAGGTGCCCTCCGTCGTGCCCGCGAGCGGGTGGCGTCTCGACATCTCTCCGGACAGCCTGCTCGCCTTGGCGAAGCGGGCTTCTTTCGAAGCGGGCGCTGTGAGCCATGATGTGGTCGTCGAGCCGACCGGCATCGCCATCTCGCACACTGGCTTCGAGATGGACCTGCGGCTCTGGCGGGTCAAGGGCGCTGGATGGTGGCGCGACTACCACGCTGAGGGCGACGTCGAGGTGAAGGGCGCACGTGTGAAGCTCACGCCCAACGAGGTCGAGGAGAGAGGCAAATCCCCAGGTGCGGTGATGGTCGACCCCCTCGCAGCCCTCGGGCATGGCGTGATCCTCAAGGCGATCGAGGACTCGCTCGCGACCAGCGTTCCAGGGGTGCACCGCACTGGGGGCGCCCGTCGTACCACCGAAGTGCAGATCACCGAGGTCGATGGGACCGGCGCGATGATCAAGCTCGCCGGCACGCTGGAGTTCAAGGACAGCGGGCGCCCAGCGGTAGGCGGCTCCAAGGTCAAGAAGAAGCGCTGAAAGGGCGCGCGTGTGCGGTTCGCGACGTGCTAGATTCGCGTGAACCGAGGAACTCAATGCGCGCGCAGCTGCTTCTTCTCGCCATCCTCATCGGATGCGCTGACGCCTCTGAATCTGGAGACGCCAGCTGGATTGCTCCGTTTGATGGACAGACGGCCTTCTCGCCCGACCAAGATCTCGTGGTGTCGATGCGGGGTGTGGCTGTACCGGATGACTACCCGCTCAACGACCTGATCCAGGTCATGGATCTGCTCGACGGCGGGCGCGTCCCCGGCGAGGTCACGCTCACGGGCGACACGGTGCGCTTCAGCCCCGACGCACCCTGGGAGTCGGACCGCCGCTGCGGATGGACCGTCTACGACCCGCTCGAGATCGCGCACGGGCCTGAGGTCCACCTCCCCGACGGCACCGAAGGCACCGCAGTCTTCGAGGTGAGCGACAACATCCATGTGCTCGACGCGACGGTCGGCGAGGTCGACGGGTCGGTTTGCCTGCTTCTCTCGCGTCCCAGCGAAGACGCTCTGGAACTCGATGTCTGGGTCCAGGCCGCCGAGTACAGCCTGACCGCTGAGGTGCAGCCCGATTCCCGCGAAGACTACGCGCTCGCAGATACGGACGCAGGAGCCGGTGTTCGATGCTTCGAGAGCCCAGAGGCGCTCGCCGCGGGTGACGCCATTCGGCTTCAGATTGCGGGGACGGGTGACCTGTTCACCCAAGGCCCCTGGCGCCTTGAACTCTCGGAGGCTCCCATCGTGGAACTCTTGGCTGCTCGTCGCCGCGCTTCACTGATTCCAAGCGCCTGGGAGGCCGGACTATGAACCGCCTCGTTCTGCTTGCATGCGTGCTCCCCACTGTGGCCTCCGCGGGATCGGTGATCTCTGGACACCAGATCGCCGACATCGACGCCGGCACGGGCGTGACCGTCGCCCAGGAGTTCGTCGTCGGTAGCGACGGCGGCACGACCCTGACTGCCGCGCAGCTGCGCTGGGCTCGCGAGGACCTCCACCTCGGTGTGCGCATTCCGTACGGCGCCTACCGAACCCCTCAAGGGCGCGACGGCTCACTCGGTAACCTCCAGATTGGCGGCTACTACACGGTGATCCCCACGGTCACCGTTGGACTCGAGGTCCATGCCAACATCGGTGAGGGTGCCTGGAGCTGGACGAACGCATCGAGCGACCTCTGGCCTGGCGCCGGAGCCCGTGCGGTCACCCAGTACCGAAGCGAGGCCTCTGGAAGCCTCACCTGGTTGGCGAGGGGTGCCCTTGGCGTGGCCAGCGCACGCGCCGTGGACCCCTTTCCGGGAACGCGCCTTCAGTTCGAAGCCGCAGGTGGCCTCGACACGGCGATCGGTGACATGGCCGGCTTCACGACCGAGCTGAGTCTGCGCGGCTGGGACACCTCACCCATCGATCTCGCCGGCCTGTTCCGAGTGGACCCCATCGACGGACTTCGGGTACGCGGAGGGCTGCTTCTTCCCGTCGGTACTTGGGTCGGCTTGAGCCCGTCCCAGCGGCCTGCCGGCGCGCGTGAAGCCACGCTTATGCTGGATGTTGCGGCCTACTTCTAGTCAGTCGGACGCGAAATACACATAAGCACGCAAGCTTGCGTCGACGTGTAGATTCGACGGCCGGCTAGGTTGGCCCCTCAACAGGCAGAGTCGGTGTTTATGCCGATCGAGCTCGTGGCACGCAGTCTGCTGTGTCTCCTTGCGACCCCCGCACTTCTGCGGTCCCGGTCTGGAGGCATCATGTACCGTCTGCTCCCCTTCTCTCTCGTCCTTGCCCTGGCCGCCTGCGGCGGTGACGAGGTGAGCCCTACTCCCCAAGTCGCCGTGGTCTCGGAGGTCGCACCCGAGCCCTCCGAGGGACTGGCCCCCGCTTCGTTGATCGTCGAAGCGGACTACGGCGATGCCATGCTCGCCGAAGGCGTGCCCACCGCCTCTCTCGTCGAGGCTAGCGAACCCGCGGAGTCCCTCGACGCCTCATCCCCCCAGGTGTCAACCTTCACCCTGCAGCGTGGTGAGACCCTCGCCCACTTCGCTCGCTGGGCAGAGACTCCGGTCGAGGACATCGCAGACCTCTCCGAGCTGCCCCTTGATGGACAGTACCCGGTCGGGACTGAAGTGAAGCTCGCCCTCGAAGCCGACGCCCTCGAGATGTTCGCCAGCCTTCGTGAAGAGCACAAGACGCGGCGCGTCGAGCGCTACCTAGCCAGCCGCGGTGGCACCGTCGGTGACGCGCTCTACCGAGTCCGGACCGGGGACTCGGCCTGGGGTATCGCCGCCGCCGAAGGTGGTCTGCCCGTCTGGCTCATCGAAGCGTACAACCCCTCCGTCGACCTCGAGCGCCTCCGCCCAGGTGACGAGCTCGCACTGCCGGTCCTCGCGGACGTGGTGGTCGACGCCGAGGACCTCGACTGACCTCTCTCCGGGGTGCCGAGCTCGGTCCACGGTCTCCGCCTCACTGCTCGGAATTCGCTGAGCACGAGGTTCCATGCGCTCCCTCTCCTCGCCGGACAGGGCTCGGCACCCTACCCCCTGGCCCGCTCCACTTCGGTGGTGCGGGCCTTCCCCTTTGTGGCACGCAAGGTGGCGGTTCGGTCACAAGCCGTCCCCTCGCCGATTCGACCGGTTACTCGCCCGCGCCTGCTGGAGGACCGATGTCCAGAGATGCCTACCGCGATGCTGGTGTCGACATTGACGCCGCGGACGCCCTCATTGAGCGCATCAAGCCGCTCGCCAAGTCCACCACGCGCCCTGGGGTCCTCGGTGGCCTCGGCGGCTTTGGTGGCTTGTTCTCGCTCATGGGGCGGTACGAAGATCCGGTGCTCGTCTCGGGTACAGACGGCGTTGGAACCAAGCTGCTGGTGGCTCAGCAGCTCGATGCGCACAGCACCATCGGCATCGATCTCGTGGCCATGTGCGTCAACGACATCATCGTCACCGGTGCAGAGCCCCTGTTCTTTCTCGACTACTTCGCGACGGGCAAGCTCTCCCCCGACGTCGCCGAGCAGGTGATCTCGGGCATCGCCGAGGGCTGTCGCCAGGCTGGCTGTGCGCTGATCGGCGGTGAGACCGCGGAGATGCCGGGCATGTACGCTCCGGGCCACTACGACCTCGCCGGCTTCTCGGTCGGCGCGGTGGAGCGCGCCGAGATCATGGACGGCTCCACCGTCTCAGCCGGCGACGTGCTGGTCGCCCTCCCCTCGACGGGCATCCACAGCAACGGCTACTCGCTCGCTCGCAAGCTACTCGTCGATGGCGGTCGCTTCGACCTTGAAGTCGACCCCGGCGGGCTAGGCTGTCCTCTCGGTGAGGCCCTCCTCGCGCCCACGAAGATCTACGTGCAAGAAGTGCTTCGGGCTCGCTCTGAGTTTGGCCTCAAGGCCGCCGCGCACATCACCGGCGGTGGTCTGCCCGGCAACCTTCCTCGGGTCCTCCCTGATGGACTCGGCGCCAAGCTTGTGCGGGGCTCATGGCCTGAGCCCCCGATCTTCGGCCTCATGCGCGAAGTCGGCGACCTCACCGAGACCGACATGCTTCGCACCTTCAACTGTGGCGTGGGCATGGTTCTCGTGCTTCCGGTCGAACAGGCTGAGGCCGCCGCCGTACACCTCGGTGGCGTCATCATCGGCGAGATCGTCGTGGGTGACGGCGTGGACCTCACGTGACCCGGTTTGCCGTGCTCGTCAGTGGGCGTGGCTCCAATCTCCGCGCTCTCGCGGAAGCGGCAAAGTCCAAGCGCATTCCGGGTGAGATTGCGCTTGTCGTCTCGAACCGACCTGGGGCGAAGGCTCTGGAGTTCGCGACGGACGCAGGACTCCCGACCGCGGTGCTGCCACACAAGGCCTACTCCAAGCGTCGTGCCTATGATCGCGACCTGGTACGCCTTCTTCAGGCCTACGACATCGACTGGGTGTTGCTCGCCGGCTTCATGCGCATCCTCTCAGAGGTGGTGGTCGAGGCCTACCCCCAACGCATCCTCAACATCCACCCGTCGCTGCTCCCGGCGTTTCCTGGCCTAGCACCTCAGCAGCAGGCGATTGACGCTGGCGTGGCGGTCAGCGGCTGCTCGGTGCACTTCGTCGACGCCGGCATGGACACGGGAATCATCGCAGCCCAGGCGGTCGTGCCGGTGAAGCATGGGGATGATGCCGCCGCGCTCTCCAAGCGGATCCTCAAGGCGGAACACAAGCTGTACCCACGGGTGATGCGCTGGGCCGCCGAGGGGTTGCTGGACGACGGAATCCCGCCCGACACGGCCGCGAGATTGCTTCTTCCGTAGCGGCCGCGCGTACACAATGCGCCCGGCCGGTTAAAGGCGGACGTTCGGAGGCTAGATCCCATGCTGGACGTGCTCACTTCAGGCTTCAGAAACGCGAAGCTCAAGCTGCAAGGCAAGGCGCAGCTCACTGAAGACAACATCGCCGAGGCGCTTCGCGAAGTTCGCACGTCTCTGATTCAGGCCGACGTCGAGTTCGGCGTCGTCAAGACCTTCATCGCACAGGTGAAGGAGCGCGCGCTTGGAGAGATCGTCCCGGTCAAGGGTCCCACGGGCCAGGACGTCAAGGTCACCCCGCAGGACTGGTTCATCAAGGCCTGCTACGACGAGCTCGTCGAGCTCATGGGGCCCGTCGATACGAGCATTGATCTGTCCGGAAGCCCCGCCGTCATCATGATGATCGGCCTGCAGGGCTCGGGCAAGACGACGACCACTGGCAAGCTCGCGAAGAAGCTGCTCGCCGAGGGCAAGAAGCCGCTTCTCGTCGCCGCGGACATCTACCGCCCGGCAGCCATTGACCAGCTGATGATCATCGGTCGCAAGCTCGGCGTGCCGGTGTTCTCGATCAACGGCATGGACCCGGTCCAGCTGTCGAAGCTCGCAATTCAGCAGGCCCGCAACGTGGGTCGCGATGTCGTCATCATCGACACCGCCGGCCGCCTAGCCGTCGACGATGCGCTGATGGAAGAGATCGTCCAGATCAAGACCACGGTGAAGCCCGACAACGTCTTCTTCGTCGTCGACTCGATGATCGGCCAGGACAGTGTCACCACGGCGGCCGAATTCGACCGGCGCATGGACTTCACCGGCTTCATCCTCACCAAGCTGGACGGCGACGCCCGCGGCGGTGCGGCGCTGTCGATCAAGTCGATCACCGGCAAGCCGGTCAAGTTCCTCGGACAGGGCGAAGAACTCGACAAGCTCGAGGAATTCCGTCCCGAGGGCCTCGCGCAGCGCATCCTCGGGTTCGGCGATGTCGTCGGTCTCATGCAGGACTTCGAGCGCCACGTCGACAAGGACCAGGCCGAGGCCGACGCCGCCAAGCTCCTCGAGGGCCAGTTCTCGTACGACGACTTCGTGCGCCAGCTGCAGACGGTCCGCAAGATGGGACCCATCCGCGAGATCATGGCCCGCATCCCCTTCATGGGCGACATGCTGAACCAGATCCCCGCCGAGGCGCTCGACGACCGCGAGATGGACCGCACACTCGCCATCATTCAGTCGATGACCAAGCAGGAGCGCAAGTACCCGGCCGTCCTCGATCAGGGGCGGTTTGCCCGCATCGCCGGTGGCTGTGGTCGCTCGATCGAAGACGTCGCGGCGCTCCACGAGCGCTTCCAGCAGGCTCAGGTCATGATGAAGGGCCTCGGCGGCATGATGCAGAACCCGGCAGCCGCGCAGCGCCAGCTTCAGCAGATGCAGCGGCAGATGCAGCAGGGCGGCATGGGTGGCGGCGGTGGCTTCCCTGGCATGGGAGGTGGCTTTCCCGGAATGCCCGGCATGCCTGGAATGGGCGACCCCGAGCCAGCGCGCAAGACGCTCACCCCGTCCGAGAAGGCGGAGCGGCGTCGCAAGCAGAAGGCCGCTCGCAAGGCGCGCAAGAACAACCGGAAGCGCTGATGCGAGCGATTCTCGCGCTGGTCCTGCTCTGTGGGTGCGCCGACAACCAAGCGCTCTGTGAGCGGGCTACCGAACGAGTGAACGACGAGCGCGTCGCCTGCGGCCTCGACGAAGTCGATGTCGTCGGGTCTTGCCTCGGCTTCGAGCGCCTCAACGAGACCGACTGTACGGCCTACTTCGCCTGTGACGCGCAGCGCTTCACGTGTACCGACGGGCAGCTGCTCGAGTCCTCAGAGACCTGCCCTCCCTGCGAGTAGAGGGCTACGGAATCAGGAAGTCGCCGCGGACCGGACGGTGATCCGACGTGCCTGAATTGTCGGGGCAGTAGTTGCTCTGCGCTTCGAGGATCTCGGAGGTGCCGCCCCAGCTCTGTGCGGCTCCAGCCACAAAGACGAAGTCGAGGACTGAGTCGAAGCTCGATGAGCACTGCGTCTCGATGAGCACATCGGGGCGGACCCACTCCCAGACGCCGTTTGCGGTCATCAGGTCGTAGCCCTGGTCGTGGTCGTTCTCTCCCCCGACCACCTCCCAGTCGAAGTTGTAGTCGCCCACTGCCACCACCGGCAGCGTCTGCTCGAGCGCCCAGGCGTTGAGTAAGCGTGCCTGTTCGTGCCGTGATGCGGTCTCGCTGCGCCACAGATGGTTCACCATGAACAAGAACTCGGTACCCGTCGAACGGGAGCGGAAATGCCCGACAAGTGGTGCGCGAGCCGTGCCGCCCACGTTGATGTTCTGCAGTTCCTCGTGGGAGAGCAGCTCAAAGCGCGCGTCGTCCCAGAGGATCGCGATCCGGTCTTCCCAGCCCGTCTCGCCCATCACCCAATGAAACGCCACTCCGTCGTCCGCCGCCGCGGCTGCGAACTTCTCAGGCCAAAATGCGTTGAGGGTCTCAGTGGTCCCCCAGATCCCTTCGCCTTGCACATTCGCGAAGACATCGACCAGGCGGTCATCAAAGGCGCCGCCGGACTCCACGTTGAATCCCACGACCGACAAAGCCTCGGGCTCGCCAGAGGAGTCGTCGGTGACCACCTCGTCGTCTTGCGGCGTGCACGCCATCAAGCACACTGCGGTCACGAGCGCGAGAGTCCTCATCCACTAGCCTCCGACGGATTCATCCGACCCACTACCCTAGCTCGTTCCAGTCGACCCGAAGCCCCCGTCTCCACGAATCGTCGTGTCGAGGTCAGAGACCACCGCGAACTCCGCCTGCACCACCGGAGCGATGACGAGCTGGCCAATCCGGGAGCCGTGCTCGATCGCAAAGGGTTCCGACCCGAGGTTCGCCAGCAGGACCATCAGCTCGCCCCGGTAGTCAGCATCGATGGTTCCGGGCGCGTTCGGCACCGTCACCCCGTGGCGAAGTGCGAGACCAGAGCGAGGGCGGACCTGCCCCTCGAAGCCGGCGGGAATCGCAATCCGAAGTCCCGTCGGCACGGGGAAACGGTCCCCTGGTTGGAGTACCAGTGTCTCGGTCAGCGCCGCACGCAGATCGCAACCTGCCGAAAGTGGCGTGTGGTAGGCAGGCAGCGCGAGGCCCTCCGCGTGGGGCAGAACCACGACCTGAACGACTGGCATCGACATTCGAACCTCCGCGCGGCGACTAACCGCTGCGGAGCTATTCGTACACGACCAGCCAGCTATCGAACTCGATGCGTTCGCCGTTTCCGCCGTTGAGATCGATGCCGTTGGGCCCGTACGTCTCGTGGTCGAAGGTGACGGTGCTGCCGGGGTTGGCGATGCCGTCGAGGTCATTGCGAACGACCGGCACTTCCTTGCCTGGGCACCAGCCATTGCGGCCATACCACCAGGTGCCGTACTGGTTCGGCACGGTGCCCATGTCGACCTGCTGCTCGCAGCCGTCGTTCACGTCGACCCAGTCGTCCTCGATCACGAACTCGGTGGAGTCGACGAACACGTGGTTCGTGGTGTGGCAGAACTCCCCGCAGTTCAGCTGGCCTCCGCCGTGTCCGGACGTAATCGTGGCGAGCTCCACGTGGGCCGCTCCGCTGGGCACGGCGACGTCCATGGGCTGGTAGGACTCGTTGATCGTCGGGTTGTAGTACCCACCCCGGTACAACCGGGTCAGCGAGGTGGGGCGGTAGCCGATGCCGCGGTTGCTCAGCCGGAAGTTGAGCGTCAGGTCGTACTGCTGTGAAGTCGAGAACCGGAACGTCTTGGTTCCGCCGGCTTGCAGGAGCGCGAGGAACGGCGTCGCATCGTGGACCCAGCGCCCTTCGCGGTGGTAGGTCGTGATCCAGCGACCCGTCTCGGTGCCACACGGGCAGACGAGGTCGTTGTAGCCAGTGCCCTGATCATTGCAGGTGTAGGTGCCGTCGCTGGCGCCGCCAAGGGGGTCCTCACAGGCCCCGGTCAAGGTGTCAGCGGCGATGGACTCGAGGTAGCCTGAGCATGCAAAGGTGGTAGCGACGCCGTCGTCGCAGTCGGTGTCATTGCGGCACGTGTCGGTGGTGTCGGATCCGTCGCGAACGCAGGTTCCCACCACCTCGGGCACATGGGGCTGGCAGGCGGTTGTCGCGTGCGCATCGACGGCGTCGACCGCGTCATCGCACTGGTACATGTAGACCAGATAGTCCCATGCGGGACAGTCTCCGAACTCCCCCTCACCCACGCAGTTCGTCGTGAGGTCGTACTCGAGCGTATCGAAGCTGGCCATCGTGGCCGCATCGGGTAGCGAGACCTCGATGCGTGGGCTTCCCTGCACTTGCTCGTCTTGCCACAATTCAACGATGGTGACGTCCTCGTCATCCAGTCGCTCTTGTCGCTGGACGACAAAGTTCGCGTAGCGTGCTTCGTTGGCAGCCTTGGAGAGGTTCGGGGCAAACCACCCCACACCGCTGTCGTAGCGGTCCTTGTCCGCGAAGCTGCCCATGTAGCGGACGTTCTGCGCAGGGTCGATGACGATGCCCCAGGCGGGGTTGAGGAGCATGCCGCCGAGCCAGCCGCCGACACCCGATGGGGTGGTCGTGACGTAGTGCAGGCGATCTTCCCAGGCGGTGCGCTCCGCCTCCGGGAGGCCTGCTAAGACCGAAGCCATGCCCTGCTCGATCACCGCGAGCCGCCCTTCGACGTCCTGGTCCTCGCTTGGCACAAAGAAGTAGTGCACGTTGTCTGGGCTGTTTGCGAGCAGCGGCCAGTGGTCCTCGGCCCAGATGTCGGCGTTCGCAAAGCTACCGTTCTGCCGCGGGTTGCTGAGGATGAAGACCAGGGTGTCGCACCCGCTCCAGTCCGTCGAGTAGGTGTAGGAACCGCCCCGAGTGGAGAGCGTAAAGTCGCCAGCCACACCGTTGAGTCCGCCGGTTCCACCCGCCTCGTAGCTCCGCTCGGTCCGGTCGAGGAGTTCACAGCGCGTGGGAGGCGCGGTGTCGGCTGTGTCCCCCTCACCCTTTCCGCAGGCAGAAAGGACAACAGAAAGGAGAATGGCGTAGCGGTACATGCGGCCTCCGGGCGCCGCACCCTAGCGAATCTTCGCGCTCACCGCGACCTCGACTGACGATTGTCAGCGGTCTGTGACCTAGGCCTCGCCGTCGAGGGCATGCAGGATGCTGAAGCGGTCCAGGCCCATGCGCTCTCCGATGGCTACGACGTCCTCACGGAAGGTCTTCACGCCTTGGAACTGGGCGAGCATCGCCGAGGCCACATCCGTGGTGCAGCGAGCCACCTCTTTCGAGCCGAGGCCCAGTCGCGAGGCGTAGTCTTGAATCACAGCACCCTCGCCGGGCGTGACTTCGCCATCCGCCAGCGCGACGAGCACCAGTGACTTGAGGAAGACCTCCTGCTCACTCGGTCGGGCGACCGTTCCGAGATCTGCCGGGCCATCACCGATCGCTGCTCCCCCAGTGAGCTCGGCAATCAGGGCCATCTCACGAGGATGCTCGCCATCCGCGCGGGCCACGTCGCGCATGGCGATGGCAAGAGCGGCGACGGCGTCTTCAGACAATTCAGCGGCGGGCGGTGCAAACTCCACGGGGGCCTCCTGGGCGGACCGCGAGTGTACTCCAGACGCACGAAAGCCCAGAGCGGTTTGCACCACCCTGGGCCTTCATCGGAGCCGACTTCAGCTTGCGCTGTCGAGGGCTTCCTTGCGGGACAAGCGGATCTTGCCAGAGCGATCGACGTCGATCACGCGGACGAGAACCTCGTCACCCTCGTGGAGGATGTCGGTCACGCGCTCAACGCGCTCGTGGGCGAGGTGGCTGATGTGCACCAGGCCGTCGGTTCCGGGGAAGATCTCGACGAAGGCGCCGAAGTCGACGACGCGCTTGACGATGCCCAGGTAGAGGGCGCCGATCTCGGCTTCCTGCGTGATCTCGCGGATCATGTTCATCGCCTTCTCGGTCTTCTTGGCGTCGGTCGAAGCGACGTCCACCTTGCCCGAGTCGTCGACGGTCACGCGAACACCGCACTCTTCCTGGATGCCGCGGATGACCTTGCCACCAGGGCCGATCAGGTCGCGGATCTTGTCCGAGTTGATGTGAATCGTCGTGATGCGCGGAGCGTGGTCAGCCATCTCGGAGCGATGGGTGTCCATGGTCTTCGCCATCTCACCGAGGATGTGCAGACGACCTTCGCGGGCCTGCGACATGGCCTTGGCCATGATCTCGCGGGTCACGCCGATGATCTTGCAGTCCATCTGGAAGGCAGTGATGCCCTCGGCAGTACCGGTGACCTTGAAGTCCATGTCGCCGAGGTGATCCTCGTCGCCCAGGATGTCGGAGAGGACGGCGAAGTCATCGCCTTCCTTGATGAGGCCCATGGCGATGCCGGCGACGGGCGCCTTGATCGGCACACCGGCGTCCATCAACGCGAGGCTGGTGGAGCAGACGGTCGCCATCGAGGACGAGCCGTTGGACTCGAGCACGTCACAGGTGCTGCGCATGACGTACGGCCAGTTCTCCTCGTCGGGGATGACGGGGGTGAGGGCGCGGTGCGCGAGCGCTCCGTGTCCGACTTCGCGACGCTTGGGGGCGCGGAGCGGACGGGCCTCACCGGTGGAGTACGGCGGGAAGCGGTACGAGAGCATCCACTTACGCTCGATGTTGCCCGTGGGCAGCTCGAGACGCTGGCCGTCGCGCTCGGTTCCGAGAGCGATGGTGGCGAGGACCTGGGTCTCACCGCGCGTGAAGATGGACGAGCCGTGGGCGCGGGGCGAAACGCCAACCTCGCTCCAGATGCCGCGAATGTCGGCCGGCTTGCGGCCGTCGAGGCGGGTGTCCGTGGCGATGACGGTCGAGCGCATGTGGCCGCGCAGGAGACGGTCCCAGGCAACCTTGGCGTCGCCAGTCTTGGACTTGACGACGGCAGCGTCGTCTTCGCCCTCGACGAGGGTGGCAATCCACTTGTTGCGGGCGCCCTTGAGGGCGGCGCTGCGGGCGTGCTTCTCGCGAACGGCGAGAGCGACGATCAGGTCGTCCAGGGCCTGGGCCATGAACTCGGTCACTGCGGCATCAACCTCGTGCGGAGGCGCAACCTCGACCTTCTCGACGCCAGCGTCGGCGCGAAGCTCGTCCATGACAGCGATGATCTTCTTGATCGCGGCGTGGGCGAGGTCGAGAACGTCGAGCATCTCCTCCTCGGAGGCCTCGGAAGCACCGCCCTCGACCATGGTGATGGCCTCTTTGGTGCCGGCAATCACGAGCTCGATGGTGGAGCCGTTACGCTCCTCGAGTCCGGGGTTGAGGATGTACTCTCCGTCGACCTTGCAGACGCGGACGCCGGCAACGGCTTCCTTCATCGGCGCGTTCGAGATGTGGAACGCCGCGCTGGCGCCACAGAGGGAGAGGACGTCGGCCTCGTTGTCCGCGTCGAAGGACATCACGGTCGCGATGGCCTGCAGTTCCTGACGGAAGTGCTTCGGGAACATCGGGCGAATCGGACGGTCGATGAGGCGGGCGATGAGGGTGCCGCGCTCGGACTGGCCTTCGCGCTTGAGGAAGCCGCCGGGGATGGAACCGTACGAGCCGTTGCGCTCCTCGTAGTTCACCGTGAGGGGCAGGAAGTCGAACGGGCGGTCGCCCGCCTGGACAACTGCGGTGACGAGAACGCGGGTGTCGCCGGTGCTGACGACGACGGCGCCGGACGCCTGCTTGGCGTACTTGCCGGTCTCGAAGGTAATGGTCTTGCCGCCGATCTCGACGGACTTCACAACGTGATTCACGTAGTTTCCTGTTTGGAGCCTAAACAGACTCCGCTCGTCCCGGTTTGGGAGAGCCGTATTGATTGTGTGACTGAACCGACAGCGCGCTGTCAGAGGACGCAACACAGCAACGTGTGTGCGTTGTCGCCCCCAGACGGTTCCGTGACCCACAGACCTACCCGGATTGAGCAGAGGGCATCACCCACTTCATTGTGGGGTCAGACCGCGCTCAGCCCGTGAAGAGCTGCGGAACACGCCTTGTAGGACTCAGTAGTGACGAAAGAACGGTGTCCTCGAAAGGACAAAGGGCGACACCCGAGAGTGTCGCCCCATGAACCTAGCGGCGGAGACCGAGGCGCTTGATGAGCGTCTGGTAACGCTCGGCCTCGGAGTTGCGCAGGTACTTCAGCAGCTTGCGCCGCTGTCCGACCATCTTCAGGAGGCCGCGCCGCGACGTGTGGTCGTGGTGGTGAACCTTGAAGTGCTCGGTGAGGTAACGGATACGGGCGGTCAGAATCGCAACCTGAACTTCCGGCGAGCCAGTGTCGCCATCGTGGGTCTTGTATTCTTCGATGATCGCGTTCGTATCGGTAGCGGTGAGCGCCATGAGTGTCTCCTCGACCCGGTGGCAACAGGGCTTGGGCTGGCGTCAACCCAAGGTACCGTCAGCACCGGCATGGTGAGTTCGCCGAACAAGATTGTCCGGTCGGGGGTGCCTATGCCCCGTCTGGGGCCCTTCGTCAAGGCTGCGCTACGCCGGCGGAATGACCTTGAGAACCCGTGCGCCGCGCGGCGTTGCCTCCATCATCGCGACCAGATCATCCGCGCATACGGCGAGGAACCGGCTGCCGACCTCGACTCCCTTGGGTGGTGGCGGCGGAGCACCACCAGAGCGGATGCGCTTGGCGACGGACTCGGACACGTCAGCGAGGGGGTAGTGCGTGAGCACATCGAGCGGCCGCCTGAACCAGGGAAGCACGCCTTCGCGGACGATATCGCGGGCTCGCCACTGCACGCGCTCGGTCTTCTGACCCCTGCGGGACATCAGCACCTCGGGCCACGGACGGCCGGTGTCAGGCGCGGCGATTTCCGCGAGTGCCGGCATGGACAGCGCATCCTCTAGGAGAAACGGTCCTGAACGGGGCCGCTCAAGAGCGATGAGATGTCCTCGCGACCCGAGAGCGATGGCGATGTCGTCGGCAAGCACACGAGCATAGGTGCCGCGGCTGCAGGTGATCATCAGGCGAAGTTGCTCGTCGGAGCGCTCCAGGACCTCAAGGTCGTGCACGGTAATGCGACGCTCAGCGACTTCGACGATCTCGCCCTTGCGCGCGTACTTGTAGAGGGCCTTGCCCTTGACCTTGACGGCGCTGTACATCGGTGGGCGCTGGCCTTGCTCGCCGATGAAACCCGCGAGCACTTCTTGGAGTTCGGCATCCGTTGCGGTCGGCAGCGGTGCCTCGGCGATGACCTGGCCGGTGAGGTCGGCCGTGTCGGTCGCCGAGCCGAAGCGGATCGTCGCGTCGTAAATCTTCGTACTCTCGTCGAGGTACTCGATGAGACGAGTGGCTGCACCGAGCGCGAGGGGCAGCACACCGGTTGCGAACGGGTCGAGGGTCCCCGTGTGGCCCACCTTCTTGATGCCGGTCACAGCGCGAACCGCCGCCACGACGTCGTGGGAGGTAATGCCAGCCGGCTTGTCGATGACCAGAAATCCGGGCTTCACTCTCGGCCCTCGCCACGCTCGTTGGCGATCTGGTCGAGCAGGGACGCAACCCGAAGGGCCTTGTCGTGCTCGGTATCTTCGACGAAGACGAGCTCGGGCGCGTGGCGCAGGCGAAGCTCGCGACCGATCGGGCCCCGGAGCTGCTTGGCAGCCTCGACCAGACCGTCTTCGATGTCGTCGGTGACCGCGCCGCCTCCGAGCGGCAGGAAGAAGATGGTCGCTCGCGAGAGGTCGCGGTTGACTTCAACGCGGGTGATGGAGATGTCTCCTACCCGGTCATCCTTGACCTCGGTTCGCAGGCGCATGGCCAGCTCGCGGAAGATCATCTCGCCGACACGCTTTGGACGGTAGCTTCGCAACGAAGCCTCCAGTCTGGCCACGACGGCATGTCGCAGCGGAAAGCGCCGACATAGCCCAGCAGAGCGCTTGTCCGCAACGCGGTCAGCCCATCGTCGCGTTCCGCATCGCGTCAGGTCGCGGCGGCAGATCCCTCTGAAAGGCCGCGGAGAATGCGAGGGAGCGTGTCGAGATCCACCTCGCCCTCCCAGTACGCCATGTCCTCGAGCAGCGCGTGCAGCGCTTCGAGGTTGCTCGCCACCCCTTCGACTTCGACCTTGGCGAGCGCAGAGCGTGCCTTGACGATGGCCGCTTGACGCGTCGGGGCGAGGACCGTGATCTTGGCGAGCAAGGGCTCGGTGTCCGGCCCCAAGAGCAGGCCGGCCTCAAGTCCCGTCTCGACCAGCAGTCCCCCCTCGGACTGGGGAAGCGTGAAGTTCGAGAGGGTGCCCTCGGTCCGCACACCGTCGGCATCGCCATGGATGAGGCGAAGCTGCAGTCCCTGTCGGGTGGGCTGCGTGTCGAGGTGCCCCCACCCAAGGTGCTGGCCGTTGATCGTGTTCAGCTGGACCTCGAGTAGGTCAAGTCCATGAACGGCCTCGGTGAGCGAGTAGCCAGTAGGAAGACGCGGGGTGAAGCCAATAAGAAAGGCTGTCCCCCCTGAAAGGGCCCAACGAACGCGACCCACGCCGCGCCACTCGAGCTGGTCTGCGAGCGCTACCGAGGCTCCCTGTAGGCCCAAGCCTAGGTCCCCTTCGACAACCTCTGGACCCAGCTCTTCGACCCAGGTTTGCTGCCGCACCCGAACCGAAGACTCTACGGCGCCGAGGGGCATGGAGCCGATCTCGTCATCGCCCACGACCACGACGCTTACGTAGCGAAGTCGATCGATGGCGCGCTCGAGAAATAGCCCATCGAGCTTCTCTTCCTGCATGCTCGTGAGGGCGGCCGGGAGGTCTTGGAGGGCCTCAACACGCCGAGCCCGACTGGAGTGCTGGGCCTTAACGTAGAGCGGAAAGCCCACCGCGACGGCCTCGGCAACCAGGTCGCTCTCGTTGGTGAGCACATCCGAACCAGGAACCACGTCGAGCCCGAGCTCACGGCCCGCCTCTCGAACGGCCAAGCGGTCCCCGGCAACCGACAGCAACGAGCTTCCTGCGCCGTACACGAACAGATTCGCGGCGTCCGTCAGGGCGTAGAACTCGGGCCGATCGGCAAGAAAGCAATACCCGGGATGGATGGCATCTACGGCCGAATCCATTGCCGCCGCGACAACTCGATCCGCATTTAGGTAGGTCTCGGCCACCGTGCGCCCGTTCAAGTAGACCGCGTAGTCGGCCTCCTCAACCCAGGGTTGGTCAACGTCGGGCTCGGAGAACACCGCGACCGTCTCGATGTCGCGATCCTTGAAGAACTGAATGAGGCGCCGTGCGATCTCGCCGCGGTTTGCGATGAGAACGCGCTTGATCACCGGCCTTTCCAATTGGGCTCCCGCTTCTGTAAGAACGCCCCGATACCCTCGGCGGCGTCCTCGGTGAGGAGGTTCACGGTCAGCTGCGTGTGCAGGTACGCAAGAGCATCATCGTAGGCCATGTCCGCCACCCGAGCGAACGCGTTCTTTCCGAGGGCGACAATCGCGGGCGAGCGACTGGCTACGACCCGGGCCAGTGCCTGAGCGTCCGCAAGTGCTTGGCCCTCCTCACTCAAGCGATTGAGCAGTCCAAGCTCGAGCGCCCGGTCGGCAGAGACGCGCTCGCCGGTAAGGACGAGCTCCATCAGAGCCTTGCGACCGACGTGGCGCTGCAGCGGCGCGAGAATGATCCACGGAAACAGACCGACCTTGATCTCGGGTGTGCCCAACCGCGCACGCGGATCCGCGATCGCGAGGTCACAGGCCGCGACCAGCCCGAGGCCACCGCCGAGCGCGTCGCCGTTGACGGCGGCCACAACCGGCTTCTCGCAGCGTGGAATGCGTCCAAGCAACTCCGCGTACCGACCTCGTGAGCGGTGCCCTTCTAGAAAGGCTTTGCCAGCCATGCCTCCCGCGAGGTCGCCGCCAGCGCAGAACCCCTTTCCAGCGCCGGTGAGCACGATCGCGCGCACCTCGGTGTCGGCCTCCGCATCGTCAAGGCCGGCGTGAATGGCGTCGATAAGGCCAGAGGACAGTGCGTTGCGTCGCTCGGGGCGGTTGAGGGTGAGTGTGCATACGCCATCTTCCGTCTGCGTCAGTACAAGGGCCAAGGTGCCTCCACAGGTAAACGCTAGCACGATCGACAGCGAACCCTACGCATGCGTATGGAATGGTCTCAAAGACGCCTCCACCGCACGTGCTAGAGCCTCACCCATGCATGTCGCCATTCTCGGACCCGGCCGCCTAGGCCGTTCACTCGCCATTCTCCTCGAACAAGCTGGAGTGGGCGTCTCTTTGCTCGGTCGCGACACTCCAATCCCACCAGCTGCGGACGGAGTGCTTCTCACTGTTCCCGACGATGCCATCGCAGAGGCGTCTCGCGGCCTGCCTCCCGGGCTGATCGCACTGCACACCTCTGGAGCCACCGCATTCGAGGTGCTCCGGCCGCATCGGCCTGCGGGAAGCTTCCACCCACTCATGACCTTCCCTGGACCTCACGCGTTGCCTGATCTCGCGGGCGTGCCTGCAGCGCTTGCGGGCGATCCCAAGGCAGTCTCACTGGGCGACGACATTGCAAAGCGCCTAGGCATGCGCCCCATCGTCGTTCCCGGAGATCGGCGCCTCTACCATGCCGCCGCGGTCATGGCGGGGAACTTTGCGACCGTGCTGCTCGCAGAGGCGAGTGCGATCCTCACGGCGGCGGGGGTTCCAGCAGACGACGCACCCGGCATCCTCGCGCCGCTTGCACTTCGTTCGCTCGCCAACGCTGGCGACGATCCGATGGCAAGCCTCACCGGACCTGTTGCCCGCGGTGATCACGCGGTCATCGCCGCGCACCGACAGGCCCTCGCAGAATTTGGCCTTCTCGACCAGCTGGGGATCTACGAAGCGCTCACCCGCCGCGCCGAGGCGTTGATCCGTGCAAAAGAGCCAGTCGGTGAAACCCTAGGGTCGAACAAGAGTCCAGGTAAGTGACAGCAACCCGACTTGTCGGGTGTTCAAAGGGTGTCTATTCTCTACATAGGAAGGGAGGCACACATGCTCGACGCCTTCATTATCGAACGCATCCGCCGAGACCGTGAGCGCGCACGACGCGACGAGCGGCAGCCACTTCGGCACGACCGACCCATGCCGACTGGTCCGGACCGCGATGAGCGACCGGAAGACCGCGAGCGTGGCGGTGCCGACATCGACTTCCACCTCTAGAGTCTTCGTCGTCTGGTGCCTTGCGTCGTTGGCGTCGGCCCGTTAATCGCCGACGTCTTCACTTTCGTATTCCCTGTCTGGCTGTCCGCCTGCAGCGGACTCCCTCACGGAGCACACCATGGCCCGCAAGTGCATCCTGACCGGTAAGCGTCCCAACGTCGCGAACAAGGTCTCCCACTCCAACATCAAGACCAAGAAGCGTCAGCTGCCCAACCTGCAGCGCAAGCGCGTCTGGTGGGAAGAGGGCGAGCGTTTCGTGACGCTTCGTCTGTCGACCCGTGCGCTTCGCACCATCGACAAGAAGGGCCTCTCGGTCTTCGCCGAGCAGTCTGGCCTGGACCTCGCACGCTTCTAGCGTCGAGAGCAGCTCATTGAGCCTGCCACCTCAAGCCCGCTTCGTGCGGGCTTTTTGTGCTCAGCCTTTGGCCGTCTAGGGACGAACCCGGCGCCCAAGCGCACGAAGCAGCGGACCACGGGCCACCGGCGGGGCGAGGACCGTGATCCTTGACGGCAGACAGGCCATGGTCTCGTGACAGAGGATCACCGCGGGTGGGCCGCCTTCTCGCACGACCTGGCGCGCCAGTGCGGCACCGGAGCAGCCCGGAAGCACCAACTGGGTGACCACGCCCGCTAGCCCACCACCGGCGAGACGGTCGAGCGCCTCGTCCCCGGATGCGACCCACTCGAGATGGAAGCCCTCTGGCTCAAGGACTGGCGCGAGCACGTCTGGCAGCTCTGGGGCCCCCACAATGAGCACCCTTTCCTCCCCTCGCCTCGCGCGAGCGCGAGTTCTCGATGGGAGCGGAAGCCGAAGGGTCAGAGTCACCGAGTCGGAGGCGATCGAGCCCTGAACGCCGCCACCGAGGCCTTCGATCAGGCCCCGTGCGACCGAAAACGCGAAGCCCCTGGACTCGCCAAAAGGGTTGCCTCCCCGGGTGGCTCCCGGCCTCTTCAGACGCATCATCACGCCGTCGCCGTCGGATTTCGCGTCCACGTGAATGACACGCTTCGGTTCATCGGCGAGAACGACCAGCAGGTGGATGAGCGCACGGGTGAGTGGCTGTTGCTCGGCACCTACAAGGAGGGTGCTGAGGATGCTGCCCGTACGCTCTGCTCCCTTCATGCGGGGCGCCGCTGCCGTCCACGCCCCCTCCATAAGGGTGTGAAGAGCTGTGGACGCTGTCGTAGCCAGGGATTGATGCCCTACCAATCGGAGCGCACGCGTATTGCCGCTAATCTCACGTGTATGCGCGAGGGCGATCTTGAGCTGCGTGACCAGCCCGGGGGGAAGGTCGGGGTACATCTCAAGCGCGAGCTCAAGTCGCCCTTCGACCACGTTCACTGACGTGGCGAGCTCCGCGGCGACAGAGGCAGCCAGTGCCGCCAACGCTGCAGACTGAGCGTTCCTTCGCTCCTCGCCACGGACCGCCTCGAGCGCCGTGACGTCGCGGAAGCCAATGCACCAACGATCGTGCAGCCTCTCGGCCGTCAGCAGCGCGCGGCATCCATCCGCCAGGCGCCAGACGCGATCGTTCGCCCCCACAAACCCTCGACCAAGGGCAACGGCTACGGCAGCAGACTCGGATGGGTCGAACAGAGACTCAAGTGTCGCACCGGCTTGGGTGTGTACGAGCTGACCACGCACGTCGGCGACGATGCCATCCCTAAGGTGCACCACAGAATCGACGGGGCCAACACACTCCAAAGCCAACCGGGCATGGCCTGGGTCGGCCCCTTCGCGCGATGGCGAAACGGAAGACGGGTCAGAGCCCATCACTTCCCTCCAAGCTCCTCAGACGGTACTCAATTAGCCAGGAGCAGCCAACACTTTTTGGCCCAACCCGCCGCCAGACGGCGTCCAGATTCGCACGACCAATGCGCGGCTACTGCTCCATCAAGCGCACTTCGCCATTCGAGAGGACGGTGGGGATGCGCTCTACGCACATTTCGTCGTCCATCTCGCAATCGCCGGTCACCACGTCGAAGGACCAGCCATGGCTCTGGCAAGTGAGAACGCTTCCCTCCAGTTGGCCGTCCGCGAGAGCGCCCCCCGCATGCGGGCAGGTGCCATCCACCGCGAATACGTCATCGCCAACGCGGCACACCGCGAGAGGCCGACCGTCCACCATGACCTCGATGACCTCACCGTCCGCGAGATCGTCGAGCCGACAGAGTAGCTCGCCGAGCCCTGCCTCCGACGTGGCCGTGACCGGCGCTCTGTCGACCTCGTTTGTGGGTTCGGCGGTCCTGAGCCATCGCCAGACCCACCGGTGTCGGAGTCCGTCGGGACGTCCTTTCACAAGAAGTCGAAGCAGGTCTCGAAGCGTGGTCATTGCGTCTCCGGCCAAGTTTCTACCCTTCCCCTCGATCCGAAGCCAGCGACGGCCTAGAGCGTGTGTGAGAATGTGCGTCTTGGAGTGCCCAAACATGCGAAGCCTTTTCGTAGCCCTGCCGCTGCTCGCGGCGTGCCCTGCCCCGGATGCAGTGGACCTTGGCTCAGCGATCGAGCCGTCGATCGAACTGCTCTACCCCCCTGCAGATGAGCCGCTGATCCGGCAAGCGGACGGAACGATCGACTTCCTCGTGGTGGTCGACATTGACGGGATGGACTTTGACCACGATCTGGCCGGTACAGAGCCCATCGACGGCGTCGGCCACTACCACATCTCGCTCGAGAACGAACACATCGGCTCACCCGAGGCTCTCTCCCACCAGGTCACGCATGCCCCGGGTGACAGCCCGAACCTCGACAGCGCGAACGAGGTCCACTTGCGCGTGAGCCTGCAGCAGAACAACCACTCGGACTATGACAGCCCGGTGGGTGGTGGCGCAGAGTTCGCCGCCTGGGAGGCGATCATCGCCTACGACATCGTCGACGAGACACGCTGAACGTGGCCCACGGACGTCGATTCCATCTGCAGGAGCGCATCGGTGCCGGCGCGTACGGCGAGGTGTTTCTCGCTGAACAGGACAGTGGCGCCGGGTTTCGCAAGCGAGTGGCCATCAAGCTCCTGCACACGCGTCTCGAAGGCACGGCAGACGCCGGACGCCGGTTTCGCGATGAGGCACGCATTCTTGGCAGGCTGTCGCATCGCCACATCGTCACCGTGCTCGATCTGGTTCAGCTCGAGGAGCGCTGGGCGGTCATCATGGACTTCGTTCCGGGTGCCGACCTGGAGCATGTCATCGAGGCCCTGGAGCATCAGCAGACCCGATTCCCGGTGCCGGCCGCCCTTGAGGCCGCATCGGCGATCTGCGCGGCACTCGACGCCGCCTACCATGCCCCAGATGGCGGTGAGGGCACCCTCGGTGTGGTTCACCGCGACATCAAGCCCTCGAACGTCCGTCTCACCACCGATGGCGAGATCAAGGTGCTCGACTTCGGCGTCGCGAGCGTCAACATGGAGACGCGCGAAGCCGAGACGGGTCATCACCGCATGGGCACTGAGCGGTACATGGCTCCAGAGCGTATCCTCGGTGAGGATAGCGGCACCGCCGGCGACATCTACGCGGTGGCGGCGACGCTCGCGGAGCTTCTTCTAGGCGAGCCTCTCGGTCGCACGCCCGTTCTACCCGATCGGCATGCGCCCTTCGTGGACGAGGCCATCGCTCGACTCGAAGCACGGCTCGATCCCGAACAAGCCGATCAGAACGTCGCCATCCTCGATGGACTGCGGGCTGCGCTCTCAGGCACCGCGTCCGATCGCCCGACCGCAGCGGAATGGGGTGAGACCCTCGCAGAAGCGGCGCGGACCTATCCCGGTGAGAGGCTGACACCCTTCGCCCGTCGTTTCGTGAAAGAGGTCGGCGTCATCCTCGGACATCAAGCCGAGACCGTTTCCGGGATCCTCTCCGAGGGCACCCTTCCTGCTGGGCGTTCCAACGTGGTCCACCCGGACCCACAGGACTTTGCCGGCCACCCACCGACACTGTCTCCCGGGTCCACGGGCGTGCCTCCCCGTGCGGCGACCGGCCTGGCCCTCATGATCGGCCTCGCGGCGGGTGTTGGGGCCTTGGCGCTCGTGGCGCTCATCGCCATCTCGATGGGGGCTCTGTCGCGCACACCCGCGGCGGAGGAACTCTCTGAGCCCGTAGTCGTCGAGGAGCCTGCGCCCGAGCCCGAGCCCGAGCCAGAACCCGTCGAGGTCGAGCCGATTCCCGTCGAGGTTGCACCGGTCCCGGAGGCCGTAGAGGTCCCCGCAGAGCCCGCGCCCGCTCCACAACCCAAGCCGCGCCCACGTCCGAAGCCCAAGCCGGCCGCGCGGGGAGCCGAAGTCGACCGCGCGATGTTTGTCGTGCCGGACGCGTCAAGCGTGACCGTCAACTGTGGCGGCGTCACGGGAAGTGGCTCGCAAGCAGTCCGTCTTCGGCGCTTCACAGGTGGAAGTTGCTCGGTGAACGCGACCTACCTCGGCCAAGCCCTTTCGGGCACAGCCACTGTCAACTCTGTCCGCGAAGTGCGTTGCACGCCCTCCGAAGAGGCCCTCACATGCGATTGATCACTGCCGCCGCCCTTCTAGCGATGAGTGGTCCGGCACTGGCCGGTGATGTCCTCTTTCTCGACGAGCCGACCGCTGAACTGAGAGCCCGAGTGCTCGCCGCGGAATCGGGGCTCGCCCTGACGATGGACGACCTTCAGCCTGCAGGGGCCGGCTGGGCCCAAGCCGACGAGGATGCCCTCTCGGCACTCGCCGCGTCACTGACGGATGCGCGCACCTATGAGACGCGCCTGGATGGCGAGCTGGTCATCATGCAGCAGCTCGCTCTGCCGGCAGAGAAGGTCACGGTTCTTCGCAATGAAGAGGACCGACGCGCCCTGTTTGCGGCACTCGCCTACCAGGGCTTCGCGGTCGATCGCTTCTTTGAGGAAGACATCGCAACCGATGATCGCGCGACCGACTTCAGGGAGACCATCGACGCGCGCGTCGTGGCTTCGCCGTGGGCCAATGCCGTTGCCATCGAACCGGACCAGGCCGTCACCCCCTACGAGATCGCCGACGCCAATGGACGCGCGCGCTACGAAGAGACGCGGGCGCACATCCGGACCGCACTCCCCGCTCTTCTCGTGGCCGAGCTTCCTCGAGGGGTCGACTTGATGGTCGACGGCCGTCTGACCAAGATCGACGCGTCGGGCACGGTCAAGCTGATTCCTGGGCGCCACCTCGTGCACGCCGAGATCGACGGCCGCATCCTCGAGCGCTGGACCCTGAATCTCGGCCCGACCGAGCGGGGCGATGTGACGCTCTCCGTGGAGCCGAACGCCCTGAGTGGCTGGGTCGAGGGATTCACTGCGGCCCCCGGCGCGCCGCCGCCGGCGATCGGCAAGGTGATTGCCAAGCGGGGCGGCATTCTCGTGGTGCGGGGTGAGCAGGCTTGGCGCGTCGCAGGTGCAGGTGCCCCGGTGGCCGAAGACCTTCCGTCCGCCCGAAGCACCTCCACCTCTGAGGTCCCCGCCTCCGGACCCTCGGTCGACGTCGCCCTGGGTGGTGGCTGGCTGGGAAGCCCCGACTTCTACTTCCAGGATCCCACCGCATCCGAGGCGAGCTTCGCTACCGTGAACGCGGGAAGCATAGGACTCGGCGTGGGTTTCGCTTACGACATCCAAGCGCTGCGGATCGTGGCCGGCGCGGACGTCTTGCTTCCGCTCGGGGCGAGCCACAGCGCCAGCTATGCGGGCAACTCCCTGCGGGTCCGCCCCACCCCACTGCTTGGAGTAGGCCTGCGCCAGGCGCAGATCGTCGGCGCTTATGTGCTGCCGCACCACCTCGCTTTCGGCGGGCGCCTGACGCTCCCACTCACGGCGGGGCTTGAACTCCGCGGCACCGCACTGGCCGGCCTTCCGCCCAAGCGCACGCGCAGTGACGACTCGGTCTGGGAAGGTCACGTGCTCGGGACAGCCTGGCTGGGCGTCGGGTGGCGGTTTGGAGGCTGAGCCTCCCCGCTGGCGTAGCCTCTCCCCGGCGGGTACACTGCCTGCGGGAAAGGGGGCTAGGGCTGCAGTATGCGCCGCTGGCCAGACATTCAAGAAAACCCGGAACTCGATAGCCGAACCGACGTCGGTGGTTCTATGAGTTCCGTGCGCCATCTCGTGAACACGAGCCGCTTTCTGCGAGCGCTCGCGCCCATGACTGCACTTGCCCTGCTGCTCGGGTCGTCGACTCCAGAGCCTCTGGTGGTGGCAGACGACGGCGTTGAGGCGCGGTCCACGTCGCCGGCGACACTCCCGCGGGGCTTGTTCCTGCGCCATGTCCCCGTGCTGCCGCTACACGACGAGTCGCCTTCGATCGACGATATTCGCGGCTACCTCGCGGATGCGGACACGGAGCGGGCACTCTTGCTGGCGGAGCAACTTGTCTCCGAGAAGAAGTGGGGGCAAGACCGCAACGCCGCCTACTTCGCAATCGGCATGATCGAGCGCGATAACGGCCGTCCAAACCGCGCGTCCGAGGCGTTCACCAAGGTACGAGCGGTCACCAGCCCACTCGCCGAGATGGCCGCCTACTTCGAGGCTGAGCAAGATCTCGCTCGTGGCAAGCCATGGGTTTCCTTCCGAGAGTGCGAGCGCTACACCGAGAAGTACCCGTCAGGTGACTACGTCGACGCCTGCGAACGCGTTCGAGCCAAGTCGGCGGTCCTCTCTGGGCGAGGCAAGAAGGGCGAAGACATCGCTGAGGCTTACGACGAGGAGCACCCCGAAGCACCCATCTCGGAGAGCATCGCCCTACTCCGTGCTGAGGCCGCTTTCAACGCGGGCCGCGACAAGGAGGCCGTACGACGATTCCGCGAGTTGGCCGTAGACTACTCCGCAGCGCTGACCGGCCGGGTAGCCGAAGAGAGACTGGCCGCTCTCTCCGCCTCAGGCGTGGACGGCGCCGAGATTCCGGACAGCTTGGATGCGCGCCGGCAGCGCGCCTTGTCCCTGCGGGATTCTGGGCGCATCGAAGAAGCCTGGGCCCTTTACCTCGAGCTCGTTGCAGATGCGGACGGTGACGCGCGGCAGCAGGCCTGGGTGGATACAGCGCTCGAGGTCTTCTCCAAGCGCACGCGGCACTACGACCTGCTCATCGAACACTGGGAAGCCGAGCACGCCGAACACCCCACAGGTGAGCGCACCGCCGACTTGATGAAGGTGCTCGGGCGGGCCGGGCGATGGCAAGAGGCCGCCGTATACGCGAAGCTCGGCCGCGAGAAGTACGCCCGGACCAGAGGCTTTTCCCGTCGGGAGGAGGACGTCGGCCGCACAATGATGCTCGGCGGCGACTACGAAGGAGCGCAAGAAGCGTTCGGGGCCCTCGAAAAACGGGGAGGTTGGCGAGGCCGGCGCGGTCGGTTCCTCAAGGCCTTCGCCGCCTTGATGGGAGGCGACGCCGAGAGCGCAGTCAGCGGGTTTTCGACCGTGATCGACAAGGACGCGTATCGGCGGACCAGCGGACGGTACTGGCGTGCAGCCGCGTACGACAAGCTGGGAAAGACCGACGAGGCCCGAGCCGATCGCGACGAGCTGATCCGCACGGATCGCCACAGCTGGTACGGAACGATGACGGCGGCCTCACGCGATGTGCAAGCCCCCGTCTGGCATCGCCTAAGTGGTCGGTGGTGGGGGCCAGACCCTCTCGAGGTTCAGCCACCACTCGGTGCACCCGCTCCGTATACGCAACGCTTTACACCCGGTTCTCCGTCTTGGAGCCCCGTCGTCCGCGGGGCAGAGGCCTTTGCCATGGTTAGCTGGCCGATGCGGAGTGAACCGGCCCCGGCGCCATCTGCGACCCTGTTGCTTCGGTCCCCGACCGAGCCTCCGCCGTCCTACGCTGAGAGCCTGTTTTTTAGCCGCTATGAGGCAGGCCGGGAGCTCGGCCGTTTGGTGAAGAAACATGGCGAGGCGTTCCCAGCCATCGAGACGGCCTACGAGCTGGCTCGGGTCGGGCTCTACGACCATTCAGGCCCGCTGTTCTCTGCCTTCTTCGAGGAGTACAAGGACGCCCGCCGTCGTCGCGCGCATCCACGAAATGCGGCGGCTCGAGCGATCTCCCTCAAGGACGATGAGTGGCGCCAGCTCTTCCTCTACACCCGCGACCACCACCATACGTCTCGGTACCTTCATGGACTCGACGAGCAGGTCAGCGATGCCGGACAGAAGCGGGTCGCGAAGTCTCTCGGCTATCCCCTCGCCCACGATCAGCACGTCTGGGAACACGGCCGAGAGCACGACGTTGATCCGCTGATGGTGATGGCCCTGATGCGGGCCGAGAGCACCTACAACTCCATCGCGGTGAGCAGAGTCGGCGCTCGCGGTGCGATGCAGATCATGCCGCGGACAGGTCATCTGTTGGCTGACATCGGGCACGAAGACGGGTTTACCGCGGGCGACCTCGAGGACCCGGTGCTCGCCGTGGAGTACGGCATCACCTACCTTGGGCTACTTCAGGACCGCTTCGATGGCGTGTTTCCCTTATCGGTCGCCGCGTACAACGGCGGTCCCCACAACGTCTCGTCATGGATGCGCGGCACCGGCGCAGACATGCCGATCGACGCCTTCGTCGAGCACATCCCGTTTCGCGAGACCCGCCGCTACGTCCGTCGCGTGAGCGGCTACTACTCGACCTACACCGACCTCTACGGCCCCGATGGGGCCGTCGTGGCCCCTCCCCGCACGCTTCGCCTCGATGACAAGACCGTCGTCGACTTCTAGCCCCCACCCTCGAGCGTTCATGCCCACCATCTTCCGCAAGGCTAGCCTCGCGTTGCTCGCGCTCACGCTCGTGGCAGCCGGTCCCTTTGGCCGAAAGCGCACCGTCGAAGACACCGCCGACGCCACGCGCCCCGAAGTGCCGCGGGTCAGGGTCCCGCCCGATATCATTGACCTCTGGACGGAGTCGGTGCCGTTCGAGATTGGCGCAATCCCGGACGGTTTGGGCAGTCTTTCCGCCCAGAACTGCGCGGCGTGCCACACCCAAGCTCACGAGAGTTGGGCGGCGGGGGCGCACTCCAGGGCCGCGGTCTCTGATGAGTGGCGCGAGGCAGCACATGCATCGGGATCGGCGGAGTGCAGCAGCTGCCACCTCCCCGCTCTCGAGCAGCACGACCAAATCACCCAGACCGACGGCAAGGACACCCTTCGCGCAGCCAACCCGATCTGGAGCCCTACTCTCGCCACGGAGGGCGTGACCTGCGCGAGCTGCCATGTGCGGGACGGACATGTCATTGCCGGCCGACCCGGCGTAAAGGCCCCTCATCCCACCCAGTGGTCCACACAGTTCTCTGAGTCGACGTTCTGCGCGTCGTGCCATCAAATGACGTGGGCAGGTGCGGACAAGCCGCTCTACGACACCTTCGGAGAGTGGGAGCGCTCGCCCCAGGGCAAAGCCGGGGTGACCTGCCAGGCTTGCCACCTAGGCCCAGGGGCCTCGGGCATCTCGATGGGAACCGACCACCGACCGGACCACCGCAAGGGACGCGGGCTCACCCTCCTTGTCGAGCTCTCTACGGCGACACCCGTACGCGGTGGCGACGCGCTCACGGGCGCCGTTCGTGTGCAGAACACCGGAGCGGGCCACCACATACCGACCGGCTCGCCGTTCTCCGGACTTCGCCTCTTGATTCAAGCGGAGATCAAGGATGCGGACAAGCTATGGCGCTCCGACGCGATCGCCTCCGACTTTGCCCGTGAGCTCGACGCCAGTCCGCCGTACGCGACGACCGCAGACACCCGCATCGCGGCCGGAGAGGAGCGCTCGGTCCCGTTTGAACTTGTCCTTCCGATTGACGCGCCCACCGGGCGAGCCTCTGTGGTTGTCCAGCTCGTTCGAACGCTGCGTGGAGAACTCACCGACGACATCCTCCAGACCCAGCGCATCCCGCTGAGAATGGACTGAAAGCACACCGTTGTCTGCTAGCCGCCGGGCGTCTCCGCTTGGTATGGTTCGGCCCGATACCAGGGATTCATGATGCTGAAGTTTCACGCTAGGACCGACGTCGGCCTCAAGCGCAAGCACAACGAAGACTCGCTTCTCGCTACCGATGAGTTTGGCGTCTTCGTGGTGGCCGACGGGGTCGGTGGGCGCAAGGCCGGTGAGCTCGCGAGCGCGATCACCGTCAATACCTTCCAGGCCTACGCGCCGCAGATCCAGGCCGCGGTCGACGCCTACGCCGCGGACCCAAATCGCGAGAGCCGAAACACGGTGCTCCAGCTGCTCGACCAAGCCGCCAACGCCGCCTCTAAGCGGGTGTACGAGGCCGCGAGCGCCACAGGCCGACAGGGCATGACGACAACGCTAGTCGTGACCGCGATCGGTGGCGGCGCCGCCTTCGTGGCTCATGTCGGCGACAGTCGGGCCTATCTCGTGCGCGAGGGACAGCTGCGGCAGCTCACCGAAGACCACAGCATGGTCAACGAGCTGATCCGCACCGGTGCGATGTCTCCCGAAGAGGCGGCGACCAGCCGGTACCGAAACGTGATCACCCGCGCCATCGGGCTCTACCCGAATGTCCGCGCGGACACGCTTCACGTCGAACTGCTCGACGGCGACCGACTTCTTCTCTGCTCGGATGGCCTCTCGGATCCGGTTCAAGCGACCGAGATGCTTACCCTCATTCAGGACGACAACCTCACCGCGGGCGTCGACGAGCTCATCGAGGCTGCCCTGCGCGGCGGTGGTCGGGACAACATCACCGTCATCGGAATCGAGCCCGAGGCCGTTCTCGAGGCCGAGACCGTCGCTGCCCGCGCCAAGGCGATGGAGAGCTTGTTCCTCTTCGAGGACCTGCCGTTCCACGCGCGCCTGCGTGTCGGTCGGATTGTGAGCGAGCTGTTCGTCACGCCAGGCCAGCGCATCGTGAAGCAGGGGGAGATCGGCGACACCCTCTACGTGGTGGTTCAGGGCGAAGTTTCTGTCGTCGCCGACGGCCAGGAACTCACCACGCTCTCCGAGGGCGAGCACTTTGGCGACCTATCGCTGGTGGACCGCCAGCCGCGCTCCGCCGACATCGTCGCGAAGGGCTTCGGCCATCTGCTCTGTATCGAGCGTGAGACCTTCCGCGAGTTCTGCGTCATGGAGCCGACCCTCGGCAACCTTCTGCTGTGGAAGCTGGTTGCGACGCTCTCGCAGCGCCTCCGGACCACGAACAAGGAACTCACCCGCAGCTAGGCGGGAGAGCTACTCCCCGCGGGCGACGCGCTCGATGGCTTGGAGGCGGTCCGCCATATCCCGCATGTGGCCACCCACCTCGTCGAGCAACGCAATGGCGACGCGGGCGCCAATGTCGGGCTTCTGGCGCAGCAGCTCTTGGAAACGGTCGCGATTCAGCACGACGACCCGACTGTCCTTGCTCGCGCTCAACTCGCCGAGATGCTTCACTTCACGCGCAAGATGCACGACGCCGGCGGCCTCGCCCTTGCCGAAGCAGGCCAGGACACGGCGCCCACGGGTCCAGGTCAGCTCTCCGTCCAGGACGATGAATGCACGGTCCGCAAAAGCGCCGTCCTCGAGTAGGACCTCGCCCTTCTGTGCGGTGTGCTCCTCGAGATAGGGCGCGATGCAGAGCCGCTCAGGCCCATTGAGATCACGAAACAGCGCCGAATCTCCGAGGCCGGAGGTCAGCACCTCGAGCGAGTCGTCCTCGGCGTCGGTCTCGACCGCGAGGACAATGGCCGACACGTTGTCTGGGCCACCCTTCTGGTTTGCGGTGCCAATGAGCGTGCGCAGGGTTGATGGAAGCTTCGCCGCCGCAAACGCGCCCAGCAATTCGTCCTCCGAGAGCACGCGCGAGAGCCCGTCCGAGCAGAGGAGAAGTTGGTCGCCATCAGCGAGCCGCACCTCGGCTACATCCACGTCCACATCGGCGCCGCTTCCAAGAGTCTGGTAGAGCACGTGCCGGTCCGGGCTCTGCTCGTACTCCTCCCGAGTCATCCGGCCACGACGGTACCGAAGCTCGGCGACCGAGTGGTCCTCGGTGAGCTGGGTGAGGCGCCCACCCCGATATAGGTAAGCCCGTCCATGGCCCACGTGAGCGATGTACGCGAAGTTCCGTACGAACGTGAGCAGGACCAGGGCGCTGCCCATCTGACTGCGGCCGGAGCGGTTGGCAGCGTCGCGAACTCGGTGGTTCGCGTCGCCGAAGATGCGGGTCATCGCGTCCGTGACCGCGACGCGAGCCTGCGCTGACCGGTCCAGTTCCACCGCGGCGAGGGCCGCAGCGAGGCCGCTGCGGGCATCCTTCACTGCGTCGAGCACCAAGTCCGCAGCGACATCCCCCGCGCCCGGACCACCCATTCCGTCGGCGACCGCGAAGATGCGCTCGTCGGGGAGTCGCAGTACGCGGTCTTCGTTGATTTCCCGGCGACGTCCGGGGTGAGTAGCAGCAACAGACTGTCGAATGCGCACAGTCGCCTCCGGCGCTCATCCTAGCCTGACGCCTGCTTAGGAGGGACCTACGGCTGACCGAATCGCGAGGTACTCGGGAGTCCACTCACCATGGCGGTCGCGCACAACGACGGTCTCGTGCCGACGATCGGGGAATGGCCCCTCGGAGGTGCGCCGGCAGAAGAACGTGGACACGGTCGGCGGTCGGCCCTCTCGGAAGAGGTAGTCGATGCGCGAGAGCACAGTGAAGCCGTGCTCTTCGGGAGCGCGTTCCGCACGCTCGTCCCCAGAGGCCATGACGAAGCAGAAGCCACCGCCAGGCGCAAGCCACCGCTGTGCCGCTTCCGCGTAGGCCATCACAGATCCGCGAAGCTCAACGCGGCATGCGGCGCGCTGGGGATGGGGGCTGACGACACAGGTGCCAAGTGGGAAGTACGGCGGCGAGCCGGTGATCAGCTCGAAACGCCGCCCTTCTTGGAGTACGCCAGGGTCGCGGATGTCACCGTCGTGGTAGCTCACTCGGTCTGCGAGACCATTGTGCGCTACCGACCGGCGCGCGAGCGCGATGCTGACGTCCTGAGCTTCGATGCCTTCGAGCTTGGCCTCAGGCGCCAGGCGATGCAGGACGAGCAGTCCGACCGAGCCAATGCCGGACCCAAGGTCGAGAGCATCGAGGGCATCCGGCATCTCACGGGTAGCGTGCCAGGCACACACCTGGTCGTCGGTCGAGAAGCGGTGCCCGTCGCGAAGCTGAAAGACGGACCAGTCACCAGCGAGACGGTCGAGGGTTTCGTTCATGGGCGCCCCCTAACCTGGCGTCTGGGCCCCCACACGACGAAGGTAAACCTCGCGGAGGCGGTCGAGAGCCCCTGGGGTCACGCCATAGGCCTCCGCAATGGCCCGGTCCGCGGCATCCCAGAGCTCCGCCGTGAATCCTCCACTCGCAAGGGGTCGGGCCAAGGGCTCTAGGCCCGCGAGAGCCCCGTGTGCGCGGTCTGGCACGGGTACTTGGTGCAGAAACGCGGGGAGATAATGGTACGTCTCCCCGCTGACCCGCACCCCCTGAAAGAGGGTGTTGTACAGCGCCGTAAACACAGTGCTGTTGAGCAGGGTCACCAGGGCGTCGAGGCTCCAGGCTGGGTCCACAGGCCAAGCCACCGGGTAGACATCCTTTGTGACGTACGTGCCGTCGTGATCGGCGTAGGCCCGGACCCTGAGCGCGTGCTGGCAGAGAATGGCCTTCGGCCGAGCGAACACCTGGAGTTTTGGTAGAGGGTTTTGGTGTGTGGTCCGCAGCGCCTCTTGGTCGTACGAAATCCAATAGCCACGCCAGTCCACCGCAAAGCAGGAAACTTCGGTGCGCCGCGCCCGGCTCTTCCCCCCCAGATACGGCCAGGCGTATGCCTCGGGCTTCTCGGACGTGACGAAGAGCTCCCGCAGACCCTTCTTGTGAAACGAGCAGGTCGAGGCCACCTTGGCGATGCCCTCGAGCCTACCCAAGTTGAAGCATTCCTCGAGCGCCTGCCAACCGTTGAACGGCACGAAGATGGGGTGTTCGCCCCCGACGGACTGGACGGTGTTGTGCGTCACCACTTGGGGGTCGGACTGCTCGAGCTGGTCCCACGTGGCTGCTCGGCGCGCTTGATAAAAGTCCACGTCACCGCGCCTCAAGCGGAGCAGGACCGGGTAGACGCTCGTGCCCGGAAACGGACGGGGGGTGAGCATCGCGCAGTCGACGACACCCTCAATGCGCAGCGGCCCCTCGGTGGCCCCAATCCACTGAGCGCGTAGGTGACGGCCGTAGCGGGCTTGAAGGATCTTGTTGGGCACGAGGAAGGCCGCGCTTCCGTTCTTGGAGAGGAGCTCCGCGGCCCGCAGCAAGAAGACCACATAGAGATCCCATGCGCCGGTCAGCTGGGGATAGCGAGCCGCCAGCTGTTCACGCAGGCCTGGGGCCGCGCCACGCATGCGCTTGGCTTCGAGGTACGGCGGATTCGCGATCATCGCATCCACGGGCTTCACAGGCTCTGCTTCGAGCGCATCGACCACGCGAATACACGGAACCCCAGCCCCGCCATGGGCCGCGGACCACTCGATCAGGCGAGCACGCGCAAGCCAAGCAGCGTGAGGATCACGGTCCCACCCTTCTAGCCTAGACAGTGCGTCTGTGGGCGAGAGACCGCGAGCCACCATCATGTCTGCCGCCGCGGCCAGTAATGAACCGTCTCCGCACGCTGGATCGAGTACCCGGGCTGGAATCCCCGGTAGTGTCTCGGCCAGCGCGCGGGCCATCCTCGGTGGCGTAAACACCTGTCCGAGCGCGGTCTTCTTGTGCCCGTCGCGAACCCGATCCCAGTCCCCTCTTGCGGGCTGGCTCAGGTCGACGCTGAGGGCGCCCCCGACTGGATCAGACGTGAGCGCCTCGCGGGCCCAAGGAAGGTCCCGGACCGATGCGAGCTCCTGCCAGCGGTGCACCAACATCGCGCGTTCTTGGGGCGCGAGCTGATCGAGCATCCGGCTAGTGCAGGCCTGCGGCGAGGGCGGCCGCAAGCGACTGCGCCAAGGATTCGGCCACCTGCACGTGCCAGCCCTGGAAACCGCCGTTGACGTTCAGCAGCTGCAGGATGCCAAAGTGCTCATCTTCACTGCGAATGGGGGTGCAGAGCACGTTCTTGGTGTGAAACCCGGTCTCGTCATCGACCTTGGTGAGGTGGCGTTCATCCGCGTCGACGTCGTTCACGACGATGGTGAAGCCCATGTCGAAGGCAAAACCGACAATGCCTCGGCCGAAGCGAAGTTTGCGCCCGACCAGGGCGTCACCAGCGGGCCCCGCGCATGCGACAAAGGTGAGGGCTTGGTCGTTGAGGCTGCCGCGGAGGATGCTGCCCGCCTCACACTTGACGGCGTCCATGCACAGGTCAAGGGTGAGCTCGCAGGCCTCGTAGGCTGTGACTGCTTCAGAGATCTCGTCGGCAAGCTCAAAGAGACGCTCTGCGAGGTTCTCAGGCCGAAGCGTGACGGCCCCTGAAGCCTGCGGAGGGCCCTCCTTGGCAATGGAAGGGGCGGCAGTCTCGAGGGGCACCACCGGGCCGACCGCGTACTCTCCGGTGACGGGAGGGGCCGGTTCCTCGGCGCCGTAGTCCGGAAGAACCGCCGGCTCTGTGGGCATCTGCACGTGGGGACCGGGAGCCGCACGGAGGATTGGCTTCGACTCCTCTTGATCGACGGGCGCGGCCGTGACTTCGTGCTTGAGCTTCGGCTCGGCTGCAACCGGACGTGGCGGAGGCTCAGGGCTTGGGGCCTGGGGCTTGACGCCGGTTGGAAGCGGTGGAGCGTCCTCTGCGGCTGGCGGTGCCGGTGGCGAGGCTGGCGGAGCCATCGAGGGCTTGAGGCTACGCACGGCCGGCGGTGGCGGAGCGGCAAGGCTCTTGCCCACGCGCGGAGGGGCAGGTGCAGCTGTGCTCGTCCTCGCCCCACCTCGTCGCAGCGGGCGGCGAGACGTCTCGGTACGCAGGGGCGAGACGACCCACTTCCGACCCGAGCCCGGGTCGTGGACGTGGACATCACCGTTGGCGCGAGTCGAGCAACTCCAGCCGCTGACCCGAACGTTCCACTGGCTAATGGCCGCGGACATGGCCATCATCCAGTCGACTGCCTCGAGGGTCACGACGCGCTCGTCGTCCTGGCTTCGGACCTCGTAGCGCATCGAATTCTCCTAGAGCCCGGCGAGGGCGCCGGCGAGGGTGAGTGCGACGCTGGTCAGGACTTCGGGGTCGAAGCCCTTGCTGTCGTCGGGGTTCACGATCTGGAGGACACCGAAGATTCCGTTCTCGTTCTGTGCCGGGACACAGATGATGCGGCGCACTTCGACGTCGATATCCTCGTCGAGCCCGAACAGCGTTGCCGGGTCCTCTTCGGAGTTCTTGACCTCGATGGGGGTTCCCATGTCGAAGCAGGTGCCCGCAAGGCCCTCGCCAAAGGGCACGGACTTGCCTTCGAGGATGCTCTCGAGCGACCCCGTGACCGCGCCAACATGCATGGCCTCATCGTTGATCGAGGCGTGGTACGCGATGGTGCTCTCGGTGCCGATGAACTCGTTGACGAGGTCGGCTGCGAGAGCGCAGGCCTCTTGGGGGCCGACGCCCATCATGTCGAAGGACAGGTCGAAGAGACGCTCAGCGAGGCTCTCTTCAGAGAAGACCTTCTCAGGCTCCCATTCCTGAACCTCTGCCAACGCGGACGTAGGCATCGCAATCGGCGCCATATTCGACGAGAAGTCGACCGTGGAGTCGTCGTTGTCATCGACGCGAGCGACTTCGGGCTCCTCCTCGATGACCATGTTCGACTGGCGGACGACGATCTTGATTTCTTGGTCAGGCTTCACAGTCCATGACTTGTTCAGAACCGGATCGTCGATGTGAATGTCGCCTGTCGCACTCGGCACGCAGACCCAACGGCCCATCTTTTTGGGGTCGTACTCGAAGAACGCCATCGCCTTACCGAGCGCCATCATCCAGTTTGGCGCATCGATCTTGACGGATTCGCCATCCGTGGCGGTCACAGTGAAGTTCACAGGGTCCTCCGCTCAGCGCGGTCGATTGTACTGGAAGATGCTGCCGTGTAATCGCTTCCGAGCAGCTCCGCCCATCGCGAACCCGGCCAAGGAACAATCGCCTCCCACGTAGAGTGAGCGGCTTGCACCACAGTATCCTCGGATGCTGCGGCGGAGACTAGCGCAAGTCCGAGTACCGCGTCTTCTAGTCCGAGATGTGCCACCGCCCTTCGCACTGCGGCAGGGTCGTCGGTCGTCGGCCAACCCGGCTCCTTCGAGGCACGGCGTAGACGCCGAATCCAGCGCCCCAGTTGCTCTTCGCCAAAGGCCGAGGCTTGTGCGGGGTCGACGGGTCCGCCGTCCGCAAGCAGTCGCCCACCACCCTGGATCAGCAGCCCTTCCGCGTGCGCCCGTGCAAAGGCGAGGAGCTCGGTGTTCTCGAGACCACGCTGACCCGTGAACAGCGCCAGCTCGTACTCACGCTCTTGTTCTGCAAAGGCCTGCAGGGCGACGCCACACGCTCGAATCCGCCACCCGTCCAACGAGAAGGGCCTCGTCGGTGCGCCCCGCTCGCGGGTCGCCAACATAATGGCGTTGATACTTGCGCCGTGGTCTGGCTCCCACTGAACTGCCGCAGAGGCTGCTCCGTTCGGACGTGCAGCAAGGTGCTGCAAGAAGTCCTTCAGCCAAGCAGCGTGTGTGCCAGAGGCGTGCTGAATGCGAAGATAGGACACATTCGGGTCGCGGAGCACACCTCGATGTGCTGCAAGAACCTCGCTGCCGGTGTCGAGGCGCTCCCGCCGTGGCATGGCGCCGTCACCACAGACGATGACGCGTACGTCACCGGGCCGGTCAGCCCCGAGGGCCCGAGCTCGGGCATAGATCTGCGCGATGCGGCGGTGAATCTCGTGGGTCGTGAGTGCAAGGCCCACATCACGGCCCTGCGTGCCCGGAATCAGCTGCCCAGTGCGCAGGTAGCGCTTCCAGCCAATCCAGCGCTCGAGGGAGTCCCCGTCGACCTCGGCCGCAGACAGCGGCTGCCTTGGCCCATGAGCCGGTTGCGGCGGGGATGGAGCGACGCTCATCGGGTCCGCCGTCCAGCGAGACAGCGCCGCGCCGTCGACCGTCCAGCCCTGCTCCTCTTGCCGAAGGATCGTCTTTAGTGCTTCGAGGTCGTGCACCCCGGAGGCCACCACCGTCCTTGCGAGCCACTGACCACGCTCGGCGGGCGTCGAGAGAACCTCGCCGGGTACTAGAGCCGGGTCGAGCTGCTCACACCAACGCTGCACCTGAAGAGAGCGAAGTGCGACGCGCATGGGCTCGAGCTGGCCGGGCCGTGGAATCAGCGCGCCATCTGGACCCGTTCCGTTGGGGAGCTTCTCGTGAACCACGCGCAGGGCCGGACTCTGAAGCAGCGCCCGATGCTGCCGACGCAAGACCGACAGGAAGCGGTGGGTTGCGACGAGGACCTCGCGACGAGCAGAGAGGAGCCCAGATCGCACGACGTGCACGCGCACTTCACCCTCGTCGGGCTCGACGGTGGCCGCCTCGACGACCACGGCCACCCGCGCCGCCCGGTAGTCGCCGGTCCGCAGGGCGAGATCCACATCCCCGAGGACGAGCAGGCTCACCGTATGAGGTTGGCGGTCGGACACGTACATTCGAATGTCGGAGACGTCGGGCCGCAGCGCTCGCTCGCGGAGCAATTGCCCCATTCCCTCACCGGTCAGCGCGTCAAGCCAGCCGAGGGAGGCCCCTCGCAGCAACTGGAACCGATCAATGCTGACGCCCGTACGGATGGCTCGACGCATCGCGCGACGGTAGCGCTGCCCAGCCCGGCGGTCGCTCTCGCCGCTCCCCCAGTCTCCCCGGCCCACTACGGACAGGCGGCGGTGCGGGCTTCCTTCCGGCAGCGTCGCGATGCGCTCGATTTCTGAGGCGCAGAGACCGAGTACCACCCTCGGGTCGAAACTGAGCTGTGTGGCACCCTGGTCGAAGCCATCGGCATCGAGGAGGTCGAGCATGCGCTCGATGGCCTCGGCCTCGCGACGCGCCTCGAGATCCGTTCGGGGACCCTCCGCGCGCATCAGGCCGCCGTGCCGTGGCTGGAGCATGAAGTAAAGGTCTGCGCCAGGTCCTGCGGTGGGGGCCGGCATGAGCATCGTGAACGGCGCTGCAGCGCGAACGACGTGGTGCCCTCCCCGCTTGAGCACGACCTCACCCGCCTCGATGTGCTCGAAGCTCTGAAGCTGTCGAGGGGGGCCTGATCTCTCGCTCCCCCGTTCCGCTCCGGAGTATCCAACGAAGCGCCACGGCTCCATTCCCTCGGGGGATTGGGCGAAGCGCTCCATGACCTCGTAGACTCGAGGCTCGATATCGGCGGGCTCCGGCACGTCGGCCCAGATGCCCAGTGCGTGCAGAAGCCGCGTGACCACATCCCAGGCTCGGGAGGCGTTTCCGGGCGCCGTGTGCTCGCCCGCCTCGAAGGTGAAGCCGAGGCGAGCTGTGCGCTCACCGGAGTTCAGGCCCGCATTGCAGGCCAGACCGCCGGCCACAACGCTGCTCTCATGCATGCCGGTGACGAGGTGTTCGACGCCAAGCCGGAGGCCTAGGCGCTGGTGCCGCTGATCATCGCGAAACAGCAAGAACGGGGGCGCTGGCCGCGACGTGGAGTGGAGATCGAGGATGGCGTCGACTCCCGCCAGGAGCGGGCCGATCGCCCGTGCGCGCCGCTCCTCCGCATTCAGGGACTGGACGGGTGCGTGCGCGAGCCGGTCCAGTGTCTTGGCATCGAAGAGCCGGTTCAGGTCCTGGCCATCCGGCGTGTGCCGCAGGCCCATGCCCGAGGCCACGGGGTTCCCAACCACAGCGAGGAGGCTTCCCGCGACGAGCTTGCCACTCTCATCGCGCAGCCGGTCAAGTGCCCGAAGGCCGACGGGCTCATCACCATGGATGCCCCCGACGATGGCCACACGGGGCCCCGCTACAGTGCGCCCTGAGGGTGCGAGGGCCTCGTAGAGGGTCACCCCTTCGATGCCCTCATGCTCTTCTGTGATTCGGATGCGGACCATCCCCGCCATATATCGCAGTTGGCGGGTCTAGGTCCGTCAGGTCCCTGTCGCGTCCGTCTCTGTAGAGGTCGCCGGCTTCTTCTTGCGCGTCGTCGTCGCCTTCTTCTTGCGCGTCGTCGTCGCCTTCTTCTTGCGCGTCGTCGTCGCCTTCTTCTTCTTCGAGGTCGCCTTCTTCTTCGAGGTCGCCTTCTTCTTCTTCGAGGTCGCCTTCTTCTTCTTCGAAGTCGCCTTCTTCTTTGCGCCCGCGGTCGCGGCCGGCTTTCTCGGCTCGCGGGGCGGGAACTCGAAGCCGTGCTTTCCGGTCTCCTTGCGGAACAGCGCACCCTTGAAGGCGCGGCCTCGCTTGGAGATGAAGTCCGGGAAGATCGCAGTCTTCGCAGCTTCGCCAAAGAAGGCCTCAACCTCGGAGGGCTGCATCTCGCGATGACAGACCGTGCGGGGCAGCACCGGCCCACGCTTCACCTCACCTTCGAGCATCTTCTTGCAGACGTAGCGAAGGTTGGTCTCGATGATCTGGCAGTTCTCGTGCTCCGGATCGGGGCACGGGAAGAGTGCATCGCGCACTTCCTCGGCCTGGTCCTCTGGCGGGTCGCCAAACTCGGTCCGCAGGACCCAGCGCCCCTTCTCGTCGTCCTTCTCGATGTACAGCGTACCCTCGAGCTGACGGCCAAAGCGGTCGACGAAGCCACCAATCGGCCCCACCTTGCCATCGCGAAGCAAGACCGAGGCGGTGTCGCGATCGATGTAACGACCTGCACGGTCCTTCCAGACGATCAACGAGCAGGTGTCGTCGGCCTGCACGTTCTTCTCGCAGCGGTATCCCCAAGCGGACTCAAGGACAGCGCCACCACAATGCAGGCAGGTCCCGATCGAACCGCGACCAGCGAACAGGTCCTCGTGCTCAAAGCCGGTGACGGCCTCGGTGATCTGGCGGGTGTATGCCACGAGACGCGCCAGGAGATCCGCGCGCGTCAACGAGCCTTCCTGAACCTGCTGGAGGGCGGACTCCCACTCGCCCGTCAACTGCGGGCTCGCGAGTGTCGGCACGTCAAGCTGACTCAGCACGTCGAGCAAGCGCATGGCCTTGGAAGTCGGCCCAAGCTTTCCTTCGACACGGCGGGCGTAGCCCTTGCGAACGAGGCCTTCAATGGTGTCGGCGCGGGTCGCAGGCGTTCCGAGCCCCCGCCCTTTCATGACCTCGGACAGTTCGTCATCGTCGAGAACCTCGCCGGCCGTCTCCATCATGCGAAGCAGCTGAGCTTCACTGAAGCGCGGTGGCGGGTTGGTGTCCTTGTCCAGTCGCTGCGATTCCTCGACCTTCGAGTCGATGCCCGTGCACTTGGTCTCGCCGGGTACGAGTGCGGGAAGGTCAGTGTCCTGGGCGTCGCGACCCAAGGCCTCGTAAAAGCCCGGGAAGTCCAGGCTCTTCGAGTTGGTGCGGAATGCGATGGTCTCGCTGGGCAGCGCGACGTCGACAAAGCGCTCGACGACGGCCCAGATTGCCGGACCCATCAGCGCAGCTAGGAACTGCCTGACGACGAGGTTGTAGATGCGTGCATCGTCGCCGGTGAGCGGCTCCTCCGGCAGCGTGCCTGTCGGGATGATGGCGAAGTGGTCCGTCATCTTCGAGGAGTCGAGGAGCTTCTCGAGGTTCTTGGGCTCGTTCAGCACCTTGTCCGCGACCGTGGAGAAGTCCTCAAGCTCGGTCAGCGAGCCAAGGATCTCCATCACAGTTTCGCGGTAGTCCTCGGGCAGGTAGCGCGAGTCGGTACGGGGATAGGTGAGGACCTTGTGGCCCTCGTACAGGCGCTGCGCGGCGTCGAGGGTGCGACGTGCGCTGAAGCTGAAGCGCCGGTTTGCCTCCCGCTGGAGCGTGGTCAGGTCGAAGAGCAACGGAGGGTTCTCGCGGCGCTTCTTGCGCGTCTCACGTGCCGCACCGAGGGGGGCTCCAGCCTCGACCACCGTCGCGAGTTCGGTCTGGAGACGGGTGGCGCGGTCGAGATCGAACATGCGCGAAGCACGAGCGTCGCGGTCGTCGGGGTTCTTGAGGGACTCGTCGTGGAAGCGCCCTTCCCAGGTCTGATCCGGCCGTGAAAAGGTGGCCAGAAGCTCGACGTAGGGACGAGGAACGTGGGCGAGAATCAGCTGCTCGCGGGCGACCAGCAGCGCCAGCGTCGGAGTCTGGACGCGACCGGCGGACCAAGCCGTCTTCTCACCGCGAGACTTCAGGCGCTGTGTCAGCGCGCGGGTCGCGTTCATGCCGATGAGCCAGTCGCCGACGGCGCGGAGCCAGGCGGCATCACCGAGGGTGTCTAGCTCTGCCCCGGGACGAAGCGCATCGAAGCCCTGGCGAATGGCCTTGGGCGTCATGCTCTGCAGCCACAGCCGCTCAGAGGGCTTCTTCTCGAGCTGCGCGTACTCGGCGATGCGCCGGTAGATCATCTCGCCCTCGCGACCGGCATCGCAGGCGTTGATGCTGCCCGCGACATCTTTGCGCTTTCCCAGCCGCTTGATCATGTCCAGCCGCTTCTTCTGACCGTCGCGCGGCTGGATCTGGAACTCTTCGGGAATGATCGGCAGGTTCTTGATGGACCAGCTGCGCCAGACCTTGTCGTAGACCTGTGGTTCGGCGAGCTCAAGAAGGTGCCCGAGTGCCCACGTGACGATGTAGTCCTCGCCCTCGTAGTAGTCGTTGTGGTCATCAAAACCGCCAATCGCGCCCACGATGTCGCGCGCCACGCTCGGTTTCTCTGCAATCACCAGCCGCTTGCCCATGCCGCTCCTAGGATCTTCGGGGCCCACTCATAGGGATGCAAACGCAATGGGTCAAGGATACCAACGCCAACCATGCGTTCACGAATCGTCCAGATTGCGCGTCTTCTCCACCAAAGCGGTCTGCTTGCCGGCATGGATGGAAATCTCTCTGTGCGTCACGAAAACGGGTTCTTGGTGACCCGAACGTCCTGCGCAAAGGGACTCCTTACCGAGGAGGACGTTCTCGCCGTAGATGCGTTGGGCGCTCCGCTCGCACCCGATGGCCCACGCCCCACCAGCGAGCTCGCCATGCACCTCGCTTGCTACGCGGCGCGCCCAGAAACGCAGGCGATCATCCACGCGCACCCACCACTCGCTGTCGCCCGCACCTTGGTAGGCAAAGGTATTCCTGAGGACCTCCTTCCAGAGGCCGCCCTGATTACCGGCCCCGTTCCGGTGGTGCCGTATGCGCTGACGGGGACCTCCGAGTTGGCCGAACGGGTCGGCCTGACCGTGCGCGCAGCCGACGTCGTGCTTCTGGAACGACACGGTGCTGTCGCGGTGGGGAACACGCTTGAGCAGGCCCTGATCCGGATCGAGACCCTGGAACACACGGCACACATCCTGAACGCCGCAGAGGCCCTCGGTACGATAGAACCGATGGACCGACGCGAGGTGTCCCGCCTCCGCGCCCTACGCGAGTTCATGAAATGAGTGTGTACCAGCCGCTCTACCACCACGCGACCCCCCACGGAGTCGTCACTGCGGTCTCGCTACCCGAGACGCCGAGCCCCGTGCCCGATGCCGTCCTCAGCCGACTTGCGCCGCAGGAAGCGGAGTTCGCCAAAGAGCTTCGAGGGTTTCGACAGGTGCAATTCGTCGGTGGACGCCTCGCACTCCGCAGTGCCGCTGCTCAGCTCGGCATGAAGCTCCCCGCAGCTCTGCCGGACGAGCGCGGTGCACCCAAGCTTCCGCCAAGAGTCGCAGGATCCGTTTCGCACAAGCGCACGATCGCCGTGGCAATGGTTGCTCGCGCAAACGGACGCACCTTGGGCGTCGATGTCGAGGAATACCTCCCGGCTCGAATGTCGATCGCACCGAAGATCCTTCGACCCGCCGAGCTCGAGGCGCTCCAGGCGCTACCCGAAGAGAACCAGTGGCTCGCCCTCGTCTTGCGCTTCTCGATCAAAGAGTCGATCTACAAGGCCATCGACCCCTATGTGAAGCGATACGTCGGCTTTCACGAGGCTGAGGTCGACCCTGACTTGGAGGGAGCAGCACGTGTGTCGCTGCACCTAAAGAACGGCGAAGGGCCCTTCGAGGTCGATGCTCGCTATGCATGGCTCGAAGGGCGATTGCTCACGAGCGTACGAATCGCTCCAACCATGGCCTGACATCGCCCGGGCAGCCCCTTGCACCGCTCCTGAGAGCGGCGTACCATCCGGATCACACGGAGACGAACGACATGAGCGACAAGCGGTCCACAAAGGAGCTGTTCCGCAGCTGGCGCGGCGGCGACGCCGAATCTGGCTCGGTAATGGCCCAGCGCTTTGCTGATTGGTACTACGCAATCTCGACGTCCCGCCTCGGCGAAGGCGACGGTGCGGGCCCCTGTCAGAACGCTTGTGCCCGCTTTGGCGAAGGCATTGTCAACGTGACGGAGTCGCGCGCCTTGATCGGCTGGGCGCACGAGATCATCAAAGATGAGATGGCCAAGTCCGCGAAGTCCCGTGCCAACGACGGCGACTGGCCCAACGCCTACACCGGCGGTCAGAGTCCCAAGCAGCTCTTGGTCTCGGCCAAGGGCGAGCTGGCCAACGAGGTTCGCCTGCTCGAGCTCGTCTACGGCGGCACAACCACCGGTGATGAAGTGGAGGGACTCGCCTCGCCGCTCGGTGGCATTCCGATTGGCACCCTCACCGCGCGCTACGCCGTCAAGCGCTGGCTGCGCAACAATGCGCGCGTCCCGTTCGACGTGGCACCTGATCAGCCGGTCCTCGACCGCGCTCCCCTTCCTCTCTACGAGAGCGGCCGCATGAATAGCCGTCAAGAGGAAGAGAGCTTCGAGCAGTGGATGATCACCGACATCGACCTCTGCAAGGACATCGCAGAGTTCGCTCACTTCGCAATCGCGCTCCGCGGTGGACTCGCCGGGGTCAGCGCCGGTGCGGGCGTGGGCAGCGGGCTGAACGCGCTTCCCGAGCGTCCGCAGGTTGACTTCGACGATGACGAAGAAGGCGGGAGCGGAACCGCCGCCAAGGCTGCTGGTGCCGGGCTTGCCCTCGTCGCGATCGGAGGCCTTGCGCTTCTTGTCGTCGCCGCCGGCGCCTTCTTCATGCTTCGCTGATGGATGACGCCGTCTCGGGACCTTGGCTTCTCGACCCCGAGACACGCCTTCAGCTTCGGCTGAAGGGTCTGCGGACGTCACTCGCCCAAGGCGACTTCGAGGAAGCGATTCTCGAGGCCGAAGAGCTTCTCGACGAAGAGCCCGACTATGCGGACGGGCTCTATCTGTTGGGAGAAGCGCTACTCGACGCCAATGACCCAGAGGGCGCTGTCATGGCGTTCCAGCGGCACGTTCAGCTCGTCGGAGATGATCTCGAATCGCTGCTACGTCTCGGGCTCGCCCGCTTCGAAATCTGCGACCTTGAGGGGGCCGAAGAAGTCGTCCGAGAGGTGGCACGTAGGCGACCAGAAGATGCCCTCGCGCACTATCAGCTCAGCCTGATTCTCGAAGCCCAGGACCGCCGAACGGAGTCCGTGGGCGCGTTGATGATGGCCAACCGGCTCGACCCGCACTCGTTTCCACTGCCGAACCACTGGACCGACGCCCAGTGGTCCTCTGCCATTGAAGAGGCGATTCAAGGCCTCGCGCCGCTGCTGCGGAAATTCTGGGCCGGCATTCCCATGCGGGTAGAACCCGCCCCGTTCCTCGACGAACTCAAGGCCGAGGACCCGCCACTCTCACCGCGGATCAGCGGCATCGTGCTTGGCACACCTGCCGAGGCCCCGGACCCACAAGGCCGTCCTGAGGCGATGCGTTTCTTCCAGCGAAACCTGGACAAGGCAGCGACCTACGAAGAGTTCGTGGAGTGGGTCGGTGCGGCGCTGGAACGAGAGGCGTGTGAGTGGTTGGGCCTCGATCCCGACCGACTCGACGACGCCCCCTAAGGGAGGGCTACTCCCACTCGATGGTGCCCGGGGGCTTCGAGCTGATGTCGTAGGCGACGCGATTCACGCCCTTGACCTCATTGATGATGCGAGCGGACAGCTTGCCCAGCAGCTCGTAGGGCAGGTGCACGAAGTCCGCGGTCATGCCGTCCTGACTGTGCACAGCGCGGATGACCGCAGCCTCTTCGTAAGTGCGCTCGTCCCCCATCACGCCGACAGAGCGGACGGGCAAGAGCACGGCGAACGACTGCCAGATGGATCGCGTGAGGCCGGCAGCCTCGATCTCTTCCTGGACGATGGCATCTGCACGCGCCAGCGTGGCGAGGCGGTCTCGGCGAACTTCCCCGAGACAACGAACTGCCAGGCCTGGGCCCGGAAACGGCTGACGCCAGACGCGCCCTTCGGAGAGACCCAGGGCTTCGCCGACCTCGCGGACCTCATCCTTGAACAGCTCCCGCAGCGGCTCCACGAGCTCAAAGGCCATGTCCTCGGGAAGTCCACCGACATTGTGATGCGACTTGATGGTCGCCGAGGGGCCACGTACCGAGATGGACTCGATCACGTCGGGGTACAGCGTGCCCTGTGCGAGGAAGGGAGCGTTCTCGATCCGCTTGGACTCGTCCTCGAACACGCGAATGAAGACCTCTCCGATGATCTTGCGCTTGCGTTCGGGGTCGGTGACGCCAGCCAGACGGTCGAGGAAGCGGTCCTGGGCATCCACGATAGTCAGGTTGTACTCTCGGAACTCAGCGCGAATCGACTCAGCCTCTCCCTCGCGACACAGGCCGTTGTCTACGAAGATGCAGTACAGCTGGTCGCCAATCGCCTCGTGCAGGAGCGCAGCGACGACAGAGCTGTCGACCCCGCCCGACAGGCCACAGACCACGTTCTTGTCGCCAACCTGCTCGCGAATCCGCTCGACCTGCTCATGGATGAAGGAGCCCGGCGTCCAGTCGCCAGTGGCACCGCACACCTCGCGGATGAACCGGCGAATGAGCTCCTTGCCCTTCAGCGAATGAACGACTTCCGGATGGAACTGGAGGCCGAAGATTCGGTCGTCATCCGAGGCGATGCCGGCCACGATGCCTCGGCTTCGCGCGGTCACGCGGAATCCGTCCGGTGGCTCGTCCACGTGGTCGCCGTGGGACATCCACACGGGGTTCCCGCCGTTGGCGTCGAAGTCCGCGAACAGAGGCCCCGGCCGCTCAGACAACTCGATGTCGGCCCGACCGTACTCCCGGGAGGTACCGCGACCGACGTGACCTCCGCCGAGGTGAGTCAACAGCTGCATGCCGTAGCAGATGCCGAGCAACGGATGGCCCGTGCGAAGCCAGGCGTCATCGAACGCAGGGGCGTCGTCGCCGAGCACAGATGCCGGGCCACCCGAGAGGATGATGCCGGTCAGCTCGTCCGGAAACGAATCCGGTGCTGCGTCGGTGCAAGGGCGAATCTCACAGTAGACATCCAGCTCGCGAATGCGTCGCGCGATGAGCTGGGTGTACTGCGAGCCAAAGTCGAGAATCCAGACCGTCTGATGCCGCATGGGACCTCCCGCGAGGGGGGCGAGGTAACCCGCCCATCACGCTCCGGGAGAGCCGTCACTCAACTGCGACCTCAGCGGGACAACGCCTCGGAGAATCGGCCGCCCGTGTAAGCGTCGATGCTTGCAGTCAGCTCCATGAGGCGGATCTGCCCCTGCACCTGCCCTCCGATGTCATCGGGCGGCGAGAGCAGCATGTCGACCTGGACCCGACGGCGCTCGAAGTAGAGCTGAGTGGTCTCAGAGAGGACCTTGTCCCGCAGCTTCACGATGTCCTGGGACTCGTTGATGACGCGGATCGACTCGGAGCTCATGATCAGCTCGTTGAGGTCCCAGCGCGCACGAACGGTGTAGTAGCTGTCCTGACCCGTGCCGCCGTCTTCGAGCACACTCTCGACGGTGTCGCCTGGGCCGGGTGTAGTCCCCTCACCCGTCACGTACTTGAAGTCCTGGTCCCAGTCGTCGTGCAGTCGGTACTCGAGCTGCAGGATCGGGAGCATCGCGAAGGTGTGTGACTGGCGAAGCCACCGATCGACCAGCTCCGGGTTCAGCTTCGCGTAGTGGGTCGCCCAGCTCTGGACCTGCTGAATCGAAGGCTCCGAGTCGAACTCTGCGAGCACCTCTTCAGCGGATGAGTAGGTCTTTCCACGACCCATCGGGACCTGAATCTGCACCTCGGTGGAGCCGCGGATCTCGGAGAGTGCTGCGCCATCAATGCCGGGAAGCACCCGAAGCGCTTCCACGCTCGAGATGTGCCCGCCGCGAGCTTCGCGAAGCTCGACGATCGCCTTGGCGCCGCTTTCATCGACGTGCTGGAGGGAAGCGAGCTGTTCGACGCTCGCCTTATCCAAGTCGAGCGACTCGCCAGCCGAAGCCAGGGGGGCAGCTAGCAGGCTCAGGGCCATCAGTGCGGTCTTCGTCATCCGTCCTCCTTGGGGCTTGGCGTCCATCGGGACACCTCCCCCTCGGTCAAGAGATCCAGTTCTGCGTCGAGCTCCATGAGCCGAAGCTCGAGGTCGACGGATTCATTCAGGGTCAGCCCCTGGCGTGAGCGTCCTGCGAGCTCCACTCGGGCGCCGTAGACACTCGAGATGCGCTCGACCAAAGACGCACGGTAGGAAAGCGCGTCGCGCCGCCCTCCGCGGTCGATCATTCCGATCAGGCCATCGTCGACCATGCCTTCGATGCCGCTCGTCACGATGCCATAGGTCAGGCCGGTGTCGACGGTGTCCACGCGTCGGCCGCGCGGAGAAAACACCATTCGGGCGACGATGGTCCAATCGGCGGCCTCATCTGTGGTCGTGCCGCCGTTCCATCGCAGCGCATTCTCGCGGCGAAGGCGGCCTTCCACCTGAAGCATCGGCAACATCGAGCGTCGTAAGATCGTCGAAGTGGGTCCACGAGGGACGAGGCCCGGCCGCGTCATAGAGTGTTCCAGCAGCTCACTCAACGCGATAAACGGCACAACCTCGCTCTCCTGTTCGGTCGCGACGACGCGACGGAACAGGCCCTCCTCCGATGCGAGATACAGCGCCCGTCCCCGGAGCGAAATGGCACGGGTGTCGGGCTTGGTGAGTCCCTCGACGAGCGGCGAGAAGCGCGTGCCGCCATCCATACTCTCCCAGGGACCATCGCTGCGCGTCGCAACGATGAGCTGTCCCCCGCTGACCCACTCGATATCGACCACGCCCGCGAGCGGGGCTCCGATCGATGGACGGAGGGTTTGACCTCGGTCATCTGAGCGCAGAATCTGCGTCGCGCTAGCGACCCAGTACCCGCCGGGCCAGTCGGGGTCTGCGGCGATAGCGACGTAGGGCCGAATGTCGCCGATGGGCTCCCACGTCTGGGCATCGGCGGCGAAGAACACTCCAGCATCGGTCGCAGCGTACATGCCCTCCGGGCCGACCGAGAGATCACGAACGTTGAGGCCTGTCGTGGCGTCCTCGGCGTCGATCCAGCCACGTGGGTCGACGGCCCAGCGAACCCCGTTGGACGTGCCGGCGACCCACAAACCTCGGCTCTCTAGATAGCTGAGCGCGTGGACCTGGTCATCAAGCACCCGGACGAACCGGGAGCCGTTGTCCTCGGAGTAGAACAGGCCATCCGGCCTCCCGACGAATAGTTCGCCTTCGGGTCCCCACCATACGCGCGAAGCACCTTCAGCGGCCTCGGAGGTCTCGACGAGCGCTGTTCCCGCGGTGAGGTCACCCCGAAGGGCATCGGCCGTGGCTTGCGCCTCGCCTGCGGCCGCCTCGACGTCACTCGCCACGTCCGCCGCCTCGGCATCTGCATCGCCTTCGTCGTAGCTCTCGAAGTCACCGTCATCGAAGCTCGTAACGACGTCGTCGATAAAGGCCTCGACATCGCGTCGCAGGTCCTCGTCCCCGGAGTCAGCGCCCAGTCCAGTGTCGGAGAGCAAGATCTGTCTCCAGCGCAGGCCACCATCCGTCGAGAGCCAGGCCGACCCATCTCCCGCCACGTAGGCAACCAGCGTGCTGTCCTGCGCATGCACCGCGACGTCCGTGACGTCTCGCACCGCAATGGGCACCGTGCTGGTCCACTCGTGTCCCGCAGCGAAAGTCTGGGCAGGTGCGCGAGCCTCGGGCTCGGAAACGGCGGCCTCGGTGGAGCTGCCAAACTCGATCGCGCCGCCTTCGGGAAGCCCGGACGTAGGCTCGTCATCTTCGGGCTCTGCGAGCGCCACTGCAGGCAACAGCATGCAGAGCAGAGTCAGGGGTCGGCGGAGGGCGAGCATCGGCACGGACAGTACCGCAAGCCCGCGGGAGTTGCAGCTACCCACGAGTGAGCGCTGGGGCTGTGGCCTTGCCATCACCACCGCGCGCATCGAGAGGGTGCTTCGACAAGGGGATGGGATCGGCGGTTGAGCGACGTCTCACGCGGATCACAGCAGCGGCAATGGCGACAGCGATCTCCATTGGGGTCTCGGCGCCGACATCCAGTCCGACCGGAGCAGAAAGCCGACTGAACAGGCTCTCATCTACGCCGGCGGCGCGGTAGCGCACGAGAAAGCGTGCCACCTTTCCCTTGGAGCCGATCATGCCCAGCCAAGCGCAGGCCTTCGGAAGGAGGTTCTCCACGAGGTCTTGGTCTACCGCATGGTCATGGGTGACCACGAGCCAGTAGGCGTCCGGATGTCCGGTGAGCCCAGCGGCAAAGTCCACGGGCTCAATCAGCTCGCGCTGGACGCCGGGAAAGCGCTCCTCGGTCAGAAGTTCGTCCCGAGAGTCGACTACGGTGACGTCAAAGTCGAGCGCGACCAGCATCGGAACCAGCGCCTTGGCGACATGACCTGCACCGAAGCAAACGAACGGTTCGCGCATGGCGATAGGCTCCACGTAGACCTCCATCTTTCCACCGCAGCACATGCCCAGGTCTCGTGTGAGGTGGGCTGACCAGCGACGACTCTCTCCAGACTCGATAGCCTCGATGGCTTCGCGAATGACCGTGAGCTCGACAGCACCACCGCCAATCGTACCGACAATTGACCCGTCTGCGTAGACCAGCATCCGGCTCGCCACGCCGCGTGGCGTGGACCCTCCGACTGAGATCACCGTCGCAATCGCAGCCGGTCTGCGAGTCCGAACAGCCTCAGCCGCAGCCTCAAAGACGTGCACTGCGTTCGTCAGCCTGCCGTGACGCCCAGCTTGTCCTGAATCAGGCCGAGCAGGTGGGTGAGCTTCACGGGCTTCTCGATGAAGCCGTCAAAGCGCTCTTCAGAGACGCGTGCATCGACGACCGGGTCCCGGTAGGCCGTACAGGCGAGCACGGGAATGTGCTTGGTGTCCTCGTCGTCGCGGAGCGTGCGATGAACCTCGAAGCCATCCATGTCCGGCATCATCAGGTCCATCAGGATGAGGTGGGGCTTGAACCTCGCTACGGTGTACCCAGCTGAGAAGCCGGAATCGGCGACCTCGACCTCGAACCCGCCCTTGAGCGACAAGTAGTCGCGCACCATTTCGGCGAAGTCTTCTTCATCATCCACGATGAGAATGCGCTGTGCGCCGTCCTCTTCACCGAGAAGCTCACGAGACAGCGGGTAGTTCTGCTGCCGTGCAAACGCGATGATGTCATTGCGAGCGATACGCCGGTGTCCGCCCGGCGTGCGATGCGCCGACAGGAGACCGGAGTTGACCCAGTTGACGACCGTGGGCAACGACACGCCGAGGAACTTCGCGACCTGGTAGGTCGTGTAGTACACCGGGCCATCAACGTTGCTCTTCCTACGGGCCATGCGAAGTCCTCGCGGCGGGCTTTAGTATTTGCAGATTACCTTACCGGCCGGCTCTAGTCACACCGTTTGGCGACAAGTTCAAGGCGCGACGTCGCGAGCGATCTCTGCCAACATCTGCTCAAGTCGGTCACAGTGTCGGCGCACAGTCTCCACACAGCGGAGCTGGCGCGCCGTCAGCGGCTCGAGTTCGAGTAGATCGGCCTGCCCCAGCAATACGGCGAGCGGGGTGCGGACGTCGTGCCGGAGCTTTTTTCGCATCGCCGGCGACGCCCGGTGGGCATCCGAGAGGACTACCGCGGCATCTGCCGGAACTTCGGCGGGCGCGACGACCGTCCAATCGAGCCCAGCCTCACGAAGAGCGGCCAGCACATCACTGCGCTGGCCGGCGTCTGCAATCGACAGGACGGGAGCTTCCACTAGTCGAGGATGCGGAAGCGGAAGAAGGTCTCGCCGATGATGACTTCTTCACCGCCGAACAGGCGGCGCTCGGTAATCAACTCGCCGTTGACCAGCGTGCCGTTCGCGGACCGGTTGTCCTCGATGTAGAAGTTGCCGTCCTTGCGATACAGCTTGCAGTGGTAGCGCGAGACCTTGCTGTCGTTCTTGACCTGCACGTCGTTGTCGCGACCGCGACCGAGCGACATGAGCTCACCGTTGAAGGGGTGAATCTGCTCTTCGGCAGTACCCTCCTGGTAGAGCAGAACGGCGCGGCGAAGACGGTCGTCATCGCCCGCGGCAGCGTCGTCGCCATCATCGTCCTCGGCTTCGCCAACTTCGATCTCGAGATCGTCGTCTTCGCCGACTTCGATGTCACCCATGTCGTCGAAGACGGCCGACATGTCATCCTGGATGGAGACCTGCTCGACGTGCGCCTCGGGGGCGTCGCCGTCGTCAAAGCCTTCGAGCTCGTCGGCGTCGTCGACCTCGATGACCGGCTCGTCCTCAACCTCGGGCTCCGGCTCCGGCTCCGGCTCCGGCTCGGGTTGCGGCTCGAGAACGCCGGAGGCGTTGCCGAGCTCGCTCCACTTCGAGAGCGCACCTTGGTAGGCCTCGAGCTCCGAGTCGATGTCGGCTACAGCTCCATCGATGCCGTCGACCTTCGCTTGGTGGTCGGCAGAAGACTGATCGAAGGACTCTTGCGAGATGTCTTCGATTGCGAGGCGAAGTTCGAGTTCCTCGATGGCGAACTGCGACTCTTGCCGCCCTCCCAACGTGGTCTCGCGCTTGTCGCCAAGCCCTGCGATGTGTGTCTCGATGTCGCCGATTAGCGGGATGATGTCCTGTACACAGACCATCATCTTCTCGGTGTTATCCGAGATGACTTTTTCGACGACCTTTGGGGCGAATTTCCCGGCCTGGCTCTTTGCCTTTTCGATGAAGCCGTAGAACTTCTCGAACTTAGTGACGTGGCCCTGGAATTCGGACAGAAGCTCAGCGTTGTCCATGGGGGTGGCCTTCTCCTGATACTCGTGAGGCCGGAACTGTATCGCGAAGCAACCCGTGGGGCAGCCCACGAATCGATCCCAGGCGTTCCTGGCTAGGAGTCCCTTGCTACCGGAAGCAAACGGTCGGGTCAAGGGGCGCGCGTGTGACGAGTCTCGGTGGCGCGCGTGGTGCCGTTGCTCACCCCAATGTGGGCGAGCAAGACGTCTGCAAAGCCTTAATCAAAGGCCCCGCCAGAGAGTCCGGCGAGATGATTATCGGCGCTCGCGAGATTGTCGAAGCGCGTGAATTGTCCCTGAAATGCGAGCTTGACCGTTCCCGTGGGTCCGGCGCGGTGCTTCGCGATGATCACCTCGGCCACACCTGGCTCGGCGGTGTCGGGGTCGTAGACCTCATCGCGGTAGATGAACAGGATGACATCGGCGTCCTGCTCAATGGCTCCGGACTCACGGAGGTCCGAGGCGAGCGGCCGCTTGTTCTGTCGGCTCTCGACGCCGCGATTGAGCTGCGACAGCGCAATGACTGGGACATCCAAGTCCTTCGCGAGGCCCTTGAGTCCTCGCGAGATCGCACTGATCTGCTGCTCGCGGGAGGTGACCTTCGGGTCCCCTTTCATCAGCTGCAGATAGTCGATGACGATCAAGCCGAGGTTCGGAACCTTGGTTGCGAGACTAAGTGCCCGCGCGCGCAGCTCCGTCATCGTCAGGTTGCCCGTGTCGTCGATATGAATCTGGAGCTCACGCAGCTGATCCGAGGCGTCATTGAGGCGCTCCCAGTCGTCCATGTCCAGACGCCCCTTCCGCACGCGGGTGGCATCCACCTCGCCGAGGGTGCAAAGCATGCGAGAGACGAGTTGTCCACGAGGCATCTCGAGGGAGAAGATCCCCACCCCGACACCGGCCTTGAGCGCTGCATTCTGGGCGAGGTTCAGCGCAAGGGAGGTCTTACCCATCGCTGGGCGCGCCGCGAGAATGAGCAAGTCCGTCCTGTGCAGCCCCGCAAGCTTGGCATCGAGATCGATGAATCCCGTGGAGACGCCGGCGACCTCGCCGCCGTCCTCCTGCCGCTTCTCGATGGCCATGACTTCGTCATCGAGAATGAGGCTGATCCGATTCCAGCCCTTCTGGTCCCCTGCTGCGGCGAGCTCCTGAATCTCCTTCGCAGCTTCGCTCACAAGCTCTGTGACGCTCGCGGGCTGTGCAAACGCGCGCTCGGCGTAGTGCTCGGTCCGCTCGATCAACCGGCGAAGTACCGCCTTCTCGCGAATGACCGCGGCGTAGTGCGTCAGGTTCGCCGTGGCCGGCACTTCGCGGGTCAGGGACACGACGTAGGCGACGCCACCGTAGGCGCCAGCCTTCTCTTCGCGCTGGATCCACTCCGAGACGACGATCAGGTCGATGTCGACGCGCTTGGCTCGAAGATCAGAGAGCAGCTCAAACAACCGGCCGTGATCGTCTCGGTGGAAGTCATCAGAACTGACTAGGTGCGCGGCTTCGTCAATCCGATTTGGATCGAGGATCAGGCCTCCGAGCAGGGCGCGCTCGGACTCTTCGGAACTTGGGTAGGGACGCTGCGACATGGACCCCACCCCTATCCCATCGAGGGTGCAGCTTGCACGTCGTCAAGCCCAGACACACGAAGGCCCAGAGCCCCGAACGGGACCCTGGGCCAGCTAGTTCGTCGAACTAGGAGCGGATCACGTAGACGCGAACCGCACACTCGATCTCGCGGTGCAGGCGCACCGGAACCGTGAACAGGCCAATGGCCCGCAGCGGCTCGTCGAGCTGAATGAGACGACGATCGAGCTCGATGCCTTCGGCGGCGAGCGCCTCGGCAATGTCACGGTTGGTGACGGAGCCGAAGAGCTTGTCGTCTTCGCCAGCTTCGCGACGAATGCTAACGGCGGTGCCAGCGATCTGCTCGGCAAGGGCCTTGTTCGCAGCGAGCTTCTTGCGGCGGATGGCGTTGGCCACCTGCTGCTGATGCTCGAGCGAAGCAACGCTGCCCTCGGAAGCGGGAATCGCGAGACCACGCGGAATCAGGAAGTTGCGACCGTAGCCGGCAGCGACCTTGACGATGTCTCCGGCGTCCCCCAGGTGGGGAACCTCTGCCTTGAGAATGACGCGCATGGTTGCTCCTTACTCGGCACCGGCGGGGGCGCCGGCGTCCTCATTGGCGGTTTCTGCAGCCGGAGCGGGAGCCGGAGCGGGTGCGTTCGCAGCGCGCTCGGCCTCGCTGGCGGCACGAGCCTCTGCAGCGCGAGCCTCGGCTTCGGCGCGAGCCTTGGCCTCCTCTTCGCGGATGCGGCCCTGCTCGGCAGCTTCCTTCACGCGCATCTCCACGTCGACCGCATCGGTACGCTTCACGGCGAGGAAACGCAGGATTCCCTCGGTGATGCGAATGACGCGCTCGACCTCGACCAGCGTGCTGGGCTTGGAGAGGTTGTGAATGATGAAGTAGTGACCCTTCTGGTGCTTGGCGATCGGGTAGGCAAGCTTGCGCTGGCCCCAGTCGTCGCGGTGCAGGATGTGACCGTCATCACCACTGATGACAGCTTCAACCTTGTCCACCAGCTCGGAGACGGTTGCATCGTCGGCGTCGGGCCGAACGATAAGGACGAGTTCGTACTCGTTGAGAGACATGAAGTCCTCCACATGGACTTTTGGAGGGCGGCTGTCCGCCCCCGCGGAGGTTTTAGAGACCCAGCATGGCGCCGAGCAGACCCGTTCCCGGGGGCTGGCCACCAATGCTGCCAGCGATGAGGGGAGCGATGACCAAGGCCACCACGCTCATCAGCTTGACGAGGATGTTGAGAGAAGGACCGGCAGTGTCCTTGAAGGGGTCGCCGACGGTGTCGCCAACGACGGACGCGTTGTGCGCCTCGGAGCCCTTGGGAAGGATCTCGCCGCTTGCCATCTTGAAGCCGCCGCCCTCGAAGGACTTCTTGGCGTTGTCCCAGGCGCCACCGGCGTTGGACATGAAGATAGCCATGAGCACACCCGTGACCGTCACGCCGGCGAGAACGCCACCGAGGGTCTGGGGTCCGAACACGAAGCCGACGACGACAGGCGTGGTGATTGCCATCGCGCCAGGCATCACCATGCGCTTGAGCGCCGCGTTGGTCGAGATCTCGACACACTTGGCGGCGTCAGGCTTGGCGTTGCCCTCGAGCAGGCCGTCGATCTCACGGAACTGACGACGAACTTCTTCGATCATCTCCATGGCAGCCTCACCGACTGCATCCATGGCCATGGCCGAGAAGAGGAACGGCAGCATGCCGCCGACGAAGAGGCCGCCCATAACGACGGGGATCGAGATGTCGATACCCTTCGAGGCGATGCCAGACTGCTGCGCGAAGGCTGCGAAGAGCGCCAGAGCGGTCATGGCAGCCGAGGCGATGGCGAAGCCCTTACCGATGGCGGCAGTGGTGTTGCCGACAGCGTCGAGCTTGTCAGTGCGCTCGCGCACCTCGGGAGCCTGATGCGTCATCTCGGCGATGCCACCCGCGTTGTCCGCGACGGGACCGAAGGCGTCGACGGCCAGCTGGATGCCGGTGGTCGAGAGCATGCCGAGTGCAGCGATGGCCACACCGTAGAGACCGGCAACGGCGTTCGCGCCGATGACGCCCGCAGCGATGCAGAGAATCGGGAGTGCGGTGGAGCGCATGCCCACACCGAGTCCAGCGATGATGTTGGTCGCGGCACCCGTCTTGGACTGCTCGGCAATGGAGTTGACCGGAGCCTTGTCCATCGAGCAGTAGTAGGCGGTGATGATGCCGACAGCGACGCCGCAGGCGAGGCCGATGACGGTCGCAGCGCCGACGTGGTACCAGAGCACGCCATTGGTGCCGGCCGCGGGCCAGAACACGTTGGCGAGGCCGAAGGTCGCGACCGCCATGAGGCCAGCAGCGCCAAAGGCTCCGGTGTCGAGGGCGTGCTGCGGGTTGCCGCCTTCCTTGGTCTTCACGACCGTGGTGCCGAGGATCGAGGCGATAATGCCTGCAGCGGCGATGAGCAGCGGCAAGAGAATCGCGCCCATGTCCGGCGTTGCGCCCTGCGAGGCTTCAAAGCCAAGGCCGAGGACCATGGCGCCGATGATGGCGCCCACGTAGGACTCGAAGAGGTCGGCGCCCATGCCAGCCACGTCGCCAACGTTGTCGCCAACGTTATCGGCGATGACCGCGGGGTTGCGCGGGTCATCTTCGGGGAGACCAGCTTCGACCTTGCCGACGAGGTCGGCGCCGACGTCAGCGGCCTTGGTGTAGATGCCGCCGCCAACGCGAGCGAACAGCGCGATGGACGAAGCGCCCATCGAGAAGCCGGTCAGCACGTTGAGCGTGGTGGCCATCTCACCGGGGAAGAGGAACTTCGAGAGAACGATGAACGTTCCACCGAGGCCGGCGAGTGCCAGGCCGACGACGCTCATGCCCATGACCGCGCCGCCCGAGAAGGCGACGTCGAGGGCCTTCACCAGTCCCGTACGGGCGGCGAAGGTGGTGCGGACGTTGGCCGTGGTGGCTGCGCGCATGCCGACGTAGCCGGCAAGAGCGGAGGCCGCCGCGCCGAGCACGAAGGCGCCGGCAATGATCGGGCTCTGGTTCTCGCCCGACATGTTGGCGCCCGCGAGGAGCACAGCAACGATGGCGACGAACACCGCGAGCACTTTGTACTCGGCGAAGATGAAGGCCATTGCGCCTTCACGGATCAGTCCGGCAATCTCGACCATCTCGGCGTCGCCAGCTTCTTGCTTGGCGACCCAGCTGGCCTTCATGTACGCGAAACCGAGAGCGAGAAGGCCCGCTGCCGGTACGGCGTAGATAATGTTTTCCAAAAGGACTCCCAGGGCTCGATGGCCCGCGTGGGTTCTAGGAAGACGAAGACCCGTCCGGGGCGACACGCCCTGGCCGGGTATTGAAAGTGTTCATGGCTGCGATCGGGCCGTCCGCGAGGACCGCCTCGACTGCATCACATGCGCGGTCCACGACGGCGGGGAGACCTGAAGACTCCTCGCCCGTCCACTTCCCGAGCACATAGTCGGCGACGTCCCATCCGGCGGGAGGCCGAGAGACGCCGACGCGGACACGGATGAATCCGTTTCCGCCCAGCTTCTGCTGCAAGTCGCGAAGCCCATTGTGGCCACCGTGCCCGCCGCCCTTCTTCACTCGAACCTGTCCAAAGGGCAGATCGAGTTCGTCGTGAACCACGACAACCTGCTCGTTCTCCAGCTTGTAGAACCCCTTGAGCGAGGCTCCCGGCTGGCCGGACAGGTTCATGAAGGACTGCGGCTTGGCGATGACCGCCGGGCAAGTCCCAACGCGAGCAGAGCCCACGAGGGCCCCAAACTGCTTGCGTTCGAGACTCTCTCCCCAGCGCTCAGCAAGACGGTCCGCCACGACAAAACCGACGTTGTGTCGGGTCTGCGCGTAGCGGCGACCGGGATTGCCAAGACCGAGGACGAGATGCACTGTTTCCGCCTAGGCCTCAGCAACAGCGGCCTTGGCGCCGCCCTTCTTGCCGTAGACGGTGACGATGTTGATGTCGTTGTCGAGCACGAGCTCGACACCTTCAGGCAACACGATCTCGGAGGCGCGGCGCATGTCGCCAATGTCCATCGGAGCGACATCGATCACGAGCGACTCGGGGATGTTGTCGTACGTGCAGCGAACCTTGAGGGTCCGGCGAATGATACGAATCCGACCACCGAGCGCGGCACCGACAGGGCGACCAGCGGTCGAGACGCGCACGGGCACCACGATCGGAAGGTCCTTGGTCACGTGGAGGAAGTCCACGTGGAGGAACTCGCGCGACAGCGGGTGACGCTGCGTCTCGCGGACGACGGCCGGCACGGAGTCACCATCGAAGTCGAGGGTAATGACCGTGTTCGGGTCCCGCGAGATGCGGAAGATGGTATCGAACGCGACAGGGTCCAGGTTGAACGAGCGGGGCTCGAACGACGGGCCGTAGATGACGGCGGGAAGCTGGCCTGCGGCGCGTGCCTTGCGGGCAGTGCCCTTTCCGGCATTGTCCCGCGCGGTTGCGGTGAGGGTGGTGTCCATTGAGAGCTCTCCTCGGGACCGTCCATGCGACGTCATGTAGAGAGAGCTTGCGGGCGGACAAAGCCGGCCACATCGCTATCCCCTGGACATCGGGCCGCGTTGCGACCGGGACAGTTGTGCGGACTGTTTTCAGAGCATCCCGAAACGGGAGCTCGAAGCGCGCCGGAATTAACGGGGACATGGCCGACTGTCAAAGACTGCGACAACATCCACGCCGGCACGCATGCAATGCCCGTCAGTCGTGCTCGGCGAGGAACAATCGACTGATGGAGTCATTGAAGTGGATGCTGCGGATGGCCTCGGCAAAGATGCTGGACACCGAGAGGGCCTGAATCTTGTCGAGCGCCTTGGCCTCGTCCGAGAGAGGGATGGTGTCGGTGACGACCACCTTCTCGAAGACGCTGTCGGCGATGCGCTGCACAGCGGGACCGGACAGAACGGAGTGAGTAGCGAGGGCGTAGACTGACTTCGCGCCCGCTTCCGCGACGGCGTGCCCGGCCTTGGTCAGCGTCCCAGCCGTGTCGATCATGTCGTCGACGAGGATGGCTCGCTTACCCTTGACGTCACCAATGATGTGCATCACGGCAGACTCATTCGGACGCGCCCGGCGCTTGTCGATAATCGCAAGACCGGTGCCGAGGCGCTTTGCGTAGCTTCGCGCCCGCTCCACGCCACCTGCATCCGGAGAGACCATCACCGTGTCGGGGGTCAGCAGCGTCTCCCGCACGTGGCGGTAGAGCAGCGGCTCGCCATAGAGGTTGTCTACGGGGATGTTGAAGAAGCCCTGAATCTGCCCAGCGTGCAGGTCCATGGTCAGTACACGGTCGACGCCGGCAGCCTGAAGCAGGTCGGCCACCAGCTTGGCGGTGATCGGCGCGCGCGGGGCCACCTTTCGGTCCTGACGGGCGTAGCCAAAATACGGCATGACGGCGGTGATGCGACCGGCCGACGAGCGCTTGCACGCCTCGACCATGATCAGCAGCTCCATCAGGCTGTCATTCGCTGGCGCACAGGAGGGCTGAATCAAGTAGACGTCGCGTCCGCGTACGTTCTGATGCAGCTCAACCCGTGTCTCACCGTCGGAGAACCGACTGATGTTCGCCGGGGCGATGGGGTGACCAAGTCGATCAGCGACACGCCGAGCCAAGGCTGGGTTCGCGTTTCCGGTGAACAGGATCATCTCGCCGTACACGGGCACCTCCGCTCATGAGGAAGGGCGGACTATTCGGCGGGGTTGAGTGGGGCCAGCGTGTTCACCAGACCGACACCGGCGGCACATATCGCTCACACCGCTAGGGCCCAAGTGCACCGAAGCGAGCAGCCCGGCAGACCATGAACTCGACCGCATTGAGGCACATCGCCGCGCGAACTGGATCGCGGGACGCCATCCGAAGCGAGGTCAGCAAGTGCGCGCCGTCGGGGCCCAACACGCCGCTCCCGCCGACATGGGCCCGCATCGGCGCACTCCCCGCCAACGCAGACACGTAGGCTCGGTCAACGATGCGCATCGCGACCCCGAGGGAGACGCCCCGAGCATTGAGCACCTTGTGCCACTCGTAGGGTGGATTGAAGAGAACGTCCCCCGGCAGGACCTGCACGGTGTCAAAGGCGTGGGAGCCATGGGGCGCCTCGCGCCCGCCGGATGGATGAATGACCTCGTCGAGGTGGGTGAGTTGGTCTCCAGACTGGGGTGGACGCGTCATCCACCGTTTCTCCCCTGCCAGCATCACGAACAGGTTGGCGCTCGGGAACATGTGCCAATCGCTGCCGGGCGCCCCGTGCCGTGGATCGCCCCAGTTCTCGCGGTTGTGCCCAATGAAGGCATGCCCAGGAAGCTCCCAGTCGGGAATTTGGAACCAGTCGTCGACAAGAATCTCGGCGCGCAGCCTCGTGAAAAAGGCCTCTCCCCACGGATGTCGCTTCAGGCCCACAAACCCGCTTGAGACTTGGCCAACGTGGGTGTAGACGTCCTCCTGCCGCTCGAAGATCGCGTCGCAGAACTCCCGCAGGGACCCGGAGGTACCCGTGACGTAGTTGTAGTCGGTGCGGCCCTTGTGGTTCCGAAAGCCGACCGGCTCGTTGCCCGATCGCGAGCGCCAACTGAGTCTGGCGTTGGGCCGATCCTCAATGTGGGACCGCATGCCAACGTCTGAGCCCGTGGCGAGCATCCCCCTGAAGAGTACGGGGCGGGAATACAGGGCGGACGCGTGCTCAAGCAGCGCAAGCGTCAATCGCCTGCCGTGCTCATCGGGATGCACGACTCGGATAAAGCCATGGGTCATCGTCTTCGAACCGCCTCTGACGGCCCGTCGCGTAGTGTGCAACCGGACCTCACCACAGCCTACCGCGGCCTGTTCATCGTTCGGGCGAGATCGTCAATCATGCCGAGCGTCAGGCCCCAGACCAAACGCTGCCCGAGCTCGATGCTCGGAAGCGGCATGCGAATGGGGCCCACTCGATGGCGTCTCCACACCCGATGGCGCCGACTCGCCAGATGCTCCCAAGGAATCCACAGCGCCTCGGCGACTTCACGCTCCTCCAACACAAGCACGGGCTCGGTGACGCTGAACACAAACGGAAACACACGCAGGGGGCGAAGGCGGCCAGGTGTCGCCGTCCATAGCGGACGAAGTCTTCCGATGGGGTCGCCAAGCGCAAGCCCCACTTCTTCCATCGCCTCGCGCTGAGCGGTGGCTACAGGCCCCTCATCGAGCTCCTCAGCCAGGCCGCCAGGGAAGGCCATGTGCCCGGACCATCGGTCCCCTGCCCTCCGGGTGCGCCGTGTGAGCAGCACCTCACATCCTTCGGGCCCATCGCGTAGCACCACCGCCACTGAGGCTGCCCGCCAACGCGTCTTGGGCACGGATTCCTGCAGAGTCGCGGCGAGCCGACTCTCGAAGTCGGCCACCCGCATCGATTCAACGTCTGGAACCGAGAGCACGACGCCTGACCTCACCGCCGAAAACGAGGTCGCCCCTTCGAACAGCGGATCGAAGGGGCGACATCTAAGTGGTTGGGGCGGAAGGATTCGAACCTTCGAATGCCGGAACCAAAACCCGGTGACTTGCCACTTGTCGACGCCCCATCAACGCGGCCGATCTATCGGCCTCGAGCCGGTCTGGCAAGAGCTTTAGTGCGGCACCCGAAGCTTCTTGATGCCGTCCTTGAGGCCTTGAACCGACAGGTCGAACATCGGGAAGATCCGGCCGATAGCCGAGACGGTCGGATGCTGCCAAAACCTTTGGGGATCGGGGTTGAGCCAGATTGCCGCCGGGCTGCGTTGCTTGATCCGGCGAAGCCAGTCAATGCCCGCGTCTGTCGTAGTCGAGGGCCAGCTATAGCTGGAGAAGAGTTCGTAAGGCGCCATCGACGCATCACCGACGAGGATGATGCGGTGCTGGGGCGTGAGCTTCGCGAGAATCTCGGAGGTCGCCACACGATCGAGCTGCTCGATGTCCTTGTACAGCCACTGATAGACGCAGTTGTGGAAGCTGTAGGCCTCGAAGCTCTTGAAGGTGTCCTTCATCTGAGAGGCCGCGGAGAACAGCTTCTCGACCCGCTCAGCATGAGGAGCCATGGACCCTCCGGCATCCATCAGCAGTACCAGCTTGAGCCGGTTGCGTCGCTCGCGCTTCTCGACCAGCTCAATGTCGCCCGCGTTGTGGCACGTCGCATCGATGGTCCCGGGAAGGTCCAGCTCCATCGGACCGTCGTGAGCCAGGCTGCGGAGTAGTCGCAGCACCACCTTGAGCTCGCGCAGGTCGAGGGTCCGGTCTCCTCGGTAGCCCTCCCAGCGCCGCTCCATGGCGGTTGCGACCGCACTTCGGCCCCCTGCAGAACCCCCTACGCGAATGCCATTGGCGGCGCGGCCCGAGTTTCCGAACGGACTCGTGCCACCCGTGCCAACCCAGTGGTTTCCGCCGTCGTGTCGCTCCTTCTGCTTCTCGAGACGGTCGCGAAACGCCTCGAGCAGGTCCTCCATCGACTCGAACTCGTGCGGTACGCGTTCGCCCTCTGTGCGCTCCTTGGCATCGCGGAGCCATTCCTCGAGCTTCTCGCGCAGGTCGTCGGCGATTTCCATGCCCTGAAAGGTCTTCGCGAAGGCGAGATCGAAGCCGTCAAAGTCGCTCTCGCTCCGGCAGAGCAGAGCGCGACCCAAGTGGTACATGCCGTCTAGATCGGTCGCGAGCCCCCGGCCCACGGCGTCTAGGAAGCCCGTCCACTCGCCGACGCCAACGACGAGGCCCTGGGCGCGCAGATTGAAGAGCAGGTCGACAAACATGGCCCTACCAGCTTTTCCGGCCGCGCCGCTTGTCGACGGCAGCGGCGAGATCCGCCTCACCCTTAAACAGCACACCCAGGAAGGGGTCGCCTTCGGTGATCGATGCGGGATCGAGCCCCGACGCGACGAGAACCGTCAGCCAGTCCACCAGCTCGGAGGTCGACGGCGGCTTGCGGAGTCCGGCCACCTTTCGGAAGGCGAAGAACCGGTCCAGCGCAGCCTTCATGAGATCCGGGCCAAGCGTGGGAAGGTGCACGTGGACGATGCGCTCCATGCGCTCGCGATCGGGGAAATCGATGAAGTGGAACACGCACCGGCGCAAGAAAGCGTCCGGCAGTTCCTTCTCGGCGTTCGACGTGATGATGACCAGGGGGCGCTGCTTTGCGCGGACGGTCTCCTCAAGTTCGCGCACCGTAAACGCCATTTCATCGAGCTCGCGAAGCAGGTCGTTCGGGAACTCGATGTCAGCCTTGTCGACCTCATCGATGAGTAGGACGACAGGCTCGTCCGAGTCGAAGGCGAGTCCCACTGGGCCGTACTTGATGTAGTTGCGGATGTTGCTGACGTCGGCGTCGCCGAAGCGGCTGTCGTTGAGGCGCTGCACCACATCGTAGGTGTACAGACCCTCCTCGGCCTTCGTTGTCGACTTCACGTGCCAGCTGTACAGCGGGCGACCGAGCGTCTCTGCGACGGCGTGGGCAAGAAGTGTCTTTCCTGTGCCAGGTTCACCCTTGACCAGGAGTGGGCGTTCAAGCACCAGAGCCGCGTTGACCGAAGCCATCAGTGCCTCATCGGCGATGTATCGGTCCGTTCCAGAGAATTGTGCAAACTCGGCCATGAACGTCGTCTCCCGGCCCGCGGGTGGGTGTCCTCACTGCAGACGGCAGTGCGGTTCACCTTGTGCGGGTCTGTCTGCCCGCTTATGCGGCTGGCGGCGGTGTGGCTCGTCGCGAGCTGACCCCACGCCCCGTGGCCCACAGGCGTCTGCTCCGGCAAAGGCGGCCTCCCACGGGGAAACAACAACACGCGACACATTCGCGGAGAACAACGTGGAAGAGACCCTAGCGGTACTGATCGACTTTGAAAACATTGCAGCGGGCACCGAAAAGGACGGCCTCGGACGATTCGATGTCCATGCCGTCATGGCCCGCGTCAAGGACAAGGGACGCATTCTTGTCGCCCGAAGCTACGCCGACTGGGGACGCTTCGCGCGCTTCAAGCAGGACCTGCTTCGCGCCAACGTGACCATGTACGAGTTGACCTCGCACGGCATGCAGGACAAGAACCGCGCCGACATCGCGATGGTCGTCGACTGTCTCGAGCTTGCCCTCACACGCGACTACATCTCGACCTACGTGATTGTGTCGGGAGACAGTGACTTTACGCCGCTTGCTCAGAAACTGCGCGAGCACAACAAGCGCGTCATCGGCTGCGGCTGCCGCTCGTCGACGAGCCGCTTGCTCATCGACGCTTGCGACGAGTTCTTCTTCTACGACAACATCGCGACCAACCGTCGCCGTCAGTCGAACGACCGTGGACGTGGCAACCGCCGCATGACCCGCGAGACCGCCTTCGACCTCGCCGCCGCAGCCATCCAGGGCCTGCAGCGCGAGAACCCGGATCCGCCGCTGGCGAGCGTGCTCAAGGGCGCGATGCTTCGCCGCAGCCCCGATTTCTCCGAGAGCGATCTTCGTTTCTCGTCCTTCGCACGCTTCCTCGAAGCGGCGCAGGACGCTGGCCGCCTGAACGTCGTTCGCGACCCCAAGTCGGGCGGCTACCGCGTCGACCTGGTCGAGGGCGAGAGCTCCGCTCCTTCCGGAGGAAACGGTGAGCGCAAGGCCCCTGCCCCGTCGGGCGGGCCGTACATCGACGCCTACATGCCCGAGAGCGCGCACGCAACTGCGAAGCTGCTTGCGAGCCGTGGCTTTGATCCGCTCTCGGCGCCCACTCGCCGGACGCTACTCGAGACCCTCGAGACCGTCGTCGAGGACCGCCGCAAGCGCCGTCGCCGTGTGACTGCGAAGTTCGTGCAGGAGGATGTGCGCAAGCGTCTCCGCCGTACCCACCCCGACTTGCCCAAGGAGAGCGTCAACGGCGTGTTCGACGCTCTGCTCAAGGCGAATGTGCTGATTCATCGCGATGGCACGCCGATTCGGACCTTCCAGGCCCCGTTCACCCTCGACCGCAACGCCGAGAAGCTGAACGAAGCCGCGATGGGCATCTACCTCACCGAGCTTCGCGCATCGGGCGAGGAGCTCGCTCCGCCGGCCGTCCTCGCCGAGCTCTTCTTGGGCAACGCAGACCGCGCGCGCGAAGTCGAAGAGGCCCTTGCCTGGCTCGCCGCACCTCCTGCCGAGGGTGGCGACGATGCGCCCAAGGCCTCGAAGGCCGCGCCCGCGACCTCGATGGACGACCTCGACCTCGACGGCCTGTTGGTCTTCGAGGAAACCGAAGAGCGTCCTATGCCTGATGCGGAGACTGCCGCCTCGGACCTCGACAAGATCCTCGAGATCTCGTCCGATGACGACGCGCTGATCCTCGAAGAAGAGGCTCCGGCCGCCGAGCCCGAGGCCCCCGCCGCGGAAGAGGCCCCGGTCGAAGAGAAGCCGAAGCCGAAGAAGCGCACCCGCAAGAAGAAGGCCACGGCGAAGGCCGCGCCGAAGGCGGAGGCCGCTGCCGCAGAGGATCTCCTCCTGGTCGAGGAGCCCGCTGTCGAAGCGGCGCCTGCTGAAGAGGCCCCAGCCGCCGAAGAGGCGCCCGCCGAGGAGCCCGCTGCGGAAGAGAAGCCCAAGCGGGCCCCGCGTCGCCGTCGCACCACCAAGAAGAAGACCGAAGACGAGGCCTGAGATGCCGCGAATCCACACTGGTCCATACACCAAGGCCCTCGTGGTTGAGAACCCACACGAGACGCTCGATGAGCGCCTCGCGTTGGTCGGAATCGAGGCACTTCGCCTCTCCGAAGTCCCTGATGAAGACAGCCTGATCAAGGCGATTCAGGACTACGGTGCCGAAGTGGTCTTCAAGCGCAGCCGGGTGCCCATTACGCGTCGCGTGGTGGAGTCGTGCCCGAAGCTGTCGGCCATTCAGCTCTGCTGCATCGGCGATGACAGCATCGACAAAGAGGCATGCGCCGACCATGGCGTGATGGTCTACAACGACCCCGTCTCAAATGGGCGCAGCGTCGTCGAGATGGCCATCGGCCACATGATCGCGCTGTCGCGCCGCTTCTACGAGACCGACGTGCTCATGAGCGAGCACAAGTGGGAAAAGACCGCGGTCGGTCGCTTCGAGGTGCGAGGCAAGCGTCTCGGCATCCTCGGACTCGGCAACATTGGTCGCCAGGTCGCCCGCGCCGCCGAAGCCATGGGGCTTGAGGTGTGCTTCTTCGATGCACGTCTCGTCGCCACCGAAGTCGGCGCCGAGATGGGCTGGGACCCGGTCGACTCTATCGAAGAGCTGTTCAAGTCCAGCGACATCGTCTCGGTGCACACGAGTGCCCGCGACCCGCAGGGCCGCGACAACGCGTTCTTGCTCGACCCCTTCCTGGGAATGCTCGCGAAGAATCGCCCCATGCCGTCGCCGCGCCTGTTCTTGAACCTGGCTCGCGGCAACCTTCATAGCGCCGACGCGCTCCTCAAAGCCGTCGAAGACGGGGCGGTTCGCCGTGCTGCCGTCGACGTCTACCCCGAGGAGCCCACGCCAGGCGCGAAGGCCTGGGAGAACCCCTACGCCGGGCAGATGCGCATCACCTGTACGCCCCACATCGGCGCGGCCACGCAGGAGGCGCAGCCGCGCATCGCACGTCGTGTCAGCCAGACCATGGGCGCCGTTTCGCGCTTTGGCTCGATTCGCGACTGCGTGTTCTCGCCGAAGGCCCAGCTCGCCGTTGCGGGCTCCGCCGCGGGTGGCGCTATTCTTGCGGTGGTCCACTCGACCGCGCGCGGAACGAAGAAGGCCGTGGACGACGCCATCTACGAGGCCGAGGCCTCCAACCTTGGCTCGACCCACCTCGACTTCCCGAACGGCGTGGCCTACGACCTGTCGGTTCTCGACCGTCCACTCAAGACGGAAGAGCTTCAAGCGCTCGTGCAGCGCGCCAAGGACCTCGCCGGGGATCCGCGAGCCATCCGCTCCATCCGGCAGATTGAGCTCAGCCGCTAGCGACCCTCGCGATTGTTCGAAGGCCCCGCCCCCCTCGTTCGAGCCGGCGGGGTTCTTTCGTCCGCGCCTAGCGGGCCGCCGGCTCTTCCGGCTCCTCGAGCCAACCGGGCACACCCGGTGCATCCCATCCATCCCCGTCCACGTCCACCCAGATCGGGTTGGTGAGCGCGTACGGGTGAATCGGGTACACGCGGGGGAAAGGCTCTGCCGCGGTGAGCAAGTTGGAGACCGCACTGACTCCACCCAGGGCCTCGGTCACGACCTCCTCGAGCGGCACGTACGGAATCTCCACGGGTGAAAACAGCGGCGCGAGGTCCGACTCGCCGGTCACGATGACCGTGAACCAGGCATCCTCGGCGACCTCACGCTCGAAGGTCTCGAGGAAGCGCATCGAGTCGACGGCCGGGTCCACGGGGAATTCCTCGACGAGCGTGCCGTTCTCGTAGAACTCGACGCGGTCGACGCCAATCCAGGTCGGTGCCTGCACCTCGATGGTGAACTCGACGGCTCCGCCTTCAGTGCTGATCTGGTCGCCAATCTCGCCTTCATTGGCCCAGAAACGCACGAACGGACCGTACGAGGCCACCACCTTGTGGTTTCGCACCGCATCGGCGATGGCTTGGTCGTCGATCAGGGCTGGAGTGTCCGTGTCGCTAAGAATGTAGCTGCGTGGACAACCGGACTCGGTGCTCGTCCAGCCGTGCGTGTCGGAGTTGCCCAGGGCGGTGTGGCGGAAGCCGAGATTGAGGAGCGTGAACCAGTCGTCGATCTCGCCCTCAAAGCCGTAGCCCAGCTTGTAGATGCCGTTCTCCAGCTCGTCCTGCTCCTCCATCGTACGGGTCATCCACTCGTAGATGGGCTGCGAGTCGGGATCGGCCTTGAACGCGTCCATCTCGGGCTGCGTCGGCGTGCGGAACCAGGCCAGGCGCTTGCCGTTCAGCAGCTCGAGCGCGTCGACGTCGAAGGTGAAGTTGTCGCCGTTGAGGAGCGGGTTCGTCGCCGACGTCAGGCCCGGCGAGAATTTCGCCACACCGGGCTCATCATCGACCCCCGGCTGGCCGCCGTACGGGTTCAGGCCGTACTGGTCGAAGTAGCCAAGAATGCCGTCGCGCGGGTGGCCCACGAAGACGATTGGGTCGTAGCCGGCATCTTCACCCATCTCGTACAGCTGCTCGACGATGTCGTCGGGCGTCTGGTCGGTCCAGTCGTAGGCGCCGCCGGCGTGACCCAGGAAGTTGCTCTGCTGCGGGAACGAGAGAAAGTGGCCAATTTCGATGGTTGTCGTCTCGACGCCCACAGCGGTCTTCACGAACTCTTCCATTTGCAGGTCTTCCACGACCGGCCCGTAGTCCGTGATGTAGTCGTGGTCGGTGGACACGAAGAACTCGACGCCTTCGCTGACCATGGTGCGGACGCGGTCATGCAGGCGCACACCCGAGTCGTGCGAGGGCTGCGCGTGCACGTGGAGGTCTGCTGAGATCCAGCCGTCGGAATCGATCGCGTGGATGACCTGGAAGTCGGTGTGATGGGTCCGTGAGCTGTCGATCACAAACGGCTCCGAGACGTGGATCTCGTACTCGAGGCCACGCGAAGCCACTGCAATGTAGTCGCCGTCGGGGAGCTCCACTTCGCCGTACCCGTACATGGGAAACAGGACCATCTCCGGACGACCGTAGCCAGCTGTCAACGCTTCGAAGCCGTCGCCGAGGTCAGGGTCGCGCGACGGCGCTCCCTGGTCGGCACGGAAGATGGTGACCTTGGCGGGGACCGTCTGGTCAGTCTGATCGCGCACGGTGTAGGTGAACAGGCCGGGACGAGGGGACTCGAGTCGAACGGCGACGTCTTCGCCTTCGGCCACCGAGATGGACAGGCGCTCTCCATCGGGACGCCCGTGCCGGTGCGCGAGCAACTCCCAGTCGCCCACCGGAACCTTGCCCGCAAACGAGCCATCCGCCGTCTCATCGCGGGGATCAACGTCGGTCTCCCACTGCAGGACGGGGTTCTCACCACCGGGCTCGAACAGGAAGACGTGCATGCCGGAGAGACCAAGCCCTGTCCCCTGCTCTGCGACCGTTCCGGAGAGCTTGCCGGTCGGCACGTCGCGAGCTTCAGCGTAGCCATCGAAGATGGAGCCGACATCGCCGTGGCCAATGAAGAAGTAGCGCTCGTAGGTCAGCGCAGTTCCTGCTGGGAAGCGGTCATCGGTGCCGTCGCCCTCTTTGCCACCACCGAACGCGACGGTTTGAGAGGCAGTGAACAGCGGAACGAAGATGTTTCCTTCCGCAGGCGCGATGCCGTAGCTGATGCCGTCACCCGTGCCCGCGAGGTACGGGAAAGAGAAGGGCTCTTGAAAGGTGTTCTGTCCGGCCTCGAAGGCCTCAAACACCAAGCCATCCTCGTCGAAGCCGTCGCCAGGCGCGAATACGTCGATCGAGCCGCCCTGCAAGTAGAAGTCGCCAATGACCACGCCGCTCTCGATGGCCCAGTCCAAGGCCGGCAGGGTGTCCACGCCGTAGTCGACAGACTCGCCGTCATCCGGTGCGGGAAGGTCTTCGAGGGAGGTCTCTCCGAACACGGCGCTGGTCTTGATCGTGACCCAGGGCTTGCCCGGCTCGACGACGTAGTCGGTCACCATGTGGAAGTCGGGTGCACCGACGATGCCCCAGAGGGCCCCCAACAAGGTGATGAAGGGCTCGTAGGCGCTCACGACGCGAATGACCGCGGGGTTGCCATCCGCGCCGTCGTTCACGATGAAGACGTCGCTCTCGTCGAGAGGCCGCGCGACGTTGAGGTTCACCGTCGGGAACATCTCAGCGAGCTGGTCGTTTCCGTTGCCGTGCTGGCGTGCGGGATCGCCCCATTGAAGATCCGCATCGATGAGCGAACCGCCGTAGAGGCTGGGGCCCATACTGTTCCGCGCGCCAGTGATGACCACGCGCACCTGGTCATTCTCGAGCATGAAGTCGCCCTCAGCTGCGAGCGCCTTAGGCCCGCCGATCGCCTGTGAGAGGTCCTCAATCGGCGTTGCACGGGCAAAGGTCTGCGGCTCTGAAGCGCAGCTACCCAGGGCAGTGAGGGCGAGGAGTGAGACGACGGGGATGCAGGTTCTGGACATGGGGCTATTCTAGGCCCCGCAACCCCTCCACGCACGTGACAGGTGTACGAATGACCCGCTCGACGATCGTTTCTCTCGCACTCGCGCTCAGCACGCCCTCGATGGCGGGCGACATTGCCCCACCCACTCCGACTGCACTGGTGCAGACCTGGGTGACCGCTTTCGACCAGGATGAGGACCCGCAGGCAGATCCCGCGAGCTACGGCGACCCCGAGCACGACATGGGCTTCTCGATTCAGCGTGCCCGTGCCGGCGTTGAAGGTGAGGTCAAGTTCGTTCGCTACGAGCTCACCCTTGGGCTCGGCGCCCCCTTTGACCGCCTCAGCGAGGAAGAGCGCGACATCGGGCTCATCGACGCCTACGCGGGCTTCGACCACACCGCGGGGGCCAGCGACATCGCCGTGACCTTCGGCACGCAGCGCGTGCCCTTCTCCCGCGACACCCTCGTGTCCTCGACCGACCTCGTCTTTCAGGAGCGCTCCGTCGGCCACAGCTGGATTGCCCCGAACCGTGAAGTCGGCGGGCTCTTCGATTGGCAGCACAGCTCCGGCTTGCGGGCTCGCGTTGGCGCGTTTAACGGCGGCGGCGACATCTTCGGCAACAACGACAACTCGATCCTCGCCGCAGCCCGCCTCGAGTTCGCGAAGGGCAACATCTACCGCAGCTGGGATCCATCCGGAGAGACGGCTTTCGGCGTAGGACTTGCGAGTTTCTACGCCCCAGGCCTGACGAGCAACCGCTTCGCAACGGGCGGTGACGTTCTTCTTCGCGTCGCGAACTTCAACATCATGGGCGAAGCCAACTTGCTGAGCATCACGCCCGGCAACGTGAATGTCATCGCTCCCGATGTGTCCGCCAACACGAGCCAGTTCGCCTGGTCGGCACAGCTCTCCTACTTCATCCCAGTGGGTGAAGGCATCGGAGGCATCGAGCCCGCTGTACGCGCCGCCTCCTTCGACGATGCCATGGGTGTCTCTGACAACGGCGACGTGCTGATCCTCCACGCCGGCGCTTCTTGGCGAGACCTCGCACCCGGCGTCGACGTCGGCGTGGGCTTCGTGCACCGCGAAGAGACCGGCGGTCGGGCCTACAACAACGACACGGCCCGTCTCTGGCTCCAGGTCCGCTACCCCGTTCGCGGACAGAAGAGCACCACGACCTTCACGAGTGCGGTCTCGACGGACTTGGACGGAGCCTACGCAGGCTCGGGAGCCCTGTCTGGCGTCACCTTGAACATCGAGGGTGACGGCGCCTACTTCGAGGTCACCGAGTCGACGGATGCACACCCGGCTGGAACTCGGATCGACGCAACCCTGGTGGACCGCAACGACGCCGAGGGCACTGCCCAGGTGCAAGCCACCATGCCGAGCGGCAACGCCGTCACCTTCGAGCTCGAGCCCCAGGACGATGGTTCCTACTGCGGCTGGGGCTACGAAGACGGGTCGCGGGAGGAAGCCATGGCCAGCGAGGGCGGTGGCTCTTGGGTCTGCTGGAGCTAGGCTTCGGCCTCGGCCCAGTCGAGAATCGATCGAGCGAGCTCTTTCGGGGTGTCCAGATAGGGGCAATGGCCCCAGTGCGCGGGTTCCTCGAACACAGCGGTCTCGGGAAGATGCTCTCGGTAGAACTCGAACTGCTCGTAGGGCAGTAGATGGTCGCGTCCGCCCCAGACCAGGCGGACAGGCATCTGGAGGGAGCGGATCTGCTCGGGGCTAAGCAGGTCGTCCGCCGACAGCGCTTGCACGAAGTTCGCCATCGTCGGACGTGAGAACAAGGAGCGGACACCGCCCCCGATGAAGAAGCGGTGCAGCGGTGGCGCCCCGTAGATTCGCGAGACGAACGCGACACCTTCACGCCAACTGGTGAGGTGCAAGCGCTTCAAGAAGCTCTGAAAGACGTCTGGCTCTTGGTAGCCCCCCGCGGGAGACGACAGGTAGAGCGCGCGCACGTTGTGAGGCCGTTCGAGGGCATACCGGACGCTCGCCAGTCCGCCGAGGCTATTGCCCACGACGAGCGCCGAGTCGTCAATCAGAGCGTCCATCGCCACCATGGTCGACGAGGACAGCGTGTCCGCAGAGAGTCCGCCCCTCGGGTCGCCCGAGCGGCCGTGTGCGGGCAGGTCCGGAACGATGATCCGGGAGAAGTGCGGGCGGAGGGCCAAGAGCGTGTCGGCAAACTGCGCACCCTCGGCACAGATCCCGTGAACGACCACCAGAGGTGGCAAATCCCCCCTGCCCTCGAAGTCAAGCGCGTGGACCCGACACTCCGGGGTGTCGATCGCGCGGTCGCGAAAGCCTGCCCGGCCGAGGCGCCAGCGCTGGAAGCGGTTCACATAGGGAAGCAGCATCGATGCGGACTAACGCGGAATCGGCCTCCGCCCCACGTTGCGCCCATCGCGTCAAGCTACCGTCGAAGGCCAACAGTCGCTTGCCAGACTGGCCTATCGAGCTATCCGACCCCGGCTCCACGACGCCTGCGCGAGCGTGGATTGCCGAAGATCTACCGGAGGTTCGATGCTGCGCCTACTCACCCTCACTCTGGGAGGGCTGCTCGTTGCGACGCCCTCATTCGCCCAGGATGAGCCTGCTCCCGTCGCCGAAGAAGCCGCAGCGGAAACCCCCGAGGCAGCTCCAGAAGCGGAGGAGTCCGGTGGAGTCATGGCGGCGATCAACGCCGCAGACGAGCAGTTCGGCAAGTGGGTCGTTGGCCCCCTCGCATCGGTGATGTTCTTCGACCTGATGTTCTGGGACAACACGCTGTCCCTGGGCGAGGGCGTCGGAAGTACAGTGACCTTCGCAGACGCGCCGCACACCGTCGTCGACTACTCGGCCGAAGGCTACGAGTTTGCGCCTCTCTGGGACGCCAAGGTCGCTTCGGTCACTCCAGTCCTCGCCGAAGCGGTCTCGCAGACCGTGGGCTCACTCACGGTGGAGGTCAGCTCTACGGATGCCGGACTACAGGCGCGCCTGCCCGAGCAGGACGTTGACACCGCCGCTCTCGGCCTCGAAGCGCCGGAAGACGGTGCGGCAGTGACCGTCACCACCCTCGCCCCCTTCCCGGTTCAGGTGGACGTGGCGGCCGGCAAGGTGCTCGCTGCTGATGTCGAGCTTTCCCACGTCTCCGTGCCCGTTGTGGCCGGCATGACCGTGCTCGCAGAGCAGGGAGAGGCGAAGGTCCTCGAAGCCGACGAAGAAGGCACCCTGAAGCTGCAGGGCACGGCAGTCGTCAAGGACGGCGCAGCCCTTGCGAATCCCGAGAACACATCGGTCGCCGCGGTCGTGGCCTGGCTCGTCATGGGCGCACTTGTGCTGTCGTTCTGGATGCGCTTCATCAACATCCGTGGCTTCTGGCACGGCATCATGATTACGACGGGTCGCTATGACGATCCGAACGACCCCGGCGAGATCAGCCACTTCCAGGCGCTCACGTCGGCTCTCTCGGCCACCGTTGGCCTTGGCAACATCGCAGGTGTGGCCCTGGCGATTCAGGCCGGTGGGCCCGGCGCCGTGTTCTGGATGGTGGTCGCTGCCGTCCTCGGCATGTCCTCGAAGTTCACCGAGTGCACTCTCGGTCAGATGTACCGAACCGAGAAGGCAGACGGCACCGTCTCCGGCGGACCGATGCACTACCTCGACGTGGGCCTGACCGAGCTCGGCGCCAAGCCGTTCGGAAAGGTGCTCTCGTGGACCTTCGCAGCCATGTGCATCGGCGGAAGCCTCGGTGGCGGCAACATGTTCCAGGCCAACCAGTCCTACGCGGCGGTTGCTGATGTGGTTCCCCTGCTGAAGGACTACGCCTGGCTGTACGGCGTCATCCTCGCCTTCTGTGTCGGTCTGGTCATCATCGGCGGCATTCGCCGTATCGGAACGGCGACCAGCTTCATCGTGCCGATCATGTGCGGCGTGTACATCCTCGCCGGCTTCTACATCCTCGCCGTGAACGCAAGCGCGGTGCCTGGAGCCTTCGGCACCATTGTCACCGAGGCCTTCACCCCCGAGGCGGGCATGGGTGGCTTGATTGGAGTACTAATCATTGGCTTCCAGCGAGCGAGCTTCTCGAATGAAGCTGGCGTTGGTTCGGCATCGATTGCCCACTCTGCGGCGGCCACGCACTACCCCGTTCGCGAGGGCCTCGTCGCCCTTCTCGAGCCTTTCATCGACACCGTTCTGGTCTGCACCATGACCGGCCTCGTCGTCGTCGTCACGGGCGTCTACGAAGACAAGAGCATCGGGGATGGCGTGCTGATGACCTCGCAGGCCTTCGGAAGCGCCCTTGAGTGGTTCCCGATCGTGCTCTCCTTCGCGGTCGTGATGTTTGCCTTCTCGACGATGATCTCGTGGAGCTACTACGGCGAGCGCTGTGCGACCTTCCTCTTCGGGGACGGCGCATCGATCCCCTACAAGATCGTGTTCCTGTTCGCCGTCGTGTTTGGCGCCGCGGTCCCGCTCAACAACGTGCTGACCTTCTCGGACCTCATGGTTCTCGGCATGGCTTTCCCGAACATCCTCGGTGTGTACTTCCTCGCCCCGAAGGTGAAGCGCGCGCTCGACGACTACATGACCCGACTGCGCAACGGCGAGTTTGACGCGGTCCAAGGCAAGTGATGCTGGGGCGCCTGACCCTCGGCGCGGGGCTTCTGCTACCCAGCGTTGCCACCGCTGCCGAGACTGCTGAGCACGGTGGCCCGTGGTCGTTGCTTGGGCCCCTCGTGGCCATTGGGCTGGCCCTGGTCACTCGAAAGGTCGTTCCATCGCTGGTGGCGGGGGCCCTTCTCGCCAGCATTGTCGCTGCAGAGTTCGACGTACTCGGCGGCATCGGGGTGGCGGTCGGTCACCTGCTTTCGGCCCTGCTCGGGGACTACACCGAGAAGCCTGTGCTCGAGGCGCTCTTCACGCACGACAATTCGAAGATCACGCTGTTCTCGCTGGGCGTCGCCGCCATGGTGGGCGTCATCTACAAGGCGGGGGCGACCCGCGACCTCGTCAGAAAAGTCGAGAAGGTCGCGAAAGGACGGCGCGGTGCCGTCGTTGCGAGCTGGCTCTCTGGGGCCATCGTCTTCTTTGACGACTACGCCAACTGCCTGGTGGTCGGCGGCGCCATGGGCCCGCTCTACGACCGCCACAAGGTCTCGCGCGCGAAGCTAGCGTACGTCGTCGACAGCACAGCGGCCCCGGTCGCATCGCTGGCCGTGGTCTCCACTTGGGTGGGCTTTGAAGTCGGCCTCATCGCCGAAGGGCTTGAGGGCACGGGCGTGGCGATGACCGCATTTGCGCTGTTCCTGGCAGCTCTTCCATTCCGCTTCTACGCCATCTACACACTCGCCTTCGTCGGCGGTGTCGCTAGCACAGGCCGGGACTTCGGCCCGATGTGGGAGGCTGAGTGCGAGGCGCTCTCTCTGCCGCATCGCGAAGAGGTCCATGAGGCACAGACCGGAGAGAGCCGGTGGTGGGTGGCCGCCGCGGCCGTCGGGGCGCTTGTCAGCGTGACCTTCGCGTACCTCTACATCAAGGGCTCGGAGGCCCTTGGACCTGAACTCAGCGGGGCGAGACTCTTCGAGATCATCGGTGGTGCCGACCCCTACAATGCGATGCTCTGGGGCAGCGGAACCGGTCTGGGTCTTGCGATTCTCCTCTCGGTCCTCTCGCGGGGACTCGCGCCCAAAGAGGTGGGACCCGCCGTGTGGGGTGGCATTCAGCCCGTCTTCGAGGCCCTCGTGGTCCTCTACCTCGCATGGACCCTCGGCGGCGCCGTCAAAGATACCGGCGCAGCCCAGTTCCTCTCCGAGAACCTGACGAGCACATTGCCCATCGCTGCCCTTCCCACGGTTGCCTTCTTGCTGGCTGCCGGCACCGCCTTCGCGACGGGCACCAGCTTCGGAACGATGTCGATTCTGCTGCCGACCGTCGTCGAGATCTCGGTGGCGGCTGATCCGACACTCGGTCCGGTCGCCCTGGGGTCGATTGCCGCAGTCCTCGCCGGAAGCTGTCTCGGAGACCATGCTTCGCCCATCTCGGACACGACGGTGCTCTCGGCATTGGGCGCTGGCGTCGACGTGATCACCCACGTCCGCACCCAGCTCCCTTACGCGCTGACCACCGGGGCGATCAGCATCTTCGTGGGCTACGTCCCAGCCGGCTTTGGCTACTCGCCGTGGCTTTGCCTTCCGGTGGGTATCGTGACGGCGCTCGCCATCATTCGCTTCATCGGCCGTCCCGCCGAGGCTCGAACCCCGGCTGTGTACCCCGAGTCCGCCTGAGAAGTCGCGCCATTCGCTGACCCCCACTCGCCGAGGGGTATGCTGGTGCCTACCCACTATTGGGGAGGCCATCATCATCGAACTCGCTCTCGGTATTACCGCTCTCGTCGGCACGTCCGGCGTCGGCCTGCTGGTGCTCGCTGCGATCGATCGTGGACAAGAACGGAGGTGGCGTTCGGCGACCCCCGCCCCCATTGGCCCAGCCGCCCCGTCGCATGTGCGCCGCTGGGTTCCGCTGCAGCTCGAGGCCCACAAGGTGAAGTGGCCCTCCGAGATGGACTACCCGCGGCGCACTCTTCCAGAGATGTATTGGCCCTCCGAACGCTGGAATGACCCGCAGTTCGGCCCCCGTAAGCTGCGACCTGCGAACCGCACCAAGCCCCAACCGGTGGCAGCCCAATCCGCCGCCGAGCCCACAGCTGAGGCCGCATTCTTCGACGCCGCCCCGGCCCCACAGCAGTCCACAGCCAGGGGCCGGAAGAAGAAGCGCAAGAACAAGTCTACGCCGCAGCCCGCCCCCCACCTCGCCCAGCAGCAGCAGAACCTCGAGAGCCGCATGGCGACGGTTGCCCTGGCCCAGGCCATGCGGGACAAGCAGGCCCGCGCGCCGACGCCTAGCCCCGCGCCACGGCACGCCCCAAAGCCCCAGGTCGTGTCGAAGCCTGCGCCGCCCCGCCCCGCTGGCGACGGTCTTCCCGATGTCGAGACCCTGGCAGGCTGGGTGGACGAGGTCGGGCTCGCCGGCGCGGTGAGCCGGCTTCGCAGTCAGACGGGTTGGGACTTCCAGAAGGCCGCGCGCTACCTCGCTCAGAAGGTCAGTGGGGCCCGACGCTAGGCGCGGGTGGGCGCTCGAAGAGAACGACGTCCGATGGCCTCAACCCAAGCTCCAGTCGAAGTCCGTCGTTGTAGGCATCGAGTTCAGCCTCGATGTCCTCGGTGGGAAGCGTCATTGTCGGGTCGAAGGCGAGGCGGCGGCCTCGGGTCGCAGGAAAAGTGCCGACAACGAAGCCGATGCCCATCGCGGTCAGACCGGCCACCGCGGAAGCGCCTGCGAGCGGCTGTGTACTGCCTCCACGCGAGCGATGCATGGCGTAGAAGCCCCCTATCGCGGTGAGACCCCCTACCCCGCCCAGCGTGTACAGGGTGGTTCCCCAGCGACGGTTTCGCTGCACCCGACGCGCAGTGTCGACTGCAAGGTCTGGGCGGCCCAGCAGCTCAAGCGCGGGTGGTACGCCAATGCGGAGCGCCCCCTGGTAGATGGCCACCGATCGAAACTCCCGCACAAAGACGTCCGAGGTCGCAAATGGATCTGCGCCCGAGGCCGCGGGCGTCACTTGCGGAACCGCGCGGTACTGCAGCTCCGTCACCAGACTGAGGTGGCGGCGTCGGTAGGCACGGATGCCCTGGAGACGCTCCGCCGAGAGCTGTGGCGGGAGCGACTCGACAGGGACAGGAATCGGCTCAGAGCCGACTGCCAATGCGAGCAATAGAAGGGCGACCATACGGCAACGTAACCGCCCGCGCGAAAGCACCTCAGTCCAGGTGCCAGTTGGCGGCCTCGCGCAGGGCTTGAACGACCTCACCCATCGCCACACAAGCCGCCTCAACTTCGCCGACCGTCGTTCGCGGTCCAAACGAGACGCGGACGCCTGACCTCGGCTCCGCATGACCCATCGCGACCAAGACCGGCGAAGGCTGCGTGGAGCCCGAAGAGCAGGCTGCACCCGAGCTCACACAGACGCCTCGAAGGTCGAGGCTCTGTACGACGGCCTCACCCAGCAGCCCAGGAAACGAGGCGCACACGGTGTTCGCGACCCGGTCTGCGTCGTCACCGACGACGTGCCCACCCACAGAGCGCACCGTTGCCTCCACGAGCGGCCGGAGTGTATTCCAGAGCGCCGTTCGGGACTCCATCTCCACCCTAGCAAGGCGACAGGCCTCACCGAAGCCTACGGCGAGCACAGTGGGGACCGTTCCGGCGCGTCGACCTCTCTCTTGGCCGCCACCGTGGACCCACGGAGGAAAGTCATCCGAGCTCGGCAGGACCAGCGCACCGATTCCTGGCGGGCCGCCGAGCTTGTGAGCAGACAGCGTGAGCCCCTGGAGGCCCTGCATAGTGAGCGGAATACGCCCAGCCGCTTGGGTGGCGTCGACGTGGACGATGTCCCCTGCTCCCACAGGGCTCGGTTGGATGACCCCAGTCTCGTGGTTCACCGCCTGCACGCTGATGATCCCGGGCCCCACGGTCACCTGCACCCGGCCCGACGCGTCCAGCTGCAGCGGCTCCATGCCGAGCGCTTCCGCGGCGGCCCACACGGAGGGGTGCTCCGCGCGGGAACACCGAATGCGCCCGCCATGACGTGCATGTGCCCCCCGCAGAAAGCCGTGGTTGGCCTCCGTGGCTCCTGAGGTGAAGACCACCCCATCCTTCTCGCCACCCACCAGTGCCGCCACGTGCTCACGGGCTTCCTCGAGGGCGACAGTCGCCCTCTGTCCGAGCCGATGCACCGACCCGGCGTTCGCCGGCACACCGAACCAGGGCTGCATCACCGCAAGCACCTCGGGGAGCATCGGGGAGGTGGCGTTGTGGTCCAGGTAGATCATGGGCAGCGACCCGCGGTCGCCGTCGAGCGAAGCCGGTCAAGCGTCGCAGGGCCGATGCCCTTCACGTGAACGAGGCCGTCGAGACTGGAGAACGGACGCGCCGCCACGATGCGTCTGGCCAGCACGGGACCGACGCGGGGCAGCCCCAAGAGTGTTGTCTCACTCGCGCAGTTTACGTCGATTGGCGGCGCGAGCGGCTTGAATGCCCCCTCCTGAACCGACACCAGCCCCTCGAGCTTCGCCAGGGCGGCAGGGCCCACTCCACGCGCATGAACGATGTCTTCCGTGCTCCGAAACGGACGGGCGCCGACCAAGGCGGCTGCCCGACTTGGACCAATGCCGGGAAGTCCAAGAAGCGTCGCCACAGGTACGCGATTCAGATCGACCTGCGCCCCAAGGGGAAGTGGCTGCGCCGACGCCTCAATCGCCCAGCCGTCTCCCCGACGAACCAGGTACTCACCCGGTGGCACTTGGAGGCCAACCCCCAACAGCGGGTGCCCAGCCGCCAAAAGCACAGCATCTACGGAGCGGCCGTCGGGGTGAACCCACACGGCCTCGCCGTCCACCACCACTTCGACGCCACCGACCGGTCCGCGGGGGGCGGAGATCGACCCCCGGGCCACCGCCGCTACCACGAGAGCAGTGGCGACGGCGAGACGAGCGAGACGGCGCTTCACAGCTTCTCCAGCAGTTGCTGAGCCGACGGACCGGTCGCGCTGAGTTCGACGGCGCGCCCGTCGGCGACCTCTCGGATGACGCAGACCACGTGGTCGGTAGGAAGCACCTCTGGGAAGCGCTCTGCCCACTCAATCAGGACCATTCCACCGGCATCGAGGACGTCGTCGAGTCCGAGCTGCTCGAGTTCGTCGGCATCGCCGAGCCGGTAGAGGTCGGCGTGCGCGAACGGCAAGCGCCCGCCTTCGTGGGACTGAACGATGATGTAGCTCGGGCTCTGCACACGAGTCGTCACCCCGAGCCCTGCCCCGACGCCCCGTGCAAACACCGTCTTGCCGGCGCCCAAGTCGCCGGAAAGGGCCACGACCGTTCCCGGCATGGCGTGCCGACCCAGAGACGCACCAAGGGCCTCTGTGTCCTCAGGATTTGGGCAACGAACAATCATGGCCAATGCATGCTCCGGCGAACCTCGCTCGTCAAGGCGATGTCACGGGACGAGTTCGGCGAGGGCCAGAGGGAGGGCTTCCACGACCGCGCTCGCACCTCCGAGGCCAGCACAGTCGGCCCCCACGATCTCCCCGGCTCGGCCGTGAAGGTAGGCGGCCGTGCGCGTCGCAGACCAGTCGTCGAGGCCGCGCGCGAGCAGCGCGCCAGCGAGTCCCGCAAGGACGTCGCCTGTGCCCCCGCTCGCGAGAGCCGGGTGATTGGTGGGATTGACGGACACGCGGCGTCCCTCCTTGGCGACGAGCGAGAAGCGTCCCTTGAGGAGAGCGACCTTGCCGCCGGCGGCCAGTGCCCGTGCGGCGGCGAACCGATCCGCCTGCACCTCGGCGGAGTTCGAGCCCAGAAGGCGCCCGGCCTCTCCCGGATGGGGCGTAATGACTCGGGGACCCGCCCCTAAACCCAACGTATACGGCAGCGCGTCGGCATCGAAGAGCACGCCGCCGGCATGAGACTCCCAGACCTTCCGAAGCGCCGCTCCCAAGGAGCGCCCAACTGGCGCTCCGCCGCCGAGACCGGGGCCAGCCACCACCGCCGAGGCCATCGCGAGGGCCGGCTCGGGAATGTCTGAGAGCACCGGCCCTTCATTCGGGCAAATCCACATGACCTCGGGAGGCAGAGCGGCAAGACGCGGACCGCAGCCGCCAGGAGCGACCAGAGTGACCAGCCCCGCCCCACCCGCGAGTGCGCCTCGACACGCCAAGAGCGCAGCCCCCGTCATGCGCTCCGATCCCGCCACCACGACCAGATGACCACTGCTGCCCTTGTGTGCACCTTGGGCACGGCGCGGAAACTCGAGGTCACCCGGCTCCGGTATCTCGGCAGAAGCGAGTTCAGGACCTGGCGCAAGGCCGATGTCGATGACCTCGACGACACCGCAGAGATCAGCGCCCTCACCGCACAGAAAGGCCGGCTTGGCCCGTGCAAAGGTCACCGTCCGCATAGCGGGTACCACTGGGCCCAGGCAGGCACCGGTGTTCGCGTCGACGCCACTGGGGATATCGACCGCCACGCACGGCACGTCCAAGCCCGCCATCGCTCCGAGGGCTTCGGCGTAGCGTCCTGTGATGCGACGGGTCAGTCCCGTCCCAAACACCGCATCGACGATGAGCCCGGGTTGACCGAGATTCTTCGCAAACGGCACCCCAACCCGAAACGCCGCCTCGCGCTGGGTGATGGCATCTGGGGTCGTGGGCTCGTCGAGCTGCACGACGGCCACCTTGTAGCCCCAGTTGTAGAGCCACCGCGCGGCCGCATAGCCGTCGCCGCCGTTGTTGCCTGGACCACAAACGAACACGACGCCCTTGGCGGCCGCCTCGGCGTGGTGGCGGTGAATGGACTGCGCAACGCCGTGGGCTGCCGTCTCCATCAGCGCCACGCCAGGAATCCCAAACAGCTCGATCGCACGGCGGTCGAGCTCACGGACTTCGGCCGCCGTCGAGACGTACTTCACGCGAGCGCCTGTGTGGCTCGAGCGACGAGATGTTCGCCGGCGGCCTGAACCGTGGCGGATGTCGGCCCTTCGACGAGAATCCGCAGGACTGGCTCGGTTCCGGAATACCTCAGCAGAGTACGCCCGCCATCAAGACTCGGGAGGACCTCGGCGATGGCCTGCTGCACCGCCTCGACGTCGTCGAGCGGCGGGCGGGCCGTGACCCGTACCTTGGCTGTGAAGCGAGGCCACGGAACGAAGGCCGACAGTTGCTCGGACACTGGAACGTCCGACTCGAGAAGCGTCGACAGGGCACGGAGACCCGTGAGCAATCCGCAGCCGGTGGGAAGCCCATCCTCGAAGAGCGCGTGTCCCGATTCCTCAACGCCGATTGCGATGCCATGCAGCTGCATCGCCGCATGCAGGTGTCGGTCGCCGACGGGTGTGCGCGTCACATCGACCATCGGCAGCGCCGCCTCCAAGGCATGCGTCGTCATCACTGTGACCGCCAGCGACGGGAGCTTGGCTGCCCGGGTCAGCCACCAAGCGAGAACATCGCCGTGCACCTTGCGTCCTTGCTCGTCGACCAACACACACCGGTCGGCATCGCCGTCGACGGCCACTCCTGCACGGGCTCCGGATTCGCGCACTAGGACACCGAGTCGCTCGGGATGAACAGCCCCGCAGTCGTCGTTTTCAACCCCTTCGCCAACCCCGAGAGCCGACCACGCCGGCCCCAGTGACTGAAGCCATGGCCAGAGTCTTACGCCCGCCCCGTTGGCGAGGTCGAGACCCAGCGCCACCGAGTGGAAGCGCTCAAGGTTGATGCGGGCTTCAAGGGCCTTGATGTGTGCACCGAGGGCCGCCTCACCCACATCCTCGACGGCGGCCAGTCGACCGCCCGGCTCGTCTGCGTTGAGCCACGCCTCGATCGTCGCGACGGTGGCATCGCTTGGCTTCGCTCCTCCGGGGCCGAGGATCTTGAACCCGTTGTCGCTCGCGGCATTGTGGCTCGCGGTGAGCATGACACCTGCCCCGCCAAGGCCACAGGCTAGGGCTTCGGAGAGCCCCGCCGTCGGGAGCACGCCGGCACGCCGAGCTACAGCACCCATGTCGGTGACACCCGCGATGACTGCCGCTTCGAGCGCACCAGAGCTCGGACGCCGATCCACCGCCACGACGACCGGCTTGCCGTCTGCGAGGCGGGCTGCCGCGCGTCCCACGCGAAGGGCCCCCTCGACGGTCACAGGCCACTCACCCGCCGGGCCACGAATTCCGTCTGTTCCGAACTTCATCATGGAAGGTAGACCTCGACCTCTTGGGGGTCCACGGACAGGGCGTGGATCTCTTCTGAGCCAGAGTGTGCGACCCGGAGACGAAGTCCCTCGATGGGGCCAAACTGGACAGCATAGCGCAGACGACTGGTCGACTCGGGGAGGTGTACGAAGGCCATCACCCCATCGGCGGGTAGGCCTCGCAGCTCGCCCGCAGGTCCCTCGAGCACGACTTGGACGGACTCGGTAATCGGTCGCCAGCCCGGCTTTTGCCAGACATAGACCGGGACCTCCGCGAAGGTGCGGCGAGTCAGGCGTGCTTCGACGTCGACGTGAGCCGTGAGCTGGGAGACACCGACCACCTGGGCACCGTTCGGGAGCTCGATCTCGTAGCTGACCTGCTGGTCTTCGAGCATGCCGGTGACATCAATGGGAAGTGTCGGCAACTCGACCAGGTCTGAGATGGACTGTTTGGGCCCTCGGATGGTGACCACCTGAGGCTCTAGCGTCAGGCCCGCGATCGTGACATTCCGGTCGGGCTCGCCGACCTGAACGGGCTTCACGCGCACCTTGCGGGCCGCGAGCGTGTCGAGTACCAGGCCGGCGCTGGACGGAGTGTGCGACACCAACTCGGCGCCGGCGGGCAGGCCCGCGATAGACGCCATCGAGAACTCAATTCGGTGCTCGCCGACACCGACGTCTGCGAGGTCGATAGTCATTCGCGGCTTCGCCTCTTCCGCGCGACGCACAACATTACGCGCGCCTCGCACCGTCACGAGCACAGTGTTTGGAAGAGGTGCGACCGTGACGAGGCCCTCGGGAAGCTCCCAGTGAACCTCGACGCGTGCCTGGACCTGAATGACCTCCTCTCCCTGAACCCAGAGCCAGGCCACCATCGCAATCAGGAGCGACAACGCCTTGTAGTGTGGATTGGCAACCACCCATGAAAGAGCGCTCTTCAGTTGGTCAAGCAACGACCACCTCGGCCGACTCGGGAATCACCTCGCGCTCGAGTTCCTGCTGGAGAAGCTCGCGAAGTTCTTTGGCGTCGGCGACGGGAATCATGTGACCGCCCTCGACGATGGCGACCGTGCCCCGCTCCTCGCTGACAACCAAGCAGATGGCGTCGGTCTCGTCGGTGACGCGCATTGCAGCACGGTGCCGAGTGCCGAAAGCCTTCGAGACGTCCGGGCTCACCGTGATGGGAAAGAAGACGCCCGCCGCGGCGAGGCGTCCGTCTGAGATCACGACTGCGCCGTCGTGAATGGGGCTGCTTGGATGGAAGATGGCCTGCAGGAGCTCCGTAGAGACCGCGGCATCAATGAGGTGGGTTCCCTCGAGGAACGGAGAAAGCGAGGCAGTCCGCTCGATAGCGATGATCGCACCAATACGGCGGCCGGCCAGCGAGAACACGGCTTGGACCACCTCCTCCCGCAGGTTGACTTCGGAGGTGCGACCGCGGCGCGCGAAGGTTGCTCCGGCCTGCGCCAGCGCGCGGCGAATGTCCTCTTGGAAGAGGATCAGGACAGCCAGGATCAGGTACACGAACAGATGGTCGAGCAGCCAGTGCACCGTCGAGAGACCAGAGAGATAGGCGCCCAGGTAGATCAGCGCGAGGATGCCGAGGCCGAGCAAGCTGCGGATGGCCCGCGTTCCGCGAATCAGCATCAGCGCCGCGTAGATCAGCCACGCCAACAAAAGCACGTCGACGTAGTCGACCCAGGTCGCCGTCCCGAAGGGCGAGTGCGCAATCCAGTCGCGTAAGACCGTCATGCGTGCTCCACGGCCATGAAGACCTGGAGCGCTTGGCGGGTCGCCGCGACGTCGTGCACTCGAAGAATGTCCGCGCCGCGAGCAGCCGCAGCGAGTGCCGCCCCGACGGAGCCGTGGACGCGTTCGGAGGCCACGCCGACCCCGGTCAATGCCCCGATGAACCGCTTGCGGGAGGCGCCGATCAGGACACGATAGCCGTGGCCGCGAAGACGAGGAACGGCGGCGATGAGCGATGGATTGGCCTCGAGGGCCTTCCCGAAGCCAACGCCAGGGTCAAGGACGATACGGTCTCGTGCCATGCCCATCACCTCGAGGCGGCGTGCACGCTCGAGTAGGTGGGTTTCGATCTCGCCCATCAGATCCACGTACTGGGTCTTTTGCTGCATGGTCTTCGGCTGGCCACGCATGTGCATCAGCACCACCTGCGCACCGCGGGAGGCGACCAGCTCTGCCATGGGGGGGTCGTCGAGAGCACTCACGTCGTTCACGATACGCGCTCCGGCGTTCAGCGCTGCCTCAGCAACCACAGCACGTCGCGTATCCACCGAGACAATGGCGTTCGGCACCGCGCTGACGAGTCCTTCGATCACCGGGACTACGCGGCGCATTTCTTCGCTGGGAGACACCGGCTCCGCACCTGGACGCGTCGACTCACCGCCCACATCGAGCCACTGCGCCCCTTCCTCGAACAGGCGGTGCCCATGTGCCACCGCGGCCCGCACGGAGTTGTAGACCCCACCATCCGAGAAACTATCGGGCGTCACATTCACGATGCCCATGAGGACGGGCAAATCGCTCACGCGCCCATCCACCCCAGGCCATCGGGTAGCGATGGACCGGCGTCATCGACGATTTTCTCGAACTCGACGCGATCGAGAGACTCGCTCTCCATCAGCCCGTTGGCGACGACTTCGAGCACATGCACGTTCTTCTCGAGGATTTCCTTTGCAGCGTCGTAGGCCCGGCTGACGATGGCGCGGACCTCTACATCGATCCGGCGTGCCGTCTCCTCGGAGTAGCTCTGCGGACGACCCATCTCGCGGCCCACGAAGGGCTGGGTCTTGCCCTGCCCAAGGCTGACAGGGCCCAGTTCGTCGCTCATGCCGAGTTCGCACACCATGAAGCGAGCCATGCGGGTGGCCTGTTCGATGTCATTCGCCGCACCGCTGGTGATCTCGTTGAGGGCAACCTCCTCGGCCGCGCGCCCGCCCATCGCCATGGCCATGCGCTGCAAGAGTGTGCGACGCGTGTGCGACAGGCGGTCCTCCTCGGGAAGGGTCATGGTGACGCCGAGTGCGCGCCCGCGAGGCACGATGGTGACCTTGTGCACGGGGTCATGTCCCGGCAGCAGATAGGCCACGATGGCATGACCAGCCTCGTGGTAGGCGGTGTTGCGACGCTCATGCTCACTCATGACGAGGGAGCGACGCTCGGGTCCCATCATCACCTTTTCGCGAGCGGCCTCGAAGTCGGACTGGCCCACCTGTTCCTTGCGGTTCCGAGCGGCGAGGAGCGCGGCTTCGTTTGCGAGGTTCTCAAGATCAGCACCCGAGAAGCCCGGAGTGCCCTTTGCAATCACACCGAGGTCCACGCCTTCCTCGAGGGGGATGCGCTTGCTGTGAATCGCAAGAATCGCCTCGCGACCTCGCACGTCGGGCGCGGGCACCATCACGCGGCGGTCAAAGCGGCCCGGCCGCAGCAGTGCGGGGTCGAGAACGTCGGCTCGGTTCGTAGCCGCGATGAGAATGACGTAGTCGGTGCTCTCGAAGCCATCCATCTCGACGAGCAGCTGGTTGAGGGTCTGTTCACGCTCGTCGTTGCCGCCACCGAGACCGGCGCCACGATGACGTCCGACCGCATCGATCTCGTCGATGAAGATGATGCAGGGTGACTGTTCCTTCGCCTGTTGAAAGAGGTCGCGAACGCGGCTCGCGCCAACGCCGACGAACATCTCCACGAAGTCCGATCCCGAGATCGAGAAGAACGGGACACCCGCCTCTCCAGCGACCGCACGCGCGAGCAAGGTCTTGCCGGTGCCCGGAGGTCCCATGAGCAGCACGCCCTTGGGAATGCGGCCACCCAGGCGTGTGAATCGGCCCGGATCCTTTAGGAAGTCGACAATCTCGGAGAGTTCGTCCTTGCACTCCTCGATGCCCGCCACATCCTCGAAGGTCACTGGACGCACCGCGTCGGAGAGCATGCGGTGCCGGGACTTCCCGAACGTCATGGCCCGACCGCCACCGCTCTGAAGGTTCCGCAAGAACCAGACGAGGATACCGGCCATCACGACCAGCGGCAGGAACGAGAGCAGCACGGTGACCCACAAGCTCTCGTCTTCGACCTCTTCGTGGTTCGGAGTGAGGCCGTGCTCCTCCATCAACGTGAGGTACGGCGCCACATCGGTCGGTCCAGTCGAGATGAAGGTCTTCTCCACGCCTCCGTCCGACAGGAAGGTGCCGCGAAGCTGCTGGCCCTTGAAGACCACCTCGCGCACATTCTCAGCCCGAACCTCAGCGACGACCTGACTGAACGTCAGCTCTACCGGTTTCTCGGTGCGAAGCGGACCTTGGGTGACGATCACACCAAGCACGCCGAGCAGCACTACGAAGAGAATAAAGTTTCCGCGCCAGATGTTCCGCATAGGCCTCGTCCGCGACTGCATGGGTCAGTACAGCAGTGTTGGATAACACCCGAAGGAACGGCGTGCCGCGCCTCAGTCGACGTGGAGCCAACCCTTCCGAACCCGTGCAATCCGCCCCTTTGGCAGGTTCACCGTGCCTGCCGCCGCCCGAATCACCTCGAGCACGGCGTCGGCATGGCGATTGAGGGCTCCCGGACAGTGGTTTAGCACTGCCCTTCGAACGACCGCGGGCTCGCGCAGCGCGCCGAGTTCCCATGGGGGTGGGCCAAGCCGCTCGGCGAGTCGCGACACCAAGCCGTCCTGTTCCCGCAGTAGCCGCGCGGTCTCAAGCCAGCCGACGGGGGCTCCGGGGCGCAAGTCCTCGACGAGGGGCAGCAGCTCGTGGCGAATCCGGTTCCGAAGAAAGCGGGGCTGGTCGTTGGTCGGGTCTTGCCGCGCTGAAAGTCCCTTCTCGCGAAGCCAGCCGCGGAGTGTGGCACCTCGTTCTCGGAGCAGAGGGCGCACGTACCGACCTCGTACGCCCCTCATGCCTGCTAGGCCGCGCGGACCGGTTCCCCGCAGCAGGTTCAGCACGATGGTCTCGATCTGATCATCCGCATGGTGGGCCAGCGCGATGTGATCGGCCTCCAACTCGGCGAAGACGGCATACCGCCCTGCCCTCGCCTCGGCCTCGGAGGCGCCCGACTTGATTTGGACAACCGCACAGCTGACGCTGAGCTCGGCACAGAGCCGGGTGACAAAGGCGGCGTCGGCGGCACTCCCCTCTCGCAGCCCGTGATCCACACTCACCACGGACAGTTCGGCACCATGCACCTCCTGCGCCCGGAGCAGGATGTGCAACAGGGACACTGAGTCCGCCCCTCCGCTACATGCGACGACCACTCGGGCTCCAGGTTTCCAAAGGGTCGCGCCCACCGCGCCGACTCTCGCGACGACCTCATCCACGGCTCGCCACTCCGCGAAGCGCAGCCGGGTCGTCGGGGACCTCTGCATCCTCGAGCGCACGTACCCTGCGCTCAGCACCACACACCGCGCAACGATGCCGAAGCGTCCACTGACCGTGCGCATACTTGGCCCCTACGGGAACGAGCAGCCCGCCACAGTCTGCCGCTCGGTCGCCCGGCACGACATCGACATGCAGACTGTGCAAGCACCATGGGCAGTGATTTCGGGCCGTGCGTCCGCCGAATGGGACCACGCGAGCACAGTTCGCACACGCGAAGGTCTCGTCGACGGCAATCGGGTTGCTTCGCACCTGCGCAGCGGCATCACGCCCCAGCGCGCGACGGAGCAATCGCTTGCCTGGCCACTCAAGGGCCTGCGGAGGGAGCTCAACACCACGCGCTCGCGCTTCCGCGATGATGGCCCGCCGAAGCGTGTCACCGGGCTGCTCGTCGAGCCAGCGGCCGAGCTTTTTAGCGTCCGCGCGCGTGCGCACCCTGGCGAGGAGGGACTTGGCCTCCTCGGTGCTCACTGGCCCTCGCGGACGCGCTCGATTCGGATGTCGAGCACCTGGTCTCCCTGGCCCAAGCTGCGGACTACGGGCATTCCGCGAGTCACGCGCCCGAACAGGGTGTAGTCGCCGGTAAGGTGCGGCTGGCTTGTCGTGGTGATGAACCACTGACTTCCGCCGGTGTCTCGGTCGCTCCGGGCCATGCCAAGCGCGCCCTCGATATAGGGCAGGTCGCTGACCTCATCGGGGAGAGTCCAGCCCGGGCCGCCCCAGCCGTCGCCGCGAGGACAGCCGGTCTGGACGACGAATGCAGGAACGACCCTGTGGAACAAGGCGTCATCGTAGAACGAGGTGTCCGCAAGACGGGCAAAGTTCCAGACCGCCAAGGGCGCGACTTTATGGTCGAGCTCCACGACAATCTCGCCTCGCGTCGTCTCGATGATCGCGCTTCGGACTAGGCCCACCCGCGAGAGAGGAAGGGATAGGCGTTCATCTGCCTTCGGTTCGGGAAGCTCGACGGCAGCGAGTTGGCCCAGTGAGGCCGCGGCGGTCGTGAGCCGCGAGCTTCCGAGCGTGCCGGCGCGACGAAGAATCACCGCGAGTTCCTCCGGGACCTTCTTCCAGTCCCCGGCGTGTTCAACCAGCAACCCGAGCCCCTCGGTCAGGACGTCCGCGTCGGACTCGACACGCAAGACATCAAGGAGCAGGCGGTCCACGGAAGCGGGGTCTCCATCCTTTAGGACCGTCATGGCCACCGCCCTCACAATCGGGTCCGCGGCTCCCGACAGCCGGGTTCCAAGCTCGAGCGCGAGCTTGGGCTCACGCGCTTCCACGCCTAGCAAGGCCCCCGCCGCTGCCGATCGAACGGCTGCGTGCTTCGACTCGAGCGTGAGCTCGACAGCGCGCTCTGGCGTAGCGTGCGCTGCGACTGCCGCTTGGACCGGCACGGGCCCGGAACTCCACTCTTCGAGGGCCGTCGCCCCTGACGCAAGGAGCGCGTCGACGGCCTCTGCGGCGTGATGGGGATTGGCGAGGGCAGCGCGCTCCAACAAGGCCTCGTGCCCCGCGCCACCGAGCTTCCCGAGAGCGCGCACTGCTGAACTCTGCACCCAAGGACTCGGATCCGCGAGAGCTGGGATGACAAGGTCCGCGTCGAGCCCTTCGCGAACCGCCGAGAGCCCCGCGGTTCGGACCACCGGGTCGCGATCACCCAAGGCGGTACCCACGAGACGGGCAAGACCCGCATCATCCAGTCCTGGAGCTGCGGCACGGACCAGGAATGCGCGACTCTCGGCTTCGGGGGCCTCTTGGGCGCGCAGCGCTGCCTTCGGAGCATGCTCCGGGTCGCAGCCAATCCGCCCCAGCGCATACGCCGCGGCAGCTGGAGCCTTGCCGAGGTCGCGGGACGCAAGCAGAAGCAGCGCCGGTTGCGCGCGCTTGGCCGAGGCCACGCCGTCCCGTCCCATCCGTCCGAGCCCCTGGGCGGCGCCCAGAGCAGCCGCACCGGACTCAGAGAGGCCGGCGATCAGGCGGTCCACATCCTGTTTGTCACCGTGATGCCCGAGAGCCCAGTAGGCGATACCTCGCAGCTCACCCGAGACGTCTTCGAGCCCCCAGCCGCTATGTAGCGGAAGCACCGTGAGCGCTTCACGAAGGGCACCTTCGCCACCGGGAACCCAAGCCAAGGCGGCGAGCGCTGCGCGCCGGACTTCAACGTTCTCGTCGCGCACGAGTGTGCTCAGGGCCTCCAGAGCTTCCGCCGAGCGGCTGCGTCCCAGTGAGCGGGCAAGCTCGGCTCGTTCCTTCGCGTCAGCACCTTCGAGGTGCTCGACCAGCGCCCCGACATCCCGGCGCCACTCGGCCTCGCGAATGTCTTGGCTACCGGCGAGAGCCAGGCCGATGAGCAGGCTAGCCCACATCGGAGACCTCTCTCTTTGCGAACTCCTCGGCCATGTGCGGCACGCCGTTCACAATGGGAAAGCGGTGTCCGCACGCGCCCACCATCCAGCCCTCGTTCTCGCGCACTGACACGCGGCACATCGGGCAGATCAGCCGATCGAGTGCCTCGGCGGGCAACCTACATTTCGTTGGGAAGGACTCCACCAGTCGCCTCCGGATCCGAGAGCTTCGTTGGGCTCGGGCCGAGTTCCTCGGTGTTCATGAACACCGGCATCTCTTCGTTGTCGCGGATCACAAACAGGCGCCCTGCCTGCGCGTACGGCCTCTGGCCGGCTTCCGCCGATGCGGAACCCGCGGTGGCCCACCCCTCAGCAACCCAGATGCGCTCCACCATGTAGCCATCGTCGATGTTGAAGACGGTGCGGGACTCGATGCGTGTGTCGAAGGTGTCGTTGCCTCCCGACGGAGAGATGGCTGCACGTCCAGCGGTCTCGATCGCAATGCTGTCCCCGACGCGCTGCTTGACGAGGTGCACCATCTCAGCCGCACCCGCGGTGCCGGTGCCGGACGGGTACATCGTGATGACCGACTCGTACTGGCCCCACACGCCGAACTCGCGGTCAATCGGACGTGTGGGAAGGCGAAGGTCCAGTCCGGCCACAGCGCGGTGCAAGATCAGCCGCATGTTCTCGGCCATGCGGTTTTCTTTGCGGTTGTGGGTCTTCAGGCCCTCGAGCTGGAAGTTCACCAGACTTCCGTTGTCGTGAAAGCGCATCTGGAGCCAGGCACCCGAGATCTTGTCGTCCATCTCCTCAAGCACGTCTTGGGTACGGCCTGCGTCGCTCGGACGGGGCTTGGCCTGCAGCGCGAAGTCCTGAACATCGCACCGCACCTCGTACTGACGCTTGGACTCCCGCTCCGGTGAACCGCACTTGAGCGCCAGCTGGATCGTGAATCCCTGCACGACAACGTCGCGATTCTGATCCTTGGACAAGGCGATGGGCACCCCCGCGACGCTCGCCTCGAGGAAGTAGACATGGCCTGCTTCCCAGTCCCAGCCAAAGGCCGGAAGATCGGTGACCGCCGCCTCGGCTGGCGCCATCGCCACACAAAGTGCGAGGGCCCCTGCGGTACGGGCGGCAGCCAGGCAGTGGCGACGAAGACCGGCAACGGCAGACATGAGAGGACCTCCATCGGTCGTATAGCTCACCATCGGGGTGCTAACCTGAGCGCATGCGCGTGCCGCTGTTCGCACTCATCACCCTGTTGTCAGCAAGTCTGGCCCAGGCCGCGCCATGCCCGTCTTCCTCGTCCGATCTGACCGAGGCTTACGAGACCGCCGTGGTCGCCTTCTACGCCATGGACCTCGACACGTTCAACGCAGCCCGGGACAACGCCCGAATCGCGCTCAGCTGCCTCGAAGCGGTCGTGAGCGCCCAAGATGCCGCGGCCTACCACCGACTCGAGGCACTCGACGGCTTCGCAGTCGGCAGCGAGGAGCGTACCGTCACGAGCTTCCGCCGAGCTCATGCGCTGGACCCCGACTACGACCTACCTCCCAAGATCGCGCCTGCCGGCCACCCCCTCCGGGTACAGTTTGAGCGCGCGGCGGATGCAGGTCCCCCACGTCTCTCGCCTCTGCGGCTCGAGCAACCCACCTGGGTTGACGGCGAGGCCAGCGACCTTCGTCCGCGCGACCTGCCCGCGGTGTTTCAGGTCGGCGACGCGGACGCGATCCACTACAGCGGGTACCTGATGCCGGGCATGCCACCGCCGAGCTCCGTCCGTGGAAAGAGAACGCTCCCAGTTCGGCGTGTCGTGGCTGGATCTGCTGGAGCGGTGGCGCTTGCGGGTGGCTTGGCGTTTCTCGGAGCCAGTCTGGGAAGCCGTGGGCAATTTCGAGACCCCAGCACCGCGTATGAGGACCTCCACACCGTAAAGCGGCGCGCAAACCGGCAGTTCTTCGCCTTCGAGGCGCTCACCTTCACCGCCTTGGGGTTGGGCGGGGTCGCTGCTGCCCCCGATGCCTGGATGCCCGCATGGATGCCCTAGGGGGAGGCGGCGGAGGCCGTTGTTACCGCGTGGTGGCCCCAATCGGCCAAGGAGGCTTCGGCACCGTCTACCGGGCCGAGCTCCTCGGTGGAGGCGGCTTCTCGAAGCAGGTCGCTCTCAAGATGCTCCACGCTCAGCACAAGCGGGCCGACGACATCATGCGACGGCTGCGCGATGAGGCGCGAATCCTTGGGATGGTGCGTCATCGTGCGATCGTGCAAGTGGATGGGTTGGTCCAGCTCAACGGTCACTGGACCATCGTCATGGAGTACGTGTCGGGCGCGACGCTGAAGCAGTGCATCGAGACCACAGGGCCACTTCCACCCGCAGCTGCCTTGGAGATCGCCTCGGAGCTCGCTGGAGCCCTCTACACCGCCTACAACACCCCTGGCCCCGACGGCAGACCGCTGCGCATCCTTCACCGCGACATCAAGCCGTCGAACGTGCAGATCCCCGCTGGCGGAGGGCCCAAGGTCCTCGACTTCGGCATCGCAACCGCCGACTTCGAACGCCGCGAAGCGAACACCACCAGCCGGGGTTTCGGCTCGTGGGAATACGTGTCCCCAGAGCGCCTGGACGGCGTGGACTCGCCCGCCGGCGATGTCTACAGCATTGGCGCTCTGTTGTTCGAGTGTTTGGTGGGCGCACCGTTCGGTCGAGCTTCGGGCAACCCCGTCCGGCACCACCAGCGCATCAAGAAAGGCATGGAGCAGCTGAGCGCGACGACCGGCGGCAAGGTCCCCAGCGTGGTCGAGTTCGTGCGCTCTTTGCTCGCCTATGATCCCGAGGACCGCCCGCCCTCGCGAAATGTCGAGAGCATGGCCTCGGAGGCGCGCCGCGAAGTGGGAGGCGAGTCACTCCGAGACTGGGCGGAGCGAACGGTTCCAATGGTGGTCGAGCGGACGGGACGACTCCCCCTCGACCGGCTCTCCGGCACCATTGTCGAAGAGGGCGTCGCCAGCGGCGATGAAGAGGAGTCGGTGGCCGATGCGCCCAGTGTGGCCGCAGCACTCGGACTGCCGCCAGAGGTGACCGGTGAGCTCGTCCGCACCTACACCGACGAGCAGCCCATACCCGCCTTCGTGGAGCCGCCCCCCGCGGAGCCGGAACCTCTGACCTTGACCGCGCTGGCGACCCGGGATCTCACGCCGGAGGGCACGGTCGCAGCGCGGGCATGGGCCATCGCCTCGGTGGTGCTCCTCGTCGCTTCCCTCCTCGCGATCGGCGGCCTCACCACCTTCGCTCTCAACCCGCCCGAGCGCATCGTCACGATCAACCGAGCTCCAAGCTCTCCCTCGGCGCCGGCCCGCTCCGTTCTCGAACCGGTCCCCGAGCTGGGCGAGTCCGAGATCGACATTCCCGAGCCCTCCGACGCGGAGGCAGAACCCGAGCCGTCCCGGGTGGCCAGCCCCACTGCACAGCCGGCACAGCCCACCGACTCTCCAACGCCCGTTGCGCCCAGCGCACCACGGCGTCTCACCGGCGTCGTGTCCGTCGGTGGAGACCACAGTGCGGTCACACTGGTCGGTGACCAGGGAAGCTACCCGCCGGGCCGCGTACCGGCGGGCGTCTACGTCGTTGAGGCCACTTTCCCCGAGCGAGGCACGGTCGTCGCAGGCCGAATCACCGTGGAGGCCGGACGGCGGATGCGCTTGATCTGCAACGCGGTGTTCTCGCGGTGCGAGCCACGCTGAAGTGGTAGTGCACGGGCGGAGGTCACCGTGGGCAAGTTGATCAACGGCAAGTGGGCGTACAGGCTCTGGACGACCGATGCGTCCGGCGAGTTCAAGCGGTCTGAGTCCGTGTTTCGAGGTCAGATTCAGAAGTCGGGACCGCATCCGCCGCAGGCTGGCCGCTACCACTTGTACGTGTCCTACGCCTGCCCATGGGCCCATCGGACGCTGATTGCGCGTCGCCTGCTGGGGCTCGAGGATGTCGTCTCGGCACAGGTGGTCGACCCCTACATGACGCAGGAGGGCTGGCACTTCTCGACCCGGGACGGCTGTGGGGCGGATGAAGTCAACCACGCGGACTTTCTGCGCGACATCTACCGAGTCGCCAATCCCGACGTCACCTGCCGCGTGACTGTGCCGGTGCTTTGGGACCGGGAAACTCGGACCATTGTGAACAACGAATCGAGGGAGATTGTTCGGATGTTCGACCGGGTGCTCGCACCCGCGTTCGGCGCCCCGGCGAGCCTGACCCCGGCGAAGCTCGAAGCTGAGGTTGACGCACTGACGGCCCGATTCTACAACTCGGTCAACAACGGGGTGTACCGCTGCGGATTCGCGACATCCCAGGCCGCATACACACGGGCGTTCACCTCGTTGTTCGCCGAGCTCGACCAGCTCGAGCGCGAGCTTGAGGGCAAGCAGTGGCTGGTCGGCGGCCAGCTCACCGAAGCGGATCTGTTTCTGTTCACGACCCTGTTTCGCTTTGATGCCGTCTACTTCGGCCACTTCAAGTGCAATCGCCGCGCGATTCGCGATTACCCGAACCTCTACGCACACACCCAGCGCGTCTACGCGGTTCCGGGAGTGGCGGAGACCTGCCACCTCGACCACATCATCGAGCACTACTACCGCAGCCACGAGTCGATCAACCCCAAGCGCATTATCCCCGGCGGGCCTCGTGACTTTTTCCCGGTCAACACCGTGCAGCAGGGAGCGCTACCCGTCGCGGGGCACGCCGAGCCCCCCTTCCCCGCACCGCCAGAGGCCACCCGTCTCTCGGCCGAACAGGTCGGCGAGCACCTGAAGGGCCGCACTCGCTGGCGTCTGGAAGAGGACCATTTGGTCTGCGACCTCGACTTCGCGAGTTTTGGCGACGCCATGGCGTACCTCACACACGTGGCCGACAAGGCCGAGGCGTTCAACCACCACCCGGACATTCACAACAGCTACAGCCGTGTCACGCTCCGGCTTCGCACCCACGATGCGGACGCCATCACCGCGCTTGACTTTGCCCTCGTTGATGCACTGGACGGCATTCGCCAATGACCGAGGACGTGGGTCGGGCGCTGCATGCCTTGCTGCACTCCACCGACGTGGATGTGCGGCGAGCGGCTGATCCCGTGGCCTTCCCACACCGCTACCAGGACCCCCGAGACATCGAGGTTGCAGCCTTCTTCGCTTCTCAGCTCGCCTTTGGTCGGGTCGCAAGCTTCGCCAAGCCGCTGGAGCTGTTGCTCGCCGAGGCAGACGCACACGGGGGTCCGAGACGGTGGGTCGACACGTTCGACGGTAGCCAGCCAGGTGCCCTCAAGACCCTGAACTACCGATGGATTCGCCCCGATGACTTTGTGGGGATCACCGCCGCCCTGCGCGATGTCCTCGACACATACGGGACCCTTGCCTGCGCCTTCGCTGGCGAGACAGCTCGCGCGGCGTTGACCCAGGGTGTAGCGGTCCTCGCCACGGCCGCTGAAGAGCACTGCGAGGGCCCCCTCACCCGCGGCCGCAAGGCCTTTCTTTCCTCACCAGCCGGCGGCTCGGCCTGCAAGCGCTGGTGCATGTTCTTGCGGTGGATGGTGCGCCCATCCGATGGCATCGACTTCGGGATCTGGACCCACATTCCTCCGGCAACCCTCGTCATTCCCCTCGATACCCACGTGCATCGCATCGCGAGATTGGTCGGTCTGACGGACAGAGCGACGGCGAACTGGCGCACCGCAGAGGCCATCACCGCAGCGCTCGGCGCTTGGGATGCTGACGACCCCGTTCGATTCGACTTCGCTCTCGCACACCTCGGGATCAGCGGAAGCTGCACGAGCCAATTCAGCGAAGCCGTGTGTCCCGAGTGCGCCCTGCGGCGACTCTGCACCGTCGGAAGAGGCGGTCAGCGACCGAAGGGCAAGTAGGTCTCGACCACATGGTCGGCGAACGGCAGCGCACAGGTAAAGGCGGGGGAGATGGCATTGAGCACATGCGTCGATCGCTCGGCTGGCTCCACCACGAAGTCCATGTGCAGCCGCCTCGTCTTTAGGTCCAGCAGCTGTGCACGAATGCCTGGACGCCCCCACGACGTCCATTGCCGCGCGTCTAGCCCGTTCACAAGGGCGCGCGCATCGGCGAGAAGCTGAGAGCGCGAGAGCTTGCGCAGCTCGCTCATCCCAAGGCGCCGAACGGTCGGATCAGAGAGGAGCATACCGAGTTGGTCCGCGCCGATCTGGAGCATCTCGCCGGGCACCAAGCCACTGAGACCGCCGTACTGCTCCCGCCACAAGGCAGGCATCGCGGTGGGCCCGATCTTGGTCCTCCCGCCACGCGTCACGGTGAAGTGCACGCCGAGAAACGGCATCGTGAGGTCGGGCACCGGATAGATGTGCGTTCTGAACTGAATCTCCGGCTCTCCGTACAGATACAGCCCCCGAAACGGCAGGATCCGGTAGTGCTCACCTGCGTTCCAGAGGCGAGCCACCTTGTCGGCCTGCAGCCCCGCTGCATTCACGACATGGCCGACCTTCACGGTCTCGCCCCCCACGACCACGGCGTCGTCTTCGCGTCGCTCGAACCCGCAGTCGAGACGGATCTCGACGCCTCGCGCAGCGAGTTCATCCGCAAGCGCCAGCATGACCTCCTCTGGGTCGAAGGCACCCGTGTCGGAGCACCACAGCGCCCTCTGGTGGGTTCGGGCCGCCGGTTCGATGGCCTCGAGTTGCTTACCGTCCAGCCACTCCAGACGTACGCCTGAAGACGTTCCCCGGGAGTGCAGCGTCTCCAGCTTGGCAACGTCGGCCTCCGTCTGGGCGACGATGACCTTTCCACAGCTGCGCACAGCGACGCCGGCCTCTTCGCACCAGCTACGCCAAGCGCGGTTGCCGTCGACGCAGAAGCGCGCCTTTAGGGTCCCCGCCTTGTAGTAGACGCCCGAATGCAGCACGCCGGAGTTGCGGCCACTCGCGTGTGCGCCGACAAAGGGCTCCTTGTCCACAACCAGAACACGTAGCGTTGGATGCCTAAGAATAGCGGATCGAGCCACCGTCAGGCCGACCACCCCTGCGCCGATGACCAGCAGATCCACGCTCTTCGACGGCAGCGTCCCTCCCCCAGCGGATAGTATCCCGACGTGGCCCACGTACTGCTCATCGATGACGACCGCAGCCTTCTCGACGCCCTCGCCATGGCGTTCGAGGATGCGGGTCATCGCGTGTCTGTCGCAGCGGACGGACGCGAAGGTCTGGCCGCGGCTGATCAGCACAAGCCAGAGCTCATCGTCTCGGACGTAAACATGCCGCATGTGGACGGCTTTAGCCTCACGCGCCGCCTACGCGAAGGCGGGGTCCGCACCCCCATCGTGCTGCTGACGAGTCGAGATTCCGAGATCGACGAAGCGCTCGGCCTTGAGTTGGGGGCCGATGACTACGTCGCAAAGCCCTTCTCGACCCGCATCTTGCTCGCCCGCGCTGCTGCACTTCTCCGCCGCGAAGCCCTCGCGGCCGGGCCTCCACAGCAGACGCCGCGCATCGAACGCGGTCTGCTGATGTTGGACTCCGAGCGGCTCGAAGTGCGGTACAGCACCACCGTCATCCGCGTCACGGTCACCGAGTTTCGGTTGCTCGAGGTGCTCGCCGGCCGCCCCGGCGTCGTCTACTCCCGCACTCAGCTGATGGAGCGCATGCGCGGAGATGACAGCGTCGTCGCCGAGCGCATCGTTGACACCTATGTGCGGCGCCTTCGCCGCAAGCTCGAAGAGGTCGACGCCTCCTTCGCTTCGATCGAAACCGTGGTCGGCGCTGGATACCGCTGGCGCGACCCCGGATGAGTGGATTGCGCGGTCGCGCGAGCTCGATGGTGCGGCGACGTAGCCTCCGCCTCCGCGCGGTTCTCGTGGTCCTCATGGTCGCGGCACTTCCGGTCTTGGCGGTGTGGGCGACGGATCTCGCAGATGCAACGGTCGGTCAGCGAATCGGGCTCACCCTCTCGGGCGTCAGCCACCGGGCAAGCGATGCGCTCAACGAGGGCGAGACGCCCGATGAGGTGGCCGAACTCGAGGCCAGGAGCACCCGCACGCGCGTGACCATCATCGGCCATGACGGGGCCATCTTGGCCAGCGCCGACCACTCTGGCGAGACCACGTGGACCGGGCGAATCGTGCACACCGCTTTTCAGGAACAAGCACGCCTCGACCTCGATGAGTTCGAGGAACAGCGCCCACCCATGGCCCAACGCAGCGAAGTCACCCGAGCCCGCACTCAGGTTCACGTGAGCGGTTGTATCGAGAATGCAGACCAGCGCGTGTTGGTCTGTCACTCGGCCCGACAGTCCGCGCAGGGCGTGGTGTACGCCCAGAAGGCCTCTCGCCTGCCCATTCGCGCTCTCTATGACGCGCGTTTTCAGCTCCTCAAAGTGTCGCTGCTGGTGGCGCTTGCAGCCCTCATGGCTGGCGCCTGGCTTGGAGGGCGGATTGTGCGTCCGCTTGAGGACCTGCGCCGTCAGGTGCTCGCCCGCGTCGACCGCCCCCTCTCTGCCGAGGATGTGGAGCTTCCTCGAGAGGACGAGTTTGGGGAGCTGGCTGGCGCGTTCAACCAGCTGCTGGCCGAGGTCCGCTCTACCTCCGAACAGAACGAGGCCTTTGTCGCCGACCTTGCCCACGAGATGAAGAACCCCGTGGCGGCGATTCGAGCAGCCTCGGAGTCTCTGGCTGGGTCGGCAACTCTCACCGAAAGCCGCGTGGCGCGCATCGCACGCATCTTGGATGACTCATCACGGCGTTTAGACGCCCTCGTCACGCAGCTCCTCGAGCTGGCTCGAGCAGAGGCGGGGCTAAGGGCCGAAGAGCGCCTGTCCATCGACTTGCGGGCCCTCGTCGCAGGACTGCTGGACACCGTGCAGTCCGATGAACGACATGCCCACATCGCGGTGCACCAGGAGCTGATCGACAGCACACTGTTCGGGGGACCGTCGAGCATCGAGACGGCCCTCCGCAACGTGCTCGAGAACGCGCTCTCGTTCGCGGATAGCCAAGTCACCGTGCGACTCACCCGCCAGTCCGCCGACGTCGTCCTCGAGGTCGAAGACGACGGACCCGGGCTCCCCGAAGAGTCCATCGACCATGTGTTCGACCGCTTCTACACCAGCCGAGGGGCCACCGTCGGAACGGGCCTAGGACTCGCGCTCACTCGCGCCATCGTGGAAGCGCATGAGGGCAGCGTACATGCCGAGAACACCTCGCGCGGCGCCCGCTTTGTGCTGCGCTTTCCCACCCAAGACTGAAACGCACCCGGCTTGGACGGACTTGCGCTACGATGCCCGCATGAAGACCCTCTTCCTCATCGTGTTTCTGGCAGGCTGCGGCTCCGAGAGCGCCCCACCCGCCCCGATTGCCATCGCCACGGATGCCGTGGTTGCCGACGAACCCATCTCCATGGACGACGTCCTGGCAGAGAACCGCGGCGTGATCGAGCAGTGCTTCCGCAACGAGCTGCGCGAGAACCCGAAACTCGCGGGTCGTGTCGAGTTCGAGTGGCTCCTGCAGAACCACCGAGCGGTTCAAGCACAGGTCGTGTCGAGTACCTTCCCGGAAGACATCGACGTCTCAGCGTTGACGACCTGCGTGATGGAGGGCTCGAAGCTCTGGCACTTCCCCGCCGGCGACGGTTCGATCCGCTACCCGATCACGTTTACGCCGATGTCGTGACGCCCGAGCGGAACGCATCGAGGATGTCTTCGACCCGCTCCGCCCGCCGCGACCACGAGCTCTCCCGTGCGCCCCGTAGAGCCTCTCGCCCGAGTCGCTCGCGCAACGCTGGTTGTTGCGCGAGTGTCTGAAGCGCGCGTGCGAGCGCGGTGGCGTCTCCCGCGGGTACCGCAACCACGCCTGGAAATGGACGCGCCGAGTCCCCCGCCGCGACGGTCGGCTTTCCCAGTGCGGCGTAATTGAACAGCTTCATGGGGAAGCCTTCGCACACACCTCGGGCGAGCACCCCGATATCGGCGGCGTCGATGGCATCGATGTGGTCACGAAACGAAGCTGAGTCGACAAAGCGCAGGCGTTCATCGTGGATGCCGAGCTGACGCGCATGCTGAGCTAGCGCGCTCGTGTCGGACGCAACGAGTAGCAGGCCTACGCGTTCGCAGCGGGACATGGCATCGATGAGCAAGCCGAGATCTTGGTACGGGTCTGCATTGCCCGCGTAGACCGCCCACACCCGGTCGTCGAGACGCCATCGCTCGCGAGCTCTCGACGCCGAAGCCCCTTCGACCTCTTGCACATCCATGGCGGGAGGCGCGAGACGCGTCGGAATGCCGAGCTCGCGCACCCAGTGTGCCCCTCCATCCGACAACGCGATCGCAAGGTCTGAGCTGCGCGCCGCCGCAAGGTCCAGCAGGCGGCCAAGGGGTGCGGTCCCCGGCAAAAAGCGTGGGAGTTCCGTCTGCATGCGCGTGTGCACCTCCCAGAACACGGGAGCGGCCACACCAGCGAGGCGCGCGACCAGCGGACCTTCTGCATTGTGCGCGCAGATCAGGTCAGGCTTGTTCTCGAGCGACCAGCGGCGCACGGCCCGAGCAAGCGCCAGATTCGCGGCAAGCTTGGAGGGGTGCGGCCCGCTTCCGCCGAACGCAAAGGGCACACGAGCGGCCCGCACCAACTCGACACCCGCGGGCGCCTCCCCTTCGCCGTTCGCGTAGCAGGCCACGGCAACCCGGTGCCCTCTCTCCACTTGGCCTCGCGCCGAGCCGGCGATGAAGACCTGCGAACCCCGCGGGGCGGGAAACGGGCACGCAGCGATGTGCAGAATCGTCGACACGGTGCCCTACGGCTGCTTGGAACAGTCCTCGTCCGCCGCGAGGTAGCCAAGGGCCTTGAGGCGCTCGCACTCCGCCGCCGAGGTGGTGGCCGATCCGCCGCTCAGCCCGCCAGCGGCCGCTTCCAGAACCGACTCGTTGAGCAAGCTGTCCAGACGCTTCGCGTGGTCCTCGGGGTACACCCCTTCGACGGGTGAACCCGACTCAAGAAGGTTCTTCGTCTCGAGGGAGTCCACCTGGATGTCGAAGAGTTCCTGCGGCACGAGACCTCTTGGACCGCCCTCCTGAGCACGGATGTACTTGAGACCCTCGCTACGGATGGCCGCGATGACGTTGCCCTCGAAGTCCTCCTCGGCGAGCACGAGGCGCTCCCAGTTTCTGGGCTCGACGGCCTCTTCTTCAGCCACATCGTCTGCGGTCTCTTCTTCGACCTCGACCGGCGCGGGCGGGGTGTCGCCTTCGGCCTCGAGCGCTGCGAGTTCAGCAGCCTCCGCCTCGGCGCGGGCCCGCTCAGCGAGCCAGCCTTCGACGTCGGCGAAGAGGTCCGTGCCCTGCCAAGAGTCGTCAGCGGAGACGCCCATGGCTGCGGCAATCGTGGGTGCCACGTCGAGCGAGCGGACCTGCCACGGAACCCGGGTCCCGGCGTGCGCGTTGCCCGGGAGCTTGATGATCAGGGGGATGTGGAGCTGCTCGTCGTAGAGGGTCGTGCCATGCCAGAAGCCTCCATGCTCGCCGAACTCCTCGCCGTGGTCAGCGGTGATCACGATCATCAGGTCGTCGTAGCGGCCCGTCTCGCGAAGCCAGCCAAAGAACCGAGCCAGCTCCGCATCCATCCACTTGATCTCGTCGAGGTAGACCTCGCGAAGGTACTCGGCATCCGCCATGTCGGGATGCTCATGCTCGGCGCGCGCGTAGCCGATACCGTTGAAGTCGGGACCGTCTGAGTTGAGCGAGGGGTGCTCGAAGTACGGGTCGTGCGGTTCCATCAAGTGTGTGAACAGCGCGATGCGTCCATCGTCGTTGGCCTCGAAGAACGCCTTGGTGTCCTCGAGAACCACCTCGGCGGGCTGGTAGAAGCTCTCGACCACCTTGGGGAGCGGAAGTCGCTCTGAGAGCTTGTGCACGACCTTGTACATGGTCAGGCCAAACACGCTCTCGGTCGCGAAGTAGTGGTAGTCGGGGCTCTCGTAGAGAAAGGAGTCGAAGCCCTGGTTGAAACCGAAGGTGCCGGTCATGTTGATGTTGTTGATCAACGCGCCCGTGGTGACGCCGGCGGCCTGAAGAGGCTCGGCGAAGGTTACGGCTTCGCCGGAGAGTCTGGCGGCCTTGGTGCCCGCGTTGTGACTGGACGGAATGCGGCTCGTGAACAGCGTCGCACCAGAGGACCGGGTCCAGGAAGCCTGCGCGAAGGCGGATTCGAAGAGCACCGCATCTGCCGCGAGAGCATCGAGTGCGGGCGTCGGGTTGCCTTCCTTGCCGTAGGCGCCGAGGTAGTCGGCGCGGAGGGTGTCCACCATGATCACGAGGACGTCGGGGCGATCAGCCATTCCCTCGGGAACGCTCTTCCCAGAGGCAAAGCCCGCCCGAGGGTCGTCGGTGAGGGGCGCCAAGGCGACGGCCCCCGTCAGAACCAGGAGACCTCCCCAGCCACCTGCAAGCCCCTTCGCGTTCAGCATGGCTTTCAAGGGGCCAGAGACCAGGCGTGATGCCAGCACCAATGAGACAAGCGAGAGAACGCCCACCGCGCCGACGACGCCGGCCAGGCCCTGAGGCGGCATGCCCTGCTCAAGGTACACGACCTTGCGCACGATGTAGAGCAGTACGAAGGCAGCCTGGGGCGCCATTCCGCCGCAGAAGCCCCACGCCCAAGCAAAGCCATCGCTGACCTCACCGCGCGCCTTCTCAACACCCGAGAGCGCGAGCCCGGCGCCAAGGCCAAGAGGCGCCCCGATCAGGCCGTACAGCGCGGTCGCGTAGAACGGAGAGAGGTAGTCCGACGCACCCGCCGTCGCGATCAAGTAGGACGCCTCGGCGAGTCCGGTGAGGGCTCCACCGAGGATGCCGCCCGAGAGGCCTTGGATCAGGTTGCGGGGTGTCTTCATGCTGCTGCTCTCCAAACCCGTCGCGGTTAACCCGATTCGGGCCGCATGCGCAGCCGTACCGCCATGTCCATCACGCGTCCGGTGAGGTGCAGCTCGCCTCCCTCCATCGCGAAGGACCACTCTGAGTTCGCCATCGCAGCAACCCACTCGCTCACGCCGAAGCCCACCTGCGGCATAGCCTGCGAGCCGTCACGCTGATGCATGGTGATGGGCACCTCGCGGATGCTTCCAAAGCGCATGTGGCCGGCACCGAGCAGCGACCAGCGTCCACCGGTCATGCCCGAGTGACCCATGGTCTTAGCCAACTCGATGGCATGCAGGGGCCCGACGAACGCGTCCGCGAAGAGGATTTCCACCTGGCCATCTGCGTAGAAGCGAAAGCCCACTCCACGAGCGCCAAGAATGCCCCCCGGAATGGCAACACTGGCGAGATCCCAGCCGCCCACCACCACCGGCCGCACGAGCGCGAGTTCAGCGGTCTCCACGGCGACAACGACGGCGGGGCGTGCTCCTACAACGTCTGGGCCGGCCACGTTCGGCTGGGCGAGCAGACCACCGCAGCCGTGGGCCATCACTCGAGCGAAGGACCAGCCCTCGAGCCGGAATGGGGCGGTGCGGGGAGGAGGCAGCGCCACCACCGGAAGCTGCGCTCGCGTCCCCTCCGGACGAAGTGCGTACACGACAGTGTCCCGCAGCACAGGGGCCGTTGGTGCGGTCTCGACCCAGGCTTCGATGCGCTCCAGTGGATCGCCATCGGCGAAGAGCAGGGCTGCACCGCGTCCCGAGAGGTCTCCAGTCACCAGCGCGGTGAGGTAGGCGGCCGCACCCACTCCGAGTGACGGGGCTGCGCGCTCGACCAGCGCAACCGCGACTCCGCGCCACCAATGGGCCTCGTGCTGTGCGCCAAATCGCTCGTGCAGGCCCGCAAGTGCCACGCCCTCGAGGACCGTGGCCATCGCGCGGCGCCAGCGGTCGAGTGCCGCTCCCTCCACTTCGTCGGGATGGTGGAGGTCGGGCCCCTCGAGTCGGTCGGACAGGACCCACTGCTGCCCAAAGGCCGCTCCGAAGCCGTCGACCGCTCCGAGACTGACCCGGATGGCCGGCCCCGAGGGCAGGACCTTAGCCGCCGCCTCGAGCTGGGGAAGCACCGGTTGAAGGAGAGCACTCGCGCGCTCATCGAGGATGAAGTTCGCCATGCAGTCGGTGTATCCCAACCCCTCGACACCATCCGCCAGCCCCTTGTCATCCCTTGTCGGCTCGTTTTCGCTACACTCGCGACTTCGGAGTACCGATGATCGAAGTCACCGACTTGGTGAAGCGTTTTCGCAAGAGCTGGTCTGAAGAGATGACCGCGGTCGATTCCCTGTCGTTCAAGGTTCAGCCCGGCGAGGTCTACGGACTTCTCGGTGCGAATGGCGCCGGCAAGACGACGACATTGAGGATTCTCGCCACCCTGCTCGAGCCCACCAGCGGGACCGTGACCGTAGCCGGCGTCGACCGGGCATCCGACCCACTGGGCGTGCGCCGCAAGCTCGCGTACGTCCCTGCCGAAGCAGGCCTGCCCGACCGGCTCACGCCAACCGAGGTCGTGAGGCTGTTCGCGCGAATCCAGGGGGTGGCCGACCCCAAAGCCGCAACCGCGAAGCTGCTCGACCGACTCGGAGCCACCTCGTACGCCGACACCCCCTGTGGCGACCTCTCCACAGGCATGAAGCGCCGCGTCGTGCTCGCTCGCGCCCTGGTCCACGAGCCTGCCGCACTGCTGCTCGACGAGCCGACGGATGGCCTAGACGTGCCTGGTCGGCGCGACGTGCTTGGACTGGTTCGAGAGCAAGCCGAGGCCGGGCGGGCCATCGTGATCTCGTCGCACATCATGAGCGAAGTGGAGCGGGTCGTAGACCGCGTCGGGGTCATGCGCACGGGTCGCATGGTGGCTGAGGGGACCCTCGAGGAGGTCAAGACCATCGCGGGCTCCGACAACCTCGATGACGCGTTTGTCTCTCTCGTTGAGCCAGAGACTTGAGCGAGACGCTGCGCGCCCTAGCGTTCCTCACCGGCAGCCTGCTCCGTCGTCTCGCGCGTGAAGGGATGGTCGTTCGTTCGCTGGTGTTTCCAACCGCGCTGGTGATCGGAACGCTCATGGCCACGCTGGCCGTCATGGCCGCCATCCGTACCCCACAAACCGTGGCGGTCATTCCGACAGACCCGGTGGCCGAGGCTGCTGAGGAAGCTGGATTTGTTGTGGTCCGCACCGAGGACCCCCAACTGGCACTAGACCGAGGGGCCGTCTGGGCGAGCATCGTCGACGAGAAGATCACGGCGACCTCCGACGACCTCGGACTTCAGCAGCTTGAGGCACTGGTCCGCGAAGCCCGCGGTTCCGCATGGCGACCCGCAAGCAATCCTCAGCGCCCCTCCAACGTCGAGAGCCAACCGCTGGCACTGCGTATCGCCCGCCTGCTCGCGGTTCTCTTCACCCTGTACGGCGTGGTCTTCGGTGCCGGAATGGTGGCCCGCGACCGCGGTGATGGCACCCTCGAGAGCGAACTCGCCCTACCCGTGCCCCGCTGGACCCATGCCACAGCTCGCTTTATTGCCGGAAGCCTTGGTTTGGCCGTTTTCTTCGCCGGCGGTGTTGCGCTCGTGGACGCCATGCTCGACATCGAGGCACCACTCATCATCCTTGGACATGGGGCGGCTGCCGCTGCGGGTGCGACGGCCATCGGCATCGCATCTGCCGGCCGCTCCACCATCAAGTCCGGCTTCTCCACCACACTGGCCGTCAGCATGTCTGCGGTTTCTGTGCTCGGCAGCATGGGATTGAGTAGCGAGGCGACTCACTTTCTTCCCATCGCAAGCCTGAGTGCGACGGGATCACCCGTTGTGCCGCTCCTGGTGTCGCTCGTGCTTGGAGCCGCTTGCTCAGCTTGGTTCGGGAGGGCTCAGTCATGAGGCTCCGTCCGATTCTCGCCATCGCCATGCGTGACCTCCGCATGGAGCTTCGGGGCTGGCGTGGCCTGATGTTCGGGGCCATCACTGCCGGCTTGCTCATGCCGGCGGCCGCGGTGCCGATTCGGCCTCAGGATGCTGGAGTGACGCTCGCGGAGCCGCAAGCTCCGCGGGTGAGCGGCGCGCTCCCTGAAGGGTTCCAAGGCGAGGTCGAGGTCGTCGAGAAGGCCCGCACCCGCCTCAAGACCACTGAAGACGGCAGGACCGTCGTCTCGGGTCCAGTGCCCCCTGCGCTCCGCCACGGGCTCGACAAGCTCGACCCGAAACCGGTGACCGTACAGATTCGCACCGCCCCGCTTCACCTTCCCGGCCGCACACTCTTGCTCGCGCTGATCTCTTCGTCGGTGATGATGGGCGCACTGTCGGAGTCGCTCGCCGGTGAGCGGGCGCGACGAACGCTCTCCACCCTGCTCGCCGCTGCAGTGTCAAAGGGCGAAATCACCGTGGGCAAGTGGCTCGCATGGACGGGCTACGGCGCGGGCGCAGCCTGCCTGTCAGCGCTCATCGCCATCCTCAGCGGCTCGGTAGAGCCAGGGGCATGGCTTCTCCCTCTGCCCTGGGTCCCTGCGACGACCGTTGCGCTCGGGCTCTACCTGGTACGGCGAGCCAAGGACGTGGTCGCCGGTGCCACCATCAGCCTACGCGTGCTCCCCGCCGTACTCATGTCCGCGGGCATCGCCGCATGGATGCTCGGACGCATCCACCCTTTGCTCGGCTCAGCGGTCCCTCTTGGCGGAGCACTACTCACCGCTGGTTCGACCTGGCCAGGTTGGGCGCCTCCGCTCGTCGCCACCCTGAGCACCTGCCTCACCACTGCCTTCTTGCTGCAACGCACCGCCGCAGACCTCTCCGACGACCCCACCCGCGAGACTGCCCGTAGCCCTATGGCTGAGCTCGTGGTCATGAGCAGCATTGCCGCAGCGGCATGGCTTGCCCCCATTCTCGGCCCCCAACTCTGGGCACTCGCTGGCAACGCCACCCTCACGGACAGCCTCTCCCGGCCCGCAGGGGCGCTAGCTGGCGGTGTCGGGCTGACCCTGCTTGCCGGACTTCGCATCGCCCGAGACGCCGACGACTATGCATGGCTCCGCCCGTCCACAAGCTGGTGGCCCGCCCTGCCCGCCGCCGCTGCAGTCGCCGCAGGTGTGGCCTCGCGGGGGCTGGCTCCCGTTCCCCTGCGCCCGGCGTTGGCCGCCGCTCAAACACGACTGGGTGACGCCCTCCAGCCAGAGCTCTTGCTCCCGCTGGTCGCCGTCGTGATCGGACAGGAACTCGTCTTTCGCGGGTTTCTGCAGCGGGCAGTGGGACCCTGGGTCGCTTTGGGCGCTTTTGTCCTCACCATTTCGCCCCTCGACCCTCTTCACGGCCTCGGGGTCGGCCTTCCGCTCGCCGTGCTGGCGATGCACACTCGCTCGCCCCT